>CAZAUQ010000021.1:10435-11671 GCA_964488495.1 uncultured Bacteroidales bacterium
GAATGAATGAATGAATGAATGAAGTCTGTTAATAATCAGACATGTTGAACCCTTTCTATTAATAATCTAAATCAAATGACTAAACAATTTTCCGGTGTAGTAGTACCTATGATCACTCCTTTGCTGAAGGACCTCAGAGTGGATACTGCCGCAATTAAAAGTATTATGAAGCTTTTTGCAACATATTCTATTTCTCCTCTAGTATTGGGCACAACAGGTGAGTCTACTTCCATTTCAGAGAAGGAAAGTTTGCGCTGCATGCGTGCAGCCTGCAGAGCAAAAAGCGGAAAACAGAAAGTCTATGCCGGACTGGTAGGCAACCAGGTAGCCGAGTTGCTGAATCGTGGCAAAATGTATGCTGATATGGGTGTTGATGCTGTCGTTTCTACATTGCCGTCGTATTATCCACTTTCAAAAGATCAAATGCGTTCTTTCTATCTGACCTTGGCTGATTCTTTATCTGTGCCGGTTTTTATGTATAATATCAAAGCAACAACTCAATTATCTCTGCCCCTGGATTTGATTGCCGAGTTGAGCCAACATCCCAATATTGCAGGATTAAAGGATTCAGAAAGAGATCCCGTACGTTTGAACGAATGCATACAAAAATATAAAAACCGCTCCGATTTTTCTTTCTTCTGCGGTTGGGGTGCTCAAGGAGCAAATAGTTTGATACTAGGTGCCGACGGTATTGTCCCCAGCACCGGTAATGTGGTTCCGGAGTTGTATTACAAACTTCATAAAGCTGTACTGGCCGACAATACAGATGCCGCTTTGCATTATCAACAACAGACCGACCTGATCGCAGAATTGTATCAAAAAGACCGAAATCTGGGCAGTTCTTTGGCAGCATTAAAGGTATTGATGAAAGCAAAGGGCTTGTGTGGCACTACTATGATGCCTCCCTTAAGCTCGTTGTCTGTAGAAGAAGAACAATCCATCGTTGAACGTTTCCATAAATTAGCAATAAATGAATAGTATACATTGGATAGATCTGGGCATAGTCCTGATAAGTGTGTTGCTTACTGTTTTTGTGGGTATTTATTTTGCCAGACGCCAAAACAGTTCCGACAATTATTTTGCCGGTAGTAAAAAAATTCCTGCATGGGCTATCGGCTTATCTATTTTTGCCACACTGATAAGCAGTGTCACCTTTTTAGCATATCCCTCGGCTGCCTACAAAGGCAACTGGATTTTGCTGGTACAAGGCCTGATGGTTCCGATAGTCCTGGTGTT
>CAZAUQ010000021.1:11771-35433 GCA_964488495.1 uncultured Bacteroidales bacterium
GCCATAGGGGTGGAAGATTATTATCAGCGTTTGAAACCCAATTGCACCGACAAACAACGCTTGAATATGGGCAGAATACTGGTTGCTGTTTCGGGTTTGGCTTCTATTGGTGTGGCCAGTCTTTACGCTGTTTGGGAAGGAGAAGGAGTGTTGGGTGTTGTTTTTGAATTATACGCCATATTCTCTGCCGGAATAGTCGGTATCTTTTTATTGGGCCTTTTCAGTAAAAGAGCCAACAAGCAAGGTTTATACATTGGTCTGCTGGTCTGTGTACTTTTCACAGCCTACGCTGTATTGACGACCACTTCAATTGAAACAGGAGGCAGCAAACACCTGATTTTGGATCTGGGCTCATGGAATTTTCCGCATCATAAATATATGTTAGGCGTGTATAGCCATCTGATAGTACTTATTGTAGGCTATGTTGCAAGCTTGTTCTTTCCCAAGCCCCAACTGGATAAAGGCCTGACCATTTTTGATTATAAAAAACCAAAGCTGGCCAACAACAAATAAATTTATTATGAGAAGCATTGAACTGATACAACCCAAACATATCTTCTTTGGTACAGGCTGTGCACAAGGCTGGGCAGATATTGTACTGGCAGAGAAAAAACAAAAGGTACTGCTCTTGTCTACTCATCCTCTTTGGGCTTTTTTAGAAAAAAGCATCGGATATGCCCGCGAAAAAGGGCTGGACTTGTTGTGTCTGGATTATGCCTGGCGTGGTGAACCCGACACGGACATGTTTGAATGTTTGTATCAACAAAGTGAAGCTTTCAGGCCTCAGGCAATTGTGGCTGTAGGCGGAGGCAGTGTACTGGATATGGGTAAGCTACTGGCAGCCCTGGCTTCAGGAAACCAAAAGCCTTCGGATGTTTTTGGCAAGAACCTGGTAGATAGTCGCGATAATCTGTTAATCTGTATTCCCACCACAGCGGGAACCGGCAGTGAAGTTTCGCCCAATGCCATTTTGTTTGATCTGCGCGACGGTGAGAAAAAAGGCATTATCAGCCCCTGGTTGATACCTGATATGGCCTTGATAGATCCGGAAATGACGCTTAGTCTGCCCCCAAAACTTACTGCCGAAACGGGTATGGACGCCTTATGCCACTGCATAGAAGCCTATACCAACAAGTTCGCTCATCCGACAGTTGATTTATACGCTCTCAAGGGAATTGAGTATGTATACAAGAACCTGAAAACTGCCGTGAACGAGGGCAACAACATCGAGGCACGCTCTGCCATGGCGCTGGCTTCCATGTATGGCGGGCTTTGTCTGGGTCCGGTGAATACTTCGGCTGTGCATGCTTTATCCTACGGTCTGGCCGGAAAATATCATTTTTCCCATGGTTTGGCCAATGCCGTCTTGTTACCCGCTGTTATGTTATTTAACATGGAAGCCGATTTAGAAAAGAATGCCCGTATGGCATTGGCGATGGGTCTTCCCGACAAAGGAGACCTGAGGGCTACAGCTCTGTCCGGAGTAAAAGCCATCCAGGAGCTTTCCTATGAATGTGGTATTCCTCAAAACTTATCCTCTCTGGGAGTTAAAAAGGGAGATTTGCCGGAATTGGCTGATATGGCCATGAAAGTCAAGCGTTTGCTGAATAATAATCCCAGAGAACTGGAGTGGAAAGATGCTGTGGGTATTTATCAATCTATAGTATGATTATGATGAACAAAGTGAATAATATAAAACCTGTTATAGGAATCAGTATGGGCGATCCCGCCGGTATTGGCCCTGAAATAATAGTGAAAGCCTTGTCTTCCAAAGAGGTTTATGCTACGTGCAAGCCCGTGGTAGTGGGAGATGCAGGAGTTATGCGACAGGCTGTACAACTCCTGGGCAAGGAGTTGAAAATCCATCCGGTTCAAAACATCCCGGAAGCATACTTTGAGTATGGCACCATTGATGTGTATGATTTGCATAACGTCGATCTTGCCAATCTGGAATATGGAAGGGTTTCATCCATGGCCGGAGCGGCAGCCTTCGAAGCAGTGCGCTGTCTGATTGATCTGGCCATGACCTCGCAGGTAGACGCTACTGTTACGGCACCCATCAACAAGGAATCCATACACAAGGCCGGACATGCCTTTTCGGGACATACCGAAATCTATGCTCATTATACCAACACCAAAAATTACGCTATGCTGCTGGCCGACGATGCACTCAGAGTCATTCACGTAAGTACTCATGTGTCTCTGCGTCAGGCCTGTGACAGGGTAAACAAAACAAGGGTTCTGGATGTAATAGAACTTTTACATAAAGCCTGTGTGCAATTTGGTATTGCAAAACCCCGCCTGGCCGTGGCAGGTCTGAATCCTCACGCCGGGGAAAATGCCTTGTTTGGCGATGAAGAGATCAACGAAATCATTCCCGCCATAGAAGAAGCTCAACAGCGAGGTTATCTGGTGGAAGGTCCCCTGCCTCCGGACACCATTTTTGCCAAAGCAGTGCAGGGCCGTTACGACGGTTGTGTGGCTATGTACCACGACCAGGGACATATCCCTTTTAAGTTATTGGGATTCAAGTGGAATAATCAAACCCAAAAAATGGATAGTGTGAAAGGTGTAAATATCACTTTGGGCTTACCCATCATCAGAACCTCGGTCGATCATGGTACTGCTTTTGAAATTGCCGGCAAGGGTATTGCCTGCGAAGATGCTATGCTCATTTCGATCGATTATGCCTTGAAAATGGCCAAAAACAAAATACAATGATCATCATTATTGCAGACGACTTAACCGGAGCAGCCGAAACTGCAGGTATCTGTTTGCGTTACGGAGTAAGGGTGGCCATGATTATGGATGTCCCTGACAAAGAACGTTTGCTGGATTTTCAGGAAGAGGGAACGGCAGTATTGGTGATTGCCTGCGATACCCGATCCAATACTCTGGAAGGGGCTTGCCGGGTAAGCCGCTTGCTGGGTGAAACGCTTAAACAGGCCGGATTTACACATATATTCAAAAAGATCGATTCCGTATTGCGGGGCTGGGTATTACCCGAACTAAATACCCTGGCCGGATTGACAGGCAAAAGCAGCCTGCTGATACAACCGGCTAATCCCATGAAAGGGCGTTGCATTCGGGACGGGAAGTATTATATTGAAGGAATTGAATTATCTCAAACGGCTTTTAGCCGTGATCCGGAGTTCCCCGTCTCTACCTCAAATGTAATGGACTTACTGCAAAATCACCTACCTGCAAAAGAGGTTCTGCCGAAAATTAAATTCACTATTCCGGATGCCTGCAATACAGAAGATTTGCGTAACGCTGCCTTTCAATGCATACCTGAGGTCTTACCGGCAGGAAGTGCCGCCTTTTGGGAGGCTTATCTCAAGCTACAAATCGAACAAAACCTGATTCATCAGCAAAAACGCCACAAACGGCCGGCCAAACCTTCGATGCATAATTTCCTGATGGTGTGCGGCAGCGCTCACCAACACAGTCTGGATTATGCCGAACATTTAAATGAAAAAGGGATACGTTTGATGGAAATGCCTCCGGAATTGAGTTCGGAACAAAAACCCGATTCGGCCGATCTGGCTGCCTGGATGAATGCCTGTGTGGAAGCCTGGGAAAAAGAACCCCGGCTGGCCCTGAGGATTGCCTCTAAACCAATTAACTACGAAAACAGCGCCGACAGGCTGAAAGCCCGTTTTACTGATGTGCTGCAGTTGCTTTTGCAGCAAATCAAGCCGGCCGAATTGTTCATCGAAGGAGGAGCGACGGCAGCGAGCCTGCTGAGCAGGCTTAACTGGACTGCATTTAAACCTGTGGAAGAACTGGCCCCCGGAGTGGTCCGTCTTCAATTGATACACAACTCCCATCTTTTTATAACCCTGAAACCGGGCAGTTATTCCTGGCCGGAATTCTTATTCAACCAATAGACAATGAAAACCCTGATCAGCTTAGTATTGCTTATTTTGTTGCCTTTATATGCAGAAGCAACTATTATCAATGTACTCAAAGCCGGAGGTAAAAACGATGGCAAAACACTGAATACCAAGGCGATTTCCAAAGCTATCGATAAACTGAGTGCCCAAGGCGGCGGAACCTTGTATTTTCCCTCTGGAACCTACCTGACCGGTCCGATAAGGCTAAAAAGCAATATTACACTAGATCTTGATGCCGGAGCTGTCTTGTCTTTTTCTGACAATTTCGATTTATATATGCCTTACGTCGAAATGCGTTATGAAGGAGTAGTGATGAAGAGCTTTCATCCTCTGATTTATGCTTACGAAGCCGAAAACATCAGCATAAAAGGCAGAGGAAGGCTCGAAGGTAACGGCCGTGCCTGGTGGGAAGAAACCTGGAGGCTGGAAGTGGCCTTTAAAAAGGGAGAATTGAAGAATGCTGCTCCGACCAAATACCAACAAGCCTGGCTGGATGCCAATCCTGATTTCAGTGTTGAACCTCAGTCGGACTGGAAGAACACTCTGGCAAGGCATTGGTTCAGGCCTCCATTTATACAATTATACAAATGCAAAAACATTTTGATTGAAGGTCTGCACATTAGCAATTCTCCTTTCTGGACTGTCAATCCGGAGTTTTGTGATAATTTGACTATCCAGGGCCTGACCATCGAAAACCCTATTTCTCCCAACACAGATGGTATCAATCCCGAATCCTGTACTAATGTGCATATTTCCAATTGCCACATCAGTGTTGGTGACGACTGCATCACCATCAAATCAGGCCGTGATCTGCAAGGACGTCAATATGCTGCTCCCTGCGAAAACATTACTGTCACCAATTGCACCATGTTATCGGGACATGGCGGAGTTGTCATCGGCAGCGAGATGTCGGGCGACGTTCGCAAGATTACCATAAGTAATTGTGTTTTTGACGGTACTGACCGGGGAATTCGTCTGAAATCAACCCGGGGCAGGGGGGGAATAGTCGAAGAAATCCGTGTGAGCAATATTGTAATGAAGAATATTCAAAAAGAAGCTATAA
This sequence comes from uncultured Bacteroidales bacterium, assembly GCA_964488495.1. Classification (GTDB taxonomy): domain Bacteria; phylum Bacteroidota; class Bacteroidia; order Bacteroidales; family UBA1402; genus UBA1402. The sequence goes on from CAZAUQ010000021.1 coordinate 16,731, forward strand.
TATTGAATCTGTTTTATAGTAATGTACCTCAGGAGCCCGTGACTGAACGCACTCCCATTTTCAGAAACATTCATATTTCAGGTATGACCGGCTCAGAGGTGAAATCGGCAGGTTCTATTCTGGGTATTCCGGAAATGCCGATATCCAGTATTAGTATTGAAGATGTAAACATTCAGGCAGAGACTGGTTTTAGTATACAGAATGCCCGGGATATCCAATTACGTAATTTGTGTATTGATACCCAAAGTGGGCCCATACTGCAAAGCAAGAATTCGACGGAGCTTTATTTATCCAACCTTCGCACCTCAAACCCCTTGAAAGAAGCTTCTCTGATGGTGATGGAAAACGTCAGTGATGTATTTATTGAAGGCTGTTTCCCTTTGCCCGGAAGTAAAGCCTTTTTGGAATTATCCGGTTCGGAAAGCAGCAATATAATAGTGAAAAACAATTACGTGGAACGTATTGAAAAGCCTTATCTCATTCATGAGATGGTTGATTCTGCCACATTGGTTTATTGATATGAAAAAAATCTGGTTTACAGCATTGTTGTGCATTAGTGTTTGCACCTATTCTCAACAGAATTCAGACAATCGGTTTCAGCGTCCTCTCAAAGATGTTCTGACAGATTTGCAAGAACAATTTGGTGTAAGACTGCGTTTTTCGGAAGAACTGGTCAGGGGCAAGATACTGGATTATGCCGATTGGCGCATACATCCATGGAGCCTGGAAGAAAGCCTGAACAACATTTTGTTGCCCTTCGATTATAAATTTGTCAAAGAAAGCAGCACTTCCTACGAAATCAAAGCTTTTGAATATGCACGCAGGACCGCAGATTTTGGTAAGCTTTTTTTAGATTATCTGGGCAGTCAATACAATGATTTGCCTTCCTGGGAGGCCCGTAAAGCTCTGCTAAAAAAAGAAATGAAAGCCGCAGCCGGCCTGGATCCTATGCCCCGGAGCCCGGGGACTAAGCCTATCCTGAGCCCTAAACGTAAATACGAAGGCTATTATGTGCAAAACATAGCTCTTGAAATCCTGCCCGGTGTCTATTGTACAGGTTCTATTTATCATCCTGTTGGTAACAAAGGCAAGTGCCCTGTTATGCTCAATCCTAACGGCCATTTCGGAGACGGACGTTATCGTGCCGACCAACAACGGCGCTGTGCCATGCAGGCCAGGATGGGCATTATTGCAGTAAGTTATGATCTCTTTGCCTGGGATGAACAACTTCTGCAATTTGACGGCAAAAGCCACCGCAGCAGTATGGCTCACACTATACAAAGCCTTAACGCTTTGAGAATGCTGGATTATCTCTGCGCCTTAAAAGAGGCTGATCTTAGCAGAGTGGGTATAACCGGCGGATCAGGCGGCGGCAGTCAGACAACGTTTATTACAGCCATTGACGACAGGATTACTCTGAGTATGCCGGTGGTGATGACTTCTTCCTATTTTGTGGGTGGCTGTCCCTGCGAAAGCGGCAATCCGATTCATCTTTGCGGTGGCAGAACCAATAACGCCGAGATAACAGCCATGTGCGCTCCCCGTCTCTTACTTGTTGTATCTGACGGCAAAGATTGGACCAAAGATGTTCCGGAGTTGGAATTTCCATATATTCGCAGTGTTTATGCATTGTACGGCAAGGAAGACCTGGCCGAAAATGCCCATTTTGCGAGCGAAGGTCACGATTACGGTATATCAAAACGTCAGGCGACCTATGCTTTCTTGGAAAAACACTGGAACCTGAGCACTAAAGGACTCAAAAACGCCGAAGGACAATTTGATGAATCCAAGGTCACAGTCGAACCCTATGCCTCCCTGAAAATCTTCGGTTCAGAAGGCAAAGGCTTGCCTGCCAATGCTGTGAAAGGAATGGAAGAATTATACCGGGTTTTTGAGGCAGCCAAACAATAGGTAATCCAAAAGAAATCCGAAACCAAAAACTAAAGGATCATCCTTAAGAAAATAATCAATTAATAAAACTATGGCGAAATACCGGATACTCACTCTTTATTTGATGTTTGCCGGCCTGTTTTATGCCTGTCAGACTCCCGTTATCGAAAACCTGCAGACAGAAAATCTCAGGCTGGACTACTGCGACAAGGAGGGAGTTCAGCAGCTTTGCCTGAGCTGGAAAATGAATGCGGCTACCCCCAGAGGTTTAAACCAGCAAGCTTACCGTATACTTATTGCCAGCCGGCCCGAACTGCTCGAACAAGCTTCGGCCGATCTATGGGATTCGGGTAAGATAACTTGCGAAATGAACTACGATATACCTTATTGTGGTAAGACATTGCAAAGAGATTCCAGCTATTATGCTAAAATAATGATATGGACCAATCAAGGCAAAAGCCCCTGGTCCAAGCAGCAAAACCTGGTTTTACCTGCCCCGGGACAACTTCTCCCTGCAGCTGCAGCCATTAATCGCTTCGATACCTATGACCTGAAGTTGAGTGACTTAGTCCAGTCTTTTAAAACTGTCGCCCTGGAGAAATACAGGAATCAGACTGAAGCATTAGAAAACTTTTCGGTCGGCCAGTGTTGGGCCGAAAGCTACATACTGGACAACCGTATGCTCTGTCTCCGATGGATGGATCAGCTGTTTAACGCCCAGGCCGAAGATGGTAGTCTGCCATTGTCTTCGCAACAACAGCCCGATGCAATTTTCGATCTTGCTCAGGTGTTGTATGTACAATACGACGAAACCAGTCATTTAAAAAAGCATTTTCCTGCCATGGAAAAATGGCTGGCCTATTTGTGGAAAGACTACGGCCGTGAAGATTATATACTGGCGGCCAACGGGGAGGGCCATACTATGCTACCCGCCGAGGAGTATTGTTTAGGCGAAACAAACTATGTAACATCGGCTGCCTTGATTTCGACAGCCTCCTTTTATCGCTTCTGTGTGTTGATGCAAGGTTTTTCAGCCAACTTACAGTATCAGGATAAAGCAGTCTATTATGCCGAATGGGCCGATAAGCTGCGTAAGGCATACAACAGCCGTTTTTTTAATAAAGAAAAACTATACTACGAAAACAATACTCTAACAGCAAACTTATTGTCTCTGAGCCTGGGACTCTGCGAAGAAAATACAGCAGAGAGTGTATTCAGGCAGATTGAACAATCCATAGCCATAGAGCATTATGGCAAAGCGGCCTGCGGAGATATGGGCAAACAGCATTTATATCGCACACTTTCAACCTGGGGCAGAGCCGATTTGTGCTATCGGATTGGCGTAGAGCTTCAGGAGGCTGAAGGTGATTTTGTTTTATGGTTTTTTGAGCATTTATGCGGTTTGAAAAGCCGGGAAGCAGGATTCAGAAGTTTTAGCCTTGATGCCGTCTTCCCTCCGGGTATATATTTTGCAAAGACTCGCATGGAGACCCGCCGGGGAATTATTTCAAGTTCCTGGATAAAAACGGCAGACGATTTTGTGTGGCAGGTAATAGTCCCTGTCAACACCAAAGCCCGGCTTCGTTATCCGGCTGCTGAGGTCAAAGACATATACGACGACGGCCGGGTGGTTGATCAGATAGAGGACATCCAAATACTTGGACTGGAAAACGGGAATGTAATCATGGAACTGGCTTCTGGTGATTATTTTTTTTCCAGTAAATTAGCCAATATAAAACCAGGCATTCGAAAAAACGATGAATATTTTATTTCTAACCCCTAATCCCTTTTAGTATGAAAACTGTTATGATTAAATTATGCGGAATGTTGTTATTGAGTACTTTTATGATTCAACCCATAAACGCACAGAGACAAAATGCGCAGCTCAGCCAGGCCGAAGCAGAAGCCAAAGCTGCCGAAGCCAAAAGAAAATCGGACGAAAGTATGGATCAAAAGGCTGCCTCCTATGTGGAAGCCCTGAAATTGAACGATCCGGCCAAAGAAGCCCGGGTCAGTGCTGTAATAGCCACTCATTTAAAAGCTGTACGGGACTGGCATAACGAAAACATCAATCGTGTTCCCGAAGGCAGCATCAATCCCACCACAGGACAAGTGTTGACTGCACTGGACAGAGAAATCATTGCCGACTCCGGTATTCCAAAATCTGTACGTGCAGCTCTTCTGGAAGGTTTACGCAAGGATTTAACCGAAGAACAGATTGAAATCATCTACGACCAGTACACCATAGGTAAGGTGGAATTTACCCTGAACGGATACAGATCTATTGTGCCTAATCTTACAGCCAAAGAAGAAGCCGTGATGCTTGAGAACTTAAAAGTAGCCCGCGACCAGGCTATAGATATGAAAAACATGAAGGCTGTTTCTGGTATATTTGAAATTTATAAAACCAAAAACGAAAAGTACCTCAACGAAAACGGCCGCAACTGGAAACAGATGTACAAGGATTATACCGATAAAAGAAAAGCCGAGAAGGCTGCTGCCGCTGCCGCTGCAGGAAAATAACTCTGTCACATTAAAATTAGTAATTATGAAGACGAAAAGTATTCTATTGGGCCTAAGCCTTCTACTCAGCCTGACGGCATGCAAACAAGGGCCGGAATGGAAAAAAGGTATACTGATAGATGAGTTTGTGTATGAAAAGACTTCTTTTCCCGAATGTCATTCCTCTTCGCTGGTTGAAACCCCCGAAGGTATCGTGTTGACTTTTTTCGGTGGCACCAAGGAACGCCATCCCGATGCCAGCATCTGGATTTGTCGTAACGAAAACGGCATCTGGACTGAACCCGAAAAAGCAGCAGACGGAGTAGTAAACGACAGCCTGAGATATCCCTGCTGGAATCCGGTATTGTATCAGGTGCCCGGTGAAGAACTGCTGTTGTTCTATAAGGTTGGCCCCAGCCCAGGATCCTGGTGGGGTTGCTTGAAACGTTCCTTCGACAACGGTAAGACCTGGTCAGCCGAAGAAAAATTACCCGAAGGCATTATAGGTCCGGTCAAAAACAAACCGGTAGTGGTGGACGGAAAATTATTTTGTCCCTCCAGCACCGAAAACCACGGATGGAGGCTTCATATTGATGTCACCGAAGACAAAGGAAAGACCTGGACACAGATTGGTCCGCTGAATGATCCGGCAGAATGGTCGGCAATTCAGCCCAGTATATTGTTTCACAAAAACGGTGACTTGCAGCTGCTATGCCGTACCCGTAACCGGATGGTCGGTTCTGCCTGGTCAACTGACCGTGGTCAGACCTGGTCGAAGATGGAGGGAGTAGGTTTGCCTAACAATAATTCGGGAACCGATGCTTTAACGCTGAAAGACGGCAGGCATTTGTTGGTATACAACCACGTAGAACCTCCTGCCGGTGAAGCTAAAGGAGCCAGAACCCCTCTTAACGTGGCTTTGTCCAAAGACGGAAAGACCTGGTATGCCTCATTGGTGCTCGAAGATTCCCCCATCAGCCAGTATTCCTATCCTTGCGTCATTCAATCCTCCGACGGTTATATACACATCGCCTACACCTGGAGACGCCAGCGCATTAAATACGTAAAAATTGACCCCGCCAAACTCAAAATGAAAGAGATCGAAAATGGTATCTGGCCGGGTAGGACAACGGCTCAGGCAGTTATAGGTGCCGGTTCCACTCCATTTCCCATTTCGGTTTGCGACTGGATGATCCTGAAACGCCAGAAGCTGGGGGCTATATCCCTGGCCAGAGAGATTGGCTGTGATGGCCTGGAAATTGACATGGGTGGGCTGGGCGATCGTCCCACTTTTGACAACAAACTCAAAGATCCCGAAGTGTTGGCAGAATTCAAACGTACAGCGCAGGTGAGCGGTATTCGTTTTTCTTCTGTGGCCATGTCTGGTTTCTATGCTCAGTCTCTGGTGGATCGTGAAGATTTTATCACACCGGTACAGGATTGTATTGATGTAATGAAAGGATTGGGAGTAAGAGTAGCTTTTTTGCCTTTGGGCGTTAAAGGTGACCTGCTTAAGTATCCCGAGTTACGTCCTGCCCTGGTGGAACGCCTAAAAGAAATCGGCCTGATGGCCGAAAAAGAAAGGGTGGTTATAGGAATTGAAACCGCTTTGGATGCTACAGGCGACAAAGCCTTGTTGCAAGAAATCGGCAGCCCGGCTATCAAGATCTATTTCAATTTCGGAAGAGCCTTACAAAGCGGCAAGGACTTGCACCAGGAATTACGAATTTTGGGTGAAGATATTTGTATGATACATTGCACCAACAAAGACAGTGTTTGGCTGGAAAACGATCCAATGATAGATATGCCTGCCGTTAAACGCACGCTCGAAGAAATAGGTTATCGCGGTTGGTTGGTGATGGAACGTTCCAGAGATGCAAGCCAGACCCGGAATGTTCGTGGTAATTACGGGGCCAATTGTGCCTATCTTAAGTCGGTTTTTCAACCCGAATAAAAACGTTAAACACAGCAGTCATGATCAAAAAGTCTTTAGTATCAATAGCTTTATTGCTTAGTTCTCTGTCAATCTATGCATTGGCAGAGATATGGGTGGCTCCCGGAGGCTCGGACAATGCTCCGGGCACCAAGGCAGAACCCAAGGCGAGTTTGCACTCGGCCCTGAGGCTGGCCAGAGAATGGCGCAGGTTATCCGATCCTTCAATAGCAGACGGAATTGTAATCCGGATACAGTCGGGGACCTATTTTTTGGATGAACCCCTTTTGGTACGACCTGAAGACTCCGGAACCCCCGAAAGCCCTACACGCATTGTTGCAGCTGATGATAAAGAAGTAAGGCTGAGCGGAGGAATCAGGCTGGGCAAGTGGAGCAAAGCAGGCAGCAGCATTCAGGGTCTGCCGGCTGAGGCCAAAGGCAAACTTTGGGTAATCAATCAGCCTAAAATTTCCGGTCGTTACATTGATTTTCGACAGCTGTGGGTGGACGGTAATAAAGCCGTGCGTGCCAGAGATACTAACGACGATAATTTCAAACGCATGCTCGCATGGGACAAAAGCACAGGGGTATTGACAATTCCGGCACCTGCTGTAAAATCCTTCAAAACCCTTGACCGTATGGAGTTGCAGATTCATCAAAGGTGGGCTGTGGCCAATTTGCGCATTAAAGCCATCGAATATAGAAAGGACGTCGCTCTGGTCTATTTTCATCAACCCGAAAGCAGGGTGCAGGCGGAACATCCCTGGCCGTCTCCGATGACCGAAGAAGGCAGGGAGTCTTCCTATTTCTTGTGTAATGCCATCGAATTTCTGGATAAGCCCGGAGAATGGTATTTAGATGTCGATGCCCATAAACTCTATTATTGGCCACGTGCCGGAGAAGATATGACCAAAACCGAATCGGTGGTTCCCTACCTCGAAAACCTTGTAGATGTGCAGGGCAGCCTGGATCGTCCGGTAAAGTATATTAGCTTCGAAGGCATCGGATTCTCGCATACCGGTTGGCTGAGGCCTTCGGAACAAGGGCATGTCCCTCTGCAGGCCGGAATGTATCTGTTGGATGCCTATAAATTGCGTCCTCCCGGCGTGCCGGGTAACGAAAACCGGGGCCTCGAAAACCAGGCCTGGGTGGGCAGACCTCCGGCTGCCGTACAGTTACGCGGAGTACAAAACACGGCTTTTGTGCGTTGCCGTTTTGAACACCTGGCTTCCTGTGGCATAGATTATTTATATGGAAGTCTCAACGACAGCATTCTGGCTTGTGTCTTTCAGGATATAGGCGGCAATGGCATACAGGCCGGAAAGTTTTCTGATCCTGGCATAGAAACGCACCTTCCTTACGATCCTGTCGATCAACGCGAAATTTGCACCAAACTGTACATCGGAAACAATTACATTCACAACTGCAGCAACGAAGACTGGGGTTGTGTGGGTGTTTGCGCCGGTTATGTGCGTGACATACTGGTTGAACACAACGAATTGTCCGAATTATCCTATACAGGCATAAGCCTGGGCTGGGGCTGGACCAAAACCGTAAATTGTATGCGCAACAATGTAGTAAGGGCCAATTATATTCATCATTACGCCAAACATATGTTTGATGTGGCCGGTATTTACACATTGTCGGTACAATCAAAATCCTACATAACGGAAAATGCGATTGACAGTATTTATTCCCCGTCTTATGCTCACGATCCCAACCATTGGTTTTATCTCTACACTGACGAAGGCTCCTCTTTTATTACGGTGAAAGACAACTGGTGTCCGGCAGAAAAATTTCTGACCAATGCCAACGGCCCGGGCAATACCTGGATCAACAACGGCCCGATGGTCAACGATAAAATCCGGCAGTCAGCAGGTATAAAACCGGAATTTATTGACATAAAACCTTAACGCGCCCATTTGATACAACAGAAGCAACAGGTTTTGGTTGAGCAATCAAAATAAAAGTATATTTTTGCTTTTTTATTCTTGATTTATGAGCCAAAGACTACTGCTTCTGTTGTTTTTATTGATCAGTACCGGACTACAGGCCAACAGCCTGCAGGAAAATTTTGAACAAGGTTTACCTGCCCAGGCTCCGTCAACAGCTACTCAGGTGAATCTGGCTTCGGGAAGCTGGACGATTAAGGGTGTTTATGCTTATCAAAGCAGCGGGAACACCTCTGCCAGAATGACTACCGACGGCTATCTGATCCTGCCTTACCTGAACAATCCTACATCCATTGCTTTCAGTCATAAAGCCAGCGGCAGCTACAAAACCCTCCTGCTCGAGAGATCACTCGATAAAGGCGCAAATTGGGAAACGCTGCAAAGCTACGCCTCGGCATCGGGCGATTTTGCCAGAGTATCCGCAACTGTAGGTTATGGAACGGCAGACAGCGTGCTGCTTCGACTAAACTGCAAAGCAGCTACTATTTACATTGACGATGTGGAAGTATTTTATTCCACCATGGCCGAAGAACCCGGCCGGCAAGCAGTCATCAAAGCAGGCAATATCAACGGAAAGTCTGTAAGTATTCTTTTTGAAAAAGGCGATGGCCAGGGCCGCCTGCTGGTTTGTCGGGCAGATTCGGCTGTAAACTGGGAACCAGGTGACGGAGTGTCCTATATCGGTTCCTTTCCCAAACATTTGCCCGAAGGTCAGATCCTTGTCTCCTCGGACGATAAAGACAGTGTCCGGGCCACCGGTTTAGAACCCGGTGTGAATTATTATTTTGCAGTTTTTGAGTATAACGGCCAGGGCAACGATCGCAATTATTTATGCCCGGGCAACTTTTGTCAGGCCCGCACAGTCGAAGAACCCTCTTTATGGGCCGATAAAAAAGCATTGGCTTTCCGTAAGGTGATTCCGGGCAATCAGCGCTGCCAGAGTGTTGGCATTTGGGCGAAATTTATTATGCCTGCCGACGACAGCATCTTAGTAAGTTGTGCTGATCCCAACTTCTGCCTGGGCAGAACTCAAAACGGTGAATTTGTGTCTGCCATGTACCTGCCCTGTGAAAATGCAGCCTTATCCGGCACAGAAATAGTGGTCCGCTATGCTCCCCAAAGTTACGGTTTGCATCAGGCGGTGCTCAAAATCAGTCAGGGAGATGTAAAGGACAGTGTTCTGTTAAGCGGTGAAGGTGCAGAGACCGAAAATTACAGTTACTACATAGCTCCCTACGGAAGCGATATCAATGGAGACGGCAGCCTGGAAAATCCCTGGTATAATTTGCAAAAAGCCGTCGATACAGCAAAGGCCGGCGATGAAATCATCTGCAGGGGAGGAGAGTATTTTCCCGATGCGATGAAGGACGGTCATAAAACCACGGTCAGGATAAGCCATTCGGGCCTTCCGGGTCAATTAATCAGCATACGCAATTACGAAGGAGAATTTCCGGTGTTCAACTTCAAAGAGCAACAACCCAAACTCGAAGGTAGCCGAGGTATTCTGCTGACCGGTAATTACTGGCATCTCTACGGTTTGCACATTACCAGGGCGGGCGACAACGGCATCAAGCTCGAAGGCAGCCATAACATCATAGAACGCTGTACCTTTAGTTATAATTTCGATACCGGTTTGCAACTGGGTTTTGGCCATGATTTCTCTGACAGCGGCCACGGCTCCTCCAACGACGGCAGCTGGTGCGCCTACAACGACATCATCGATTGCGATTCTTACCGCAACTGCGATTACGACACTAATTACGGATCGGATGCCGATGGGTTTGCCTGTAAGATGCACAACGGCAAGGGCAACCGCTTTGTGCGTTGTCGTGCCTGGGAAAATTCCGACGATGCCTGGGATTTGTACGAGACAGATTACGCAGTTGTATTGATAGAATGCTGGGCCTGGCGTTCAGGCTACGCCGAAGACCATGAATGGGTAAAGGAGGTGGTGGCCGTTTCTCATGGCTTTTCCGGTAACGGCAATGCCATAAAAATGGGAGGCAATGGCACCGGAGGCAGTTCCAAAGGCAAGCACGAAGCCTGGAACTGTGTCGCGTTCAATTGCAATAAATCCGGTTCTGTCAAAGGTTTCGATCAAAACAGTCACGACGACGGAGAAAAGTTGGTCAATTGCCTGGCCTTTGGTTGTGGCTACGATTTTATGTTCGAAAGGGCAAGTTCCAACAGTGAATATTACAATAATGTTTGTCTGGGCAGACAGGAAATAGCCGGAGGCCTGGAAAGTAATAACGCCATAGGTACGGCCACCGATAAAGGATGGTCAACTAAGCTGCTGACAGGAATCACTTCTGCTGATTTTGTCAGCCTCAGTGAAGAAGATGCCAAAGCCGCCAGAAACGAAGACGGCAGCCTGCCCGGTCGCTTTGCCCGACTTAAAAGCGGCAGTTCCCTGATAGATGCAGGCCTTTATATTAAAAATACCAACTACGAAGACTTTCCTTTTTTAATCCAGGCAGTTTACGGCTCTGCCCGTGATATTGGCCCTTATGAATTGGAGGAAGGAGATATTTCGTCCGCTCCCTCACTGGTGTTGATTCATCAGCCTGAGTTTACTTTTGAAGTATTAACCGGCATCACCGATAGTCATCAACTAACATTCCGGTTCACTGCAACAGAATCTGCAACAGTCTGCCTGGAAATAATCAGCCTGGAGGGTAAAAGGATACTTCTGCATTCTTTACGAGTTGTAGCAGGTGGTCAATATTCGCTGCCTGTAAGCTTGGAAAATGTTCAGGAAGGTGTATATTTATGCAAAATAACTCAGGCAAATAAATCTAAAATCCAACGAGTTATAATCCATTAAAATAATGTTTCAAACGGCTTTTTTACTTGTTTATCGACCGGATTAAGCAAGCAAACAACCTATTTTACACCAATTTGGACTTTAAAAACGTTAAATCTTTTTTTAATGAAAATAATTTTTCCCTCCTTGTTTGTATCACCGGATGTATATTTATAAAAACAATTTACAAAAATCAACCATTTGTTAATCAGCAGTTTGAATTTTTTACAAGAATGAAAATAAACGTTAATCCAGAAGGATTTAATCTCAATTTTAACATATTATCCTTATAAAAAAAGCTTGAAGAATTGTCTGACCACTTGCATAATAAAAACGCTTAAATTACATTTGCGATCAAGAGCTATTAACTTTTCAGAAGTTAAACCCTAAACAGAAAATGATTGTTAAACAAAAAGTGAAACTTATGAGAAAACTGACTTTTTTACTCGCTTGCCTGTTCCTGGTAGGCGTAGGCTTAGTGAATGCTCAGTCTCGAACGGTAACCGGTAAGGTTATTTATGCCGAAGACGAGCAGCCTGTCATTGGTGCGTACGTAGTGCTTCAAGGCAGCTCCAAAGGTACCGTTACGGATGCTGACGGTAATTTTTCCATCAGCGTGCCTCAGGAAACTACCATTTTGGAATTTTCCTTTCTGGGATTGCAAAAGGTACAAGCCGAAGCCAGAAACGGAATGGTAGTACGCATGGAGCAGGGAGTGTCCGAATTGGACGAAGTAATGGTCGTTGCTTTCGGAACTGCAACCAAAAAGTCTTTTACAGGCTCGGCAGCGGTAATTAAAGCAGAAGACATTACCACAAGGCAGGTCTCCAATATTACCAATGCCTTATCAGGCCAGGTTGCAGGTGTACAGACAGTTAACACCAATGGTGGTCAGCCAGGTAATGCTGCAGTAATCCGTATTCGTGGAATTGGTTCTATGAGTGCCAGCAATGCTCCTTTGTACATTGTGGACGGAGCGCCTTTCGATGGCAGCATGTCTTCAATCAACCCGCAGGACATTGAAAGTATCAGTGTGTTAAAAGACGCTGCTGCCAATGCTATCTACGGAGCCCGTGGAGCGAATGGTGTGGTCTTGATTACTACTAAAAGAGGTACTAGTAAGGACGCTAAAGTGAATGTTGATGCCAAATGGGGCAACAATACTCGCGGGGTGCCCAATTATGCCGTTATGGAAGATCCGGCCATGTATTACGAAACATTTTACAAAGCGTTGTACAATAGCAAAATTTATAGCGGAAGCAGTGCAGATGCTGCTCACAGTTATGCCAGAAGCGTTCTCTTCGACAAGGATGCCGGAGGTTTGGGTTATCAGGTATATACCGTTCCTGCAGGTGAAAGCTTGATAGGTACCAACTTCAAACTAAATCCTAACGCTACTTTGGGTTACGCAGATGCTGATTATTATTATACACCCGATAATTGGTACGACGAAATTTTTGATCCCAGCAACTTACGTCAGGAATACAATGTATCCGTCTCCGGAGTTTCAGACAAAATCAATTATTTTATGTCCTTAGGTTATCTGGATGATTCAGGTATTGTTTCCGGTTCAGGTTTTTCAAGGTATACCGCTCGTACCAATGTTGAATATCAGGCAAAAGAATGGTTAAAAGTCGGAGCCAACATTGGTTATTCCAATTACGATATCCAGTCACCCGGCTCTCAAACCAACTGGGGTTCCAGTGGAAACCTTTTTTATGTGACCAGTATGATTGCCCCGATTTATCCTCTGTATGTTCGCAACGCTTCAGACGAACAGATTCGTATTGACCACAGAGGCTTAACTGTATATGATTTTGGTACTACTACCAATCAAAAACGCGCCTTCATGGGTATGTCCAACCCGGCTATCACATTGAAGCTGGATGAACACCATGCTTTTACAGACGTATTTGCCAGTCGTTTTTATGGTATGGTCGATTTATTCAAAGGCCTGCAGTTTACAGCCAGTGTGAGTGCCAATGCTATCAATCAGCGTCAGAATCACTTGTATAACCAATTCTATGGTGGCAGTGTTTCCAGTCAGGGTGCCGTAACTGTTTCTCATACAAGATCCCTGGGTGTGAATCAACAATATATGTTTAACTACAAAAATTCTTTCGGAGATAACAATATTGATGTTCTGGCCGGTTATGAATCCTATGAATTGAAGGAACAATTTCTTTATGGTTACAACACAAAATTGTACAATCCCTACGTAGGAGAATTAGACAACGCTATTGATGTTGATTCAAGAGATATGTCTTCCTATACCGATTATTATTCAACCTTAGGTTTCATTGGTCGTGCACAATACGATTACGATGAAAAATATATGGTGTCCGCTTCTTACCGTCGCGATGCTTCATCCCGTTTCGCTCCCAAAAACCGTTGGGGTAACTTCGGCAGCATTGGAGCTGGCTGGCTTATGAGCAGTGAAGCGTTTATGGCCAATCAGGATTGGGTAAACATGCTGAAACTGAAAGCAAGTTATGGTATACAAGGAAACGATAATATTGGAAACTACTATGCTTACATGGACCAGTACAGTGTATCAAATTCAGACGGTGATTTTGCTGTAGCTTTTTCATACAAAGGAAATCCCGATATTACATGGGAAACTTCTTACAGTTTCAATACCGGAGTTGATTTTTCTATGTTTGACGAAAGACTGAGCGGTACCATAGAATACTTCTCGCGTAAAACAGTAGATTTGCTGTACAACCAACCCGTACCTATTTCCTTTGGTTATGCAACAGTTCCGACTAACGTCGGAGCAATCCGGAACAGCGGTATTGAATTTGATCTGCGTTACACTTTAATAAAGACCGAAGATTTAAATTGGGACATAAATGTAAACGCTACCAATTACAAAAATACCATTTTGGATTTAGCCGAAGACGTCAAAGCAGCCGGTGGTATTAAACAAAGTACTTATATATACAAGGTTGGCGGATCGCTTTTCAATACCTATTTAAGAGAATATGCCGGAGTTGATCCCCTTACCGGAAAAGCTTTATATTATAAAGATCCTGAAAATGGTGATTATTCAACTACCGATGTTTGGACAAATGCCAAACAGACAGATAACGGAAGTTCTCTGGCAAAGGTTTACGGTGGATTTGGAACGTCTCTTCAATATAAAGGCATAGATTTCTCAGCTAATTTCTCTTATCAGTTGGGTGGAAAACTTTATGATTTTTCTTACGAAGAACTTATGCATAGCGGTGACAATGCGGGATTAAACTGGCATACCGATATTTTGAATGCCTGGACTCCCGAAAATACAGATACGAATGTTCCGCGCATCTCTTCCAGTGACGATTCTTATCAAACCTATTCTACTCGTTTTCTGGTTAGTTCAAATTACCTGAGTTTAAACAACATTACTCTTGGTTATACTTTACCCAAAAGGTGGACTGAAAAGATAAAAATCGAAAAAATGCGTATTTATGCTGTTGGAGACAATCTGGCTTTGATTTCTGCCCGACAGGGTTTTGATCCCAGAACCATGATAGGTGCAGGAGCTAGCTCCCTTGGTACTGCCGGAACAGGTTCTCACACCTATACAGCACTTCGTACGCTTTCAGGAGGCATTTCTATTACTTTTTAATCGGTTGAATCTCAAAATTGCAGAACAATGAAAAAACTGAATATTTTATTATTAACGCTCGGAATCATCCTGTTTGGTACTGCTTGTACTGACCTGAATACAATTCCGGAAGGTGGTGCTTTTACTGAGGACCAAAAAGCGGAAGTGGCAGAAGCCATTCCCGGGCGTTTGGCTGCCGATATCAACGGTATGTTTTCAATACTGGCTCAACAGTATTGCATTTATGGCTCAGATCAGAGTCGAGATGACGACCATGGTTACCCTGCAGCTGCCATGTCCTGGGATTTGAACGGTCCGGATATGGTTGCAACTAACGACAGTTACAACTGGTTCTCAGTAGCCAGTGAATACAGCGACAGGACCTATACCTATGCCAATCCTTATATGAGGTGGGCGATGTTTTATAAGCAAATCAAACTGGCCAATGACCTCTTGCAGTCAATTCCAGAAGGTACAGATAATGAAACTCTGTTAACTTACAAAGGATTGGCACACGCTGTAAGAGCTTTTGATTATTTTTCGCTGGTGCAATACTACCAATTTACCTACAGTGCAGAAACCTTGGATTTACCCGCAGTTCCTATTGTTGAACCCGGCATGACAGATGTTTCCAATCCAAGAGCCACTGTTAGTGAGGTGTATAATTTGATTATGAGTGACATTGATACTGCTATTGTGTTACTCGATGGTTATCAACCTACCAGCAAAGCCTTTATCAGCGAAGCTGTGGCCTATGGTATTCGTGCCAGGATCAATCTGGTAATGAAAAATTATACTCAGGCAGCTTTGGATGCCCGACAAGCATTGACTCTTTTTGGTGGTTCTCCTTACACCAGAGAGCAGCTGATGGTTCCTGGATTCATCAATGCCAGCGATCAAAACTGGATGTGGGCTTTAGTTATCACCCCCGATATGATGCCTGATCCTTATCCTTCATGGCCTTCCGTTTTAGGTTCTTTCTCTGGTGATAGTTATTCTTGTGGAGTTGGTTGCTATAAGATGATAAACACCTTATTGTATTCCATTATCCCCGCAACCGATGTTCGTAAGGGTTGGTGGGTAGACGCCGATTTAAAATCACCTCTTCTCGATAGTTTGGATTGGCCAGGTTACGAAGATCAACCTATTGGTCCCTTAAACGTTCCCGATGTGAAAATGCCCTATTTGCCTTATACCAATGTTAAGTTTGGTCAGTTTGGCGGAATCGGCAATCCTGTAAACGCTGGAGACTGGTGTATGATGCGTGTTGAAGAGATGTTGTTAATAGAAGCTGAGGCTACTGGAATGAACAACGAAGCTGCAGGCAAAACATTGTTGGAAAATTTTGTTAAGACATACAGAGATCCTGCCTATACCTTCCCGGCTACCGGTATCACTTTCCAGGATGAATGCTGGAAACAACGTCGTATAGAATTATGGGGAGAAGGTTTTGCCATGATGGATATTATGCGTCTGAAGAAAAATGTTGTGCGTTTCAATACCAGAATTGAAACGAATCATCCGGAAGCTTTCCGTTTTAACATAGCTGCTGACGATGGCTGGTTACTGATGCGTATACCTCAAAGAGAAATCAATTCGAACGCCGGTATCGACGATGAAGACAACAACAACGAAGGTACTTTGCCCGAAATCGGAGACGGTGCAGGCCTCAGAGATGGTGTAACAGACTAATTAAACAAGTATCATTTAATCATACACACTATGAAAAATTTTAAAAGATTATTCTTTATCATAGGACTGGGAGCCTTTTTATGGACCTCCTGTACCGAGGATATACCCGTAAGGGAAGAGTCTCCTGCGGCTAATCCCGAAAGTATGCAAGTCTACTTTCCCAACAGCCAGAAGTATAATTATGAATTGCCTCCCACGGTTTTCGAAGTAAACATAAAATTACAACGTGAGAATCATACGGATGCTGCAACAGTAAAAATTATCGAAACCGCAGACCTGGCTGACGCTTTTAACGTTCCTGAAACAGTTACTTTTGCCGCAGGCGATTCCATAGCTACACTTACCATTACTTTTGATTCTCTGGAACAGTTCAAGAGCTATCAGGTATCGTTTAAGGTAGAAGACCAATACATCAATCCTTATGTTGTGAACGCTAAAGGTACTTCAGATTTTAATCTGTATATACAACACAACGACTATTTGCCTGTTGGTGATGGAAACGGACAGTTCTATGACTCTTGGGCAATGTATTCTGTAGCTGATGTGATGATTAGTTATTCACAGAGTAAACAGATTTATCGTATTACTAATCCTTACTCCGAAGCTATTTTGGTTGAAGCAGAATGGGACAATTGGATTGGAGGTCCCATTACTGATAATATCGAAATTCAAGTTACTGAAGATGGTCATGTTACGTGGGATTTTTGGTATCTGGGTCTTACTTATCAAGGTGGTGGCATTCCCGTCAAAGCTTACTTCCCTTCCTACCTTGATGAAAGTTTGGTTGACCTCGATGCCCTGAGTATTGTCAATGCAGATAACAACTTGTTGCTCGAATTGTATCCCTACTTTTATGTAGATGATTTAGGTGGCTGGGCTCCTGCTGCTACCGTTTATATTTCATTACCCGGTGGTCCCGATCTCAATACACTCTTAGGTTTTTAAGTATTTAAATACAAGAAAGAAAGCCCTTCCTGGTTCAGGAGGGGCTTTTTTGTATTAGACAGATACATCTTCAGGATCAAAGGCTTTGAATCCTTCAAAGACGATTTCAAGGTTTAATAATTCTAATTCCTTGTTTAAAACTCCTGCTATTTGAATAATTAAGTTTGACAAAGCCGGATCTAACTTTGTGCCTGTTTAATACCACTAAATATGCATAAGCCTGGAATAATTGTCTATTTTTTGTTCATAATACAAGCAGCTTTTATCCAGGCTGCGTCTTTGGATTGTTCTGGCCGGGTAGTGACAACCGAAGATGGAACAGCCTTGTCTGGCGCGTGGATACAACTTTTAGGAACCAACAAGACCTGTCTTACAGATGCAGCGGGGTATTTCAGCTTAAGTTACGAAGCGGAGTCTGATTCTTTATTGATGCTGAGGATTTCATATCTGGGAAGGCAAACCAACGAAGTTGTTATACAAGATACTTTTATGATTATTGAGTTAGACTTATCCATGACCGAATTAAAGGAGTTTGTAAAGATAGCCTACGGTTTAAGTCCGGCAAAAACGCTTACAGGGTCTGTTTTTCAACTACAGGGATCAGCTCTGGAACAAAGGCCTTTATCCAATACAATTAAAGCACTTGATGGTTTGGTCCCTGGCCTGCAGCTCAGCTCCGGCGGAGGACAACCCGGTTCAGGAGCTGCCATGCTCCTAAGAGGCATAGGTTCCGTGTCGGCTTCTGCATCTCCCTTGATTGTACTGGATGGTCTGCCTTACAATGGAGATCTTTCTTCACTCCATTCTTCGGATATTGCTCTCATCAGTGTACTCAAAGATGCCTCAGCTGCGGCCTTGTATGGCAGCAGGGCGGCAAATGGGGTTATACTTATAGAAACAAAAAAAGGTCAAGCCTGTGCTCCTCAATTTCAGCTCCGTGCCTGTTATGGCAGTATAAGCAGAGCGACAGCTTCATATGCCACAATGGGTGTAAAGTCCTATATGGAATGTCTTTTTCTGGCTTTCCGAAATAAATTGTTGGCCGGAGGTACAGAACCTGAACAGGCAAACGTTGCTGCCATGGAGGCACTTTCCAGGGGACCCGAAAAGATTTTCGGGCTCAACGAACAATACAATCCCTACAATCTTCCTATGGAAAGCTTGTTTGATCCGCTGAATGGCACAATTCGCCCGGAGGCCTCCCTACGCTGGGAAGAGAACTGGATCAAGTGTATAGAAGCCCGAAATCCTGTACTCAGGGATTATTTTTTTGGCTTGCAGGGAGGGACAGAGAGGCTGCGCTATCGTATGTCGCTTTCCTGGGTGGATGAGCAGGGCCTGCTTACATCGACCGGATTTAAACGACTGACCGGAAGTAACAGTCTGGAAGT
>CAZAUQ010000022.1:0-1187 GCA_964488495.1 uncultured Bacteroidales bacterium
TCGCATTCCGTCGCCCTGAACAAAGTGATCAGTATCGTTGGCGAGCACCGCGACAGCGTAATCATCAGCTGGAACGATTACAGCGGCAAACAGATTTATTATTACGGCAGCAGCAGTCTGACCACATCCGGCACACCTCAGTCGGCTACCATGACCATCAATGCGCCCGATTTTTACATGGAAAATGTGACCGTCGAAAACACCTACACATCGGCTCAGGCAGTGGCCATATACAACGTGGGCGATCGCCAGACATTCAAAAATTGTCGTTTCAAAGGTTTTCAGGACACCCAATACCTCAAAAAGGGCAGACGCTCTTTTTATTATAATTGCCTGATCGAAGGCGGCACCGACTTTATTTGCGCCGGCGGTACGGCTTATTACTATCAATGTGTTATCAAGAGCCTGAATGGTGGGCATTACATCACTGCTCCCGAAGACATTACTCATTCGGTAAGGCTTTCTACCGGCAAAGACCTTTATTACGGATTTATTTTCAAGGATTGCCTGATCGAAGCCGAAGAAGGAGTGTCTGCAGGCTCTGTGTATCTGGGCCGGCCCTGGCAGGGAACCAGCGGAGCTGTATATCTGCAATGTCGCCTGGGTGAGCACATCCATCCGGCCGGCTGGTCCACCTGGAGCGGAGACAACCACCTGAGCAGCTCCTTTGCCGAATACCAAAACCTGAATGCCGATGGTACCGCAGCCGCCGATGTATCGGGACGCGCAAACTGGAGTTTCCAGCTGAGCGACCAGGATTACTACGACCACCTGGGACTGGATAAAAATCTTACTATGCAAAGTGCTTACGATCCCCTGCCTCTGATAATGACTCCCGCCGCTGTGGGGAACATTAAACTGAGCAATAATCTGCTCAGCTGGTCTCCTGTCGGGAATGCCGCTGCCTATGCCGTCTATCTGAATTCGGAGCTTATTGGCTATAGCGATACCACCCTTTATGCCGACATGGTTTACCGCAGCGGAACCAAAAACTATACGGTGAGAGCCCTGGGAGCTCAGGGTCAACTGGGCTATTCTGCAGGACAAAGCGATACCCTGACGGTAGCTCTGCTGGACAGCCTCCTGAATCCTGTAGCGCCCAAAGAGCCCGATGCCCTGATGCTGCCTGATTTTGCCGGAGGCATTTCCCTGCAAAACGGAATATTGAACTTTGCAGGCCCCGTCAG
>CAZAUQ010000022.1:1287-14826 GCA_964488495.1 uncultured Bacteroidales bacterium
GTAAGGGAGGCTTCGCTGTTTTCGCTGAGAAAAGGAGTGTACGTTCTGACAACCAGAGATGCTTTCGGCAGAGTGAGCCGAATGAAATTTGGTTGGTTATAAGTGCCCAACTGCGGCGTTGCTTTCGATATTCGGGCTCAGTCACGTACTTCATGTACGCTCCTTTGCCCTCAATCTCAGCACCTTGCATTTGGACACTTCTAAAACACCTTATTTTTATATGGTTGAATAGCTGTTTTGTATATCTTTCAGAGCCGGAGATCCTGAATTAAATCTTCAGCCTGAAGCCCCCGAATACCGTTGTGCCCGGCATGGGGAAGCCCTTATTGATCTCGTACGATTGATTGAGCAAGTTTTCGCCCTTAACAAAGACTTCCATCCACGACAAGAGCTGATAGCTGCCCCGGACATTCCAGAGTGTGAAGTTTTGTGTTTCGGCAGCAGTCCCTGTTTGTGTGTACAGCCCGTTGATGTATTGCAGTCCGGTGGACAGGCTCCAGGATTTTTGCCGGTAGAGGGCTGCCAAATAGAGTTTGTGTCTGGGGCTGCCGATTACGGGATTTTCCATATGCAGCCAGCTGTAATTGCCGGTAAAACTCAGTTGCCGATTCAGGGCATAATTGGCCGAAAGCTCTACGCCCCAGTTGTCGATTTCGCCGGTATTGACGAATTTCATACGGCCCTCGTCCGCCTGGTAGAGCAGTTGAATGCTGTTGTCGCCTCCCATATAAAACAGGTTCAGTTCCATTTTGAGTTTTTGTTCAAACAGCTTTTGCGACAAGGCCAGTTCGTAACTGTAAATGCGCTCCGGCTGCAGATCGGGATTTCTTGGAACGAACATAAAAAGTTCGCGCAGGGTGGGATTGCGAAAGCCTTTGCTGAATAAGGCTTTGATTTGAGTGCCGGCATTCAGGCTGAAGTCAATACCTGCCTGTGGCACCCATTCCAGGCCAAATAACTGGTTTTTGTCGGCGCGTAAACCGGCGTGTATAGAGACGAAATCGCCCACTTGCTGACGGCCGGTCAGGTATACCGCCAGATTGTAGAGGCTGGTGTCGGCCAGTCCGGCCAGACGGCTGCCGTCGGCAGCAGCACTGTTCCAGGCTTCACCACCGTATTGCTGAAGATCCAGGCCAACACTCAGGCTGTTGCCTTCGAACAGACTAAAATTCTGATGTGCCGATAAACCCAGTAAGTGGTCTTTTGAGTTGAAACGACGAGTCAGGGGGGCTCCGCCGTCGGCCTTGTATCCGTCGTTGATAAAATGCTTGCCGAAATTGAGATAGGCCTGTACGGTACCTGAACTTTTGCGGAAGGTGTTTCCAAGGTTCAGATTAAACATACCCCTGAATATTGAAGCATCGTTGTCTATCATGGGGCTGCTTGTGGTGCCCGGATTGGCGGCATCGAACTGAGTCAGGTTCAGGTCGGACGATATTCTCCAGTTTGGATTCAATTCATAACCCAGTTTCAGAAAGCCGGCTAAGCGTTCAAAGTCTGAGTTTTGGCGATGCCCGTCGGTCCGGTCATAACTCAGTGAAGCATAGGAATGAAATTTCCCTTTACGGATACTGTTGCTCAGAACGGTATTGAGCGTATTGTAACTGCCGTACATTACTTGCACTTTGGTGTTGATCCCCGGAGCGGGTGTGGCAGTATTGATGTTGATCGTGCCGCCCAGGGCGTTGGAGCCGTACAGCACCGAGGCAGGCCCCCGGCTGACGGTGATTTGTTCTGCCATCGTTGCCAGATAGGTATCTGCCAGAGGATGCCCCATCAGCCCCATGTATTGAGGTTGTCCGTCAATCAGCATCAGCACCTGCGAAGTAGGGCTGCCTCCCAGTCCCCGGATATTGATGGTGCCGGCCGCACCTCCCGATACCCCGTAGCCCATCACTCCCCGTTGGGTTGTAAACAAGCCCGGAACTTCTTCGGAAAGTAGTGATAAGACCGACGATTCGTAGCGGTTTTCTATGGTCCCGGGACCTACGCGAGTGATGTTGGCCAGATCTGCCGGCTTGTTGGAGACTATGGTTACAGGGCTTATTTCTAAAGTGGTGTCGCTTTTAACGATCGAATTATTTTCAGCCAGTGAAACAAAAGTTGACGCAATAAATAAAACAGACAAAAACAGAGATTTTCTCATAGAGTAATAAGTAAGAGTAGAAAGTGACACGATTTTTATAAAAAGTAGCACAAAGGAAGAAAAAAAGGCTGTAATCACAAAAAATACCGATGCAAAAAATTGTAAGGAAAGAAAGAATTTACATCACTCAGCACGGCTCATAACCAATTTCCCGTGTTTAATCCC
The DNA here is from genome assembly GCA_964488495.1 of uncultured Bacteroidales bacterium. Taxonomy (GTDB): domain Bacteria; phylum Bacteroidota; class Bacteroidia; order Bacteroidales; family UBA1402; genus UBA1402. Next base: position 3,599 of record CAZAUQ010000022.1, read on the forward strand.
TTTTATGGTGATAAGTTTATCGGAAAACTCAGTCAGCCTCACGGCTTTGCCGGTAACCGTAACCACCACCAGGTGAATGGTTTTGTTTAAGTAATAGTGAGAAGAAGAAAGTACAATATCTTGATATTCTTCTTGGATGTTATCAATGAGGGCGGTAATTTCTTTTTTTTCGTTCTCGAACATTAAAACCACTGTTCCGGCTACTATATTGTTGCATTTCCATTTTTTCTCGGCAATATTTTTCTCTACCAGAAAACGAATGGCTTGTGATCGGTTCGCAAAACCAAATTCAGCAACAAATTCATCCAGTGAGTTGAGAATATGTTCATCGAGAGAAACCCCAAAACGTTTTAAGGACATAGCTTAATATTTAATTGTAACAAAGGTAAATAAAACCTTTCAATATAGGAGCTGTTTTTTAGAACGTCTTGAGCTCAGAAAAGGAGAAACTCAGTATATAACAATACGAACGAAAGCAGCAGGCTCAGCAGGGTGACGAAAATTCCAACCTTGAAGAAAGTCATAAAACCGAGGCGAACACCGTAGTTTTCGGCCGATTCGATGACAATAAGATTGGCCATGGCACCAATAATGGTGGCATTTCCGGCCAGGGTGGAGGCCGAAGCCAGCCCCAGCCAGAGCATTTCGCTCTGGGTTGCCTGCAGCAGGGGCAGCATAAGAACGGCAAAAGGCACATTGCTGACCAGTTGCGAAGCCAGCAGGGAAATTCCGTGCAGCCAGGCCAGTCCGCCGGCGTTATCACTGAGTAGTTCTGCATTTAAAAAGCCTTGCATCAGGGCTGTTTTTTGGACCCCTTCTACCACAATAAACAAGGAAGCAAAGAACAGCAGCAACACCCAGTCTACTTTTTGAACCACCTGCGAGGGTTTGGCCTTACCGACCAGCAGAATGAGTGCAGCTCCGCTGAGGGCTATCAGGGGAATGGACAAGTTCAGGTAATGCCCCAGAAAAAAGCCTGCCAGCACCAGCATAAAAACGGAGCCTGATCTCCACCAGCTTTTGTGAGGTGTTTCCGGCCCGTTTCCGGCCGGAAGTATCGCTTTGTTACTGAATTCTTTTCTGTAAAATAATCGCATCATGCCCACAATCAGCAACATCGAAAGCAAAGACACCGGAAGCAGGCGGAGCAGGAATTCGGCATAGGGAATTTGGGAACTGATCCCTACCAGCATATTCTGAGGATTCCCTGTAATGGTCATGGCACTGCCGGCGTTGGCCGCCAGAATTTCGGCTATAAGATAAGGTTCGGGCCTGAGTTCAGATCGCCGGCAGATGGTAATGATGACCGGAGTAAACATCAGGACTACGGCATCGTTTACCAAAAATGCGCTGGCCAGCCCTGTAATCCAGACGATAAGCCGGAGCAGCATTAAGCGGTTGCGGGCGTATTTGATCGTGAAGTTGCTGATAAGATCAAAAAGGCCGTCCATTTGCAGGCTGGCAATGATAATCATCATGCCCAGCAGCAGGAAGATGGTGTTGAAATCGATGGCTGCAATGGCTTCGGCGGAGCTGAGTACCCCAAAGAGTACCATGGCCACGGCGCCCGTAAAGGCTGCCGAAGGACGATCGACATTGACGCCCGGCAAGCGGGTAAAAATGATGCCGGCATAAGTAAGGCCGAAAATGACGACAGCAATGACGGTTTGAGTCTCCATAAAACGGCAGGTCAGTTGAACAGTATTATTTTAGGCCGAACTCCTGATGGCGTGTCGGAATGATGACATCCAAAAAGCCTTTTTTGATGAGCCGGCGTTTGAAAGCCAGCTGAGCTTCTTCTTCGCCGTGAACTACAAAGACCTGTTTCACCTCGTCTGCTTCCTGACACGATAAGTACTGGCTCAGGTCGTTGTAATCGCCGTGAGCCGAGAGTGAATCGATGCTGCGGATGTCGGCACGAACTTTGAAACGATTGCCGAAAATGCCCACTTCTTCGGGTTGCTCCTTGAGTCTGGCTCCCAGTGAGCTTTTTTCGCAATAGCCCACCATCAGAATGGTAGTGCTTGGTTTCTCGATGTTGTTGGCAATGTGGTGTTTCACCCGGCCGGCTTCGGCCATGCCCGAGGCAGAGATGATCACACAGGGTTCGGTGCTGGAGTTGAGCGATTGCGATTCCCGTTTGTCCTGAATGTAGTGCAGGCCTTTGAAGTCAAAGGGATCGTTATCAATCTTAAGTAATTTTTGTACTGCCCTGTTGAAACATTCGGGATGTTGCTTCACAATTTTGGTGGCCGCAGTCGACAGAGGGCTGTCTACATAATATCTTACGGCAGGCAGGCGCCCGTCGAGCTCCATGCCGTTGAGGGCAAAAAGAATGTCCTGGGTACGTCCCACGCTGAAAGCCGGGATGATCAGCTTACCTTTTTTCTTCAGACAGGTTTCCACGATTTGTTCGTAGAGAAAATCTTCGGGTGGATCGGCATCCAGGTGCAGCCTATCGCCGTAGGTGGACTCTATAATGATGTAGTCGGCCTGGGGAAAAGGCTGAGGCGACCTGAGTATGGTTTCGCCGTGGCGTCCCACGTCTCCGCTGTAGGCGATGCGGGTGGTTTTTCCGTTTTCCTTTAGCTTCAGATAAACCGTGGAAGCTCCCAGGATATGTCCGGCATCGTAAAATTGAATTTCGATATCGTCGTCTATGCCAAAAGGACTGTTATACGGGACTTTTTGAAACTGAGTAATAGCCTGTTTGACATTTTCCTCGGTGTAAAGGGGCTCCAGAGGCTGGCGGCCTTCGAGAAAACGCTTTTTGTTCAAAAATCGAACATCGTTTTCCTGAATATAGGCGGAATTGAGCAATAAAATCTCCGAGAGATCCAGGGTGGCCGAGGTTCCGAAGATGGGCCCCCTGAAGCCTTCTTTGACCAGTTTGGGAATCAGGCCGCAATGGTCGATGTGTGCATGCGAAAGGATCAGGTAATTAACTTCGGAGGGATTGAAACCAAATTCATTGTTCAATGCTACGGTGTCTTTGCCCAAACCCTGAAACATGCCGCAATCCAGCAGAATGTTTTTACCGTTCGTGAGTGATATTATGTGCTTGGAACCCGTAACGGTCTGGGTTGCCCCGTGAAAGGTGATTTTCATAGTATGCTCGTTTTATGACTACATCCGTTCGGGTACCTCTATACCCAAAAGGTAGAGAGCTGTTTGTATGACCTTGGCGGTTTGTTCCGACAGGAGAATACGAAAATCCCTCAAAGCGGAATTTGTTTCGTACAAAACGGAATAGTCGTGGTAAAATTGGTTGTACTCTTTGGCCAGTTCGTATACATAATTGGCTATAATGGCCGGGCTGTAGGTAGTGCCGGCTTCTTTTACGGCAGCCGGAAATTCATACAGGTTTTTGATAAGGGATAATTCTTTGTCAGACAGTTGGCTGCTCAATTGTCCCTGCAGTTGTGCGCAATAACCCAGCTCTCCTGCTTTTCTCAACACCGAACGTATGCGGGCATAGGTATATTGAATGAACGGGCCGGTGTTCCCGTTGAAATCTATGGATTCTTTGGGGTTGAAGGTCATGTTTTTACGGGGATCAACCTTGAGAATGAAATATTTTAAGGCTCCCAGGCCCACAATACGGACAATATCGGCGGCTTCCTCCGGGCTGCAGGAATCGAGCTTGCCCAGTTCTTCGGAAGTTTCGCGGGCGGTGGTGATCATTTCTTCGATCAGGTCGTCGGCATCAACTACCGTGCCTTCGCGTGACTTCATTTTGCCTTCGGGCAGTTCCACCATGCCATAGGAGAAATGCACCAAATCCTTGCCCCAGGCAAAACCCAGTCTGTCCAGCAAAATAGATAAAACCTTGAAATGATAATTTTGTTCATTCCCCACTACGTAGATCATTTTGTCGATGGGGTATTCTTCGAAGCGCAGGGCAGCCGTTCCTATGTCCTGAGTCATATAAACCGAGGTGCCGTCGGTGCGCAGCAACAGTTTCTGATCCAGTCCGTCGGAGCTGAGGTCGGCCCAGACTGAGCCGTCCTCGTTACGGTAAAAGACACCTTTATCGAGGCCTTCGAGCACTTTTGCTTTGCCCGAAAGATAGGTTTGCGATTCGTAATAGATTTTGTCGAAGTCCACGCCCAGTTTGACGTAGCTTTCTTCGAAGCCGCTGTATACCCAATTGTTCATGGTTTCCCACAGGCCGCGGATTTTAGGATCACCGGCTTCCCAGGCCCGCAACATTTCGCGGGCTTCCTGCATCAGTTGCGAAGCGTTTTCGGCTTCTTCGGGGCTCAGGCCTTGTTTTTGGAGCCCGGCCAGCTCTTGTTTGTAATGTTTATCGAACAGCACGTAATAATCACCCACCAGGTGATCGCCTTTTTTACCGCTCGATTCCGGTGTTTCGCCCTGACCCCATTTTTGCCAGGCCAGCATGGACTTGCAAATATGAATCCCTCTGTCGTTTACTATGTTGGTTTTCACTACCCGGCAGCCGTTAGCTGCAGCGATGCGGCTGAGGCTGTATCCCAGCAGGTTGTTGCGGATATGGCCCAGGTGCAGGGGTTTGTTGGTGTTGGGCGATGAATATTCTATCATCACCAGCGGAGCAGAGTCGCCGGCTTTGAGCATACCAAAATCAGCTTCTCCGGCCATATCCTGCAGGGCATTCAGCCAGTAGGCAGCAGAGATGCTTAGATTCAGAAAACCTTTGATTACATTATAACTGCTGAGCTCCGGAGTATGTTGCAGTAACCAGCTCCCGATTTCTTCTGCCGTTGCATCGGGCGATTTTTTGGCCGCTTTTACAAAAGGGAAGACGACCAGTGTCAGGTCTCCCTGAAATTCCTTTTTTGTTTTTTGCAACTGAAGCAGTGAATCGTCAACCTGCAATTGATATAAAGCCTGCAGGCATTGGCGGGTTTTATTCCCGAGTAGGGCGTAGATGTTCATTCTGATTGGGAAAGAAATTAAACTGCAAAATTAAAAAAACCGCCTGGAAATCCAAGCGGTTTTTTTTGTTTATAAGAAGCTTAGCTTCATACTTTAGCGGCCAAATCTGCACCGGCTTTGAATTTTACGACTTTTTTTGCGGGAATCTTGATGGGTTTCTTGGTGGCAGGGTTCACACCTGTGCGGGCAGCCTTTTTAACCACGGAGAAAGTTCCGAAACCAACCAAAGTCAGTTTTTCGCCTTTTGACAAGGTTTGTTCAACACTACCTAAGAATGCTTCCAAGGCTTTCTTTGCACTCACTTTGCTTAAGCCGGCTTTTTCGGCAATAGCACTGATAAGTTCTGTTTTGTTCATGATAATTAGGATAATAAAAAGTTGAAAAATAAGGAGGGATCCAAAACTTGAACGCAAATAAAAATGAAAATTTTAAGTTTTGCAAATAAAACACGCAAAAATGCTGAATTCTTTAAAAAAAAACTTCTGAAACGCTTTTTTCCTCGGAATTTCGATGAATACAGCTGTTTGGCGAGGCAAAAATAAGCGGATTTTGGAAAAATCCTTACCTTTGTCCAAATATTTTTTTTATGTCTGTATACACACCGAGAAATACTTTTTGGTCATCCATACCTCCGGTTACCAAAAATCTGATCATCATTAATTTTATACTGTGGCTGGCTGCTACGATTTTTCCCGCTATACAGGACTTTTTGGGCATGCATTACTTTAAGTCTGAAAAATTCATCCTTTTTCAGCCCTTTACCTACATGTTTATGCACAGCACCAGGGGACTGGGGCATGTTTTCTTTAATATGTTTGCTGTGTTTATGTTTGGACGTCTGCTGGAACAAGTATGGGGGCCGAAGCGTTTTTTATTATTTTATCTGGTGACCGGTGTGGGTGCAGGTATCATTCAACAAATCACCTGGTACATCGATTTAGTTCCGTTCATGCAGGCGGTGGACAATTATGTGATAACTGGAGAAATTGGTGTTTTGGGAAAATATTGGAATATAGATCCTTCCATACCATATTCAGTTGAAACGATTCTGCGTTCCAGAGATGCTCTCCTTGATTCTATGGTGACAGTAGGGGCTTCGGGGGCTGTTTTCGGTATTTTGCTGGGTTTTGGTATATTGTTTCCCAACGCGCCTTTGTATATTATGTTCATTCCGGTTCCCATCAAGGCTAAATATATGGTGATTGGCTACGGAGTGATTGAACTTTTTGCCGGAGTGGCCAATTTTAGCGGAGATAATGTGGCTCACTTTGCTCATCTCGGAGGAATGATCTTTGGATTTTTTATGATCCGCTTCTGGAAAAAAAAGGGTATAGGCCATGGCATCTTTATGGGATAATATTAAACAAAAATATCTACTGGGAAATATCGCTACAAAACTGATATTTATCAATGTAGGTGTGTTTTTATTCATCAAGCTTTTTGGGGTTTTCTGTCGCTTGTTTCAATTCGAAGGCAGCCAGCTCCTGATTTGGCTGCAACTCCCGGCCGCCTGGGAGCAGATGTTGCAAAAACCCTGGACTCTTTTGACCTATATGTTTGTGCATCTGGGTTTTTTCCACCTCTTTTTCAACATGATCTGGCTGTATGTGTTCGGTCAGTATTTTTTACGTTGGTTCAAAAGCCGTCAGCTTCTGATGGTTTATTTGCAGGGTGGCATAACGGGAGGTTTGTTTTATGTGATAGCCTACAATGTATTTCCCCTTTACAGCGCTTCGGTTGAATATACCGTGCTGATGGGAGCTTCTGCTTCGGTACTGGCTCTGACGCTGGCCGTTGCCTTTAACCGGCCCAACGAAAGCCTGATGCTTATGTTTATAGGCCAGGTTAAGCTAAAATGGCTGGCCATTGCCATGGTTGTAATTGATATACTGAGCCTGGCCGGAGATAACGCCGGCGGTAGTCTGGCTCATTTGGGCGGAGCCTTGTTCGGTTTGCTTTTTGGATTTTTCTCGAGAGAAAATCTGAGTCTGAGTATTTTTATCCCAAAAAATAAAAGTTTTCGCAGCTTTCAGGCCAAAGCCGGCGGAAAGGCCAAATACCATCGTCCCCGCTACGAAAAAGCCAACAGGGGCAGGCCCGAAAGCGATCAGGAATACCGGGATCGCAAAAAAAAGGAAGAAGATTACAGGGATGCCATCCTGGATAAAATAAAGCAATCGGGTTATGAAAGCCTGAGCGAAAAAGAAAAACAATTTTTATTTAAATCCGGACAATAATTAATAACGCCGGCCCGCCACCGCAGCCTTGAACATGATCCAATGAAAAACGCTCCCCAAAGACCGAATGTATTTCGTGTATTAAGAGATTCAGTGTTGATTCTGCTGAATCTGGCAGCGGTGATTGTATTGTTGCTCAGTGCCAAGATGTCAGTTTTGAGTCCGGAACGTGCCGTGCTGAGTTCTTATCCGAATTATGCTTTTGTGCCTCTCCTTTTTGTTAACCTCTTTTTTGTATTGTATTGGGCCTTTCGCAAAAGTAGTTGGTTTTTAATGTCTTTGTTGACCCTCTTACTCTGTTTGCCGGAACAAAAGGCCTGGCTTCCGGTTAAACTGGTAAAAGAGCAAGCCGGTGGGGGGCGTGCCATTAAAGTGTTGACCTATAATACAATGCAGTTTTCCGGTTATCACACGCATAACAAGCAGGATCCCAATCCTGTGATCCGCTATTTACAGGAAAGCGAAGCCGACATTCTTTGCTTGCAGGAGGCCGGTTACAGCTTCGATAAGAAATTTCTTGAAAAAAACACCATAATAGCTGCCCTCAAAAACTATCCTTACCATAGTTTCGAAATCATTCAATCCACTAAGTACAAAACCGCCAATTTATGGGTCTTTTCTAAATATCCGATTCTGAAATCAGGCAAATTGTCGTACAAGAGTCAATCTAATGCTTCGCATTATTGCGATATCAAAATAGGGCAGGATACCTTGCGTTTTATTAATAATCACCTGGAATCAAACAAATTAACCAAAGAAGATAAGGCTCTGTACAAAATCATTGTAGAAAATCCCGACAGGGAAAACATTAGCCAGGTTGCCGAAAAACTGGGCCGAAAATTAGGCCAGGCAGCCAGACTGAGAGCTCCCCAGGCCGAAGCCGTCGCCGGTTTTATACGGGAAACTCCCTACAAACTGGTTGTTTGTGGCGATTTTAACGATATTCCGGCCTCTTATACTTATCGTTGCATCAAAAAAGGATTGCGCGACGCCTGGTCACAAAACGGCAGAGGCTTGGGTATCACCTTTCACGAAAAGTTTTATTTGTTCAGGATAGATTATATTCTGCATTCCCCGGAGCTGCATTCTTACGGAACCAAAGTGGATCATGTACATTATTCGGATCATTATCCGGTCTGGACCTATCTGGAATTGCCATGAAAGCTCTGTATGCTGATGTGATCCTGCCTTTGGCTTTTGGATCGGGCCTGAGTTATTGTGTACCCGAATCCCTGGCCGAAAGTATCCGGCCGGGTTGCAGGGTGAGAGTGCCCCTGGGGCAGCAAAAAATGTATACAGGCATTGTGAACCGGCTTTTTGATGTACCACCCACTGCCTTTAGCTTAAAAGAAATTGCGGGCCTCATAGACGAAGTGCCGGTGGTAAATGCCCGTCAACTTGAGTTTTGGCAATGGTTGTCTTCGTATTATCTGTGTACGCCCGGCGAAGTGATGAAAGCTGCATTGCCGGCAGGCCTTAAAGCACCCGGAGCCGCTAAAGCCAGGACCAGAAGCTTCTTATGCCTGCAGCCTTCGCTCAGGAATAATCCTGAGGCGATAGAGCAAATCCTGGCCGCTCTGTCGAGAGCAAAAAAACAACAGGAAGGCCTCCGGATTTTTCTGCAGTTGTCTTCAGAGTCCTCTTCGGCTCAGAAATTGGCTTATGGTTCTGCCGGAATCTCCGGTTCCTCCGGAGGACTGCATTACGGTCCGGATTCCAACCCTGGCTTTGCCCGTGCTCTATGCAACGCTCCGGGCCTGTTCAAAGAGCAGCTTATAGAGACCGGTTTGAGTGCCGCTATATTAAAAGCCCTGATTCAAAAAAACATCCTGGAGGTTCACGAAATAGAAACCCTGCCCGGCAATGAACCTGCAGATGTGGTAAAGGTGACGAAAAAACTCAGTCAGGAGCAGCAACAAGCTCTGGAGGCCATAAAGCAAGGCTGGGAGAGCGGCACCAATGTTTGCCTCTTGCACGGTGTGACCTCTTCGGGTAAAACCGAGATATACATTCATTTGATACAGGACTACCTGACGCAGGGCAAACAAGTGCTCTATCTCTTGCCCGAAATTGCGCTCACCACTCAGCTTACCGCCCGCTTAAAAGAAGTGTTCGGCAATCGTCTGGGGGTGTATCATTCTGCCTGTACCGATACCGAAAGGACCAATCTTTGGAACAAACAACTCGGAGAAGAGTCCTATGATATCATTCTGGGAGTACGTTCCTCTGTTTTTTTACCTTTCAGAAACCTGGGACTGGTCATAGTTGACGAGGAGCACGAGAACAGTTATAAACAACAGGATCCGGCTCCCCGTTACAACGCGCGGAATGCAGCCATAGTGCTGGCTTCTCTGTACGGGGCCAGGACGGTGCTGGGAACGGCAACACCCAGCATCGAAAGTTATTACAATTGTCGTACGGGTAAATACAAATTGATTGAACTATCGAGCAGATACATGGATTGGCAACTGCCCGAAGTCCTGGCAGTGAATACTGCCGAGTTGAAGCGCAAGAAAAAGATGAAATCTCTGCTTTCGCCTCCCCTGATAGAAAAAATGCAGGAAACACTCCAAGCCGGGCAGCAAATCATGCTTTTTCGCAACCGGCGAGCCTACGCTCCCATGCTGGAATGTGATGCCTGCGGCTGGGTGCCGCGTTGCAAGCGTTGCGATGTGAGCCTGGCCTTTTACAAGCAGGGTTCGGTATTGCGTTGTCATTATTGTGGCAGGGAATATAGCCGGCCGCGGGTTTGTCCCTCTTGTGGAAATACAGAGTTTGAACTCAGGGGTTACGGCACCGAAAAGGTAGAAGAAGAGGTCCGCAGCCTGTTCCCCTCGGTACGTATAGCCCGTATGGATTCCGACAGCATGCACAATCGCGCTGCCTACGAAAAATTAATCAGCGATTTTGAGCACCACAGGGTAGATGTATTGATAGGTACCCAAATGCTGACTAAAGGCCTGGATTTTGACGCTTTGCAGTTGGTGGGCATTCTCAACGCCGACTCTATGTTGAACTTCCCCGACTTCAGAGCCCACGAACATGCTTTTCAACTGATGACCCAGGTGAGCGGAAGGGCCGGAAGAAAAACAGGAAGAGGTAGTGTGATTATTCAGACTGCCGATCCTCAGCACCCTGTAATTCAATACGTTTTGAAAAACGACTACAAAGCCTTTTTCCAAAAAGAATGCGAGGAACGTTCTGAATTTGCCTATCCGCCTTACAGCCGTCTCATCGAGATTATGTTCAGGCATCGGGATGAGAATTTACTCGGGCAGGCCTCCGGCTTTTTTGCCTCCCTTTTGCCTCAGGAAATGGAGGCTGCGGTTTTCGGGCCCCTGCCGGCTCTTGTGTCGCGGATAAAAGGGCTCTATCTGCAAAAGATCCTTCTTAAAATCGGGCCGGATATTTCGTTAAAAGCAGCCAAAGACTATCTTTGTCAGGCCAGAGATCGGTTTATGAAAGATAAAGTGTACCGTCAGGTACAGCTCTATTTCGATGTTGATCCTGTATAAGTATTTAATAATTAATAAAATGAGGAGGTTTTCTTTTTGTCTGACGTTGGCTTTTTTGTTTTTGGGGAGTAGTCTGAGGGCTCAGGAAATCTTGTACGATCTGGAGGTGTTGTCTTATTTTGACAACCGTGAGTACAAGGTCGATTTTCAACGCCCGCAAACCATACTCGGCATGCGCATTGCTCCTGAACTCGGACTGGGAATGACTGATGAAAACAGGGGGAGTCACAAGCTGATGCTGGGCCTGAATTACATACAGCCTTTAGGCGCCGGCATCGAAGAAGCTTTAGTCCTGCCTACCGTTTATTACCGTTATGTGCACAACAGATTCAGAGTGAATCTTGGCTCCGTTCCCTTCAGTTATTTAACAGAGAGCCTGCCCGATTATCTGATGTATGATTCTTTGGCTTACGTGTATCCGAATATGCAGGGTGGACTGTTTCAATATGTGGCTCCGCGGGGCTATGTGGAATTTTTGTGCGATTGGCGCAGTGCCCAGAGTCTGGAACGTTACGAAGCCTTCAGGCTGATTATGCAGGCCCGTTACCAACAAGGG
>CAZAUQ010000022.1:14926-17035 GCA_964488495.1 uncultured Bacteroidales bacterium
CCCCTCTATCCTGTCAAAGGCAATCTGCTCAATCAGGGAGATCCTTTTTATCAGGCAGGATTTTACAACAGGACGGATGCTTTTATTTACCTGATTTCGACCAAAAGGGCCAGTTGCTATTTGTCGTTCAATTTTCACTACACCAGACAGGGAGGTTTGAATCATCAGCAACAGTTGGTGTTGCGATTCAATCCCGGAAATATCCTGCCGATCGAAAAATCGATGTCGGTACTGGGTAAGTAAGAGCTCTTATTTTCTGCCAAAGTCTGCCGGAATCTCGCCCCAGGCGTTGGTGTCCCATTTGTAAATAGGAATATCCCAGCTATGGCTGAGCAGCCATTGTTCAGCCCGTCCGATCAATCGAAACAGTTCTGCGTTTTGAGGGCTTGCTTTGAGTTTGGTGCCGCATTTTTTCTTTTTAATCCAAAGCAGGGCGTTGGCGCTGTCTGAATAGATGGGCAGGCGGATGTTGCGTTTTTCCAGCAGAGCCAGCGCGTGCACTATGGCCAGAAATTCCCCGATGTTGTTGGTGCCTTCTTCAAAAGGGCCTTCGCGAAAGACTTCTTTGCCGTTATGGAGCAAGACTCCCCGATATTCCATTTTGCCGGGATTCCTGCTGCAGGCGGCATCGACGGTGAGAGCTTCTCCCAAGGGGCGGGTTTTGGCTGCAGGGCTGCAGGTTTTGTTTTTGAGGGCATAATGTTTTTTCCAACCTTCTTTAAAAGCCTGTTCTGCTTCTTTTTGGGTTTCGAAGCCCATATAACGCGCTGAATCAAATCCCTGTACTTCGGCTTTGCAGGCTTCCCAGCTTGAGTAAATGCCCGGTTTGCGACCCTGCCAGACAACGTAAAAGTGGTTCTTTTTTGCCATGGCTTTGCTCTATTTGGTGGATTGATCTTTTTTCTTTCCGCTGAAAATATCGTAACGGCGATATTCACAGTCCAGCGCTCCATTTATCAAAAAGTGGCGTGCTGAATACTTAAGTCCCAGATTGTTAAGCAGATCTTTGCGGGAGCTCAGTATCCAGGCCGTGTAGCCGGTAAAGACGTGTTTTAGCCTTTCCCCCAGGCTTTGGTACAATTCACTTAATTTGTTGTCGCTAAGTCGCTCTCCGTAAGGCGGATTGCATACCAGCAGGCCCTCGGGAGGAGCCTGCGTCAGTTGTTGTACGCTTTGAACTTTGAGGTCAATATACTTGCTTAAACCGGCATTTTTTATGTTTTCGGCTGCAATTTCAACAGCCTGTGCCGAAATATCGCTGCCCTGAATGCGAAAACGGAATTCTTTTTGGTTTTCTTCTTCGTAGAGGGATTGGAAAAGTTCCGGGTCAAAATCTTTCCATTTTTCGAAGGCAAAATGCTGACGATAGATGCCCGGAGGGATATTCAGCGCAATCAGGGCTGCCTCGATGAGCAAGGTGCCCGACCCGCACATGGGATCTATAAACGGGCATTGCCCTTTCCAGCCCGACAACAGCAACATCCCGGCTGCCAAAACCTCGTTGAGAGGTGCTTCAGTTTGCCTTACCCGCCAGCCTCTTTTGTGCAGGGATTCTCCTGAACTGTCGAGCAAGAGGGTGCAGTGTTTTTGGGCGATGTGCAGGTGGATGTAGAGATCGGGATTGACCAGTTGAACCGAGGGGCGTTTGCCGCCGTTTTCTCTGAAGTGGTCTGCAATGGCGTCTTTTACTCTGTATGAAACAAAATTGGAATGCCTGAAGGTGTCGGAGTAAACTACGGTTTCTACCATAAAAGTCTGGTCGGCATCCATATAATTCTCCCAGGCAACAGCTTTGACCGCTTTGTAGATCTGATCGGGATGTACGGCGTCGAAACGGGCTATGGGTTTAAGTACGCGAAGGGCGGTTCTCAGACGAAGATTGGCCTTGTACATAAGGCTTTGGTCTCCTTCGAAAAATACGGAGCGCTTCCCTAATTCCACCTTGTTTCCACCCAGTTGAATTATTTCTTCAGCCAGCACCTCTTCCAGGCCTTGGAGAGTTTTGGCCAGCATTTCAAAAGTTTGTTCCTGCATGGGCGTTTATTCAGAGATGCGTCTGGACTGGACTACCCGGGCGCCGGGAGCAACATCTTCGGTTACCCAGATGTT
>CAZAUQ010000022.1:17135-29308 GCA_964488495.1 uncultured Bacteroidales bacterium
CCGGTTTCGGAATGGGCCATTTCGGTAATTATTCTGGGAATGATGGGCACTTCGAGGTTCATTAAAAGATGGGCGATGCGGTAATTACTGATCGCCCTGATACCAGGATAGCAATAAATGACCTCATCGATGCTTTCGGCTGCAGGATCGCCATAATAGGTAGCCATGATGTCGGTGTAAAGGATTTTACGCAGCTCGGGCAAATTGAAAATAAACTCTTCGGCAATAGTATCGGCAGCTTTTTTTAGATCAGTGGCATTCAGGCATGTATCTTTGGGTGAAAAGCACAACCCGGCGGCAATCTGGCCACTGAGCAGCACCAGTAGTTTTTCGGTGTTCAGGCCTATATGATAGGTAAGGTTTTGTTTGTTGACGGAGGCGTTTCCAAAATAACCGGGAAAAAGAATGCTGCGGCAAATCTGTATAATTTCTTCCAGTTTATCGGTCGAGGGCAGTGTGTCGGAATAAGCCTGCTCATGCCTTAGTTCTTTGAACGATTCATATTGAGACAATTGGCAAATGGTTTCTTTGAGCCTTTTGGATTGATTGGTATTCATAATTGTTGTATATTTCTCCGGCAAAAGTACGTAAATTTTTTACTCGATGATTGTTTTTGATATTCCGGAAATATTTCTTTAATTGTTTGCCCGTTTCTCAAAAACGATGTACTTTTGCCGCTTCTTAATCAAAGAGTTTAAAACTCGCTAATTTATATCGGATATGGGTGTTTTTATTATCAATTCATCGATCGGAAGAAAGCTCATTATGAGCATTACAGGAGCCGCTATGGTGCTCTTCCTCACCTTCCACAGCATTATGAATATTTTTGTCATCATTTCACCCGAGGTGTATGATGCCATTTGTCATTTTTTGGGAGCAAACTGGTATGCCCTGATTGCAACCATGGGCCTGGCTTTCCTGATGGTGGTGCATATTCTGTATGCTTTCTGGCTTAGCCTTCAAAACAAAATTGCCCGCGGCAAAAATGCCTACGCAGTCAATAAACGCCCTAAGGGTGTTGAATGGGCTTCGCAAAATATGTTGGTGCTGGGCTTAATTATCCTGGGTTTTCTGGGTTTGCATTTATACAACTTTTGGTATAAAATGCAGCTTACAGAGCTGATAGGCAAAATAAACGGAGAAGAAGTCAGTATTGCCGGAGCAGCATTGGTACAGGCTTTGTTCCAAAGCCCGGTCTACTGCCTGATCTATATGGTATGGCTGGTTGCTTTGTGGTTTCATTTGACGCATGGTGTGTGGAGTGCGCTGCAAAGCATAGGCTTGAGCAACAATACCTGGTTGCCGCGTATCAAGGTTATTTCGAACATTGTATCGACCATAGTGGCAGGCCTCTTTATGCTGATTCCCATTTATTATCTGATTGTAAATCTTATACTTTAAAAGGCTATGAGTACCGATAAAAACAGTAAGACAATCGTCGCAAAGGTACCAGAAGGTGCCTTGAGTGAAAAATGGTCCAATTACAAGGCTCATCAGAAACTGGTGAATCCTTCCAACAAACGCCGTCTGGATGTAATTGTGGTGGGCACCGGTCTGGCAGGAGCTTCAGCTGCTGCGTCACTGGGTGAGCTGGGCTTCAATGTGCTGAATTTCTGTATTCAGGATTCTCCCCGCCGGGCACACTCCATTGCCGCACAGGGAGGTATCAATGCCGCCAAGAATTATCAAAACGACGGAGACTCTGTTTACCGTTTGTTTTACGATACCATAAAAGGAGGGGACTATCGTGCCCGCGAAGCTAACGTGTACCGCCTGGCCGAGGTTTCCAACAATATCATTGACCAATGTGTAGCCCAGGGGGTTCCTTTTGCCCGGGAATACGGTGGTTTACTCGACAACCGTTCCTTTGGCGGTGCTCAGGTTTCCCGTACTTTTTATGCCAGGGGTCAAACGGGTCAGCAACTTTTGCTTGGAGCTTATTCAGCCCTGAGCCGTCAGGTGCACAAAGGCAGTGTAAAGCTATATACCCGGCGTGAAATGCTTGATTTGGTCGTTGTAAACGGCAAAGCCAGAGGTATCATTGTACGCAACCTGATTACCGGCAAAATTGAGCGCTATTCTGCTCATGCCGTGGTGATTGGCACCGGAGGCTACGGCAATACTTTTTTCCTTTCGACCAATGCTATGGGATCCAATGGTTCCGCCGCCTGGCAAGTGTACAAAAAAGGCGCCTATTTTGCCAATCCCTGCTACGCACAGATTCACCCGACCTGTATTCCCGTACACGGAGAATCGCAGTCCAAACTTACCCTGATGTCCGAATCCTTGCGTAACGACGGCCGAATCTGGGTGCCCAAAAAGAAAGAAGATGCTCAGGCTATACGCGCAGGCAAATTAAAACCAACCGAAATAGCCGAAGAAGACAGAGATTATTATTTGGAACGCAGGTATCCGGCTTTTGGCAACCTGGTGCCCAGAGACGTGGCTTCGAGAGCAGCCAAAGAACGTTGCGATGCCGGTTACGGTGTAGGAAGCGGCCTGGCAGTATACCTTGACTTCAAGGATGCCATAGAGCGTTTGGGAAAAGAGGTGGTAGAAGCCCGTTACGGTAACCTTTTCCAGATGTACGAAAAAATAGTAGATGATAATCCTTACGAAACGCCCATGATGATATATCCGGCCATCCACTATACCATGGGAGGTGTCTGGGTTGATTATGAATTGCAAACTTCCATTCCCGGACTGTTTTGCATAGGCGAAGCCAATTTCTCCGATCATGGAGCAAACCGTCTAGGAGCTTCGGCTTTGATGCAAGGTTTGGCTGACGGTTATTTTGTATTGCCCTATACCATACAAAACTACCTGGCCGACGAGATCCGCACACCGCGCATTTCGACCGACCTGCCTGAATTCCTGGAAGCAGAACGTGCTATTTCGGTACGTGTCGAGCGGCTTATGTCGATTAAGGGCAAACGTTCTGTAGATTCTCTGCACAAGCAATTGGGCCATATCATGTGGGATTTTGTGGGCATGGGCCGCAACAAAGAAGGTTTACTCAAAGCCATCAACGACATTAAACAGATCAAAAAGGAATTCTGGAGCAATGTCTTTATCCCCGGCGAAGGTATTGATTTGAATACCGAACTTGAAAAAGCCCTGCGTCTGGCCGATTTTATCGAGATAGGTGAACTGATAGCCCGCGATGCCCTTCATCGTGAAGAATCCTGCGGCGGCCATTTCCGCGAAGAATACCAAACCCCAGAGGGAGAGGCCTTGCGTCAGGACGACAAGTTCAACTATGTAGCCTGCTGGAAATACCAGGGCGAAGATGAAGAACCCGAAATGATGAAGGAAGAGTTGAACTATGAGTTCATACAAGTACAACAACGCAATTACAAATAATATGGAAAAGACAATAAATATTAGCCTGAAGATTTGGCGTCAAAGAGGCCCTAAAGCCAAGGGTGCTTTTGAAAGCTATAAGCTGGACGGAGTCTCCACCGACAGTTCTTTTCTGGAAATGTTGGATCAACTCAATGAACAATTGATTGCAGAAGGCAAAGAACCGGTTGTTTTCGATCACGATTGCCGCGAAGGTATTTGTGGAATGTGTTCCTTGTACATCAACGGCCATCCTCACGGGCCGGACGAAGACATCACCACCTGCCAGCTTCACATGCGCAAATTCAAAGACGGCGAAACCATTACCGTTGAACCCTGGCGTTCTCATGGTTTCCCGGTAATCCGCGACCTGATGGTGGATCGTTCTGCTTTCGACAAAATTATCCAGGCCGGTGGCTACGTTTCGGTTAATACCGGCGGAGTTCCCGATGCCAACGCCATACCCATTCCCAAGCCTGTTGCCGATATGTCGATGGATGCCGCTGCCTGCATTGGATGCGGAGCTTGTGTGGCTGCCTGCAAAAACGGCTCGGCTATGCTGTTTGTTTCTGCCAAAGTCAGCCAGCTGGCTTTGTTGCCTCAGGGTAAAGCGGAGGCTGCACGCCGCGCTAAAGCAATGGTTAAAAAAATGGACGAACTGGGATTTGGTAATTGTACCAATACTGGTGCCTGCGAAGCTGAATGTCCCAAAAATATTTCCATAACCAATATTGCCCGTCTGAACAGAGAATTTTTGAGTGCCAAAATTAAAGATTAAGCAGCCATGGCTGTCCAGGATTACGTTCGTTCCGAGTCGTTTGACTATCCGGAAGCTCCGGACAGCCTTACAGCTGATGTTGCCAATTATTCGCTGACAATACAAAGGCCATTGCACGAAGGCCTGCCAAGACAAGAAGGCCCGCTGTCCGGCTTAAAGCCCTTTATCATTTTGATATTGGGCCTTTTTGTTTTTTCCTATGTATTCGGACCAAGAAGCACTCTGTTTCTTCATTCGTTAAAAGATATTTTTGTGTACCGCGAACGATCCAGCATTTTTGTAGATTCTGACGTTAGATTGTTGCGTTATCAAAGATTGCTTTCTTTTTTTGGCTTCCTGATTTGTCTTTTGTTGTTGTCTCTGATGTTTCAATCTGGTCAACAGGCAAGCTTGAACAATCTGGATGCCGGTAGTTTGTGGTATGCTTTGCTTTTTTTGGGTGTGTTTATATTGGCAAAGTCTTTGTTGTATTGGATTTTTACTTTTTTACAATTTGATGCGACTACAGCCAGGCAATGGCAAAACGATTATTTGCTTTTGTTTATTTTGCTTTCCATGTTGTTTGCCGTTCTCATATTTATCAATGAAATAGTTTATATGGATTTTGAAAATTTGTTGAGAATTTCTCTAATACTCTGGATTTCAGATAAATTAATATTGGTTACGAAGACCCTTCATTATTTTTCCACCCAAAGACTTTCGTGGTTTCATTTTATTATATACCTTTGCGCACTCGAAATTTTGCCCGCTTGTGTCTTTTACAAAGGCATTATATGGATACGAGATATTGTGTAATTTAAACGATTATCGCGTTGAAAATCAAAAAGATCCTTGTTTCTCAGCCGCAACCGGCCACCGAGAAATCCCCTTACTTCGATATTGAGAAAAAATATGGAGTAAAGTGTGTGTTTAGGCCTTTTATCAAAGTGGAAGGCATAAGTGCTAAGGAGTTCAGGCAACAGAAAATTGCAATTCAGGATTATTCTGCTGTGGTTTTTACCGCCAGAACTGCCATTGATCATTTTTTTCGTTTGTGTGAAGAACTGAGAGTTTCAGTTTCGGAAGACCTGAAGTATTTCTGTATGGGAGAACAAATTGCTCTCTATCTGCAAAAGTACATTCAGTACCGGAAACGCAAGATTTTTTATCCCGAAAGCGGTAAGGTTGAAGACTTGGTTGCGCTTATTCAAAAGCACAGCAGCGAAAACAACTTCCTGGTATCAGTATCTTACGTTCACAAAGACGATTTAATTACCAAACTGGACGAAATCAGCATTAAATACACCAAAGCGATAATGTATCGTACAGTCAGTAATGATTTTCAGGAAGGAGAAACATTTGACTACGATATGTTGATTTTCTTCAGTCCTTCGGGAATTGTTGCCATGTTGAAGAATTTCCCGAATTTTGTTCAGGGTGATATTCGCATTGCCTGCTTAGGACCGACTACGGCCAGAGCTGTCCGTGAAGCCGGTCTGAGGCTTGACCTGGAAGCTCCCACGCCGGCCGCTCCCTCAATTACGGCTGCCCTGGAGCAGTATTTAAAAGACAATGGCAATAACAAAAACGGCAACAGTATTAAAAAGTAATATTCTTTTGAATTAATTCAAAGACACTTTATTTCGCTATTTTTGCAGAAATAAGGTGTCTTTTTTTTATGGATACAAACCTATTATCCTTTGGTAAACCAGAACGTTTGTGTGGGGAATTACGTATCAACAAACTCTTTGAGCAGGGAAAATCGTTCTTTGTCTACCCTCTGAGAGTTTGCTGGTTGATGGTACCCCCTGCAGAAGAAGCTGCCGTGCAGCTAATGGTGAGCGTACCCAAAAAAAAGATACGCAAAGCGGTACAGCGAAACAGGACAAGACGTCTTATCAAAGAAACGTATCGACTTTCGAAAAAGGACCTGCTCAGTGAAGTACAGGAAAAAGACGGGCAACTGCTGCTGGCATTCATTTGGATGTCTGATCAGGTGCCTGAATTTAAAGACCTGGAATTAAAAATGCAGGAAGCCCTCCTGCTGTTGAGAAAAAAACTACTATGAAAAAACTGGCTATTTTTTTGGTGTTGTTGCCGGTTCGGTTTTACAGGCTGTTTATTTCTCCCCTGATTCCTTCCTCCTGCCGCTACACCCCTACTTGTTCGGAATATGCCGTACAGGCTGTGCAGAAACACGGTCCCGTCAAAGGAACCTGGCTGGCCATAAAAAGGATATTGCGCTGTCATCCATGGGGAGGGCATGGATACGATCCGGTGCCCTGAGCCTTGAAATCGAAGACTTATGTTTATTGATATTCATACCCACAAAAAAGAACACTATCTTAAGTTCATTGAGCAGGAGCAATTTGATCCTCTTCAATGCCGCAGGGAAAACTCCACCTGGTTTTTTCTTAATATTGAATCGGAAGATTTTATTCCCGACTTGAATTTACCTCCCCATTTTAGCCTGAGTACAGGAGTTCACCCCTGGAAAGCACATACTATACCTGATACCGAGAAATTAAAAGCGATTTTTGCACATCCGGCCATCAGCCTGATCGGAGAAATAGGCCTGGACAAAATATGCACGGTGCCTTTTGAACAGCAATTACGGGTTTTCAACCTGCAATTGGAAATGGCCGGGGCGTTAAAAAAGCCGGTACTTATTCATCAGGTGGGCAGTATGGACAGGATTCTGGCATGCAAAAAAGATCATTCCGAAGTTCCGGCCTGGATCATTCATGGATTCAGAGGGAAAAAAACGCAGGCTTTGCAATGGCTTCAACACGATTTTTATCTCTCTTTCGGCTCTCAGTTCAACGAATCAGCTTTGCAGGCCTGTCCGCCGGAGCGATTGTTCTTTGAGTCCGATGCCTCGGGAACAGACATAGGAGAAATATACAAAAGAGCCGCACAGGCTTTTTCATGCTCTGTTGCGGCTCTTGAAATTCAGGTGGAAAAAAATGTAAACAACCTGTTTAACCAATAAACTTATAACCTACGCCTTTTACGGTAACAATGTGGTTGTCGCCAATTTTTTCGCGAATCTTACGAATGTGTACATCAATGGTTCTGTCACCAACGATGGAACGATTGCCCCAGACATGTCTGAAGATTTCTTCGCGGGTAAACACTTTGGTTGGTCTTGAATTCAAGAGATGTAGCAATTCGAATTCCTTGCGCGGAAGGAAGATTTCTTTGCCGTTTTTGTATACCAGATAGCGATCGCTGTCAATGATAATGCCTTTTTGAGGTATGACATCGATGAGGCTTTCTTCGTATTTAGCCAGGATATTTCTGATACGCTGGCAAATCAGAATGCTGTTGGTGTCTCTGGTTCCGAATTCATCAACTCCGTTCTTGAACCAATTGAGTTGTTCTTCCAGATTGGTGTTGTTGTCAATAAGAAAATACACGTTGAAGCGGGTATCGTCTTTGAGTTTCTTAATCTTTTTGCACAGATCCAAAGCTTTGGAATCGTCAGTTGGTGTGTCAAAGATTACCAGACAGGGAGAGTCTGCGTTGATAAAATCCAGAGCTTTCTGAACGTTGTTTGTCGTTTCAAAATAAGCTTTGCGATCTTCAAGAAATTCCTGGATCTGAGGGGCAATGGCAGATGGTTTTGTAGTAAAAATCAATGCCGAGTTTCTGAGCGTTTTCATTGTTTTAGTTTTAAATGTGGATGATATATGCGATAATGTTTAATGAATCCAATTGTAAAAAATGTCGTTTTCTTGCTAAAGCAATACAAATATAAAATGAAGAATCAATTAAAACAAGTTACTTTAAAAGATTGATTCAAATTTCCCATAAAATAAACGTATTTTTGTGCCCTGTAATTATCAACTTTACTTTTAGATCAACAATGAACTTCATTGAAGAATTAAGCTGGAGGGGCATGATACACGATATGATGCCCGGAACCGAGGAACAACTTAAAAAAGAAATGACTACCGCTTATGTGGGTATCGATCCCACTGCAGATTCACTGCACATAGGTCATTTGGTCGGTGTAATGATGCTCAGGCACTTGCAGAGGGCAGGGCACAAACCTATTGCTCTTATAGGCGGTGCAACAGGTATGATCGGCGACCCTTCGCTCAAATCGGGAGAGCGCAATTTGCTGGACGAAGAAACGTTGAGGCGCAATCAGAAAGGAATTGGCCGTCAGTTATCCAAATTCCTCGATTTTGAAAGCACCGCTCCCAATGCGGCGGAATTGGTAAACAATTACGACTGGATGAAAGACTACAGTTTTTTGAATTTTATCCGGGATATTGGCAAACACCTTACCGTAAATTATATGATGGCCAAAGATTCC
The DNA here is from genome assembly GCA_964488495.1 of uncultured Bacteroidales bacterium. Taxonomy (GTDB): domain Bacteria; phylum Bacteroidota; class Bacteroidia; order Bacteroidales; family UBA1402; genus UBA1402. Next base: position 25,559 of record CAZAUQ010000022.1, read on the forward strand.
GTCAAAAAAAGACTGAGCGCCGACTCTAATGTGGGCATGTCTTTTACGGAATTTTCTTATCAGCTCTTGCAGGGCTATGATTTTCTTTACCTCAACGAGCACAAAAATTGTAAGTTACAAATGGGAGGTTCCGACCAGTGGGGAAATATTACCACAGGAACAGAATTAATACGCCGCAAAAACGGAGGAGAAGCTTTTGCCCTGACCTGTCCTTTGATTACCAAGGCCGACGGCGGCAAATTCGGCAAGACCGAATCGGGCAATGTCTGGCTCGATCCGCGTTATACTTCACCTTATAAATTTGTGCAATTCTGGTTGAATGTGAGCGATGCCGATGCCGAGAAGTACATTAAAATCTTTACCTTCCTCAGCCGGGAAGAAATCGAAAACCTCAGTGAGGAACATAATAAGGCTCCGCATTTGAGATTGTTGCAAAAGAGACTGGCCGAAGAAGTCACCTGTATGGTTCATTCCAGAGAAGAATATGAGGCAGCCATTGAAGCGGCATCCATACTTTTTGGTTCCTCATCGGCCGAACAATTACTTCGGCTGGACGAAAAAACCTTTTTAGATGTCTTCGAAGGAATTCCCGGTTTTCGGGTAAATCCTGATTTATTTAAACAAGGCGTAAAAGCCGTTGATTTGCTGGCTGAACATTCAGCCGTTTTCCCATCAAAAGCCGAAATGCGCAAGATGGTGCAAAATGGCGGCTTGTCCATTAACAAAGAAAGGTGTCTGCAGTTTGATCAGCTTTTGGATGCATCTTTCCTTTTGCACGGACGCTATCTGTTGATACAGAAAGGCAAAAAAAATTATTTTTTAATTACTGCGGCTTCCGAAAATTAATAAAAACACTTGGCTGGTAACATAAAAAATACCTATCTTTGCAGCGCTTTTTCAGAAAGCTAAGCAGGATTGTCTCATGGTGTAATGGTAGCACTGCAGATTTTGGTTCTGCCTGTCGAAGTTCGAATCTTCGTGAGACAACCACAAAGCCTCCGGTCCAATTAGGAACCGGGGGCTTTTTTGATTTTGTCCGGCCCTAATAATGTGAAATAATCTTAAATCTTAGTACTATGTATTGCATAGTACTATATACTACATTATATTTGTTCCCGAATCAAATAATAAAACACATGAAAAAAGTTGTTTCTAAAGGGATTGGAGGCTATTCTTTTCAAATGGAAGAAGATGCCTGCCGTATTTTAAAAGATTACATCGAACAATTTAAGACCAAGCTGGGAGAAGCCGAAGATGTCTCCGAAATCATGGATGACATCGAAGCCCGTATTGCAGAAATTCTTCGGGAAGAAATCAGTTCTCCCAACCAGGTTGTGGGCGAAGGTCTGATACGACAAGTAGTGGCACGCATGGGTATGCCCGACGGCAGCAATGATTTTACCGAATATCATGTGCCCTATACTTCGAACAAAAGAGGAGCTTCACGCAGGCTTTTCCGTAATCCGGACGATCGTAAGATTGGCGGAGTATGTGGAGGACTGGGTGCCTATATGAGAGTAGATGCCACGTTATTGAGAATTCTGTTTTTGCTTGGCTTACTTTTGGGATTCTTGACGTTTTGGGTGTACATTATTTTGTGGATTTGTGTGCAAGACGCCAGGACACCTGCTCAAAAACTGCAAATGCAGGGACTTCCGGTAACAGCCGAAAATTTATTGCGTTATTCAGCTAAACAATCAGAGAAATGAACCAGGAAATAAATACAGACAATGTAAAGGCTCAGATGAGAAAGGGGATCCTGGAGTACAGTATTTTATCCATCTTGTCCAAGGGGGATGAATACGCTTCTTCCCTGATCAAAATTCTTAAAGATGCCCAGATGATTGTAGTGGAGGGGACCTTGTATCCTCTGCTTACCAGACAAAAGAACCAGGGTTTGCTCAATTATCGCTGGGAGGAATCGCCTCAGGGTCCTCCCCGTAAGTACTACAGCATCACAGACAAGGGAAGGGAAATGCTCTCGGAACTTGATGTAACGTGGAAGGAAATTATAGATAGTATAGAAATCATTCGTAATACCCCAAATCAATGAAAAATGTAATTAAAGTGAGCATTGGCCGCTGGGCCTTTACCTTGAACGAGGAGGCTTATGCTTTGCTGGAAAATTTTTTGGACCAGCTGAAGGCCTATTATGAAAAAGAAACTGATGCGGATCAGCGTGTTAAGGACATCGAAGGCCGTATCGGGGAATACTTGTCGGACTGCATTAAATCTATCGATCAGGTAGTGGACGAGAAACAAATACAACAAGCCATAGAATCGCTGAATTTACCTGATTTCGGAGAACAGGCTGCCTCGGCAGGCGCTAACGCAGGAGAAAGCGGTAATTTCGGCCGGAGTTCAAAACGCTTGTATCGCAGTGCTGAGCGCAAGGTCTTGGGCGGAGTGTTCAGCGGAATGGGCGAATATTTTGGCATAGATCCGGTGGGCTTACGGCTCTTGTATGTGATTTTTGTTGTGATCGGATTGTTTAGTTTCCGCTTTAATATTGACGATCATATCCATTTTCGCTTGTTTGGGATGGGAGGCATTACTACTTTTCTCCTCATTATGTACTTCATTATGTGGATTGTGGTGCCTTTGGCCCGAACCCCTCAGGAAAAAAGAGCGATGAGGGGTGGACGCAGTTCGGCCCGCAGGGTTGTTCATGATTTAGGAACGCAACCCGACAGCAATTACCGTGAGAACAAGAATTCAAGCCTTGGCAGTTTTTTAGTAAGTTTCATCCGTGTTTTTGTAAGTATTGTTTTAATTCTGATTGGAGCCACCGGCTTGTTGGTCTTGCCCATGATATTGTATTTCTGGGATATACCTGCAGATTGGTTTGGCTATCTGGAATTATTGCCTTTGCATCCGGGCTTGCTCTGGTTCAAGATATTGACACTGATTGCGGTTTTTGTGCCATTACTCCTATTCTTATACGAAGGAATAGTGCTGCTGTTTAAATTACGAGTGCGTAAATTAAACCTGGGAGTAATCTTTCTCATCATTTGGATATTATCACTTTTTGTACTCGCATTTAGTGGTTTACTTGCCAGCCGTGCTTTTTGGGGTGAGGGCAAACATCAGCATACCGAATCCCTGAATCTGCCCTCGGATACATTATATCTGGAGATGGCGGCCGATTTTTCTTCGCCTGAACAATTTATCTGTGCCTGCGAAGACGAATTCTTTGTTTATTGCAACAAAAGCAGTTCCGACAAAAAATTTCTCTATGTTTTCCCCCTGATCCACCTCAGCAGTAGTGATACGCCTGAAATGACCAAACAGGTGAGTCTGAGGGCCAAAAACAACTTTATTGCAAAAATGAAGGGGGAAGATGCCATTGACTTTGTTAAACTGGAAGGGAACAGGATTAAAGTCAGTCCTTTGTATTTTGACAAAGATAAACCCTGGACATTTGAGCAAATGAGCCTGCATTTGAATTTGCCCGAAAATTGTGTCCTATATGTACAAGGGAAAAAAGGCAAATGGCAGGAAATGAAACATAACAGAGGCTCATTTTATCCTTATATGGGCTATGCCAACGACTATGATGGCTTTGTAATTAATAATACATTTAAGTGAAATACCATCGGTCAGACAAAGTCTAAAACACTATTGTCAGACAAATAAATCCTCCGGAACTAAGCAATCCGGAGGATTTTTTGATTAAATCCTTATTTGCGCAGCGCGAAAATTATCCCTTATTTGCGCAGCATGAAAATTATCCCTTCAGCAGTTTATCTA
>CAZAUQ010000022.1:29408-35404 GCA_964488495.1 uncultured Bacteroidales bacterium
GAAAATTATCCCTTATTTGCGCAGCATGAAAATTATCCCTTCAGCAGTTTATCTATAAGCCTGGGATAATGCAGGTATTCCAGTTCGTGCACCCGCTGTGCTAGATCTGCAGGTGTATCAGAAACCAATACCGGACAGCTGGCCTGAAAAATAATGTTACCCTGGTCGTAGTGTTCATTTACATAGTGGATGGTAATGCCCGATTCCTTTTCGCCTGCCTGTATGACAGCTTCGTGCACCCGTTCACCATACATGCCTTTGCCTCCGAATTTGGGCAGGAGGGCGGGATGAATGTTTACTATTTTGTCGGGATAAGCCTTGATGATGTCCGAGGGAATTTTTTGAAGATAACCGGCCAGAACAATAAAACTTACTTGATTTTCCTGCAATAGTTGTAAGATGCCTCCCTCTTCCATGTCAGATTTTTCAAAGTAATAAGAGGCAATATTGAGCTTTTTCCCTCTCTCGAGCACGTAGGCATTTTTTTTGTTGGACAGGAATAAAACGACTTCCACATCCGCTCTTCCGGCAAAATAACGGGTAATATTTTCGGCGTTGGAGCCGGAACCGGAGGCAAAAATGGCCAGACGATGCTTTTTGGGTGATTTCATAATTGGCTGGTATTCAATAAATCATTAATAAGTTAAAAGAGTTTTTAGAATATTTACAGCACAAAATTAGTGTTTGTTTGAAATATTTCATTCCTTTGTCGTCTCAATTTTTTTGAGACAAACTTATTTATTCACTAAAAAATTAACTGTTATGTCTGAAACTGCAGATAAAGTTAAATCGATTATTGCGGAAAAATTGGGCATCGAGCTTTCGCAAGTTACTCCTGCTGCAAGCTTTACCAATGATCTTGGTGCTGACTCTCTCGACACCGTGGAGCTGATTATGAGTTTCGAATCAGAATTCGGCATTAGTATTCCGGATGAAGAAGCTGAGAAGATTACAACAGTCAGTGACGCAATCGATTACGTAGAAAAAACTCTGAAAAAATAATTCCTTACAGGGGTTCCCGGTACGTAAGAGGAATACCGAAAACGGAACTTCATGAACAATTCCTAAATAAATGGAATTAAAAAGAGTTGTCGTAACAGGCCTTGGAGCTATTACCCCTTTGGGTAATTCCGTATCAGAATACTGGACGGGATTACTCAATGGAGTAAGTGGTTCCGGGCCTATTTCACGTTTTGATACTACACATTTCAAAACAAAATTTGCCTGCGAGGTAAAAAATTACAATTCAGAAGACTATTTCGACCGCAAGGAAGTACGCAAATACGACCTTTTTGCACAATATGCCATAATAGCGGCCAAAGAAGCCATTTCCGATGCTTGTTTGATTCCTGAGCAAGAAGATTTGGACAGAATAGGCGTTATTTGGGGTGCAGGTATCGGAGGAATTCAAAGTTTTGAGAATGAAGTAACCGCTTTTGCCACCGGAGACGGGATGCCCAGATTCAGTCCGTTTTTTGTTCCCCGTATGATTGCAGATTTATCGGCAGGTCATATTTCGATAATGTATGGATTCAGGGGTCCGAACTATTGTACCGTATCGGCTTGCGCCTCTTCGAATAATGCTTTTTTCGACGCCTTTAATTATATACGTCTGGGTAAAGCAAATATTATTGTCTGCGGAGGTTCCGAAGCGGCCATTACCCCTTGTGGAATAGGCGGATTCAACGCCATGCACGCCATTTCTACCCGCAACGATGAATACGCCACCGCCAGCCGGCCATTCAGCAAAAGCCGCGACGGTTTTGTACTGGGCGAGGGGGGAGCATGTCTGATCTTCGAAGAACTGGAACACGCACTGGCTCGTAAGGCTCCTATTTATGCCGAGGTAGGCGGTTGCGGATTATCGGCCGATGCCTACCACATTACAGCTCCTCATCCCGACGGTCTTGGCGCCACCAAAGTAATGGCCAATGCGCTGGAGGATGCTCAGATGCAGCCCGAAGATATTGATTACATCAATGTACACGGTACATCTACTCCTTTGGGAGATATTGCCGAAGTAAAGGCTATCAAAAAAATATTTGGTGAACATGCCTATAAAATGAACATCAGTTCCACCAAATCAATGACCGGACACCTGCTGGGTGCAGCCGGAGCGATAGAATCTGTTGCCTGCGTCAAGGCTGTACATGAAAACATCATTCCTCCCACCATCAATTTTACCGAGGGAGACGAAGATCCCGAAATCGATTACGGTATGAATTTTACTTTTGGAAAAGCCTGTAAACGCGAAGTTCGTGCCGCTTTATCCAATACTTTCGGATTCGGAGGACATAACGCCAGCATTATTTTCAAGAAGTGGAACAAGGGCATTTAACTTTTCCTTTTTTTTTCAGCAAGGCTTTTTATAATAAGAAAAACAGGGAATCCTATACTGTTTTAAAAAAGATTCTGGGATTTTATCCTCGTAATCTGGCTTTGTATGAATTGGCGTTACGACATAAATCGGCTTCTATCAGAGATAGAAATGGCGTTTTGCTCAACAATGAACGTCTTGAATTTCTTGGAGATGCTGTTTTGAATGTGCTGGTAACCGATTTGCTTTTCAACCATTTTGAATCTCAGGGAGAGGGATTTCTCACCAACACTCGTTCGAAAATTGTACAACGGGAAACATTAAACAAGATTGCTTTGGAATTGGGATTAGATAAATGTGTCCTGAAAGCCGAATATACTTCATCTCCCAGAAAATCTATTTTTGGAAACACCCTTGAGGCTCTTATCGGAGCCATTTACCTGGATAAGGGCTACCGCAGTTGTAAACGTTTTCTCGAAAAAAAAATTATACAACGTTTTATTGATATTGAAAATATTGCTAATCAGGAAATTAACTTCAAATCTAAAATAATTGAGTGGAGCCAGCATAAAAAAGTCAAATTGAATTTTGAACACATCGAGTTGCCTGATGAGGAAGAATCACTGCTCAATTTCGAAGCGCGTCTATATTTAAACGGCATTTATGTGGCTTGCGGCAAAGGATATACCAAAAAACAGGCCCAACAAAAAGCTGCTCAACAAGCGATTGCAGTCGTTGAAAGTCGCCAGGGTTTGTATGCCGACATTATGGCTGTCGAAACGGAACAATAATTCGAGAAAATTATTTTTGAAATTTTATTCCCGGCTTGAATGCTGTGGAAAAATGCATTACTTTTGAAGCTGATATTCAAGCCCCCGCTGTCATGAGTGATTTTTTTACGGACATTGCCCAGTTATCATTCAAAACCAGACTGGAAGAATTGAAAGATTACGCCCATGCGTCTTTCGATATTCAGAATGAGCAGTTATTCAATTTGTTGAACGAGGCTCAGGGCTGTTTTTATGGTAAAAAATACGACTTCAGGAACATTTTCAGCTATCAGGATTTTCGGGAAAGACTCCCCATTCTGCAAAACTCCGATATTCAACCCTATTTACGCAAAATGATCGCCGGCAAACCAAATATCTTATGGCCGGGCATCTGCAAGCATTTTGTAAAAGCTCCTCAAAACGGCAGTCAAAAAAACGGAAACAACAAACATTGCTTGCCTGTCAGCGATCAGATGATCAGCGAGAATTTCTTTCAGGGCATAAACGATTGCAATGCCCTGTATTTGAAGGATCATCCCGAAAGCCGTCTTTTCTCTGCCTTTTCAATATGGTTGGGAGTGGACAGCAAAGAAGAAAATCTGGGAAATATCTCGGCTGTTTTACGCAAGAATATGCCTTTTATACTAAGCTTGCTTACTTTCCCCAACGAATTGCCCGAAGAGTCGGCCAACGAGCAACTGACAGAGGAAATTCTAAAGAAATGTCAGCAGGATAAAATATCCAATTTTCAGGGAACACCTTCCCTGTTTAAGGCCTTTATGGACAAAGCCTATGCTTTTTTCGGCAAAAAGAGTATACAGGAAATCTGTCCCTCGGCTGAGGCATTTTTTCACAGGGGCTGCCCTGTTCCTGCTCAAATGGAGCAGGGCATAGAAGGATTGAATTACCAGGCTTCGTATTGCAGTGCCGAAGGTTTTTTTGGTATACAGGACCAGCCCGGCGAAACCGCCCTGTTGCTGATGCTCGATACCAGTGTCTTTTACGAATTTATTCCGGTCGATGCAGCGCTTGAACCTCAGAATGCCGTTCCCCTTGAAGAAGTTGTGCTGGGCAAAGATTACAGAATGATTATTACCACTTGTTCGGGATTGTGGAGATATTGCTCCGAAGGCCCCGCTATTCGCTTTGTTGCGGAGAAGCCCTACAAATTTATATTATGCAACAATTGACTATTTACAATACATTAAGCCGGCAGAAAGAAGTTTTCAAACCCTTGCACGAAGGCCGTGTGGGGCTTTACGTATGCGGCCCGACGGTATACGGCGATCCGCATCTGGGGCATGCCCGTCCGGCCATAACTTTCGATATACTGTTCCGCTATTTAAGCCGGCTGGGCTATAAAGTGCGTTATGTTCGCAACATTACCGATGTCGGCCATCTGGAAAACGATGCGGACGAAGGAGAAGATAAAATTGCCAAAAAGGCCAGACTGGAAGAGCTCGAACCTATGGAAGTAGTTCAGTATTATTCCAACCGCTACCACAAGGCAATGGATGCGCTGCGGGTTTTGCCTCCCAGCATTGAGCCTCATGCATCGGGGCATATCATTGAGCAGATACAGATGGTGCAGAAAATCCTCGATCACGGTTATGCTTATGTGAGTGAGGGATCGGTCTATTTTGATGTTGAAAAATACAACAGGAACCATCATTACGGCAAGTTATCGGGACGCAACATCGAAGATATGCTCAGTACCACCCGCCGGCTCGATGGCCAGGAAGAAAAGAAAAACACCATGGACTTTGCTTTGTGGAAGAAAGCTTCGCCCGAACATATCATGCGTTGGCCCTCTCCCTGGAGCGAGGGTTTTCCCGGCTGGCATATGGAATGTACCGCCATGGGTACCCGCTATCTGGGGGAAGAATTCGATATACACGGCGGAGGAATGGATTTGCTTTTTCCTCACCACGAATGCGAGATAGCCCAATCGGTGGCAGCCCTCAACAAAGAAAGCGTCCGCTACTGGGTGCACAATAATATGATCACCATCAATGGCCAGAAAATGGGCAAGTCGCTCGGAAATTTCATTACTCTGGAAGAGTTTTTCACGGGCAGCCATCCTGTACTGACGCAGGCCTATGCCCCCATGACCATTCGCTTTTTTATTTTGCAGGCTCATTACCGCAGCACGGTAGACTTCAGCAACGAGGCCTTACAGGCTTCGGAAAAAGGTTACAGCCGCCTGATGGATAGTTGTAAACGACTGCAGGAACTGAAATCGGCAGAGAATTCAACCGTAAACCTCAGTGATTTGAGACAGAAATGCTTCGATGCCATGAACGACGACCTGAATACGCCCATAGTCATCTCTCATCTCTTTGAAGCAGGCAAGACCATCAACAGCATCTTTGATGGAAATGCCGCAATTTCAGCCGGCGATCTGATGGAACTCCGTGAAGTTTTTGCGCTCTTTGTCAACGAAATACTAGGCCTGGATCCTCAGTCGGATCCGGGACAGAACAACGCAAACGGACAAGCAGAGCGGGCGGCCTACAGGGCAGCCGTAGATCTTTTGCTGCAGCTCCGCCTCGAAGCCAAAGCCAACAAAGACTGGGAGCAAGCCGACAGGATACGCAAACAACTTGCGGCATTAGGCTTTGAAGTAATGGACAGAAAAGAGGGTTTCGATTGGAAATGGTCTGCTCTTTGATTGGCTGAGAGGCCGGATTATTAATTTAAAACTTCCTGTGGATGTCGTAAGTGTTGGGCATGTTCGAAAACAGCCTTCACCGAACCGACACGGATAGGCGATTCGACTTGCAAAGGCAGGCGATTAAGGTCATTGCCTAACCACAGTTTCAGCACATCTCCTTTTTTAAAGACCGAGCCTTCGATAAGACTCAGTTCGAAATAATGAGCGTAATGGGTTTTACCCCGGTGCAGTTTTA
>CAZAUQ010000023.1:0-24482 GCA_964488495.1 uncultured Bacteroidales bacterium
TTACCTCGAAAGTAAAGGCCTTTTGTACATCGGCACCGGTGTTTCGGGCGGAGAAGAAGGCGCTCTTACCGGCCCCTCCATCATGCCCGGAGGATCGAAAGCTGCCTGGCCTCATGTTAAACCTATTTTCCAGGCCATCGCTGCCAAGGTCGAAGACGGACCCTGCTGCGACTGGGTAGGTGAAAACGGCGCCGGCCACTTTGTAAAAATGGTACACAACGGCATCGAATACGGCGATATGCAGCTTATTTGCGAAGCTTACCAGATAATGAAAGATATGCTGGGTATGAGTACCGACGAAATGCACCAAGTCTTTGCCGAATGGAACAAGGGCGACCTGGACAGCTACCTGATCGAAATCACCCGAGACATTCTGGCTTACAAGGACGAAAACAATCAGCCGGTGGTGGAATACATCCTTGATACCGCCGGTCAAAAAGGTACCGGCAAATGGACCGGCATTGCTGCCCTCGACCAGGGCGTACCTCTTACTTTGATTGGCGAAGCTGTTTTCTCCCGTTGTTTGTCTGCACAAAAAGACGAACGCGTTGCTGCTTCCAAAATTCTGCATGGCCCCAAACCGGCCTTCAAGGGCGATAAAAAAGCCTTTATCGAAGATCTGCGCAAAGCGCTCTTTGCTTCCAAGGTGGTTTCGTATGCCCAGGGTTATACCCTGATGCGTGCCGCTGCCGCAGAATACGGCTGGGATCTGAATTACGGCGGTATTGCCCTGATGTGGCGAGGTGGTTGTATTATCCGCTCGGTCTTTTTGGGCAAAATCAAAGAAGCCTTCGAAAAAGATCACGATATTGCCAATATCCTGATTGCTCCCTATTTCACCGAAAAAATGAAAGAAGCCCAAAGCAGCTGGCGTAACGTAGTAGCCCAAACGACTCTGAATGGCATCCCTGCTCCCACGCTGAGTTCTGCTCTGGCCTATTACGACGGTTATCGCTGCGAACGTCTTCCGGCTAACCTGTTGCAGGCTCAGCGCGACTATTTCGGAGCGCACACCTACGAACGCATCGACAAGCCCCGCGGTGAATTTTTCCACACCAACTGGACCGGCCGTGGCGGCGATACAGTGGCTACCACTTACATCGCTTAACTTTTTCAAACGACAGCTGAATTAATCAGTCGTTGTTTTAAATTTTGCGGGAATCCCAAAAGTCTTAATGGAACTTTTGGGATTCTTTTTTTTGGGTTTCTTATTAGAAGTTTCTATATAGGGATTTCTATTGGGGCTATTTAGGGAGTTCTATTTAGGGATTTACTGTTTTGAGTTTTCTGTATGTTTTTTATAGGATTTACTTTTAGGGTTCTGTCTTTCGTTTTGCTCTTGTCGTCGTTTTTTTTGGTAATTTTGCCGCCTGATTCCCGATATTGACTCTATGAAACAACAAATAAACACCTATGCCTTGCCGGTCGCCATGTTGATAGGCGGCCTCTTTCATTCTTTTTTTAATCAGCTAAATTTTCTCACCCCTTACTTGATCTTTTTTATGCTCTTTTTCCCCTATTGCCGCATTCAGCTCAAAGACATGCGCTTCAGGAGTTTTCATCTGTGGCTGATTTTATATCAGGTGGCGGGCAGTCTGCTGGCCTATTTGCTGTTGAGTCTGTTCAGGGAAGAGCTGGCCCAGGGAGTTTTAATCTGCATACTGGCTCCCACGGCTACGGCAGCCATTGTGGTGGGTGGTATGCTGGGCGCCAACATTGCTCTGATGGCCAGCTATACCTTGTTTTGCAACATGGTGGTGGCGATCATGGCTCCCATTCTGTTCTCTTTTGTGGGCGTGCAGGCTGAATTGAATTTCTGGACTTCGTTCTGGCTGATTTTTCAAAAGGTCTTCCCTTTGCTGGTGTTACCGTTTGTGACAGCTTTGCTTTTGCGAAGATTCGCTCCACGGATCAACAGTAAAATTCAAAAGATGAGCGCTGTTTCGTTTTATTTGTGGATATTTGCTCTGACGATAGTGAGTGGACGCATAGTGCATTTTATGCTCAGTCAGCAAAAATCGGATTACAGGATTGCTGCCGTGCTGGCAGCGGCTGCTTTGGTGATCTGTGTGTTTCAGTTTTTGTTCGGGCGCTTTATCGGCCGTCGTTACGGCGAAACCGTCAGCGGAGGTCAGTCACTGGGACAAAAAAACACCATTCTGGCCATCTGGATGGCTCAGACTTACCTGAATCCTATTGCGGCCATTGCTCCTGCCTCTTATGTGCTGTGGCAGAATCTGGTAAACAGTTATCAATTGTGGCGTAAAAACAGAAAAAAATCTTAAATCCCCGGCCTTATGAAAAAGAACATTAAGATTGCCCTGATTCAAACCGCTGTTTCGGCCGATCCGGAACAAAACAAAGCTATGCTGGCCAAAAAAATCGGCGCTTGCCGACAAGAGGGTGCTGAACTGGTGGTTTTGCAGGAATTGCACAATAGTTTGTATTTCTGCCAGCAGGAATCGACCGAAGCGTTCGGCCTGGCCGAAAGCATTCCGGGCTCTTCTACCGATTTTTACGCTCAGTTGGCGGCTCAGCATCGGCTGGTGCTGGTTTGTTCGTTGTTCGAGCGCAGGGCGGCCGGTTTGCATCACAATACGGCAGTGGTCTTTGACCGGGATGGTTCTTTGGCCGGAACTTACCGCAAGATGCACATTCCCGATGACCCGGGCTATTACGAAAAGTTTTATTTTTCTCCAGGAGATCTGGGATTTAAGCCCATAGAGACCTCGCTGGGGAAACTTGGCGTTATGGTTTGCTGGGATCAATGGTTTCCCGAAGCAGCCCGCCTGATGGCCCTGCAGGGAGCCGATTTACTCATTTACCCCACGGCCATCGGCTGGGATCAGCGCGACAGCGAGCAGGAAAAAGCCCGTCAGCTGGAGGCCTGGATCACTGTTCAACGTGGACATGCCGTAGCCAACGGCCTGCCGGTGATCGCTGTAAACAGATCCGGTATTGAACAGGATCCGGCCGATCCAAGTCGGGGCATTCTATTCTGGGGCAACAGCTTTGTAGCCGGGCCCCAGGGCGAAATCCTGGCCAGAGCCGGCGAAAAAGACGAACTACTCTTTTCGGATATCAACCTGAAACGCAGCGAAGAGGTACGACGCTGGTGGCCTTTCTTGCGCGACCGCCGCATCGATGCCTATCAGGATTTGCTGAAACGTTTTGTAGATTAAACTCTTAGTATTATTGGCCGAAAAACGGTTAATTGACCCGAAAAACGATTAATTGGCCCAAAAACCTGTTAATTGACCAATACCCAGGACTTGGCGTATTTTTGATCGCTGGCCCTGAAATCGGCCAAGTAATTCAATGCGGCCTCTCGCTGCTCAAAGCCCAGCACATAAACCCGGGTTCTGCCCTCTTTGCTGGCCAGTCCGGCCTGCGGAAATTTCTTTTTGAGTTGTTTCTGATCCAGCCAGCGTTGGGCGTCGGCTTCGTTGGTAAAGCTGGCTACCACTATGCAGTATCTGGGAGTGGCTTGAGGCAAAATTTCTGCAGTAGGCCCGGAGGCTGTGGCGGCTGAGTTTGTCGATACAGCAGAGTTTGCAGCTGTTGCTGTGTTTGTCGCTGTTGCTGTGTTTGCAGAAGCCAACTCAGGCGCATTGGCTGATGTAATTGCCGGTGAAGAAGTTGATTCGTTTGCCGGCGCTACGTTTGCCGTTTCTGCATTTGCAGGTACTGCATTTGCCGTTTCTGCGGCCGGCTCATTGTAAAGGCTGCAGGCAGATATCACTGAGGCCTCCTGCAGGTTCAGGTTCCTGTCGTTCAGACGATATTGAACGGGGTTCAGTAGCAACATCAACAACAGACAGGCAGCCACGGCCACCAGCCAGCGACCGAAATCGTGTTCTTTTTCCGGAAGGGCTTTGTGCACCGAAGCCTGGCAACGCAAAGGCCTCAGGCCATAAGCCGAAGGGTCAAAGGGATTGTTTGTGTAAGGCCGAAAAACAATCCGTCCTTCTTCGTTGCGATGCATATAGCCAATTTGACCTAAAGTAAGGTATTTACCCTGAGACAAATAGCCTTGCAGTTCTTGTACTCTGTCCTTAATCCTGTCCATGGCTTCTTCGAAACTGATACCGTAATCCTGTTGATAGGATTGAGCCAGCAAGCCGTCGTTGAAATGGAGACGGGCATTGAAACCTATTTGCTTGGAGGCAGGATAAAAAAACTGATTTTTGTGGTCGAAATACGCCTCTATTTCGTTTTGCACAAAACCACCCAGGCCCGGGACGATGATACAATCGTGTTCGGGAAGCAGGTGTTCGATACGTCGTATAAAATCGTGCATAGAGCTGTATAGGGTGTTTTCGGATGTGACGCAGACAAAAATACACAGGATATTCAAGTTTTACAAGCAGAATAATCGATTGTTGAAAACTTTTCTTTTCTTTGCATTTTCCTAAAATTCTTACCGGATTATTTCTCCAATCCAATTATTTTTGCACAGAAAACTATCTTCTTATTATTAAACTTCTATGAGAGTAATTATTCAACCCGACTACACCAACATGTCCGAATGGACTGCCAACTACATTGCTTCACGAATCAATAAGTTTAAACCCACTGCCGCTAAACCTTTTGTCTTGGGGCTGCCTACAGGTTCTTCACCTCTGGGCACCTATAAGAAACTGATTGAATTGCATCAACAGGGTTGCGTATCGTTTGCTAATGTTGTTACTTTCAATATGGACGAATACATCGGCATACCCAAATCACACCCCGAAAGTTATTATTCGTTTATGTGGAACAATTTTTTCAGTCACATTGATATTCCCGAAAAGAATGTACACATCCTCAACGGGAATGCCCCCGATCTGGAAGTCGAATGTGCTCAGTACGAAAAAGCCATACAGGATTTTGGAGGTATAGAATTATTTTTGGGCGGCATAGGGCCCGACGGCCATTTAGCTTTTAACGAACCTTTTTCGTCGCTGAAATCCAAAACCAGAATTAAAACCCTGGCCACCGACACCATAATCGCCAATTCACGTTTCTTCGGTAACGATCTTAGTTTGGTACCAAAAACTGCCCTGACTGTTGGAATACAAACCGTTATGTCGGCCCGCGAAGTTGTGGTAGTGGTGAGCGGACACAACAAAGCCAGAGCCGTTCGCCATGCCATTGAAGAACCCATCAATCACATCTGGACCATCAGCGCCCTGCAAATGCATCCCAAAGGCATCATTGTTTGCGACGAGGATGCCACCGACGAACTCAAGCACGGCACCTACAAATACTTTAAACACATTGAACAAGACAATCTGGATCCAAAGAGTTTGATCTGAATTCGTCCTTAATAAAAAACGATTCGTCGATTATTAATGACCATCGTCTAAAGCTCAATTAAGAGCTAAGCTTAAAAGCTCCTCAAACACAAAGCGGCCGAAACTTAATCCGGCCGCTTTGTGTTTTAAATAGGATTGTCTTTTTTTATCAGTAAATCAACACCAAACGAAAATACATGGTTTCGCTGGGCGGATCTTCCACAAAATCGTCATTAGTGACGAAGATGTTTACTTTGCCCTGTGAATACTCATAATCGATTGTTCTGGTCCACTTGGCTCCGTTCAGATCTTCGTAATGCCTTACATAGGGCATGATTTGCTGAGCTCCGTTTAAATCGACGTAACACAAAACGGCACCGTAATCGTAGACATCGTAATCGATTTCTGGCACATTGAATGAGCAGGAATAGTATCGGTTTTTCCCGTCGTTGTCTACGTATTCCTGCCAGTCGGCAGGCTTGGCTTCCAGGTTGATAAATGTCCATTCGGTGGTTTCACGCTCAAAGACTGTGGTATCACAAGAATACAAAAAAAGACTAATCAATATCGGCAATAAAATTTTTTTCATGGCATTCGTATTAATCGGTTAAGGCTTGTTCAACATCCGAAATTAAGTCATCAATATGTTCTATACCAACAGAAAAGCGGATCAAATCATGCGGAATACCTGCTTCTTTTAGTTGGGCTTCTGTCAATTGCCGGTGGGTGTGGCTGGCCGGATGCAAGACACTGCTTCGGGCATCTGCTACATGAGTGACTATGGCTACGAGACGGAGTCTGTCCATAAAAGTAACTGCTTCTGCCCTGCCACCTTTCAGGCCAAAAGTAAGCACACCGCAACTGCCCTTGGGCAGATACTTAGCTGCCAGATCGTGGTAGCGGTCTCCTGTCAGGTCGGGATAATTCACCCAGGCCACCTTGGGATGTTTTTGCAGATAACGGGCCATTTCCAGGGCGTTGGAACAATGCCTTGGCACACGTAAATGCAGCGTTTCCAGCCCCAGGTTCAGCAAAAAAGAATTGTGGGGAGAAGGCACAGAGCCCAGGTCGCGCATCAATTGCACCGTGGCTTTGGTGATGTAAGCCCCTTTGCCAAATTTTTTGGTATAAACAAGGCCGTGGTAGGAATCATCAGGAGCCGTCAGGCCGGGAAATTTAGCAGCTTGAGCTTCCCAGTCAAAATTTCCGCTGTCTACTACGGCTCCGCCTATGCAGGTGGCATGGCCGTCCATGTATTTGCTGGTGGAATGGGTTACTATATCGGCTCCCCATTCAAAAGGACGGCAATTGATGGGAGTAGCAAAAGTATTGTCGACAATGAGGGGTACTCCTTGTTTGTGGGCGATACGTGCAAACTTTTCAATGTCCAGCACTTTAAGTCCGGTATTGGAAATGGTCTCTCCAAACAGGGCTTTGGTGTTGGGCCTGAAGGCTTGCGCAATTTCTGCTTCGGAGGCATCCTGGTCGACAAAACTGACTTCTACCCCCTGCTTTTTCATAGTAACAGCAAAGAGGTTGTAGGTGCCTCCGTAGATCGAAGTGGCGCTGACCAGATGGTCGCCGGCCTGACAAATATTAAAAAGGGCATAATGATTGGCCGCCTGGCCCGATGAGGTCAGCATAGCTGCCACTCCGCCCTCGAGGGCATTTATTTTGGCAGCAACGGCATCGTTGGTGGGATTTTGCAGGCGGGTGTAGAAATAGCCGCTTTCTTCCAAATCGAACAGACGCCCCATCTGTTCACTGCTGGCGTATTTAAAAGTGGTGCTTTGTACAATGGGCAATACCCGGGGCTCTCCGTTGGCGGGTTGCCAACCGGCCTGCACACAGAGTGTTTCGGGCTTTTGTTTTTTAGCCATAAGTGCTTAAATAATTTTTTCGAGCTTGTCGAAATTCTTTTGCAATTCCTCGTTGCTCAAGCTGTAATTCTCCAGGTCTCCGGCCAGGTAACGGTCGTACGAAGCCATGTCTATAAGGCCGTGGCCACTCAAGTTGAACAAGATGGTTTTTTTGACGCCTTCTTCTTTGCACCTGAGGGCTTCGCTTATGGTTGCCGCAATGGCATGAGAAGACTCAGGTGCAGGAATGATGCCTTCGGCTTTGGCAAAGAGCAAAGCGGCATCAAAAGCTTCAAGCTGTTTGACATCGATAGCTTCTATACGTCCCTGACGCTTCAGTTCGCTGACGATGGCGCCTGCTCCGTGGTAACGCAGGCCGCCGGCGTGAATATTGGCCGGTGCAAAAGTATGCCCCAGGGTATACATGGCAATCAATGGCGTATAGCCGGTCTCATCGCCAAAATCGTATTGAAATATACCTCTGGTCAATTTGGGACAAGAGGCAGGTTCTACCGCTATAAAACGCGTTTTGAGCGAACTGTCTTTGAGGCTGTGACGTAAAAAAGGAAAAGTAATACCAGCGAAATTGGATCCTCCTCCAAAACATCCGATGACCACATCGGGGTATTCTCCGGCCATTTCCATTTGTTTTTCGGCTTCAAGGCCAATAACGGTCTGATGCAGAAATACATGATTGAGTACACTGCCCAGTGAATACTTACAATTGGGGGTCTGGGTGGCCAGTTCAATGGCTTCGGAGATGGCTGTACCCAGACTGCCCTGATAATTGGGATTGCGGGTAATGATATCGCGGCCGGCTCTGGTCGACATGGAAGGCGAAGCAATGACAGTTGCCCCGTAGCTTTGCATAATGGAACGACGGTAAGGCTTTTGTTCATAGCTGATCTTAACCATATACACGGCCAATTCCAGCCCATAGAGCTTACAGGCATACGACAAGGCAGCACCCCACTGACCGGCGCCTGTTTCGGTTGTCATATTGGTAATGCCTTCTTTTTTGCAATAATAGGCCTGAGGAATGGCGGTATTGAGCTTATGCGAACCTACAGGGCTGACACTTTCGTTCTTGAAATAAATGTGAGCAGGTGTGTCCAGGGCTTTTTCCAAACCATAGGCTCTGACCAGGGGCGTTGAACGATAGTATTTGTATTTATCAAGTACTTCTTCGGGTATATCGATGAATGCATCGGTTTGATTCAGTTCCAGACGGGATGCTTCTTTTGAAAAAATAGGATACAAATCTTCTTCCTTAAGAGGCTGTTTGGTTCCGGGATGCAACATAGGCATGGGCTTTACTTTCATGTCAGCTACAATATTGTACCACTGTCTGGGTATCTGATCCTCTTGCAGAATAAATCGCTTGGTCTTGCTCATAAAATTCAGAATAATAAAGTATTAGAAAAATTTATTGCTGATTCTTTACCTTAATAAAAATCCGATCATCAAGATTGCGGACTTAAAAAGACTCAAAAAGTCGCGGCAAAGTAAAGAAAAATAATTTGTATTAAGTCTATATTTCATCTCTTATTCCAGTCCGCCACGCAGAAAGCGCAGGAAATTGTCCGCATTTTCGTCAAAAGCATAGCTGGGTGCCAGGGGTTTGCCTTCGGGGCTCAGCAAAACGTAAAAGGGTTGAGCATTGGCTCCGAACTTGTAACGTTGCAGATAACTCCATTTATCGCCGACAGTTCTGAGTTTGCGGATTTTCCCATACTCTTCGATTTCGATAATATCGGGTAATGTCGTCTTGTCGTCCACCATCAGGGTTATAAGCACGTATTCTTTTTCGATCAGATTTTTCACCCGGGCATCCTGCCATACGGCGTTTTCCATCTTGCGGCAATTGACGCAGCCATAGCCCGAAAAGTCCAGCAATACAGGTTTATTTTGTTGACGGGCAAACTGCATACCGCTCTCGTAATGCATAAAATCGGGATGTACTTCCTGATCGTAGAGATTAAAATCCTGGGTGGACATGGGCGGTGCAAAAGCGCTGATGGCTTTGAGCGGAGCTCCCCAGAGGCCGGGTATCATATAAATACTGAAAGCCAGGGCAATGATGGCCAGAAAAAGCCTGGGCACGGAAACATGCTCCACTTTATCGTCGTGCGGAAAACGGATTTTCCCCAACAAATAAAAACCCAACAGAGCAAATATAACGATCCAGAGCACCAAAAAGACTTCGCGGTCGAGGATGCCCCAACCGTAGGCCAGATCGGCAACCGAGAGGAACTTGAGTGCCAGGGCCAATTCCAGAAAAGCCAGCACCACTTTGACCGTGTTGAGCCAACCGCCCGATTGCGGCATGGAATGCATCATATTGGGGAAAATGGCAAAAAGGCTGAAAGGCAAAGCCAACGCCAGGGCAAAACCAAACATGCCGATGGCCGGCCCGATAAAAGAGCCTTTGGAGGCAGCTTCGACCAACAAGGTGCCAATGATGGGCCCTGTGCAGGAGAAAGATACCAACACCAAAGTGAAGGCCATAAAAAAGATACTCAGCAAACCTTTGGTACTATCGGCCTTGGCATCCATTTTGGTAGACCAGGACGAAGGCAGCACAATCTCGAAGGCACCAAAAAAAGAAACGGCAAAAAAGACCAGTATGGCAAAAAACAAAATATTAAACACCGCATTGGTGGCCATATTGTTGAGGGCGCTGGCTCCAAAGATGAGCGTTATGGCCATACCCAGCACCAAATAAATGACAACGATGGCCGCTCCGTACATCAAGGCATCGCTGACGGCTTTTTTTCTGCTTTGTGTTCGTTTCAGGAAAAAGCTCACAGTCATCGGAATAATAGGCCACACGCAGGGAGTAAACAGAGCCAGCAAGCCTCCGATAAATCCGAATATAAAAAGGCGCCACAACGAAGAATCGCTGATTTTGGCGTTGGCCTCAAAAGCCTGAAGTTCTTCGATGACCGGGCTCCAGAACTGAGGATTGTCGGTAACCTTAGCCAGTTGACTCTCGTCTGAAGAGCTCAGCCCTGCCGATCGACTGATTTCTGCAGAGGTGTCCGCAGCCGGCTGACTCTTGTCAGCAGAGCTGACCGCTGAGGGCTTTCTGTCGTCTGTCTCAGTGTCTCCGCTGAGCAGGCGGCCTACAGCCAGTTTGGCCTGATCTTTGTTTTCCTGTCCTTTACTGCGCTCAATGCGGCCTATGGGCACGGAAGCGACTTCTTTGGCAGCCGACGGAGCCAGTTTGAATTCCACTTGTTCAGGGGGCAGACAGTTCTCGTTGTTGCAGGCCATGAACTCTACATAACCTTCTATCAGATAGGCATCGGGATTGCTAAGGTGAATTCTCTGAGCAAAAACGGCCGTTTTTTCGTGTTTGCGCAGATTCATTTCAAACACAGCCTCGTAATAAGGTTTCGGTTTGCTGACATTGCGCAAAGCACCTTCCAGACTGCATCCTTCGAGCTTTTCGAAACGTACGGAAGTTGATACCGGGCCTCCTTTGGGCAAATTGATGTCGTATAGATACCAAGAGCCTTCTATCGTAGCCGTAAACACCACATCAAGCTGACCTTCTTCTATCTTGTTCGGCTCAAAACGCCATTGTACGGGATGCTTGTCTTGCGCCTGTAAATTACTATTCAATCCCAAAAGCAAAACAAGCTGCATCAAAAGCAACAGCGCAATTTCCCGGTGGTGATGTATCCTGTTGGTTCTCATTTTTTGTGATTGAGAGGGTTATGTTTCTTTTATTGTTCAGAAAAAAGTATTTCTCTTTTGTGTAGATGAATCAATATTGTTCTTTTTCGTTGGGAAAATCGCAATCCTTAACATCTTTGACGTAATGACCTACCGCATTTATGATGGTCTCCTGCAAATTGGCGTACCGACGTAAAAAGCGGGGCGAAAAGTCCTGGGTGATGCCCAGCATATCGTGCATAACCAGCACCTGGCCGTCCACGTGAGGCCCTGCTCCTATTCCGATGATGGGAATTTTGAGTTCCTCGGTAATTAATTGGGCAAGCCGGGCAGGGATTTTTTCCAATACGATGCCAAAACAGCCGGCTTCTTGTAATAAGCGGGCATCTTCGATGAGTTTTTTGGCTTCGGATTCTTCTCTGGCACGCACAGTATAGGTACCAAATTTATTGATTGATTGAGGAGTAAGTCCCAAATGCCCCATAATGGGAATTCCGGCGCTGAGGATACGTTGCACCGATTCCATAATTTCGGAGCCGCCTTCGAGCTTGAGGGCATCGGCATGGGTTTCTTTCATTATGCGTATGGCGCTCGAAATGGCTTCTCTGGAATTGCCCTGATAGCTTCCGAAAGGCATGTCTACCACTACCAGCGATCGCTTTACGGCTTTGGTAACAGATTTGCCGTGATAAATCATCTGATCCAAGGTGATGGGCAGGGTGGTGACATTGCCGGCCATTACGTTGGAAGCGGAATCTCCAACGAGTATGACGTCCATACCGGCCTGATCAATGAGTTTTGCCATAGAATAATCGTAGGCTGTGAGCATGGCAATTTTTTCGCCCCTTTGCTTCATTTCTGTCAGACGATGCGTCGTGACTTTGCGGGAATCTTCATTATGTACTGACATAGTATCGATGTATTTTTATTTAAAACAACAAAGATAAGGCTTAAATTTATTTCATTTGCATACCTTTGGCAAGAATTCTCAAAGGCCAACAATTCATGAAAGCTCCCTCAGTGGACAATAACCGTTTTTGGTTTACACTCGATAATGCGGCAAAAATTTTTCCGGCTGTTATTTCTGACGAAACTCCGGTGGTATTTCGTCTGACGGCTGTATTGAAACAGCCGGTCAAACTGACTGCTTTTCAACAAGCTGTTTTAAAGACCGAAAAACGTTTTCCATATTTCAAGGTTCGTTTGAAAGAAGGTTTCTTTTGGTATTACCTGGAACACCTCCCGGGACATATTCCGCTTAGTCCCGAAACAAAGAAATTGTGCAGGAAGTTTTCAAAACACGAAATGCTGATCAGGGTGTTAATCAGGGAAAACCGCATCAGCCTTGAGTTTTCTCATATATTAACCGACGGAGGCGGAGCTTTTGAATTTTTCAAAACCCTCCTGATCGAATATTCTCTGCTCTGCGGGGCCCGGGTTCCCGGAGAATTTCCCTATATTAAACCAGAATCGGCTATCCAGGAAGAAGAATGTGAAGATGCTTATAAAAGACATTTCAAAGAATCAGTTCCTCCAATCGTAAAACGTTCCGGAGCTTTTCATCTTCCTTTCAAACTCAACAGTCGTCCACGCTTCAGGCAATCTACGGCGATGCTGAGTGTTGAAGAAATAAAACAATTGGCCAGGGCCAAACAGGTAAACATCACCGTTTATCTGGTAGCAGTGTATCTGTTGGTCTTGCAGGAGTTTTTTGACAGCCTGCCCCCTGCCGCCAAATACCGTCATAAGAAATGCCTGCGCATACAGGTCCCTATCGACTTGCGTAATATTTTACCCTCGAAAAGCCTCAGAAATTTCAGTTTATTTTTGATGCCCGAAATTGACCTGCGATTGGGACATTACAGTTTTGACGAAATTATTAAAACGGTTTACCATCAAATGCAGTTGGAAAGCGACGAAAAATTAATTTCCAAAAACATTGCACGTAACGTGGGCAGTGAGAAGAAAATTTACATCAGAGCCATTCCCCTGTTTATAAAAAGTGCCGTATTGCAAATGAAATATTATTCACTGGGCACACGCCAGTACAGCGGAGTCATTACCAATTTAGGCATGGTCAGTTTACCTAACGAAACCGCGGCCATGATTGATCATTTTATTGCCATTCCACCGCCACCCAATAAACTATTAAAGTTAAATTGCGGCATTATTGGTTTTGGCGAGAATATGGTCTTAAGCTTTGGAAATATTACCAAATCAAGGCTTTTCGAAGAAAAATTCCTGGCCTTTCTAAAAGCAGAAAGCCGGAGCCTGCACACCCCATCAAAAACATGAAACTCAAATACATCTCAGCCTTATGATTTATTGTCATTTTTGCGGAGTAGAACTCGAAGAAAACTCCAACTACTGTTCGCTTTGCGGTGAGCCTGTAATAAAGGATGCCAACATCAAACCCGATCTTTTAAGTATGGAGAGACGACGTGAAAAAGAACAGGCGAAGTATAAAAATTTAAGCCATTGGCAGCAACGAAGAATCTTTTTAGAGATAACTGCCTTGATTTTATGTTCGTCTGTTTTGATTAGCACCACCATTAATTTATTGCACGATCGCGCCTTCACCTGGTCAGTCGTGGTGATGGCTGCCGCATTGGTTCTTTTTATTAATATTACCCTTATATTGTTTTATTACCGCAAAAGAACCCGGATTTTTTTGTTGAGCTATATCAGTACAGTGGCTTTTGTTTTGTTGATACATGTAAAAACCGGACATAATACCAGCCTCTTACAATGGAGCATTCCGGCCCTGTTTCTGGGCGCCTACCTGATTGTGTTCACCTTAATAACATTAATTCGGATAATGAAACAAAAAGGCCTGAACCTGATCGCATTTTCCATACTGGCCTGCGGCTTATTGTGTATTAGCATCGAAGCGGGTATCAGTCTGTATACCTATCACTTTATTTATCTGAATTGGAGCCTGATTGTAATGACAGCGGTCCTTTTTGTTTCTGCTCTTTTGTTTTATTTGCACGGTCGTTTAAAAAAGCTGAGCGATCTAAAACGCTTTTTTCATATTTGATTCGGCACAAAATGCTTATTTTTGTGGAATTATTGAAAGGAAAGTACAGATATGACTAAAGACCCCTATGTGATCTTTGATTTTGACGGCACGCTGGTTAACACCACCGATTTAGCACTGAGCATCTATAACAGGGTGGCGGCAAATTACCGCTGCAAGCCCATTCCTCCCGAGGACAGGCATTTATTGTTTTCGAGCAAACTCAAAGAGCTCATGGATCGTTTCCGGGTGAATTCATTTAAATTATTTTTGCTGCAATTTCGCATCAGAAAGGAATTGCACAAACACATCGAAGATTTTGAACCCATAATCCACATAGAAACAGCTCTGGCCCAACTCAAAGAGGCCGGCTATAAATGCGGAATACTCACCTCAAACGCAAAAAAAAACGTCGAACATTTTCTGGACATCAAGAGCCTGTCGGACTTATTTGATTTTGTGTATCAAAGTAAACATTTCTTTGGCAAGGATGTGGCTCTGAATCAATTAATCAAACGAGAAAATCTCTGCAAAGAACAAGTGGTCTACGTGGGTGATGAAATCCGCGATTTGCTGGCTTCCAGAAAAGCCGGCATTCCCATGGTAGCCGTAAGCTGGGGTTTCACTCCTGCTGAGGTTTTCGAAAAACAAGCGACCGATAAACTGGCACACTCACCCACTGAACTCAAACCTTGTATCGATGCACTTTTTCAGCTCAGATAATACCCATAAATAATTTTAACCGCATGCCCGAAACAACAACACTAAACAAACACAACAAAGCAGAATACCCCCCAATGCATACAGTCGAACATATTTTGAACCAGACCATGGTTCGTCTTTTTGGCTGCCCCCGCTCAATGAATGCTCATATTGAGCGTAAAAAATCGAAATGCGATTACTTGTTGCCCCGAGCTCCTTCGCCCGAAGAAGTGGCAGAAATTGAACTCAGGGTCAACCAAATCATCTGCTTAAATCTTCCCGTTCACATCGAAATGGTCAGCCTCGAAGAAGCAGCCAAAATGGCCGATCTGAGCAAATTACCGGAGAATGCCCCTTCTTGCGTCCGCCTGGTTCGCGTGGGCGATTACGACACTTGTGCCTGCATAGGAGATCACGTAGAAAACACCTCACAAATTGGCCAATTCAAAATAATCAGCCACGATTACGACGAGGGTCGCTGGCGGCTGAGGTTTCGTTTGGAAAATTCTCCGTATGGGAACGATTGAAGTCATTATAACAGCCCTGGGGCTGGCAATGGATTGTTTTGCCGTATCCATCGCCTGCGGTCTGGTGATGAAGAAATTCCGCTTTGTACCGGCCTTTAGAATTGCTTTCCTTTTCGGGCTTTTTCAGGCCCTGATGCCCTTGCTGGGCTGGTTGCTGGGGATGCAGTTTCAGGAATACATCTACCATCTGGATCACTGGATCGCTTTTGCATTTCTTGCTTTTTTGGGAGGACGAATGATTTACGGGGATATATGTAAAAGAAAGAATAAAACGGTGCCCAAACTCATCAATCCCTATAAACTCCGTGTAGTGCTCAGCCTGGCGGTGGCAACCAGTATCGATGCCCTGGCGGTGGGTTTGTCTTTTTCACTCCTGGAGATTAGTTTATTGCAAACTGTTCTGATAATCGGCGTGGTTTCTTTTGTTTTATCCTGGCTGGGCATATTATTGGCCCTGCGATACGGCAGCAGATTCAGAATAAGGGCTGAATTGATCGGAGGAATAATTCTCCTTGCCATAGGGAGTAAGATTCTGATAGAACATTTGCTGACACAATCACTGCAGGGATAGCAAAAAATCCTTACATTTGCCCCTAAGATTGATTCTGACGACTATTAATCAATAATCCGGCTTTATGAACGAACAAATCAGGCAAATTGCCCAACGTATGCGGGGACTGCGCGATGTCCTCGACCTGACCGGCAGTCAGGCAGCTCAGGCCTGCGAAATCAGCTTGCAGGAATACGAAAAATACGAAAGCGGCAAAGCCGACATTCCCATGAGTGTAATATGCAAACTGGCAGCTGCTTATAATGTAGAAATCTCCGCTCTTATCACAGGCGACGAGCCTTATATGAGCTCTTATTTTCTTACCCGCAAAGACAAAGGGAAAACCGTCGAACGGCAAAAAGCGTACAAATACCAGGCCCTGGCTATGGGCTTCAAAAATGCCAAAGCCGAGCCTTTTATTGTCACGGTTGAACCCAATGACCTGGATAAATCCCAATTACATCTGAACAGCCACGAAGGCCAGGAATTCAATATGGTGCTCGAAGGCGATTTGCTGTTGATTATTAACGGCAAAGAACTGATTCTGCACGAAGGAGACAGCATCTATTTCGATTCGGGCAAGGCTCATGCCATGAAAGCCCTTAATAACCGTCCTGTTCGTTTCTTCGCCATCATTCTCTGAATCCATGTTAGAAAAATTTTTAACCAAAGTTGAATTTGATTCCCTGGACGATTTTCGCCGGAATTTTAAAATAAAAGTACCCGATTCCTTTAATTTCGCTTACGATGTAGCGGATGTATGGGCCCTTGAGCAACCCAACAAAAGAGCTGTTTGCTGGACCAACGACAAAGGCTTGCATCACGATTATACTTTTGCCGAAATCAAGACCCGCTCCGATCAGGCAGCCTCTTTTTTTCAACAACTGGGCATAGGACACGGCGACAAAGTAATGTTGATCCTCAAACGGAGAATTGAGTTTTGGTTTTGTGTGCTGGGCTTGCATAAAATTGGCGCCATTGCCATACCAGCCACTCACCTGCTGACCAAAAAAGACCTGGTTTATCGTAATAACGCGGCCGGCATCAAAATGATAGTGGCCGTGGGCGAAGAAGAATGTCTGCATCATATCGAGCAGTCCATGCCTGAATCGCCTGAGCTCAAAGAGCTTGTTTCGGTCGGCCCCTGTTGCCCTGAGGGCTGGAAATCGTTCAGCGAAGGTCTGGAACAGGCTCCGCCCTTTGTCCGGCCTGCTTTTGTCAACAAGAACGACGACATTTCGCTCTTGTATTTTACTTCGGGTACCAGCGGACAACCCAAAATGGTCGCTCACGACTTCACCTATCCCCTGGGACATATCGTAACGGCTCGATACTGGCACAATCTGAACGAAAACAGTCTGCACCTGACCATAGCCGATACCGGCTGGGCCAAGGCGGTGTGGGGCAAGCTTTACGGACAATGGATTTGCGGCGCCTGCGTTTTTGTATACGACCACGAGAAATTTTCGGGAGCCGATATCCTCAGCATGATAGAACGCCACAAAATTACTTCGCTTTGTGCTCCTCCCACCATTTTTCGTTTCCTGATCCGGGAGGATCTTAAGAAATACGATTTAAGTTCCCTGGAATATTGTACCATCGCCGGCGAACCCCTGAATCCCTCAGTTTATGAAGCTTTCTACCGTCAAACAGGTATAAAAATGATGGAAGGCTTCGGCCAGACCGAAACCAGCCTGACCATAGCCAATTTTCCCTGGATGGATCCCAAACCCGGCTCCATGGGGGTGCCCAATCCGGCTTACGACATGGATTTGATCACCGCCGACGGCCGTTCTGCCGAAGAAGGCGAACAAGGCGAAATTGTGCTCAAAACCGACCGTTTCAGGCCGGTTGCCCTGTTCAAAGAATATTACCGTGATCCGGAACGCACACGCGATGTGTACCACGATAATGTATACCACACAGGCGATGTGGCCTGGCGCGACCAGGACGGCTATTACTGGTTTGTGGGCCGCATGGACGATGTCATCAAAAGTTCGGGCTATCGCATAGGGCCTTTCGAGGTGGAAAGCGCTGTTATGACCCATCCTTCGGTGGTGGAATGCGCCATTACCGGTGTGCCCGACGAAATCAGAGGGCAAGTGGTCAAAGCCAGCATTATTCTGGCCAAAGAATACCGCGACCACAACAAAGAGGCCCTGGCCAAAGAAATACAGGAACATGTAAAACAAGTCACCGCCCCATACAAATATCCCAGGATTGTTGAATTTGTGGATGAATTGCCCAAAACCATCAGCGGCAAAATCAGACGGGTCGAAATCCGTCAGGACGATACAGATAAAATAAACGCAAAAAAACAACGGCCATGACATTATCCATGACAGGTTACGGCAAGGCTCAGGCTGAGATCGGCAAGAGGAAAATCAGTATTGAGCTTCGCTCACTCAACAGCAAACAGCTCGATCTTTCCATGCGCATCCCTTCGCTGTTGAAAGAAAAGGAAACAGAAATCCGCAACGAAATTCAAAAACGCCTTGAACGGGGCAAAGTTGACCTGCTGATACAACAGGATACAGAGCAGGCAGATACTCCCTGCAGCATCAACCGCAGTGTTTTGGAAGCTTATTACCGCGATATTCTCGAAACGGCCAATAGTATGCACATCAATCCTCCCTCCGACCCCTGGCCGGTTTTGCTCAAACTGCCCGATGTTTTAAAAGGCGAGCATCCTGATATGGAAGCTCAGGAATGGACAGAGCTCATGGAGCTGCTCGACAAGGCCATCGATCAATTGAACGACTTCAGAAAACAAGAGGGCAAAATGCTGGAGGACTTTTTTCTGAATAAACTGCAAGCCATAGAATCTTTACTCAGGGAACTGGAAACCTACGAATCCGAACGCATAGACAAAGTAAAATCCCGCCTTGAAGAAGGCCTGCAGAAAGTAGCCGCACAGGATTACGATCGTAATCGTTTCGAACAGGAATTGATTTATTACATCGAAAAACTGGACGTTAGCGAAGAGAAATCCCGACTGATCAATCACTGCGAGTATTTTAAAACCACTCTCAGCACCGAGGGCAAGGGCAAGAAACTTGGTTTTATCGTACAGGAAATGGGGCGTGAAATCAACACCTTGGGCTCCAAAGCCAATCACGCCGAAATGCAACGTTTGGTCGTTTGCATGAAAGACGAACTTGAGCAGATTAAAGAACAGGTATTGAACGTGTTATGAAAAGAATTGGTATTTTTGGCGGCACTTTCGACCCTATTCATTACGGACATATTTCCGTGGCAGAACACGCCCTGAGACAAGCGGGACTTGATGAATTGTGGTTTGTGGTAAGTCCACACAATCCGCTTAAAAATAAAGAAGAAATCAAAGAAGCAGGGCAACGCCTGCAAGAAGCACGAAAAGCCTTGACAGATTTTCCTGAATTTATTGTTTCAGACATTGAATTTGACTTGCCTCAACCCTCCTATATGGCGCAAACGCTGCGGAAACTGCAAAAGGACTACCCCGGAGACGAATTTGTGTTAATCATCGGGGGCGACAACCTGGCCGTTTTTGAACAATGGAAAGACTACCGGTTTTTGCTCGATAATTTTGACATTCTTGTATATCCCCGTGCGGGAAGTCCCAACCGGGTGCCCGGGGAATGGACAAGGATTCATTTACTGGACGCACCTCAGATGGATGTATCCTCTACTCAGATTCGCCAGGCGCAACAAAGAAAAATTAAATCAGGCAATTAAAATGCTGGCTCTATGTCTTTAAAAAAACGATTCTCTCGCTTCTTGCTTAAATGTGCCGGATGGAAAGTTGTAGCCCTGACACCCGACTACAACAAATGTGTGTTAGTGGTTGCACCCCACACCAGCAACTGGGATTTTTTTGTAGGGAAACTGGCCTATACAGCCTTAGGCAGACAAGGGCATTTTCTGATCAAAAAAGAATGGTTTCGTTTCCCCTTTAACTTGTTTTTTAAAGCCGTTGGAGGCATACCTATTGACAGAGGAAAGAAACTACACATGACGGATGCCATTATTGACTTGTTTTCAAAATACGATCATTTCTGTCTTGGCATCACCCCCGAAGGTACTCGTAAGCCCAATGCCAAATGGAAAAGAGGCTTTTATCACATAGCCATAGGCGCCAAGGTGCCTATTGTTTTAGTCAAGTTGGATTACGGTAACAAATGCGCCAGCCTGTTTCAGGTCTTTCACCCAAGCGGAGACGAAGAAGCCGACATCCGGGCCGTCAAAGAAGCCTATCGAGGTGTCAGAGCCAAACATCCCAAACAATTTTTAATCGATTGAAGCATGCGAATCAGCCTGATACAAACCTCCATTGCCTGGGCGGAGCCTGAGGCCAATCTGAATAAGTATCTCGGCTTGCTCTCCGCTCTAAAAGGCAAGAGTGATTTGGCCGTCCTTCCCGAGATGTGCCTGAGTGGTTTTGGAGCTCCGGCTCCGGAAGTTTCGGAATCCAATCAGGGAAAATACATCAGCAGGCTACGTGAAGCCGCTGCAGAGAACGGCCTTGCCGTATCGGGCAGTTTCTCGGCTTACGACCAAAAGACTGAACGCTATTACAACCGGGGATTCTTTTTTGCTCCGGACGGACAGAGTTTTTATTACGACAAAAAACATTTATTCTCCGTAGGCGACGAAACCAAGCATTATTCAGCCGGAAATAATCAACTCAACTTTCATTACCTGGGCTGGAACATTCGACTCATTGTCTGTTACGATCTGCGTTTCCCGCTCTGGTGTCGTAACCGCCACAACGAATACGATCTGCTGCTGGTAGTGGCCAATTGGCCTCAGGCACGTCAAAAAGCCTGGACTACGCTGCTCCAGGCCAGAGCTCTTGAAAACCTGGCTTATGTCTGTGGAGTAAATCGCATAGGAGAAGACGGACTGGGTATGGTTTACCGGGGAGATTCAGTACTGCTCGATTACAAAGCCGCTCCGCTTTCGGCAATAGAAGACGGTCGGGAACAAACAGTAACGCATACACTCGATTTAGAGGCTCTAAGGGATTTCCGGCAGAAATTTCCGGCCTGGAAAGATGCCGATCCCTTTCAATTCTCCGAAGAATGAACAAGCTGAAGATAATAGGATTTGATGCCGACGACACATTGTGGGAGAATGGGCTTTATTTCAGGCAGGCTGAGCAGCAATTTGCCTCGCTGTTGAGCGATTATATCGATCCGGACAGTCTGCATGCCAAACTCTATGCCGTTGAAATGAAAAATATGCCCTGTTACGGTTACGGGGCTATGGCCTATACCTTGTCGCTCATCGAAACGGCTCTTGACGTGACGCAATCTGCCCCTGACTCCTCCAAAGGATTGAACCGGAACAAAATCGATACGGGAATCATAGAAAGAATTCTCGGTCTGGGACGCGAGATACTCTCTCACCCCATAGAATTGCTGCCCGATGTGGCAAACATCCTGCCCGTCCTGCAAGCCCGTTACCGCCTGATTATCGTGACAAAAGGCGACATCCTCGATCAGGAACGCAAACTAAGTAAATCGGGCCTCCTGCCCTACTTTCACCACATCGAAATCGTATCCGAAAAAAACGAATTCAATTACAGAGATTTGCTGCGTCGCCTGGACGTAATGCCTTCCGATTTTTTGATGGTGGGCAATTCCCTGAAGTTCGATGTACTGCCGGTGCTGAATATCGGAGGACAGGCCGTTCATGTACCTGCCGCCTCCATCTGGGCACACGAACAATGCGAAAAACCTTCTCAGCCCTACTATGAAATCAGCCGCCTCGGCGAATTATTAACTGTATTAGCATGAATTTTGCCGACAATAATATATACCCCGAAAAAGAACAAGCGGAATTCATGGTGCTGAATTCCGGTGACAGCAACAGCCTTCGTCAGTTCTTACAATCAGCAGAAACAGAATTTGTTCTTTTGGCTAAACAAAGTCAGGGATTACGCTTTTGCCCCGATGGCTTGTTTCGTTTACAACAAGTGGCCTGCGACAGCCGGGCAGGCATGGTATATGCCAACTACCTGGAACTGCAAGACGGACAAACCAAAGTACATCCGCTCAATCCCTGCCAGTTGGGCAGTGTGCGCGATGATTTTGATTTTGGTGCCTGTTGCCTGATTCGCCGCGAGGCTGCCCTTAGAGTGCTCGAAGACTGCCCCGATAATTATCAGTATGCCGGCTTTTACGATTTAAGGTTAAGGCTTTCCGAACATTTTCCGATAATTCATCTGGAGGAAAACCTCTACAGCTTCCAGGCCGATAATAAAGTGGATACCGAAAAGGAAATGTTTGCCTACGTAGATCCCAAAAACAGAGACTACCAGCTCGAAATGGAAGCTGCCTGCACGGCACATCTCAAACGCATCGGAGCCTGGCTGGCTCCCGAAGCCGAAAAAGCAGAACTGAGTGCGGGTGATTTTTCCACTGAAGCCACGGTGATTATTCCTGTCCGCAACCGGGTACGTACCATCGCCGACGCCGTTCAATCGGCTTTGAGCCAGAATTGCTCTTTCGATTTCAACCTAATAGTGGTAGACAACCACTCCAATGACGGCACCGCTGAACTCTTAAATAGTCTGGCGGCAGCCGATACCCGCCTGACAGTGCTCAGGCCCGAAAGCAGACAGCTGAACATTGGAGGTTGCTGGAATCTGGCCGTCAAACATCCCTTGTGCGGACGTTTTGTCGTACAACTCGACAGTGACGACCTCTACAGCAGTCCACACAGCCTGGAACGCATAGTAAAGACCTTTTATCAGGAACAGGCTGCTGTGGTGGTGGGCAGTTACCGCCTGTGTGATTTTGAATTGAACACCTTGCCTCCCGGTCTGATTGACCATCGGGAATGGACAGAGGATAACGGCAAAAACAATGCGTTGCGCATCAACGGTCTGGGAGCACCCAGAGCCTTTTATACTCCCGTTTTGCGCAGCCAGCTTCTGCCCAATACCAGCTATGGAGAGGATTATGCTGTCTGCCTCAGAATCTCGAGGCGATGGAAAGTTGCCCGCATATACGAGGAATTATACCTCTGCCGTCGTTGGGAAGGAAATTCGGATGCTCAACCGGATCTGAGAACGCTGAACGCCAACAATGCCTACAAAGACAAGTTACGAAGTCTGGAAATCATGGCCAGACAAGCCTTATGACAGATAAATTCTTTGAACGACAACTCAGCCTTTGGCCTTTGGCCGCCGACAATTACGAGGCAGTAAAGACTGCCCGCAGCAGATGTTTCAGTCTGAATCAGAACCTGAATATCGAGCTGAAATGCCTTCCCCGGCGCATACGTTCAGTGGCTGCGGACACCGGTCGGACAGCCATTGCTGCCAGGCCTTGTTTTTTGTGTGCTCCTCAGCTTCCTGCTGAACAATTGTCGCTTAACCTGGTTTTTGACAACAATCAGATACAGCTTTGCTCAGAAGTCCGAGACAAGGGTTTTCGATTGCTGGTCAATCCTTATCCGGCCTTTGACAAACATTTCACCATTGCAGCTGTGAGCCACCGCGAACAAAGTCTGTCCGAAGAATTACCCGCAATGCTCGCACTGGCAAGGTTTATGCCTTCTTATGTACTTTTTTACAATGCTCCCGGAGCCGGGGCTTCGGCACCCGATCATTTGCATTTTCAGGCTGTGCCCTGTGGCTGTCTGCCTTTAGAGAGAGACTTTGCCTCCTGGCATGCTGTTCACAGCCGTATCCTGTTCAACGCCGAACAGACTCGGGTGTATTGCCAGGAAGATTTTCTACGTAGTGCCTGGTTGTTAAGAGGACGCGAAGCTGAAGAGCTCAGTTCCTTGCTGCAGGAAGTACTAAAGCTTCTTTCTGCCTTTAGGCCGGAAAAGCAAACCATAAAGGATACTGCTGATGACAAGTCCGGTTTAATGCCCGCCTGCCCCGAGCCTATGGTTAATTTGCTGAGCTGGTTTGATGAGGGTGTCTATACCTGTGTTTTGTTTGCCCGCAGCAAACACCGGCCGGCTTGTTATTTCGAAACAGGCGACCGTCAAATTATGATCAGCCCTGCCTCGGTAGAAATGGGCGGTCACATTATCGTTGTCAGGCCCGAAGATTTTGACAAAGTAAATCCCCGGCTTTTAACTCAGATTTATGCAGAAGTCAGTTTGCCCAACCAGGCATACACGGCTATTTCCGAAGCCTGGAAAGGCCTGCATCAGCACGTCAAACCTCAGGCAAAATGAAAATTCAGGATCTTCACTCTCAACCGCTGATTGACGTTGGTATTCTAAGCAACGAGAAGCTAGGCTTTGTGCTGCATTCCAGCCATAAACTTATTGGTTATCTGAAAGATAGTTCCGAAAGAAAAGAATTCGGCTTAATGCCTCAGGGCAGCTATTCCTGCACCTACGAAGAAGGGATGATATGTTTTCAAAACAAGCTATTCGCTTCCTTATTCTTTGAGCCTGAGTCTGATCCGGGACATTTCAGTCTTTGCAATGTCCGCATAGGAATCGATTTTCACTGGGAGCAGGAATTGCAACAATGTTTCGAGGGAGCCTTGCTGATTAAGACAGAAAACCATCGCCTGCTGGCCATCAACCGCATTGCCCTGGAGAGGTATTTATACAGCGTGATTGCTTCAGAAATGAATGCCCAGGCTCATCCCGAATTTCTCAAAGCGCATGCCGTCATTTCACGCAGCTGGTTGCTGGCTCAGCTGGGTGCAAATACCCGGACTGAAGCAAACAAGGAGAAAAAGGCCGGTAGTCAACCGTCAGGCAGCGAATTCAGAACGAGCCAACCTACATCAGTAAAGCCGGGGACTCACAAACCACAGCAGACGGACCCGGAAAGCCGAACTGAACAGATACGATGGTACGAACGCGAAGCACACACCCTGTTTGATGTTTGCGCCGATGATCATTGCC
>CAZAUQ010000023.1:24582-35357 GCA_964488495.1 uncultured Bacteroidales bacterium
TGGTACGAACGCGAAGCACACACCCTGTTTGATGTTTGCGCCGATGATCATTGCCAACGTTATCAGGGCGTTTTGGATGCCGATACCCCTCAGGTAAAAACGGCACTCCGCGCTACCGAAGGTATGGTACTCTGCTCAAACGACGACATTTGCGACGCCCGTTTCTCGAAATGCTGCGGAGGTCTTACCGAAAGTTTTGAAAATTGCTGGGCCGACATCAGACTGCCCTATCTGGTATCAAAACCTGATTTGATACCGGCTCCCGATCAAAGCACTTATGCTGACCTTCCTCGCTTTATCCTGAGCAATCCACCTTCGTTTTGTAACACCGGCAATCAGGCTGTTCTGAAACAGGTGCTCAAAGACTATGATTTCCAAACCAGGGACTTTTTCCGCTGGACTGTACGTTACGGTGTCGAAGAGCTTTCTGACTTATTTACACAGCGTTCCGGAATGGACCTTGGCTTGCTCAGCGATCTGGAAGCCCTCGAAAGAGGCGGCTCCGGCCGGATTATTCGCTTAAAAATAAGCGGCAGAAAAGGCAGCATTATTTTGGGCAAAGAACTTGAAATACGCCGTTGTTTGTCTAAAACCCATCTATACAGTTCGGCTTTTGTGGTCGAAAAGGAATTGGATGAACAGGGCAAAGTCCGGTATTTTATATTGCATGGTGCCGGTTGGGGGCATGGCGTGGGACTCTGTCAGATCGGAGCAGCCGTCATGGCTGAACAAGGTTATAACTATAAACAAATACTTGAACATTATTACCCTAACACGCAAATAAAGAAGCTCTATGACTCCTAAAGTGGTTGCAACGAAACGCTCTCCCTGGATCTGGGTCCCCAGTCTGTATTTTGGCGAAGGCCTGCCCTATGTAGCTGTAATGACCATTTCGGTGATACTCTACAAGCGCTTTGGTATGTCCAATACCGACATCGCCTTTTACACTGCCTGGCTCTATCTGCCCTGGACCATTAAGTTTCTTTGGAGTCCGTTTGTTGATATTCTCAAAAGCAAGCGTTGGTGGATAGTGCTGATGCAGTTGTTGATAGGAGCCTTCCTGGGAGGTGTGGCATTCAGCCTGCCTACTCCCTTTTGGTTTCAGGCCAGTCTGGCTTTTTTCTGGTTGATGGCTTTTAGTTCGGCCACCCATGATATTGCTGCCGACGGCTTTTACATGCATGGACTGGAAACCAGACAACAGGCTTTCTTTATCGGTATTCGCAATACTTTTTATCGCCTGGCCATGATCACCGGCCAGGGACTAATTATTATTCTGGCCGGCAAAATCGAACAGCGACCAGGCAATCCTTTTGGCATGGAACAAATACCCTACGCCTGGATGCTGGTCTTTTTGATAATGGCTGTCTTTTTTGTTTTACTAAGTATGTACCACGCCTTTGTCCTGCCCCGCCCGCAAACCGACCTTGAACGCAAATCACTGAGCTACAAACAACTGTGGCAGGATTTGCTGACTAGTTTTAAAAGTTTTTTCCAAAAGAAACACATCCTTTCGGCCATTGCCTTTATGCTCCTTTATCGTTTTTCGGAAGCTCAATTGGTCAAGATTGCCTCACCATTTTTACTGGACAGCACCGAGGTCGGAGGCCTGGGCCTGAATACAGCCCAGGTGGGCTTTGCTTACGGAACTCTGGGCATTGTCTGTCTGGTCATAGGTGGCATACTGGGTGGCATAGTCATTTCCAAAAAAGGATTGGCAGCCAGTTTATGGCCTATGGTGTTCATGCTCTGTCTGCCTAATCTGGTTTATGTTTACTTTGCTTTTGCCCGGCCTGAATCACTGACTGTGATCAACCTGGGTATTGCCCTGGAGCAACTTGGTTATGGCTATGGTTTTACAGCTTATACCATGTATTTGTTGCATTTCAGTCAGGGGCCTTTCAAAACAGCCCATTACGCCATTTGTACCGCTTTTATGGCCCTGGGTATGATGATTCCGGGTATGTTTGCCGGCGCCTTACAGGAATGGCTGGGTTATCCGCTCTTTTTTGTCTGGATTGTGCTGGCCACCTTGCCCTGTTTTTGGGTAGTAGGCCTGGTTAAAAAACATCTTAAAGAATAAGTATGCTGAATGTAGTTGCACATATTGCTGAGGCTCTCAGAATCAAGGAGGAAGTAGTTAAAAACACCCTGAATTTGCTGGACGAAGGTGCCAGCATTCCTTTTATCAGCCGTTACCGCAAAGAAAACACCGGAGGGCTGAACGAAGTGCAATTGAGCAATCTAGCTGACTTGTACGAAGAACTTAAAGCCCTGGAAAAACGCAAAGAAAGCATCCTGCAAAGCATAGAGGAACAAGGCAAGCTAAGCCCTGAACTAAAACAACAAATAGAAGCTTGTACACAAAAAAACGAACTGGAAGACCTATACCTGCCTTATCGTCCCAAACGCCGCACCAGGGCTCAGATAGCCAGAGAAAAAGGCTTGGAACCACTGGCAGCTTTATTGATGAGACAAGGCCCACAGGACATCAGTCAACTGGCTGCCCGTTTCACCGGTGCGGCTGTAAAGGATATTCAGGAAGCCCTTGATGGCGCCTCTGATATCATAGCCGAATGGGTGAACGAAAACAGCCGGGCTCGTCAGCAACTTCGGAATCACTTCAGACGCAGCGCGCAAATCCGCTCTGTTGTTGTCAAAGGCAAAGAAAGCGAAGGACAAAACTACCGGGATTATTTTGACTACAGCGAAGCACTGCGCTCCTGTTCTTCGCATCGCTTTCTGGCCATGATCCGGGGCATGAACGAAGGCTTCCTGAGTATTAGCCTGAAACCCGACGACGAGGCTTGCCTGAACAGCCTGGAGCGCTTGTTTGTACGGGCAGACAATCCTGCCGGCAAGTTGGTTGCAGAGGCGGTGAAAGATGCCTTTAAACGCCTGCTGAAACCTTCTATTGAGAATGAATTCCTGAGTTTGAGCAAAGAAAAGGCCGATCTGGAAGCCATTCAGGTTTTTGCAGACAACCTGAAACAATTGCTCTTGGCTCCTCCCCTTGGGCAAAAAAGAATATTGGCCATTGATCCGGGTTATAAGAGTGGTTGTAAACTGGTATGCCTCGATGCGCAAGGCAAACTCCTGCACAACGAAAACATTTTTCCCCATCTGGATCAACGGCAAAAAATCGTGGCAGCAAAAAAAATGGCTCAATTGGTAGAAAGTTATAAGATTGAAGCCATTGCCATAGGCAACGGAACAGCATCGAGAGAGACCGAGGCTTTTGTCAAAAATTTAAGGCTGGATCGGGTAGTGAAGGTTTATGTGGTAAGCGAAAACGGAGCTTCTGTCTATTCGGCTTCGGCCATTGCCCGCGAAGAATTTCCCGATTACGATGTCACCGTGCGCGGTGCAGTGTCCATAGGACGGCGATTATGCGATCCTCTGGCCGAACTGGTCAAAATCGACCCCAAAGCCATTGGCGTTGGCCAATACCAGCACGACGTCGATCAACAAAAACTAAAGAAAGCCCTTGATCAGACAGTGGTGCATTGTGTCAATGCGGTGGGCGTAAATCTGAATACGGCCAGCAAACATCTGCTGAGCTACGTATCGGGCCTCAATGCTCAGTCGGCTGCCCGGATTGTTGCTTATCGCGACGAAAAAGGAGCTTTCAGCCTGCGAAACGAGCTGCTCAGGGTGCCCTTTGTAGGGCCCAAAAGCTTTGAACAGGCGGCAGGCTTCCTGCGCATACCAGGTTCTGCTCACCCTCTGGACAATACGGCTGTCCATCCGGAACGTTATGCCCTGGTGGAAAAAATGGCCTCAGACCTGGGTCGCACCACAGAAGCCTTAATCGGAAATGCGGCCTTACGCAAACAAATTCCTCTGGAAAACTACCTGAATGAAACTACGGGCTGGCCAACCCTGAACGATATCATGCAGGAACTCGATAAACCGGGACGCGATCCCCGGGCAAAAATCGAATTCTTTGAATTTGATCCCAACATAAGAAAATTCGAGGACCTCCATGAAGGTATGGTTCTACCCGGCATTGTAACCAACATCACCAATTTTGGCTGTTTTGTGGATATCGGCATTAAGGAAAACGGCTTACTTCACCTTTCACAGATAGCAGATCGCTTTGTTAGTCAAGCCACTGATGTGGTAAGTTTGCATCAACACATCAAAGTGAGAATTTTGTCTCTTGATCCGGAACGAAGGCGTATTCAATTGAGTTTGAAAAATAATCCGGAGGCCTCCTGAGCAAAAACAAAGTTGCCGCATTAAACAAAATGCCTTAATTTTACCAGGCTTTTCCTTAGCGTCATCGAATTATGAGTTTATGAAATCCTCACACACACAACCATATACTATCGGCCTGGCTCTGAGCGGCGGGGGTGCCAAAGGTTTTGCACATGCCGGTGCTATTAAGGCTCTCGAAGAATACGGTATTTCCCCCGACATTATTTCGGGCACCAGCGCCGGTGCCATTGTGGGTTCTCTCTATGCCGACGGATGCACTCCGCACGAAATCATAGAATTGTTCAACAATACCTCTTTTTACAAATTTGCCAGCTTTGCCCGCTCCAAAAGCGGTTTGTTCAAAATAGACAATTTCCGCAAGGCCATGGACCAAAAACTTAAGGCCAAGACTTTCGAAGAACTGGGCATTCCTTTGTACGTGAACGCTACAGATATGTTTCACGGCAAAAACGTGTTCTTCAACTCCGGCAGCCTGTTGGATAAGGTCATAGCTTCCTGCAGCATCCCCATTATCTTTGAACCCGTATTGATCGATGGTGTTCATTATTCTGACGGAGGCCTCCTGTGCAACTTCCCGGTGGAAATATTGCGCAAACAATGCCAATACCTGATCGGTGTCAATGTAGGCCCGGTGGACATAGATCACGAAGAACAACTCAACCTCCTGGATATTATTCAACGCACTTATTTTTTCATCCGCAAGGCCAACGTTTTGAACGTAAGAGAACAATGTGACCTGTTGATTGAGCCGCCTTCGATTGATAAATACGGCATGTTCGATGCTGTCAAAAACGAGGAAATATTTCAATTGGGCTATCAGTCCGCCATTGACGTCCTGAATGCTCAGGCAGAAAAGGTAAAAGAAATGCAAGCCTTGAGCTTTTCTCAACTGAAAAAGAAGAAAAGTTCACTCAAACGACCACAACCATAAGCGTTTCTCAAACGACTACAATTATGAGCGTTTTAAAAAAGATTAAAACATGAATTCCATTAAACTCTATATTCAAACTTTTCGCCCCAGAACCCTGCCTTTATCGGTTTCAGGCATCATCCTGGGCAGCTTATTGGCCGCCTCCGGAGGGCATTTCAATGTCTGGACCTTTATACTGGCCCTGTTTACCACTTTGAGTCTGCAAATACTATCGAATATTTCCAACGAATTGGGTGACGCACAAAAAGGCACCGATACCGCCGATCGCAAAGGCCCGGCTTATGTGCTGCTATCCGGAGCTCTCACAAAAAAAGATTTCAAATATCTGATTATTGTCTTTAGCCTGCTAAGCATCGTCTTTGGCAATTTGCTGGTGTACAACTCGCTGGATTATTTCTTCAGCAAAGAAGGCTTGATTATGCTGGCTTTTGGAGGCTTGGCTATCATTGCTTCCATCACATATACCCTGGGGGAAAAACCCTATGGTTACAAAGGATGGGGCGATTTGTTTGTGTTTGTTTTTTTTGGCTTGCTGAGCACCCTGGGAGTCTATTTTTTACAGAGCGGACAATTTCCCCTCCTGCTTTTGCTCCCGGCCTCTGCCTGTGGATTTCTGATCACCGGAGTGTTGAATCTGAACAATATCCGCGACATGGAGACCGATAAGATCAATCGGATTACTGTGCCCCTGTTGTTAGGCGAACGCAAAGCAAAAATATATCACCACCTGCTGGTTTACGGAGCTTTTGTGTTGATACTGATATATAATCTGCTGAAAGCTTCGGCCTGGCCTCAATATCTTTACTTGCTTTTGCTTCCGTTGGCGGTATTTCACCTGAATCGGGTGCGTTCGCTCAAAGATAAAGAGCTCGATTCGCAACTGCCGGTTTTGGTGTTGCTGACCATCCTGTTTTGTCTTGTGGTGGGATTTACTTCTTTCCTGTAAAAATACGAGCCAACCCCAGACTCAACGCTTGCTGCCGGGTTTCGGCAAAACCGCAGGATTGCATAATTTGCAGGAATTCCTTGGGTTTTGGAAAACGCAAAACAGATGCCGGTAAGTAGGCATACGCATGCTTATCGCCCGAGATAAGCCCTCCTATCCAGGGTAATATCCGGGTAAAGTAAAAAGAATAAAGTCCATACAAAAAACGCCCCTGAGGCACCGAAAGTTCCAGAATCAACAGCATTCCTCCGGGTTTGAGCACCCGCAGCATCTCCTGCAAACCCAGTTCCAGGTTTTCATAATTGCGAACTCCAAAGGCTACTCCTACTGCATCAAAACTGTTGTCGGGATAAGCTATGGCTTCGCTGTCGCCCTGCCGGAGTTGTATTATATCGCTCAGTCCCTGAGCCTGCACTTTTTGATTGCCTAACAGCAGCATTTGTTCCGAAAGGTCCAGGCCTAAAACCGAAGGAACACCGGCCCTGGCCAGGGCAATACTGAAATCGGCTGTTCCGCAGGCCATATCCATTACCCTGGCGTGAGGAACCTCAAGAATCTTCCTGACGGCTTTACGCCTCCAGCTTTTATCCACATTGAGCGATAACAAGTGATTCAATTGGTCGTAATGCGGGGCGATCTGATCAAAAAGTTTCTTTATGGTATTCTTTGGGGGCATGAAGCTTAGTCTTTGATGTGATAAAACATAAAACCGAGATAGACTCTGGGGCCACGTACAAAATCATCCTGAGGATTGGAAATATTCATCAGGTAATCGATTTTGAAAATCAGATGCATTTTTTCGCTCAGGCTGTATTCTATACCTGCAAAAGGGCATAAGGCCATAAAAGGATAATCTCTATAGGATACAGCCTGTTCAGTCGTATAATCCTGCGGATTGTCTTGCAACAAAGTCAAATTTTTGACTGCTCCGCCTCCCAGGGTAGCTCCGCCAAAAGGTTTGAATTTGCCGAATTCGCGGTGGTAATCAGCTAAAAGACCTCCCCAGCCAATGGATACGTTGCTGTTGTAATTACCATAACGAAGTGTGGTACCGTATCCCTCGGTACCGATGCGAAAATAATCTCCGAAATGAAATCGGATGGCACCGCCCAATCCCAAGGGTATTCCTTTCATTTCTTCTACAGCCAGGAGTGCTCCCTGAGTATCGTAGACCGCAGTCTTTCCGCCGAAGAAAAAACCGCTGTGGGGCATCATACCTCCGGAAAATCCTTTGTAGGCAAATTTTGCTCCATTTTCGCGGGCAAAACAACTATTGTTAATACTGCAGATAACAACAGCCAATATAAAAAATCTTCTTATCATTTTATTTATAACCAGGCATAAAGCCATAGAAGCCAATCTCTTTAAAAAATGCAAAGGTAGGTAATCCTTTAGTAACCCTAAAACAGCAAACTGCAGAACAGTCTATAAAAAATGTTTTCTTTATAGAAAAAATAATTTCATCAAAGAGAACAACCTAAGAATATTCTATTATACCTTTGCAGCGGTTTTCAATATTTTTATTTCACTTATTTTTTATTAATTACTCCAATGAAAAAATCAATTGCTTTGATTCTTTTGTTTGCCGCTCTCTTTCTGATTTCATGTCAGCAAAAAGGCGGTTCTAAAGTTAGTGGCAACGACAGTACAGTTGTTGAACTTCAGGACAGCATTGTTCCTGTTCAGGTTACTACAGTACCTGATTCCTGCGCTCAGGTTGCCGTTACTGACAGCCTGCCCAAGGCAGAATAAGACAAGTCTTTTTTTGTACCGATCCACGAAAGAAGCCCTGCAGGCTTATTAAACAGATAGATTGCTTGAAGTATCAGCCTCAAATCGACTGATATCTTCAAGCAATTGTTTTATGTGTTCACAGGGAGTAGCCCAACTGGTGCATATGCGCACTGCCGTCTGCTTATCGTTTGGTTTGGCCCAGAAACTAAAGACATAATTCTTTTCCAAATACCTCAGCAAAGGGTCGGGTAAGATCGGGAATTGTTGATTGGTAGGTGATTCCGACAAAAAAGAATAGCCCATGGATTTAAGCCCATCGCGCAGCTGCAGGGCTAAATCTACGGCGTGTCCGGAAATTTCCAAATACAAATTATCCCTAAAAAGTTCTTCAAACTGTATTC
The DNA here is from genome assembly GCA_964488495.1 of uncultured Bacteroidales bacterium. GTDB lineage: Bacteria > Bacteroidota > Bacteroidia > Bacteroidales > UBA1402 > UBA1402. Next base: position 32,816 of record CAZAUQ010000023.1, read on the forward strand.
CCAACAGTCTGCCCTTGGCCAGCATACCTCCTTTTTGTTTGATGATATAACGAAAATCCTTTTTCAGTTTCTCGCGGGAAATAACCACGGCTTCGCCAAACAAAGCTCCGACTTTGGTCCCGCCGATATAAAAGACATCGCAACAACGGGCAATTTCTTCCAGATCAAGATCGTTCCCTTCGGCCGCCAGGGCATAACCCAGTCGGGCACCATCCATAAACAGGGGCAGATCAAAGCGACGGCAGATTTTGCTGAGTTCCCTGAGTTCCCTGCGTGAATAGATGCTTCCTTTTTCGGTGGACTGCGAAATATACACCATGCCTGGTTGCACCATATGCTCCCGGCTGGGATCGTTTATATGCTCCAGGCAGAGAGCTTCCACCTGGGCGGTCCGGATTTTTCCGTCGCCCGAGGGCAGGGCCAGCACTTTATGGCCTGTGGCTTCGATGGCTCCGCTTTCGTGCACGTTTATGTGTCCGCTTTCGGCCGCAATTACGCCCTGATGCGGGCGCAGTATGGAAGCAATGACCGTTGTGTTGGTCTGTGTGCCGCCTACCAGAAAATGCACATCGGCATCCGGTGTTGCACAACGTTGTTTAATCAATCCGGCAGCTCGTTCGCAATAGGAATCTTCGCCATAAGCGATGGTTTGTTCCATATTGCTTTGGAGCAGAGCTTCCATTATGCGGGGATGTGCCCCTTCGGAATAATCGCATTCAAGTCTGATCATCTTCGTTTATTTTGATGCCAACCTAAATCGGCAAACAGATTAATCTTCTACGTAAAACTGGAAAATAGTGCTGTGGTTGTAGGTCTGCCCTGCTTGCAGGATACAATCGGGGAATCCGCTTTGATTGGGGCTGTCTGGGAAAAATTCCGGTTCCAGGCAAAAGGCTTCCCGATAGGCCAGCACTTTTCCGTCCATGGCCGGCAGTTCGCTGCGCAGGTAATTGCCGCTGTAAAACTGGATACCCGGTTTGCTGGTCCATACTTTGAGTCCACAGCCGGTTTCGGGAGCAAAAACCTCTACAGCCAAAGCCAGGCAGCCGAATTCTTCTTTGTTGATTACAAAACAATGGTCGTAGCCGGCGCCGTTGATCAATTGAGTTTCCTGTTTATCTATGTCCTGACCAATAGCTTTGAACTTACTGAAATCAAAGGCGGTATCATTAACCATACGTATTTCACCCGTTGGGATGGCATCGGGATGTATGGGAATATAACGATCTGCGTGAATTTTCATCAGGTGCTTATGAATAGTGCCGGTTCCGGCTAAATTGAAATAGGCATGGCTGGTCATATTAAGAGGTGTAGCTTTGTCGGTAACGACCGAATATAAAATACTCAATTCGTTGGTGGCCGACCAGCCGTAAGATGTTCTTATCTTGAGTTTTCCGGGAAAACCTTCCTCTCCTTCCTGCGATTCGCAACTGAAATGCACATATTCTTCGTCGGTTTCGAAATCCCAGTATTTGGTATGAAATCCTTCGATGCCACCGTGCAGACTGTTGTCGCCGTTATTGGCAGCCAGGGTGTATTCCTCACCTTCGAGTACAAAACGTGCTTTGGCGATACGGTTGGCGTAACGGCCGCAAGTGGCTCCCAGATAAGTACCGATGGCTCTGTCGGCCAGATAGCCTTCAACCGAAGGAAAACCCTTGACCACGCTGACAAGCCTGTTGGCTTTGTCGGGTACTTCGACATTAACCAGCGTAGCTCCGTAATTACAGACTTCGGCCACAGCCCCCGACTCATTGGTCATACGAAATTTATACACGATTCTGCCGTCGGGCATTTTACCAAAAGGTATTTTTTCAATTTTCAAACTCATAAATTACAGTATATAAGATTAATCAATAAAAACTCATTGTTGCCGGTGGGTTATCTCGAAAAATTCCCCGTACAAGTTCTTACCCTGTATAAGCTCTCTTTTGTCAAAACCGTACAAGAGCCAGCCGCTGGGAATATGCATCACCAGAGCCGAGGTATTTTCCTGCCTGTAAACAGGACGTTGTAAATCCCTGGAAGCCGTAAATTCTTGCATCGCTTTGTTTAGCTGAGCAGTATCGAGCATGGTGGCCATAACTAGGCTGGCAACTCCGCTTTCGGGATCGTAATTGTCCAGTTTTTTTCGAATAATGGCATCTACGGCTGTTTCCGAAAAACGCGTTTCAATCCGGTCGGGCACTTCAATTACTTCTCCGGGGGTATAAGCCAGGCCGTAAGCCTGATGAATGTGATTGATAGCCATAAGTAAAAAAGCCTCCAATTCTTCTCTGAGTCTATACACACGATTTCTGGAGGCTTCCGAGGGCATACCCTGATACGAAGCAAAAGCCGATTCCACAGCCTTATCCAGTCCTTTGCGAAAACTCTCCAAATCGGGGAATTCTTTGAGCACACCTGCCGGCGTTGTCCGGCAACTGATTTTTAAATCCTTGATGTGCTGCATCAGCCAAACCGATGGATAATGATTGCTTTGCATCGAAAAATCATAAAAGCTCCATTCTAATACATAGCGGTCGACGGTGGAATCCTGCAC
>CAZAUQ010000024.1:0-4786 GCA_964488495.1 uncultured Bacteroidales bacterium
TTTTTGAAATTATGCCCAGTATTGTCTTACAGCGGGGCCACGACTATCATTTTTTACTGGCTGAGGCCGAAAATCACCTGGGTAACTGGCTGCAGGCAGAATGCATTTTGAACCGGGGTTTAACCAATAAATTTCCCTATTCGACTTCTTTGCCTGCAGACTGGAGCAGCTATTATACTTCGTGGTTTGGAGATAACGGGGGTTACGGCGATGTGGGCATAGTTGGTTGCGTGCGCGGAGCCAGCCACGTGTTGCCTATGCCCGATGATCCCGGCTATAATTTAAGCGAAGAAGAAAGGATCAAAATATACGACCTGGCACTGGCCGATGAATACCTGCTGGAATATACCGGCGAAGGCAAATCGTACAGTTACCTGGTGAAGATAGCCGAACGCTACGGAAAAGACGGATCTATCGTGGCCGACCGTATTTGTCCCAAATATCCGCTTGCCAGACAAGCAGCTGTACGAGCCGGCATCGAAGCGGGCGGGTACTGGGTTGACTGGGACTTGCGGGGCGATAATGAATAATGATCAAACAACTAAGTATTTAATCAATTGAATATCTAACCTTTAAAACCAATTCTTATGAAAAAACTATTTACTTTATTTATGGTGGTAGCCTGTTGTGTATCTTTTACCATACAGGCAAGGACTACCCTGGTCAAAACAGCCACTGAATTTACCAATGCCTGGAGCGCCGCTATCGACGGTGATACTCTTCTCTGCGCCCCGGGAACCTATGCCTTGGGCAAAGACAAACTGGCATTTCCCGCCAACGGCATTATTACTGTTCGTTCTCAATACGAAGAGCCCGATTCTATGGCTATCCTGCAAGTGCAGATGAAGGGAACCAACATCGAAGAAGGAGTAATTGCAGGACTTGTTTTCGAGTACGTGCATTTGCAAAATACCGATCCCAACAGAAACGACGGCCATATTATTTATTTCAACAAATTCTATGGTAATATTGCGGAACTGGTATTTCGTCATTGTGAAATTTCTGGAGGTGTACGCGGTTTATTCCGTAGTGTGAAACCGGCCAATGTGCCGGCAACCGATTCGACAGAAGAAATCATTTATACCAGTTGCGGAGATGTGGAATATTTCGAAATGTCCGACTGCAAGGTTTCCTATACCTTTATTAAAAGCACAAACAACTGGCCCTTGGTTTATTTCGGCCACCTGCCCATTGAAATGCATTTTCTTAGAAATACCTTCTTCGATATGCCTTACCTGAAGAGCATTTTCACCATGAATTATGCCGATACCGAACTGGGACGCAATGCAGAAATTACCTTTGATAACAATACGGTTTGCGTTACAGGCCCTACCAATGGTTTGATTAATACCGGCACATTCCTGGGACAGGAATCAGTCTTTAACTTCAACAACAACCTGTTTCTGGTTCCCAACTGGGTAAACGATCTGAATCTTCATCCTGATTCAATTAAAACGACACCTAAAATTGTCAGTTGCCGTTACGGCATCATCAATGCATCGAATAACCTGGTCGAAGGCTACGGCCGCTGGGAGTCAGGCCAGAATATTGATGCTGAAAGCGGAGAAGGCGCTTTTCTTTCCTTAGACACTGTACCACAGTACACTATGGCCGACCTGAATTTGTCCTGGTCCGATTTTCTGAATCCTGAAGGCGGTGATTATTCGTACATGTTCAATATTCCATTGGCAACAGCCGGCAGCGACGGCGGACCCATTGGCGACCCCCGCTGGGTATTAACTTTTGATGATCCCAAAAACCTGCAGGCTGTAGCGAATATCGAAGGAGCAGTTATTACTCCGGCCATGGGTGTGTACGAAAACGGAACAGAAGTGACTGTTTCTGCCTCCGAAGTAGTAGGATTTACTTTCAAAAACTGGCAGGACACCCTGGGTAATGTGATTTCGGCAGAAAATCCCTACACTTTTGCCATTACATCTGACACCTATCTGGTGGCTTTTTACGAAGAATTGCTCTCCCGTACCATCAATGTAAAATTGAATGGCACCAATACCGCCACTTATAGCCTGACACCTGCACAGGAATTGTATTATGTCGGTGACGAAGTAACTATTACTGTCAATGCTCATTACCTGAACGACTTCCTGGGTTGGAGCGACGGCTCAATGGATCTTTCGCGCAGTTTTGTAGTAGCAAACGACACGACCATCACTGCCACCTTTAAACAGTATTCCTATATGCTGGCCTGGGATTTCTGTCATTTGACAGCCAACAACGCCAAATTCACTTCGCTCCAGGCCAATCATTTTGTCGATGAGGCCAATAAGGGTGTGATGGATTACGTCACAGGCGATACTCTTGCTGCAGATTTCCAGACCAGGAACAATAAATTCACCACCGAAGGCAAAGAATTGCATTATTGTGCCCTGCGCAGAACCCCTGCTGAAAACTTTGACAATCCTGACTACCTCTTTGTTAAATTCTCGACGCTGGGCTATTCCGATATTATGGTTAAGTCGGCCATTGCCTCTGACAATTGCGTTCACCAGGTACAAAAAATGCAGTATTCACTCAACGGCACCGATTATATTGATTTTGCCGTGGATACTCTGCCAACGGTAGAAGCAGAATGGAATCAGGTTTGGTTCCCGCTGCAAGGCGTGTTGCCCAAAGAAGCCGAAAATCAGGAAGAGGTTTACGTTCGCTGGATTGCTGATAAAACCAGCGAAAGAATCAAACTGGCCACTCTGGAAGAAGTGCAATTTGAATATCTTTATATATCTCAGATTGTTGTACTTGGTGATGACGGTAACGGTGGTGCTTCGTGGAGAGTGAGGCCTTACGATTATTACCTGGCCGGTGACGTAGTTGAGGTTCCGGGAGTTAAGCTCACATTGGGTGGTGGAACCAACGTTTGGTCTGTCAGTGACTCGGTGTTTGTGTTCGACGGAGTGACCTATATTTCTGCTCTGAACGGCACGGTTAATCCAGTGGACGCTAATGGTAAAAAGTTTTCTTCCAGCGGTTTACCTCCTACAGTTGGAGCCTTCTATAAATTTGAGCCCAGTCTGGACGGAACACTGGATGTTGCCCTGGTGGTTAATGCCAATAAGTCTTCCTATATCATCGAAGACAATGTAGCATTGCCCAATTACTATGCTTTCAGCTATACGGAAAAAACCTATGCCTCTTTTAAAATTGATCTTACCGCAGGTAAAACCTATTATATGTTCAGCGAAGGTTCTAAAATGGGCATCATGGGCTTTGTGTACGATATTCCCCACGGCCTGAACAAAGCTGAATTGACCACACAGATCTTTACCAACAACGGCAGCCTGTTTGTAAAGTTGAACAAAGTGGAAACCATCTGGGTGTACGACCTCTTAGGCAGAACAGTAAAATCCCTTGAACTACGCGAAGGTCTGAACGAGATAAACGGCCTGAGCAAAGGTATTTACCTGGTACGTCTGGGATCGGAAACAATTAAGATTCAGCTGTAAACACCAAGAGTAGCTTGCTTACAAAATTTAAATTTAGCGGATTTTTCCCTATCTTTGCAAGTTGAACAGATTAAAGAGCAAGCCTCCACCTGAGGGGGCTTGCTCTTTATGAACTTAAAACACATACTTGATGAAAAAACTATACAGAAGATTGGCCCTAGTTGTGCTGTTGCTTGGTATGGGAATCTCTGCAATAAAAGCGGAAACTACCCCGGCTTTTCCAGGTGCCGAAGGTTATGGCCGTTACGTCACCGGAGGTCGCGGAGGTACAGTGTACAAAGTGACCAATCTCAAGGACGACGGATCGGTGGGTTCCCTGCGTTGGGCCGTAAATAAAAGCGGCACCCGGACTATTGTTTTTGATGTATCCGGTACGATCTTTTTAAAAAGCAATCTGAGTATTAAGAACGGCAATGTAACTATTGCAGGACAGACTGCTCCGGGGGATGGAATATGTTTGAGAGATTATACTGTTCAACTGGATGCCGACAACGTCATTATTCGCTTTATGCGTTTCAGATTGGGCGATGTGACTGCTACCGAAAACGATGCTTTTTGGGGACGCAACCAGTCAAACATCATCATTGACCATTGTTCCATGAGCTGGAGCACCGACGAATGTGCTTCGTTTTACGACAATAGCAATTTTACTATGCAGTGGTGTGTGTTATCGGAAAGCCTGAGGGTCTCTGTGCACGATAAGGGCACGCATGGTTATGCCGGTATCTGGGGCGGAAAAGGGGCCAGTTTTCATCACAATGTGTTGGCCCATCACGACAGCCGCAATCCCCGTTTCTGCGGCAGCCGCTATTCCAACCGGCCCGATCTGGAAAAAGTAGATTTCCGCAACAACGTCATTTACAACTGGGGCAGCAACAGCGGTTACGCCGGCGAGGGAGGTAGCTACAATATGGTCAACAATTACTACAAATTCGGGCCGGCCACCAAGTCAAATGTACAGAGCCGGATCTTTGAACCCTACGCAGATAATGGAAAAAATGCCCAACCGGCCGGAGTTACCGGGGTCTTTTATGTAAACGGCAACTACATGTACGGCAATGCCAATGTCACTAACGACAATTGGCAGGGTATACACCCCAACAGTGGAACCATAAATACTTATCGTACAGACACCGAATTTGATTTTCCCTTTACCACTACGCATACGGCGGGGAATGCCTTCAACAAGGTCCTGGCTTATGCCGGAGCCAGCCTGGCAAGAGACACCATTGACCGCCGGATTATGGAAGAGATTCGAAATGGTAACTTTACTTATACCGGTTCCAAAGGCGGTACCAAGGGTATCATAGATTCGCAGGAAGACG
>CAZAUQ010000024.1:4886-34980 GCA_964488495.1 uncultured Bacteroidales bacterium
ACTTATACCGGTTCCAAAGGCGGTACCAAGGGTATCATAGATTCGCAGGAAGACGTGGGAGGATGGCCTGAATATAATTCGGGCTCTGCGCCGCTGGATAGTGACAACGACGGTATCACCGACGATTGGGAAGATATACTGGGCCTCGATCCCGGTGATGCCGCCGATGCTAAAGTGAAAAACAGCGAAGGCTATACCATGCTCGAGGTCTACCTGAATATGTTGGTCAGCAATATCGTGAACAATCAAAACGCTGATGCGGTCAACGCCTTGACTCTGAATGAATTTCCGGCAGGTAATAAACTGGAAATACAGATTATATCCGGCAAAGAGGCTGAAATACAGATTAGAGCCAATGCTGTTATGGAAAGAATCCAGGTCTATGATGTAACAGGCAGACTCAGGCTCAGTCTGGAACAAATTGAAAGCAACGAATGCCGTATTGATGCTCCGGAATTATCACCGGGTATCTATGTATTGAGAGCTAAATCGGTTTCGGGTAATGAAGCTTTAATAAAGATCCTCAGGCATTAATTATTATTCTATATTTTGCTTACTTTTGTGACAAAAGTTTAACTATGCCCGAAGATAAATTGGTGTTGCGCACCGAAAATCTGGTCAAGAGATATCGAAAACGCACTGTGGTAGACAGGGTGTCCATTGAATTGCATCAGGGAGAAATTGTCGGTTTGCTTGGCCCCAACGGTGCCGGTAAAACCACTACTTTTTATATGACCACAGGCTTGGTAGTGCCCAACGAGGGCCGTATTTTCCTGGGAGATGTGGATATTACCGACTATCCTGTGTATAAAAGAGCCCAGGCCGGTATTGGCTACCTGGCTCAGGAACCATCGGTGTTTCGTAAGATGTCGGTAGAAGACAATATCTTGTCGGTATTGGAAATGACAAAAATGACCCGGACAGAACAAAAAGAGAAACTCGAAAGCCTTATTGCTGAATTTCATCTGGAGAAAGTACGAAAAAATATAGGTGACCGCCTGTCGGGAGGTGAAAGACGCCGGACAGAAATTGCCCGTTGCCTTGCCATCAGCCCCAAATTTATTATGCTGGATGAACCCTTTGCCGGTGTTGACCCCATTGCCGTGGACGATATTCAGCAAATAGTGGCCGGCCTGGTAACCAAAAATATTGGCATTCTGATTACTGACCATAATGTACGCGAAACCCTGTCCATTACAGACAGAGCTTATATGTTGTTCGAGGGTAAAATTAATTTTCAGGGTAGCCCCGAAGAATTAGCCGCCAACGAAATTGTACGTCGCAAATACCTGGGTGTTAATTTTGAACTTACCCGTAAACGAAAGCCGGCATCATCCACCGTCAGTGAGCCAGGTCAAACAGCTCAGAAATAAATTCCTGACTATACAAAGGTATCCCCGAATTTAAGCTGGGCGTCAATAACGTACTGGCGAATTTCCTGTTCGTCTTCTTTTTTGCATATCATCAGCACGTTGTCCGATTCGGCAACTATATAGCCGTTGAGCTTTTGTACCACAGCCAGTTTTCCTCCCGGCAGAGTGATAATGTTGTTGCTGCTTTCGTAGCACAGGGCTTTGCACTTCAGGACAACGTTGTTGTCGTTATCCTTTGGCGAAAGCTCATGTAAGGAACCCCAGGTGCCCAGGTCGGACCAGCCGAAATTCCCCTCCTGTACGTAAACATTGGGGGCTTTTTCCATAATACTGTAATCTATGGAGATATTGGGACAGGATGAGAATATTTTTTCAATAAACTCGGTTTCTTTAGGGGTGTTGAACAAATGTTTTCCGGCACTGAAAGTAGAATGAATTTCAGGTAAGAATTCTTCAAATGCCTTCATAATGCTTTGTACATTCCAGAGAAAAATACCTGAGTTCCATAAAAATTCTCCACTTTCCACAAACACTTTTGCCAGCTCCAGGTTGGGTTTTTCGGTAAAGGCTTTGGCTTTGGTGAAAGAAGCTATTTTTTGATGCCCTTTTTGAATGTAACCGTAACCGGTTTCCGGTCGGTTGGGCTTAATACCTATAGTGAGCAGCACTGGATTTTCTTCCACGAATTTGAGCCCTTCACTGATGTGTTCGAGGAATTCATCCTCTTTAAGAATGACATGGTCCGAAGGAGCAACCACAATATTGGCTTTGGGATTGACGGCCCTTAGGTGATGCGAAGCAAAGGCTATGCAGGGGGCGGTATTCCTGCGCTGGGGTTCGAGCAGAATTTGCCTGGGGTCTATTCCGGGTAATTGCTCCTGAATGAGTTTTCCGTATAATTGATTGGATACAATGAAAATGTTTTCGGCCGGGATGATTTTGCTGAAGCGGGAATATGTTTGCTGGAGCAGTGATTGCCCGGTACCGAAAAAATCAAGAAACTGTTTGGGATATGTACTTCGGCTGGCTGGCCAGAAACGGCTTCCGATGCCTCCGCTCATAATAACGCAGTAATTGTTTTCCATAGAGTATTGTTTAGGATAGATTCAAAACAAAGATAACTGAAGTAAGCGCAAAAGACAAAATTTATTTTGTCTTTTGCCGAGCGAATAACTCTTCTTGGACGAAGTCCAAAAAGACACCTGAAATTATGGTTTTTCGGCTAGGTCTTCAGAAGATTTTCGTCCTTTGGAAGCAGGTTCTTTTTTATGAGCATTCCAAAGCGTTGCAGTTATATCTTTTAATTCCTGTTCGAGTCGTTCCTGTTCGGCGGCAATTTCTTCGGGCGTAGTGCAATAGTCCATAATATTTTGATCCATTAGATTGGAAACCCTGTATATATCTCCCTGATATTGATGTTGAACAAAGAAATCGTAAAGGCTGATGCGGTTGACGCTGTTGTATTTGTTGGCACTTACCGTTTGTCTGGACAAGGCATCGCGGGCCGTATCAAAAGCTACCCAAAACAATGGATAACGCCTTAGTTCGCCCATTTCATCTTCGCGAACCAACACCGGGCAAAAAGCAATGGTTTTTATGCGTACCGATGAGTTGCGCTGATCCAGAAAATAACTCTCTTTGACGTAATAACGCGTTACTTCCTGGCTGGGTATATCCGCTTCGTTTACCGTGAAAACAGTAAGGGTTGGATTTTTGGGATCCGGAGCACTTTCAAAAGGAATCCAGAAACGATTGAGCAACTCTTCCATGTTGACTTTGTTTTCGTCCGAAAACATTTCTTTTTTGTCTATGTATTCGTAGACTGTCAATTGATTGGAGGCTACAAGTTCAAAAAGCATCGAAAACAAGTTTTTACGTTGTCCGTCGGGCTGAGCGGGATGGTACAGGGGAGCATTCTTTTCTTTTGTCAGATCGAGCATGCGGTAAACATCTCTTTGCCACAGAATATTATCTGCCTGTATGGAAGTGGCTTTGGGAAGTTTGTTTTTCTCCAGCGAGAGGCCAGGAAGTCCCGAAGGCACCTGTTCCGGACTTTTTTGTTCCGGACGGCTTTGAGCAGTAGTGCCCTGCCTGGCAGTGGTTGTTGAGCCAGGTGCCAGTTGGGCATAAATAATCAGGCTGCTGAATAGGGCAAAAACAAAAAGGGCTATTTTTTTCATAATGCTGCAGAATTTTCTTAGTTGATGATAATTTCCATGGGCGAAAGAGTCTGCTCTATTTTATCGGGCCCCACCACTTTGATGCGGGCGATAAAAAAGCGTTGACCTCTGGTAAGACGGCGGATTTGTGATTTTTGCCGGTTCGAGAAATTCGCTCCTTCTGAGATTTCTACGTTGGTATTTCCCATGGAGTCGTAAATAAGAGTTTCGAAAGACAAAACCCTGAAGGGAACATCCAGCAGGTCATCGTCGAGGGCTGCTATGATACCGGGGGCATCCATAATCCGGGCTTTAGAAAAGGGCTCGCCGCCCCTGTATTTACGGGTAATGTTGTTTTCGTCGGTGTATTCGATGAATGCACGAGGTTCGGGCAAAGGCCTGACCCTGAAAGGTACTCTGGTCATTTGCTGGCTGCGTCCGTCCATAATGGCATTGACAGTCACCACACATTCTTTGCCCACTTCGGTGGGTAATGCCCGCCATACATTTCCCGCACGTGTCAGACTGCCGTTGTTTACGGTGGCACTGATGTCCTGGCTGGGAACCCCGGGAACGGAGATGCTCAGTTCGTTTTCGATGCCGGCGTACAACACATTCATCATAATGTTGGAGACTGTTGCGGTGGGTTCAACCACGGTATAAGCTTCCGAAAATTCGTAACGTCTTTTGCTTCCGTCTCCGTGTTGCAGTTCGATATGTCCTGCGACTGGAAAAGTCCCTACACGATTGGCATAGACTTCGTACAAACCGTTATTGTCGGCTGGAAGGGCTTCGCCGTTAATGTAAATCTGTGGACGCTGTGTAGAGTCTTCGGCCGAAAGCACAATATTGGCCCGGTAACTGCTACCCCGTACGATGTTTTGTGAATTGGGAATCACATAGGCTTTGATGCGGTTCACCCTGAAGTCGCCTACGTCGATGTTTTTGGTCAGAGTGTACAGCACCTCACCCTCGGCATACCGGACATCGTTCTGCAATTTGGAAAGCATGGTAATAACGGCACTGACCGGCATATTGTCGAACATAGCGGTTTCCCAGTCCTTACCCTGAATCTTGTCTTTGTGCGAAGGCGTTGTAGAGAAATTATCCACGATGATACGTTGCTTAAGTGTGTCGCTCACCATGGAAACCATCTTTTCGCGAAAAGCCTCCATTTCCTGAGCCAGTTCCCGGCCCTTTTTCCCGGTGGGAGGCAACATGACAAAAGCGGTGGCGTTTATGTCCTCGCGTTTGAGCACATTGTGAATATCGGCTTTTTTGCCGTCGGCTTTGCGAACAATTTCCCATTTGATTTCTTCTACGTAATTGTACATAGAATCGGCAAACTGTTTGACTTCCTGGGCGCGTTGATACCATTCCCTGCTTTTTTCGGGGTTCTGCTGGTAAAAGCTGTAGAGGTTGTCGTAGAGCGATTCGTTCTGGACACTCGAATTATGAGTACTCCTGAGCAGACTGTCTTCGACCAGTTCGAAACCACCCAGTACGTCAGAAGAGACGTTGAGTGCAAGCATACAGAGCAGCATGATGTACATCAGCCCGATCATTCGCTGTCTGGGGGTTTCGGGAGCGTTGCTGGAAGGCATATTCCTTTTGAATTATTATTGGTTGTTATCCTTGTTTTCTTCGTTCTGCAGACCCTCAACACCGGTATTTTCGCCGGTTTTAGGGCTTGATTCTGCAGTGATGTCTTGTTTGCCCTGGTTGCTTTGGCTTGCCATATAAGCCATGCCCATCATGGGATTATTGCCGGGCATCATGGCGTTGAGCATTCTGGCATAGAATTGATTAAGATTAGCCAGATGATCGGCCATTTGTTGGGTTTCGGTTCTGAAGCGTTCACTGTCCATAGCCGATCCTTCGTACATATCCTTAATATGGAGCAAACCTTTGTTCACCCGATCTATGGTGTCTATCTGTGAGCTGATGCTCTTGAGTTGAATACCATAAATGGTATTCAGGCCTTTCAGATTCAGATTCAGGGCATCCATCTGTTCCACGTAACCTTTGGAATTGCTGGTAATCTGATCGGAATTTTCGGTGATATTCTTGTACGAATCGAGCAAGACATTGGATACTTCGGCCAAAGAACCCGTGGCCCGGCTAAAGCGGTTGAGGTTTTCGGTCATACCGGCCAGTTGTTGCAGGTAATCTTCGGTGACATTGGTAATGTTGGCCAGGGCATTGAGCTGACGTACGGCTTCTCCCATACGTTTGATGCTGTCTGCCAATACCTCGGAATCTTCGGGGCTGAGTTGCACCTGAGGAGGAATACCAAAGCTCTGTGCGGCTTGCTGGGGCGTGATGTCCGCAAAAGGTGCAACTCCGCGGGCAGGGCCGTGATAATCCGGAACATATGCAGCTCCGCCCGGGCCTGTTGCCGCCTGGCCGGCTCCTCCTTTTGGGCCTGTAGCTGCCTGGCCGGCTCCTGTGGGAGCTCCTCCCTGAATAATCACGCCTCCGCCCAGGCCAAGATTGTTGAAATCGGGCCGGTCTTCGGCATTTCTTGATTTGAGTACAGGAAATACTTCTTCCCAGCGATAATTCCTAAAAGGAGGTTCAAAAGCTGAAAGGGCAAAAATCAGTACTTCGGTGCCCAAACCGATGGCCAGCATGGTGTTGGCACCGTCGAGGTGCAAGAGTTTGAACAAGGTTCCCAGGATGGCCAGAGAGGCTCCAAAGCCATAAAAGAAATTGAATATAGTCTTTCCGCGTTGACTGCCCAGGAAGGCTGCCAATTTGGATTCTTCTCTCTGATTCTGTTGATTGTCGGACATAATATGCGATGTTTAATTATTATTTACTGCCTCCGCCTATTTGGCTGCGTACGCAACGAAAGCCAATGTAGGAACGGGTTTCGTTTTGGTATTCATAAGTGCGTGAGTTGACTTGTATGAACTGGGCGGGATCTTTCCAGGAACCTCCGCGTACCACTTTGCGTTTGGTTAGATAGGGGTCGTTGCTGTTGCTTTTGAAATTGAATTGAGGATTCAGATCGTTCATTTCCTGATAGGAAGAAGCCGACCAGGTGCTCGAGGTCCATTCGGCTACGTTGCCGGCCATGTCGTAGAGTCCGTATTCGTTGGCAGGATAAGAGGCAACCTTGACGGGAATCAAACCGCCGTCAGAGGGAAAATCACCCTCACCCGGTTTAAAGTTGGCATAAAAACAGCCTTTTTCGTTGTTGGTAAATTCTCCTTTCCAGGGGAAACGGGTGACGAGTTTGCCCCCGCGGGCGGAGTACTCCCATTCGGCCTCGGTGGGGAGACGATATTCAAGCACTTTTTGGCCTTTAGCCCTGAGTGCATTGTTGAGGTATTCCGTGCGCCAGTGACAAAAAGCATTGGCTTGCTCCCAGGAAACACCCACTACAGGGTGGGCGGAATATCCGGGATGGGAAAAATAATTGATCAGGTAAGGCAGGTTGTAGCTGTTTTCAAAATCATTCACCCAACAGGTAGTGTCAGGATAAATTTCTACAATATAGGTATGTACAAAATCCCACATCGACCTCAGAGGACGCCGTATGGTTTCCCGGATTATTCTCCCGTCCTCGGAGTAATAGGCGGTATCTTTGCTGATCATCACCTGGGGCAGATTGGCTATGTTTATGTCGGTGTTACGTTCCCGTTTGGCGAGGATAAGCTGATTTTCTCTTTTGGAGGCTGCCTCCTGGTCGAACCAGTTGTAGCGGTAGGTGATCCGCTCCGGTACCAGTCTTCGATCTCCATTGATGGGATCGGGATCTGTCAGGTAATTAAGAGCGCTCAGCTCTTCCTCGGTGGCACGACGTGCATCCGGAATGGGCAGTTTACGGTTGAGGTAGGGGGTGATGGGATCTCCCAACTGATTTTCGGTAATTTTGTATTCGTCGTTGCCTCCGTAGAGAGGATCGGCCAGTCGTTCACGAATAATGGAATCGCAGACCCATTGTACGAATTGTTTGTATTGTCCGTTGGTGATTTCGGTTTCGTCCATCCAGAAAGATCCTACCGAAACCTTTCTCGAAGGAAGTTCGGTTCCCCAGATACTGTCTGTGGCAGATTGTCCGAGTTCAAATGTACCTTGCCGGATCAAAATCATACCGTAAGGATTTGGCTCATTCCACGACGGAGTCTGTACGCCTGTCAGCTCCCCGTTGTCGTAAGAACTGCAGGAAGCCAGCAAGATAAGCGCTGAGCCGATGATCAGGTTTTTTCTCATTTTTTTATAATATTCGAATGCTCTTTTGTTTCTTACTAATCAGTGATGTGTCGATTGTTTTACGGTAAGCTATGAATAATTCATGGCTTCCGCTGGTGAAATAAATCAATTGACTAATTGGTACGTCATAAGCATAGCCTACAGTCAATCCAAAATCGAACATCACGCCAACCATGGCAACCAGTGCCTCGCCAGGCCTCCAGCTCAAGCCTCCCCAATATTCTTTGTTGTAATTAAGCAGGCAGGATAAGTCTGCACTCCAGGCAACAAAGTCGGTCTTGGCCAAAATAGAGGGTTGCAGCACATATAACGGATTGGACAGGCTGATATTGTATCCGCCGGTCAAATAATAGCTTTGAGAGACTTTAAAAAGCACCTCGTTGTCTTCTTCGGTACTTTCTTCCCGACTGAGTTTAATCTTGTTGCCCAAGAGATGGGAAGCCGATATACCGGCGTAAAATTCAGGGCGGGAATACCAAAGACCCAGACTGATATCGGGAATAATACCATCAATATCGCCCGAGGGAATGGCGTCATCGTTAGGATTGTGGTAATCACTGTTGGGGATGTAAATACCGCCCGAATTGAAGTTTTGTTGCAATATTCCTCCCTGCAGGCCGGCACTTAATTCGCCTTCCCAAAGTTTTCTTTTATAGGCATATTGGGCCTGAAACAATTGAGTGCTGAACAAACCTATACTTTCGTTGGTCATGACCAGGCCCAGTCCGCTGAGAATTTTCCCAGTCCGCAGGGGCATACTGGCGTTGACACTAAAAGTGCTGGGTGCATTTTCAAAGCCAATCCATTGTTGTCTGAAACCCAAATGTACGTTCAGGTCGCTGTTGAGGCCTATGGCGCCCGGGTTGTACAAACCCGGAAGTTGCATATACTGACTCCATTGGGCATCAAACTGAGCCTGAGCACCTATCCAGGCAAGCAAGCCAACGAAAAATAAAAAGAATCTCCTGAGTCTAATCATCCGTAAGTGTAAATCCTTTGGCTGTGTGGGTATATCCCTTGGACAACCAGGTAGTATAACAGAAAATTGTAGAAAAAATTGTTATGAGGCTAAAAAAAATACCTTAGGCGCAGAACCAAAAAAGAAGCAAGTAAATCAAGATATACCTGCTTCTCCTTTTAGTTATAAAAAATCGTTTCCTGCTATTTATCTTAATAAGCAAGAGGGATAAAAAGCTGACTTGTGGTTAGCTTGAGTAGTGTGATATAAATTCCTCAAAAATCAATACTCGTCTTCATTAAAGAAGAAATCTTCTTTGCTTGGGTAATCCGGCCACAGATCTTCCATGCTTTCGTAGATTTCACCTTCGTCTTCCATTTCCTGAAGATTTTCTATCACTTCAAGGGGGGCTCCTGAACGGATGGCATAATCGATGAGTTCATCCTTGGAGGCGGGCCAGGGGGCATCTTCCAATTTTGAGGCTAATTCCAGGGTCCAATACATAGTACTATTTTATTATTTGATAGACATATAGTTGTGAATAATTCAGGCCGAATTATGTGTTTTTATAATAAGGCTGCAAAAGTATAAGAATAGTTTGAATAGGCAAGCCAAAAATTAAGATTGTTTTCTGTTAAAAATTAAATTAATTATTTACCGTTCCAAAATAGTTCATCCGTTTCGTCGAGACAAAGTTTGCGACTGAGCACATAAAGAAAATCCGAACATCTGTTCAGGAAAGTCAGCAGAGATTCATCCAGTTTCTCCGTTTGATGCACAGCGATGCACTTGCGTTCGGCACGACGACAGACAGTACGGCAAATATGAGCCTGGGCAGCAGCCGGGCTTCCTCCGGGAATGACAAAAGAATGTACGACCGGTAATTTTTCCTGTATGTCGTCAATAAGCTTTTCGAGTCGCTCTGTAAGCTCCCTGTCCAACCGGGCATAATCCTGAAACAAAGAACATATTTTGTCGTTTTCGGGCAGTTTGCGGCAGGCCAGGCGGGCGGATACCCGAAACAAATGCTTTTGCAGGTCCAGTAGTTGTTTTTTTTCTTCTTCGGTTCCGAGCAAGGTTCTGAGCAGGGCCAGTTGGGCGTTCAGTTCGTCGGTACTTCCGTAAGCCTCCAGACGGGGGTCGTTTTTTGAGACCCTTTCTCCGCCTGCAAGGCTGCTGGTTCCTGTATCACCGGTGCGGGTGTAAATTTTCATAAGGAGGTAGATTAAGCCTGTTGAAGCCTTGTTAATTATACATGGCTTTTTTCAGGTGACACAAAAATAACACAATGTTGATTAAAAGCAAAAAACGCAGAATATATTTTACCTTTGCGTTTTTAGTTGAGTAAATTATGGAAGCAGCTTACTCTCATTTTCTTTTATTCATGGCCTTGCTGGCCTTGTTCGTATTTGTTGCACTGTATAAAACAAATGCCGGCTATGGCATATTTTATTCCAAAAACTGGGGTTGGTCTCTGAGCAACAAATGGGGTTGGTTTTTGATGGAAGCTCCCGTATTTATAGCTATGACCTTATTGTGGGCCCATTCAGCACGGCAGTGGGATTTGGTTCCACTACTCATTTTTTTATTGTTCCAGCTACACTATTTTAACCGCTCTTTTATTTATCCTCTGCTGATCCGGGGTAAAGGCAGGATGCCGGTGCTGATTGTTTTGATGGCCGTTGTTTTTAACCTTTGTAATGCGTTGATGCAAGGGGGCTGGTTATTTTATTTTGCTCCCGAAGGTCGTTACGGAACGGAATGGTTGTTGACGCCGCAATTTATTATCGGTTGTCTGGTTTTTCTGTCGGGTATGGCCATTAATATTCATTCCGATCACATAATAAGGAATTTGCGTACAAAAGGAGACAATTCCCATTATTTGCCTCGTGGGGGCCTGTTTCGTTACGTCAGCGCTGCCAATTATTTCGGAGAACTGGTGGAATGGCTGGGTTTTGCACTGTTGACCTGGTCCTGGCCCGGGCTGGTGTTTGCCTGGTGGACATTTGCCAATCTGGCTCCCAGAGCTGCTGCCTTACATCGTAAGTATGAATTGGAATTTGGCGAGGAATTCAAAAAAGCAGCACGCAAAAAAATCATACCCTTCATTTATTAAGTATCGTTTTGCAAAGTATCAAACACTACATAAACTATTATTTACGCGCACGGCACCGCCGGGGCCACGGGGTACACCCGCCCTTTGCTTATCGGCTGATAGCAGGTATTATCGAAGAAAAATATCCTTATTATTGTTTCGCAGAGTTGGAAGCTAAACGAACCGAACTGGAAGCCAAACGTTCCTGGCTGAACAACAAAAACTCAGGGTCCGATGTCCGTTCCCGGAAGTACAGCCTGTGTCCTGCTGATGCCCAACTTTTGTTCCGCCTGGTGAATGCCTTTGCTTTGAAGAATGTGATGGAGTGGGGAGGAATAGACGAAATGACCAGGCTCTATTTACAAAGAGCTTCTTCCGGACTTAAAATCTATCCGGGAGGACAGGATGCTGCCGTGCTTCCGGATTTGCTGTTTTGCAATACAGATCTTGACGAGCCAACCTTGTCGCTGGCTTTGGAACAGGCCTTGAAACAAAAAACGGAGCAAAGCCTTTTGGTGCTGGCCGGCCCGCATCGTTCGGCCGGTGCTCACCGTTGTTGGAAGCAATTGCTGGCTCATCCCGATGTGCGGCTCTCGGTAGAGATTAAAAGCCTGGGGTTGGCTTTTTTCAATCCCGAGCTGCAAAAGAACCACTATGTGTTGAGGCGCTGAGCTTATTCCCCTCCGTATTCCATCAAATAAGCCTTGATGAATTCATCCAGTTCGCCGTCCATGACTGCCTGCACGTTGGAGGTCTGATAATCGGTGCGATGATCTTTCACCCGCCGGTCGTCAAAAACGTAGCTGCGTATTTGTGAACCCCATTCGATTTTCTTTTTCCCTGCTTCAATTTTGGCTTGTTCGGCCCGGCGTTTCTCCAGTTCAATCTCGTATAGCTGCGATTTGAGAAGCCTCAGGGCATTTTCCTTATTGCCAAGCTGAGAACGGCTTTCGGTATTTTCGATAACTATGCCCGAAGGAAGGTGATGCAGACGAACGCCTGTCTCCACCTTGTTTACGTTCTGGCCACCTGCGCCCGATGAGCGAAAAGTATCCCAGGTGATGTCGGAATCCTTGATTTCGATTTCGATGCTGTCGTCCACCAGAGGAACTACAAAGACCGAAGTAAAAGAAGTCATGCGTTTACCCTGGGCATTAAATGGAGAAACCCGCACCAGTCGGTGTACGCCGTTTTCGCTCTTTAAATAACCAAAGGCATAATCACCTTCCACGGTCATGGTAACAGTTTTGATGCCGGCATCGTCTCCGTCCTGCCAGTTGGTGACAGTGGTTTTGTATCCGTGGTTGTCGCAATAGCGCTGATACATGCGGTAGAGCATTTCGGCCCAATCCTGGCTTTCGGTGCCGCCGGCTCCTGCATTTATTTTGAGCACAGCCCCGAGTTTGTCTTCTTCGCGACGGAGCATATTTTTCATTTCCAGGTTTTCGAGCAGGTAGAGGGTTTGATGGTATTGCTCATCCATTTCCTCTTCGCTCAGGGCCGCTTCTTTGTAAAAGTCGTAAGCCAGCGCCAGTTCCTGTACGGCTGTATGAATTTCCTCGTAAGCCTCTATCCAGCTTTTGAGTTGCTTGATTTTGCGCATTTGTTCCTCGGCTTCTCTTTGTTTTTCCCAGAAACCGGGAGCCTGAGTCTTGAGTTCTTCCTCTTTTAAAGCGTCAATTTTGTTTTCGATGTCAAAGATACCTCCTCAGCGCGTGTTCGCGCTCCTGGATCTCTTTGATCTGGTCTGTTGTAGTCATTATAAATACATTTTTTCTATTTCGTCCTTGTAACGATCGGCAATCACATTGCGTTTCATCTTAAGTGTGTTGGTCAATTCTCCGTTGTCTATGCTGAAAGCTCTGGGCAGCAAAACAAAACGGCGGATTTGCTCGAAACCTGCCATATTCTTTTGCAGTATGCGGATTCTGTTCTCAAAAAAGGTATATATCCGTTCGTCTTTAAGTACCTCTTCAGGATCGTTGATATTCAGGTGACGGATGCCCAATTTTTCCACCAAACTTTTTAGTTCTGTGTAAGCGGGAACAATCAGGGCGCTGACAAATTTCTGTTGATCTCCGATAACAGCCACCATGTCGATGTATTTGTCGTTGCAAAGCACTGCTTCTATGTTTTGGGGAGCAATGTATTTTCCGTTGGAAGTCTTAAACAAATCCTTGAGACGCTCGGTCAGCACCAAATGCCCTTCTTTGTTGATGTAACCGATATCACCGGTGCGGAAAAAGCCATCTTCGGTAAAGGCTTTGGCATTGGCTTCTGGCTTGTTGTAATAACCCGGGGTGATGGTTTTGCCCTTGAGTAATATTTCTCCGTTGTCATCGATGCGCACTTGCAACTTATCAATAAAACTGCCTACGCTGTCGAGGCTGAAGTGTTTTTCGTCAAAGCTGGTCACCGTAGCTGTTGTCTCGGTCAGGCCGTAGCCATAGTAAATGGGTATGCCAACCGAACGCATAAAAATCAGAATATCGTTAGAAAGCTTGGCTCCGGAAACAGGAAAGAGTTTGCCGTTTTCTAAACCTACGGCTTTTTTGAGGAAGGCAAACAAGCTTATTCTGTATAAATTATAACGCAGACTCAGCCAAACAGGAGGCTTAAGGTCCAGGCGTTTGTAATCGAGATTATAACGTTTGCCCAGTTTTACGGCATGAAACACCACTTTTTGAGCAAGGGCGGGCATGGCGTTAATCTTTTCCATAATGCCACTGTACACTTTTTCCCAAAACCGTGGAACATTGCACATGATAGAAGGGCGAACCTCTTTGAGACTCTGCTGTATATCGAGCGGTTTAAGATTGATGTCCACCCGGATCAGCCTCGAAAAACAATACAGACTCCAGGCTTTCTCGAAAATATGGGTCAGGGGCAAAAAACTAATTGAAACATCGTTTTTATCAAAAAGATATAAGAGTTTAATGTCCATTACTCTTATAATTTCCTTGTAATTGCTGTGCAAAAGCTGTACGCCTTTGGGATCGCCGGTTGTACCCGAAGTATAGAGAATATTGGCAAGGTCATCTTCCCGACAGGCTTTGCGTCTGGCATCTATCTGCTCTTGCAGGTCCAGCAGCATTCCGTTGTGTATAAAATCGTTGAAATAAACAGATTGACTATCGTTTTTCTGTAAGCGAACATTGGTGTCAAAGACAACAATTTGTTTCAGTCCGCATTCCTGGTTGCTAAAGGCCTCAAAAGCACGGTCGTATTGATATTGTTCACCTACAAAAATCAATCGGATACCCGCGTCGGCAATGATGTATTCAATCTGACTGGTGGTACTGGTGGCGTACATAGGTACACTTACTGACCTTAGGCTAAAAATGGAGAATTCGCTGATGACACATTCGGGCTTGTTTTGTGAAAAAATGCCCACTTTTTCCTGTTCCCCGATGCCAAAGTCGAGCAGGGCGGCAGACAGGCTGTTGATATAATCGTTCAGTTCTTTCCACGATATGCCTTTCCATTGATTGTCGGTATAATCCCGGTAGCGCATGGCAATCCGGTCACCGTGACTGGCTGCATATTCAGGCACCAATCTGGAAAAATGATGAATATTCATTTGATATAGAATTGATTTAGCCTGCAAAAGTACGCTTATAATTCATATTTTTCTCAAAAGCTCCAAGTTTTGTATTGTTTAAAGATATTCTTAGCTAATTTTGCATGTTGATTATCAATAATTATGGATTACAAAAGCAGCATAGATTTATTGAAAGAGCTCATCGCTTTGCCCTCTTTCAGCAAAGAGGAAAAGCTCAGAGCTGATTTTTTGTGCCGTTATCTGCAGGAGCTTGGCTTTGAGCCCAAACGTGCAGGCAACAACCTATGGTGTCAAGCGCAAGACATCGACAGCAGCAAACCTACTTTGTTGCTCAATTCCCATATCGATACCGTACATCCTTCTGATTCCTGGACCCGCAAGCCCTTTGAGCCTCAAACCGAAGGTGACCGCCTCTACGGCTTGGGCAGCAACGATGCCGGAGCCGCCCTGGTTTGTCTGATCCTGACATTTTGGAGGCTGAGCCGCAAATCCCAGCCTTACAACCTGATACTAGGTTTGTCGGCCGAAGAAGAAATCACCGGGGTTCAGGGAATAGAATTGCTTATGTCGGCTCTGCCGCCCATAGATCTGGCTGTTGTAGGTGAGCCTACCGGCATGCAGGCCGCCATAGCCGAAAAAGGTTTATTGGTCTTGGATTGTACAGCCCGGGGGAAGTCGGGCCATGCTGCGCACGACAATCCCGACAATGCCATTTACAATGCCATCGATGATATCAACTGGTTCCGGACTACTATCCTTCCCCGTTCATCCGATTTACTTGGCCCCGTCAAAATGACCGTTACCCAGATTCAGGCCGGCGAAAAGCATAATATTGTCCCGGACAACTGCCGTTTTACCGTGGATATACGAATAAACGAGAAATACAGCAATCAGGAACTGTACGACTATATTTGTACTCAGGTTAAATGCTCGGTGCGTGCCCGTTCTTTCCGTCTGAGTCCCTCTTTCATTCCTCCCGATCATCCCGTTGTCAAAGCCTGCAAGGCACAGGGCCTTCCTTTGTATGGTTCCCCCACACTTTCGGATCAGGCCAGAATGCATTGCCCTTCCATAAAAATAGGCCCCGGCCAGTCGCTGCGTTCACATACAGCCGATGAGTTTATTTTATTGTCCGAAATCCGTGAAGGGGCAGAGGTTTACTATCGTTTGCTGGACGAGCTGAAGATTAAGGAATAAATTCTCAAATGTCGATGAGATTTGTTTAAAATTTCTTGATCCAAATCTCCGGATTCAGCCGTTGCTTGTCCTGCCAGAGTTGAAAATGCAGGATGGTCTGGTTGGCCTGTTGCTTGTCAACGAAGACTTTGCCCAGTAATTCTCCGGTTTTGACTTTGTCTCCCAATTTCACTCTGACGTCTTCGAGGTTGGAATAGACCGTGAGATATTTACCGTGCCGCACAATGACAGATGCGTTCATGCCTGGCACCATGAAGATTTTACTGACTGTGCCTTTGAAAACGGCTCTGGCCGAAGCCCCTGCCCGAGTCTGAATATCGATGCCCTTGCTGTTAGTTTGCACGTATTTAAGTTCCTGAAATTTCTGCTGTCCAAAGTGCACAATAATGGTTCCGGGCTCGTTCAGGGGGAAGGGAAGTTTGCCTTTGTTGCTGCTAAAGTCGTCGGACAAAATCTTTTCGTCTATGGTCATGGAGTAGCCGCCTTCGCTTTCGGGCTCATTGCGCTCTTTATCCTGGCTGGCCTTGCGAATTTCTTCGGCAATGATTTCCTCAATTTGTTTATCGAGACGTGCGGCCAGTTCCCGGTCTTTTTTGAGCTCGGCGTTCAGTGTAGATTCCTTCTTTTTGAGGGTATTCAGCAAGCTGCGCTGCTTTTCTCTTTCCTTGTTCAGGCGCTCGCGTTCGGCTTGTTGTTCATCGAGCAGTTCTTTTTGTTGCTGATAGGCCAGTTCCAGGTCAATGCGTTTTTTTTCGAGTTGTACTTGCTTTTGACGAATTTCTTCGGCTTGTCTGCGCTGAAATTTTGTGTATTCATTCAGGTAGCGAATCCGGCGATAGCTTTGGCTGAGGTCTTCGGCCGAGAAAATGAACATCAGCCTGTCGTCTGTGTTTAGCCGGGTATGCAGTTGCTGAATCAATTGAGCGTACTGTTGCTGTTTGACAGACAGTTGCCGCTTGAGTTCGTTGTATTCGTTTTGCAGATTGCGCAGGGACCTGGACAGCTTATTCATTTCGGTGTTCAGTCGGCTGATGTATTGTTCGGTCGATTTGATCTGATCGTTCAGGATGGTGTATTGATAGAGCAGAGCCTTGCTCGATTTCTGGTTGGCACTTAAACTTTCGTTAGCCGCTTTGATACGCTCCAATACGGCCAGCCTTTCCTTCCGGACATCTTCTATGCTTTGCTGGGCTTCGAGTGCGGCAAAACTTAAGATCAATAGACTAAGAAAACAATAAATCCGTCGCATCGTCAAAACTGAAGTTGATTTAAAAAGGATTCCACACTTGTTTGTTTATAATTGCCCGGTACCGGAAAATCAAAAGAAAGCCTGGTGTTGTAGGCCGGATTGATGTAATCTATTCTTAACTCTGTATCTTCGTTTTCCTGTTGAAAGCTCACAACAACTCTGGAAGGGAAAGAGCCGAAAGTGGTGGTTTGAAAAAGGCTGTAATCTACGTTGAGAGGAAAATCCAGCACACTGCTTTCCAGCTTGGCCCGATGGTATTCTCCGGCCTTATTAATGTAAAATTTTGCCTTTTCGTTTTGATAAGCACTGCTCAAAACCAATTCTTTATCAACCTCCTGCAAGTCAAAATCCTTAGCGCTGATTGTTTTGTTTCCGGGAACGAAAAATTGATTGGAAAGTACCGAAGTCAGGGCTTTTAAAGCATAAACAGCCTGATCGTTTCCAATGTTCTGATCGGAAAGTGCGGCTCTGGCATAGGACTTCTGGAGCCGGTTCATCAGAAACACACTGTCTGTGGTAAGGAGCAGCCGTCCTACCTCTATGCCCAGAAAGGGTTGCAGGGAAACCCAAAGGCAACTGTCTTTTTGAATTTTTACCTGAGCAGAGAAACTGTTTGAGCCCTGGCTGGTTTTAAAGTTGATGTTTACCTTGGATTCCAGCAGGTCAAAAGAGTTGTGCTGATCAAGGATGAGCTGAATGCGCTGATAGGGATCTGTTTTTTTGAAAAGCTTTTTAGTGGGAGAACAGGCCGGCATCAATACTAAGGCCAAGGCCAGCAGCAGGGGAAAACATCTTTTTAGTTGAGTTGTCATTGGTTGTCGGATAAAGTGTTCAGATACTCAGCCTTGTTTGCTTTTTGTTGCAAGATGTCAGATGCTCCTCCCAGAGCAGCCGCTTTTTTCCACTGTTCAACCGCCTTTTCTTTTTCATCGTTGAACCACAGAATATCTCCGTAATGTTCGAGCAATTCAATATTTGGTTCTTTGGAATGTTCTATGGCTCTTTGAATATAGATTTTAGCCAGGCGGTATTGTTTTTGTTTGAAAAAAACCCAGGCGTAGGTGTCCAGAAAAGTGCTGTTGGTGGGCTGGATATCCAAACTTCTGCGGGACATTTTTTCGGCTTTCGATAAATTGCTCTCGTCCAGGCTTAAAAAATAGGCGTAATTGTTCAGGACCAAATGGTTGTCGGGATTGAATTCCAGCGCCTGCTCGTAGTGAGCGTAGACCTTGGCGGTATCGCCTGTCTGATGGTAAATGTCACCCATATAGCCCAGTATACCCGACAGGAAAGTCCTGTTATTAGGATCGGAATATTCCAGGCATTTTTGATAAGCATTCAGCGCTTCGTCGTGGTTAAGTTCAATGCTGTAAGTCAGGGCCAGGTAATACCAGAATTCTGCTTCCCCGGGGAAATACACCAGTGCCTCCCGGCAAATACGACGAATCTGTTCCTGATTGCCTTCTTCGAGGTTGAGGCCTAAATAATCCTGCCAGATGCTTAATTGATTGGGGTTTAAATCGAGGACGTTACGTAATTCGCCGATGGCTTCGTCTTTGCGTTTAGTGAGCAGCAACCAGCGAACCCTCAGATCGCGCAAATCGTAAGCACTGGGATGTTGTTCAAGTAAAAGCTCAAAATAGTGTTCAATCTGCAGGCTGTCTTCTTGATTTTTGTAGTTGCCGAGCAGGGTTCTGAAAATGTTCAATTTGCTTTCCAGTTCGGTTTTGGGATTGCTCAGGGCAAGATGTCGCTGCTCGTTCATAGCCAGGCTGTCTCCCACAGCCTTGTAATAATCCGATAAAAACAGGCGGGCAGCGCCGTTGTCGGGCTCCATATCGAGAGCTTGCAGAAAGCATTTTTTGGCTTTTTTGGTTTTTCCGATCTCCATCCAGCCGCCTCCGACCAATAAAAGATAGCTGGTTTCCCGGGGATTGGACTTTTGAAGTTTTTGCAGTTCCCTGATGGCCGGTTTGGGTTGGTTCAAAGCCAGGTATAAATTATATTTCTGCATGCTGAGTTCCTGGTTTATGCCGACGGAATTTTCAAAACGATCCAGGGCCTCAATGGCTTGGACGTACTGCTTAAGCTCGGTATGGAGCAAAGACAGCGTGTAATACAATTCGTAATTGTCGGGATTTTTGACTACCAGTTGCTCCAGCAAGTTAACAGCATCCGGATAACGTTGCAGTTGTTGGTAAATACCGGCCAGTTGCAAGCCATACCAATCGTTGTCGGGATCCAGGGCAAAGGCTTTTTCGTAATGAGCCACATAGCGCTCGGTTTGATTCATGGCTCTGTAGAAAGCGGCAATTTCGGCGTGAGCCGCTGCGCTGGTGGAATCCAGGCTTAGGCAATGCCTGAACATCTCAAAGGCGGAGCCGTATTGTTCCTGTGCTTTCAGGCGCAGGCCTTCCTCAAAATAATAGCTGAAACTGCGGGCAGTGTCGAATGGCTGTTCTTCGGCCTTCCGGGCATCGAGAGTTTGGGCAGTGACAGCTTGAGCAGACCCCAGTATCAGCAGCAGGCAAAACAAGACAAACAAGCCCGCTCTATGTTGCAATACCTTGCAGGCAGTTCCGTCAAGCTGTGGATAAGCCGTCTTTTTCATTAAAATTATTTTTTCCCCGTGTGACCGAAACCTCCGGCGCCTCTTTCTGTGGCTTCGAGTGTGTCCGCTTCTTGCCAGATCGCCTGGCAATGTGATGCAATAACCATTTGACAGATTCTTTCTCCGTCTTCAACATACACTTCCTCTTGCGATAAATTGATCAGAATAACTCCGATTTCGCCTCGATAATCGGCGTCAATGGTGCCGGGTGTGTTTAGCACGGTCAGTCCTTTTTTGAGCGCCAGGCCGCTGCGGGGCCTGATTTGAGCTTCGTAACCGGCAGGCAGTTCTATAAAAAGCCCGGTGGGTATCAGCTTGCGTTCGAAAGGCTTAATGCAGATGGCGGCATCGATGTTGGCACGCAGGTCCATACCTGCCGAAAGGCTGGTTGCGTATTGAGGCAGTGGATGTTTGGATTGGTTGACAATTTTTACGGTCATATCTTATGGATACTTAATTTACTGTAAATGCATTAAATAGCTTAGTAATACATTCAAACGGACAAAAATACAAAAATTATTGACAGGCTGAATATGAGCTTTTAAAAAAGCATGATTGTCCGGGGAAATTCTTACATTTGCGAGCTGTTTGTACAACAGTATTTTAAAAGATACCAACATGAAGCCTGTTTTTTTGTATCTGTTCCTGTTCGGAACACTTTTATCGATCACTTCCTGTCTTGACGATCCCGAAGAAATCGCCTGGCGCAAAGCCAACGATAATTTTATGCAAAGCCTCAAGGATTCTTCGGAATTTAAGCCTTTGGAATACAACGATCATATATTGTACAACGACGAGAATTACAATTACCTTGATCATCCTCTGAGTGGTATCTATTACAAAACATTGGTGCAGGGACAGGGGCAGGTGCCTCTGGTCGGACAGACAGTGGAAGTCGAGTACGAAGGGCGTTTATACAACGGCACTGTTTTTGACAGCGGCAGCAGAACCACCCTGGTAGGTTCGGGAGTCATCAGTGGCTGGACAGAAGTGTTGTACAGAATACCTCAAGGCTCCACCTGGGAGGTGGCTATCCCTTATTACCTGGGTTACGGAGAGGCTAAATACGGTTCTATACCCGCTTATTCCTGCCTGATTTTTACTATGGAATTAGTGAGCATCTCCGAAGACTAAAAGCAACCACATACCACGAGGTCCGAAAGACTACAGGCTTTCCGTAATGGAAGTTTAACGCTGAGAGAGTAAGTACTCAGCAATTTGCACGGCGTTCAGGGCAGCTCCTTTTTTAATCTGATCACTGACAGTCCAGAAGGTCAGTCCCTTGGGATTGGTCAGGTCTTTTCTGATGCGTCCTACGTAAACCGGATCTTTGCCTGAAACAAACAAAGGCATAGGGTAGCTTTTGTTGGCTGGATCATCTTGCAGCACAACACCTTCGGCTTTGTCAAAAGCTTCCCTGACTTCTTCGAGACTAAGGGGGCGTTGGGTTTCGAGCCAGATGTTTTCGGAGTGAGCGCGCAAAACCGGAACACGCACACAGGTGGCGCTCACGAGCAGGTCGGAATGCATAATTTTCCGTGTCTCGTTGAACATCTTCATTTCCTCTTTGGTATAACCGTTTTCGGTGAAAACATCCACCTGGGGGATCAGGTTGTAGGCCAGCTGATAGGCGAATTTCTCCACGGTGGCAGCTTCGCCCTTAATCAGTTGAGCGTATTGATTGGTCAATTCGTCCATAGCGGCAGCACCGGCTCCGCTGGCAGCCTGATAGGTGGAAACATGTACTTTGGTTATGTGACTCAGGTCTTCGATGGGTTTGAGAGCCACTACCATTTGTATGGTGGTGCAATTAGGATTGGCAATAATATTTCTGGGCCTTTGCAAAGCATCTTTGGCATTGAATTCAGGCACTACCAGGGGTACATCTTCGTCCATACGGAAAGCACTGGAGTTGTCGATCATAATAGTGCCGAATTTGGTAATGGTGTCGGCAAATTCTTTGGAAGTACCTGCTCCGGCCGAAGTGAAGGCGATGTCGATTCCTTTGAAATCGTCGTTATGTTTTAATTCCCTGACTACGATTGATTTTCCGCGATAGGAATAAGTTTTGCCGGCACTGCGTCCGGATCCAAACAATACCAAATCGTCCATGGGGAAATTACGTTCGTCAAGTACCTTGAGAAACTCTTGTCCTACAGCGCCGCTGGCGCCAACAATTGCAAGTCTCATGTTAAAATAAAATTAATATGAAGATAATGTAATATAAAAATGCTTACCTTTGGTGCTGAACTAATACCGCGCAAAGGTACTAAAAAAGTGAAGATGCACAAGAATATACTCCTTTCATTTAGCCTGCTGCTGATATTTTTTTCATGCAGGCCCTCACCAGAGTTATCGGACGATTGGATCAGCTCTTCAGTACAGACATTGCAAGGAACTGATTCTAATCACAATGCTGCAAAAGATAGTTTGATAATCAACTATATAAACAATAATCATACAAACGAAGGTTTTCCCTGCGACAGTGCGTACAGTGAATTATTTTACCTGAGCCTTAATGAACTCTTATTCGATCCCGTACCCTTATCCTGCGATTACGTTGAAATAGTAAACCGTTCGGAACACCCTGTGAATTTGGCCGAAATCAGTATTTGTAATCGTAACGCTAAGGGCGAGTTAGGCAGCTCCAAAGCCCTGAGTCGGGATCCTTTTATGTTAGACCCCGGCGCTTACTGTTTGCTTACCTCAGATATAGAGAGTCTCAGGAGTGAATTTACACTGGATTCGTCACTACGGTATTTGATCGTTAAAAGTATGCCTTCCATGCCCAACGACAAGGGTTGTGTGGTTTTGCTTGACCACGAATCTAACATCATAGACGAATGTTACTATTCGAGTGCCATGCATCATAGCCTGCTCAGCAACAAAGAGGGAATTGCCCTGGAAAAGATACATCCCGATTTAGCATCGGCTGAAGCCGGATCCTGGATTTCAGCCTCGGCCGATGCAGCCTACGGGACACCCGGAAGAATTAATTCTCAATATCGTTCTATGGAACTTTCTGATGCAAGGGATGGTTTTATCGCCGAACAGGATTGGTTTGCGCCCTACGGAGATTCAAAACAAAACGTATGGGTGTTGAGTTATGCCTTCAAGGATCTGCGTGTAGCCAATATCGGTATTTATAACCGCAGCGGGGCTTTACTTTGTTCACTGGCCGAAAACGCCCTGCTCGGGGCGAGGGGCTTTTTTGTCTGGCAAGGAACCGACCATCGGGGAGCTGTGCCCGATGCCGGGTCGTATCTTGTACACATTGAGCATTTCAACTTGAACGGTGACGTAAAAAAACAAAACATAGTTTGCCGTCTTTTACCTTGAAAATGCTATCTTTGCGAGGTAAAATAAGAATGGATGAGGCCTCTGTTACTGACGATTTTTCAACCTCTGAGCAATCCGGTTGCCATCTTTTTGATCGTGCTGCTCATTATTCTGTTGGCCCCCATTTTGTTGAAGCGCTTACGAATTCCGCATATTGTGGGGATGATTCTGGCCGGCTTACTTGTGGGTCCTTATGGGCTTAATATCTTACCACGTGACGGCAGTATCGATTTGTTTGGCCAGTTGGGTCTGCTCTATATTATGTTCCTGGCCGGTGTTGAGATAGATTTGAACGATCTCAGAAACAATCGCTACAAAAGCTTGCTTTTTGGGCTTTTTACTTTTTTAATACCCCTGGCACTGGGATATATATCCAGTCGCTACCTTTTGCATTACACCATTGCCAGTTCTGTGTTGATGGCCGCCATGTATGCTTCACACACCCTGATTACCTTTCCGGTGGTAAGCCGTATGGGCCTCGCCAAAAAAACGGTGGTAAACATTGCCGTGGGAGGCACCATTATTACCGAAACCCTGGTTTTGTTGATTTTGGCGGCAGTGAGCAGTCGTTATCGTCAGGAAGCAGATAATATGACGGAAATGAAAATGTTGATAGGTTTGCTTATTTCGGCCCTGGTGATCTTTTTTGTTTTTCCGCCTCTTACACGCTGGTTTTTGAAAAATTTCAGAGACAGTGTGCTGCAATTTGTGTTTATTCTGGTACTGGCCTTTGGAGCCTCTTTGCTTACCGAATATGCCGGCTTGCACGGAGTTCTGGGTATTTTCTTTGCCGGCCTGGTGTTGAATAAATACATTCCCAAGGTTTCCCCTTTGATGAACAGGCTGGAGTTTATGGGTAATATGCTGTTTATTCCCTTTTTCCTGATCAGCATCGGAATGATGATAAACTTCAGCGTGTTTGCCAAAGGTCCCGAAGCTTTTTATGTGACCTTGGTTATGATAATTGTGGCTTTACTAAGCAAAGGACTGGCCTCCATACTGGCGAAACAGTCTTTCAAAATGAGCCGCAGCGAAGGATGGATGCTTTTTGGCCTGAGCTCGGGAAGGGCTGCCGTCACCTTGGCCATTTTAATGATTGGATATACTATTATTTTGGGTTATGATGCTCAGAATGAGCCTATACGTCTGATGAATGAATACGTGCTCAACGGCAGTTTAGTACTGATTCTGGTGTCTTGTATAATAAGCGCTGTGGCTACCGAAAAGGCGGCCGGAAATATTCTGCTGGATGAAGCCAAAGAGAATCCCCCTCTGGATACCGTCAACGAA
This sequence comes from uncultured Bacteroidales bacterium, assembly GCA_964488495.1. Taxonomy (GTDB): domain Bacteria; phylum Bacteroidota; class Bacteroidia; order Bacteroidales; family UBA1402; genus UBA1402. The sequence goes on from CAZAUQ010000024.1 coordinate 28,941, forward strand.
AGCTTACTCATTCCCATTGCCAATCCGAAGAATATCGACTGCCTGGTGCAATTAGCTCTATTGATGAGAGGTCCCAAAGATAAACTCTATGCGCTCAGAGTGGTGGACGATGTTATTAAAGAAAACAGTAAGGAGAATAGCCTTCGGCAATTGATTTATGCCTCTAAACTGGTGGCTGCCGCCGATCTCAGGCTGCATCAGGTATTGCGCTATGATTCAGATGTAGCCAACGGTATCATACATACCGTCAGGGAATACGATATTTCCGATGTGATTCTGGGTTTGCACCATAAGTTGCCATTGAACGATTTCTTTTTGGGAGCCAAAACCCGCAGCATAATGACTCAAATGCAAAAGAGCATATACATCAGTCGTTTTATTCTCCGTCCTGCCGATATACACAGGATCTTGCTGGTGATACCCGCCAAAGCGGAGTTCGAAAAAGGCTTCCTGTCCTGGCTCAACCGTATGATTAACCTGGCTTCCAACCTTAATGCCGGTATTTCTTTTTACGCTACGGCAGCCACCATCAATCACAGCCGGCAACTCCTTTCGGTGCAGCAAGTCTCTGTGCGTACCAAATGGACAGAGTTTGACGATTTGAACAATCTTCCCGCTCTGGCCCGCGAAATTAAACCGGACGATTTGCTGACTGTGGTTTTGTCGCGTCAGGGCTCTGTTTCGTACAAAAATTCTTTTGAAGGTATTGCACAAATACTCGAAAACAATCTTAATAACTGCAACTTGATGCTGGTGTATCCCAACCAGACGGTCTACGAAGAAAGATGGACTTCGTTTTACTCTCCTTTGGATTTTTACAACGAAGCCGAAGAACTTTTGTCTGCTCCTCACAACGAAGGCCGGCAGGATGCTTCCGGATTGTCTGAACCCATAAAGCAGGAAGAACCCGACTCATTGCCCCGAAAATTATGAACTGGACACAACGCACCTCCCTGTTAATCGGAGATCAAGCCCTTGAAAAATTGGAACATTCCAGTGTGCTGATAGTCGGCTTGGGAGGAGTGGGGGCATATGTAGCTGAATTTCTGGCACGGGCAGGCATAGGACGTTTGATTCTCGTAGACGGTGATAAGGTGCAGGCTACCAACCGCAACCGACAACTGCCGGCATTGTGCAGTACCGAAGGCTGCTCTAAAGTTGAGGTAGTGGCTCAGCGATTAGGGGATATCAATCCGGACATCCGGCTACACTATTTTCCTTTGTTTCTGGAGGAAGAAGAACCCCTGGATTTACTGTACGGCCTCAATCGCTTTTGCACCCGAATAAGCAGTCAAATAAATCGAATAATCCCTGACGATGACTACTGGCAAGAATTGAATACATCCGGAATTACCGCACAAACAATGCCCATTTGCGACTTTGTGGTAGATGCCATCGACAGCCTTGGCCCCAAAGCCGCTCTTATCCGGGCCTGTCTGGAGCATAAAATTCCATTGATTTCGTCCATGGGGGCCGGAGCCAGACTCGATCCCTCGCAAATTAGCACCTGCGATATTTCCAAAACCCATCAGTGCGCACTGGCCAGAGCTTTGCGTCATCGTCTGAGGGCTTTTGGCATAAGTAAAGGCTTCCCTGTGGTGTTTTCTTCCGAACAAGTCACTTCGAAAGCCAATACTACCGAAAAACAAACTACGGCAAAGGCTGTACCCGGCACCATTTCCTATTTACCGGCGGCTTTTGCCTGTCATCTGACAGCTTATACGATTAAGTACTTAATTTTTGAAAAAAACACCTCGATGAATCAGCCGGATTAAGTCGGCCGAACTGCATCTAAAAAGTTCAGGTTGTTGATAAATAGGCACAAAAATGTATTCCCCCTTCTGTGCTTGTACGGGAATATTGTCTATTTTTGCGTTTTATTTCAATAAATCTAAGCTATGAAAATACCCGATATCCTTCGGAACAAAAAAACTCTTTCTTTCGAAATATTTCCTCCCAAAAGAAAGGAAGACACCTTTGTGCTTATCGAAGATACCATAAAAGAATTATCAGACTTTAATCCCGATTTCATCAGCGTTACCTACGGAGCCCTTGGAAATACCCTGAGCAACTCGGTAGCCATTGCCAAACACATTAAACAACATACCCATTCGGAACCACTGGCTCACCTCACCTGTGTAGCGTCCGACAAAGTTCAGGTAGACGAAATATGCCGGGAGCTCAAAGAAGCCAACATAAAAAACATATTGACTCTGCGAGGTGATTTACCTGCTGATCCTGGCCTTCAACACCGCGATTTTGTGCATGCTTCCGAATTGACGGCCTATATTTCGGCCCGTTACGGCGCTGACTTTGCTTTTGCCGGAGCCTGCTATCCCGAAAAACATCCCGAAGCGATTTCCATGAAAGAAGATATCCGGCACCTTAAGATGAAACAAGACGCCGGCATGGACTTTTTTATTACCCAGTTGTTTTTTGACAACGAAGCCTTTTACCGTTTTTTGCTCGAAGCCCGAAAGGCCGGTGTCACAATTCCGATAATTCCGGGCATTATGCCGGTTTCCAATTATAAACAGCTGGATGGCATGATACGGGTCACCGGCGCTGCCATTCCCCTGCAATTGCGCAATTACTTTGACCGCTACCGTTACGACAAACAAGCCCTGGAAGAAATCGGCATTATTTTTACCAGCCATCAGATCCTGGACCTCATTGCCAACGATGTGGACGGTATCCATCTGTATTCGATGAACAAAAGCAGTTTTATAAAAAAATTAATGGCCAACATCGCTTATGTACGTACAGGCTTCTTTGCTCAGACGTGATGCACTGACTTTTCTGGGTTATTCTGACAGTGATCTGGATGAGAAAACGCAGGAAACTCTCCATTCGGCCCTTGCTCATATAGCTGAATGGTCTGCGTTCAAACTGCATTACAGTTACCTGAAAGACTTGCCCGAAACACCGGTTTTTTTGCAGCAAGAGCCCTATAAGAGCTTGCAGGGAAAGCTGGATACAGCCCTGTTGTTTGCAGCCACCCTGGGTATGGGCATTGACCAACGTATACGGAGCCTGTCCCTGAACAGACTTTCGGAAGCCGTGGTGCTAAATGCCGTCGCCAATGCCTATCTCGAAGCCAGGACAGAGATGTTTATTAAGGAAATACTGCCCGACGGAGTCTTGTTTTGTCCGGGTTATGCAGGTACCTCGCCCACAGACAACCGCTCTGTATTGAAGCTGCTTGATGCCCAAAAACACCTGGGTATTTACCTGAAAGATTCAGGTCTTATGTTGCCCGAAAAATCCCTGGCCGGAATCGTAGTGGCAGATTATCGTTTCAATTGCAGAGCTTGCAGCATACGCAGCAAATGCGACTATCTCAGGCAGGGTAAAACCTGTTACGGCACTAGGCCGGCACTAAAATAAAAAACAATACAAAGTAGAATCAAGATAATGCCAGATCACATTTTTAAAAAAGTTCAATTATTCGATGGTGCCATGGGTACCATACTAACGGCCGATCCGGAAGTAAATGCCTTTTTGCCCGAAGAGCTCAATCTCTTGTTTCCCGAAAAGATTTTGGCCATACACCAGGCTTATGTTGAGGCAGGAGCTCAGTATATTACAACCAATACTTTCAGTGCCAATCCGATCAAATTAAACTCAAGTCGTTATAATTTATACGAAGTGCTGGACGCCGCCATAAAGCTTGCCCGTCAGGCTGCTCAGGGAAGCTCCTGCAGGATAATGCTCAACATAGGCCCCACCGGTAAATTGCTCGAACCCCTGGGAGAGCTCAGTTTTGAGGAAACGTACGAAAATTACAAAGCCGTAGTGGAGTATACCAAAGACAAGGTGGACGGATATGTGTTGGAAACATTTTCGGATCTCTACGAAATCAGAGCAGCAGTATTGGCCGTAAAGGAAAACTCAGCGCTGCCTCTCATGGCTACAATGACTTTTGATGCTTCGGGCAGGACGCTCACCGGTTCCAGCCCCGAGATTGTGGCTTTAACCCTGAGCGCCTTGGGTGTCGACGTGCCGGGCATCAATTGCTCCACATCGCCCGAATACTTGATTCCTTTGGTCAAAAGAATGAGGGCCTTTACTCATTTACCTTTGCTGGTACAGCCCAATAAGGGTTTCCCCATACTTTGCCGGGGATCGGTGTCTTATGCCATGAGCGACGAAGATTTTGTTTATTATACAGGCAAACTGATTGATGCTGGAGCCTCCATAGTGGGAGGCTGTTGCGGCACAACTCCCGCAACCATAGCCTTGATGGCTAAATTCAAAAGCTTGACGCTCAAAGAGTATGCCCCTGTGGCCGACACTTATATTTGTTCTTCAACCCGCTTGCTCAAATTGCAGCAAGGCCTGGTTTGCGGTGAAAGGCTCAATCCCACCGGCAAGAAGAAATTGCAGCAAGCCCTTTTGAACAGCGATTTCGGCTATCTGCAGCAGGAAGCCCTCAGCCAGCAGGAAGCCGGAGCTCATTTTCTGGATCTGAATGTAGGTATTCCCAATGCAAATGAAGTCGATTTGTTGTGCCGGGCAACCAAAAAGATACAGGAAATTTGCGATTTACCCTTACAACTGGACAGTTCCAATCCTTCAGCCATCGAAGCAGCCCTGCGGATCTATAACGGTGTGCCGGTGATAAATTCCATCAACGGCAGCGAGCAGGTGCTTAAAACCCTGCTTCCGCTACTGAGCAAATACGGAGCCTCGGCAGTTGCCCTTACTCTCGACGAACAAAACATACCCGAAACAGTGGAAGGACGTTTGCGTATTGCGAAACGCATCATTGCCCGGGCAGCAGCCAGAGGCATCAACAAAAACCGGCTCATCTTCGACGCTCTGGTGATGGCTGTTTCGTCCAACCAAAGCTATGGCCAGCTCACGCTCAATACCCTCCGCAGTCTGAAAAAACTGGGAGTGCTTACTACCATAGGCTTGTCCAACGTGTCATTTGGTTTGCCCGACCGTCCTCTGCTGAATCGCAGTTTTTTGCTGATGGCTTTGACTTCGGGCCTGGATATCCCTATTTTGAATCCTTTGGACAAAGAAAATATACAAAGCCTAAAGGCTTTCAATGCCTTATCGGGAGCAGATCCTGCCTGTGAAAATTATATTTCCTATCATTCACTAAGCCCGGTCCATGAACAAAGCGACAGCCTTTACCAGGTGGTGCTCAGCGGCTTAAAAGAATCACTGCCACTGGCCATGGACAAGATCCTTAAAGAAAAAGAGCCTCAGCAGATCATCAACGAGGATTTGATTCCTGCTTTGGACGAAGTTGGGCTGCGTTTCGAAAAAAAACACGTATTTTTGCCCCAGCTCATCCGTTCGGCAGAAGTGGCACGGCAAGCTTTTAAGCAATTGGGAGAATTGTATGTCCAACCGGCAGACAAAACTCAGGGCTTGGTGGTGCTGGCTACTGTAAAGGGTGATATTCACGATATTGGCAAAAATATTGTCAAAGTAGTTTTGGAGAGCCACGGCTACCGGGTGCTGGATTTAGGCAAGAACGTAGATCCCGGAATGGTGCTGGAAGCCTGCCGGACTCATCGTCCGCTGGCCGTTGGTCTCAGTGCTTTGATGACTACCACGGTATCTGCTATGAGCAGGACAGTAGAAGCACTTAAAGCGCAGAGCGCCGAATGTCCGGTGATTGTAGGCGGAGCGATTATTACCGAGAGCCTGGCACGGGAGATGGGAGCCGATTATTACGCAGCCGATGCACTGACGGCTATCCGTATTTTGGAAGAATTATGATACAGGGAATTGATATACACAAAAGTTTTGGCCCCCTGGAAGTACTCAAGGGGCTCCATATAGAAGTAAAGTCGGGCGAAGTGGTGGCAGTAGTGGGCCCCAGCGGTGCAGGCAAGACTACCTTACTGCAGATACTGGGCACGCTGGATCGTCCCAACCGGGGCAGTGTCCGTATCAACGGCACCGAAGTCTCCGCATTGGGCAACCGGGAACAAGCCTTATTTCGAAATCGCCATATAGGTTTTGTGTTTCAGTTCCATCAGCTTCTGCCGGAATTCACTGCTTTGGAAAATGTGAGCAT
>CAZAUQ010000025.1:0-16761 GCA_964488495.1 uncultured Bacteroidales bacterium
TGCGGAAAGTGAGGGATTCGAACCCCCGGTACAGTCACCCGTACACCGCATTTCGAGTGCGGCCCGATCGACCACTCTGGCAACTTTCCAAGAAGAGCGCAAAAGTACACTTTTCCTGTAAGTTGCCAAAGTTTTCAGGGATTTTTATTTTTCCTTTTCACCTACCCTATTCTAAAATTATTATTCTTATTGCAGTTTAAAAATAATCGGTAACGTATATTCTACGGCCACCTTTTTACCATCCTTCTGGCCGGGAGTCCAGTCGGGCATGTTCTCAATCACCCTTACGGCTTCCTGATCAAGTTCAGGATGTACAGATCTTATAACCTTAATGTTGGAAACTTTTCCATTGGTGTTAACCACATAAGTGCATACTACTCTGCCTTGTATGCCGTTTTCGAGAGCGGTTGGAGGGTAATTAAGCTCTTTGTTGATGTATTCCACCAACGCCTTGTCTCCTCCCGGGAATTTGGGCATATTTTCAGGCTTCAATGATTCTCCTTTGAGTACTTCTTCGGAAGATTCCGGGGTGTCGAGTTTGAAGATAATGGGCATTGTGTATTTTACAGCTACCTGTTTACCTCTTTGTTTGCCGGGAGTCCAGTCGGGCATGTTCTGAATCACCCTTACGGCTTCCTGATCCAGATCGGGATCTACAGAACGAATTACCTGAACATTGGTCACCTTGCCTTTAGCATCTATCACAAAAGTACAAATTACTCTTCCGAAGATACCATTGTCTATGGCTTTTGCGGGATATCTGAGTTCTTTGGAGATATATTCAGCCAGGGCTTTTTCTCCACCGGTATACTTTGGCATTTCTTCCACATACATAAAGACCTCTTCATCCGCCGAATTTTCTTGTGATGTATTATCATTGCCTTTATTTGCCGGTACAGGAGGTGGTGGTGGAATTTCACCACGGTCTTTTTGGGCAGGCACAGGGGGAGGAGGCGGAATATCTGTCCGCTCTTTTTTGGCCGGAGGAGTGGGCGTTGCTTTATCGTCTTTTGCCTTGCCGTAAGTAGTCACCGTAGTTTCCGGAAGCTGAGATCCGCTTTGCAGCAGGGCCAGGTCGTTTTTCGCGGGGACATCTTCTACTATAAATATTGTCTTATCTTCTGTAGAAGAATTCGAGACAGCCTCTTGCGAAGATTGTTTTTCATCATTTTTAACCTCTCCGGGGACATTATATCCCAGGATGTAATTAATTTTGTCCGTACTCAGCTCTTCGGAATTTTGTTTATCTGTCTGAGCCAGTGCAAGTAGTTCATTGACTTTTTCCCTGGAAGTATCTTCCAGTCTGGAAACTTTGGGGTGGGCAAAGGCTATCATAGCCAAGCAAGCCATAGGAAGTACATAAAAATACTTCAGGCGCGCCCAGGGTTTGGATTTTTCTTTTAACATCATAGTGATCCGATTTTTAAGTGAACTGTGATTGAAGCTGTTGGCCATAGAGTAGAGCCTTGTGCCAACAGCTTTTTTAATAATTAATAATTGGTATTGTTTTGCATCGATGCCTTGTTGTAAAACACTGTCGTCCGCTTCAAACTCGTGAATGCTCTGCAATTCCTGCCTGAACAGCCAGGCTGCCGGATTGAACCACTGGAAAGCAATACACAGATCGGCCAGGACCAAGTCCCAGGAGTGTTTATTTTTAATATGCGCCAATTCATGACTTAGTATGGCTGCCGCATTTTCCTGATAATCTTTTTCGGACAGCAGTATATAACGCATCCAGCTAAAGGGGGCAATGTCCTCTTTGTGTGTTAATACCGCAATCTCTTCTATATGCTGAACCCGCTTACTTTTCTTTATCAGACGAAACAAACTGAAATACGAAATAAGCTGCCGCAACACACTGCCTGTAAAACCGGCCAGATAAAGAAGTACCACAGCCATCACCCAATAAAGGGAAGTATTAGTTGTCGCTCCTCCCTCCTTCAGAACTTTGGCGCTTAAGGATTCCATACCCGCAAAAGCATTTATAATTTCGGAGGAAGGCTGCAGACTCAACTTAGCGAACGGCAGCAACAGAGAGAGTATAAAAATTCCCAACAGAGCCATTCTGTTGAAACGGTGAAAAGTGTCTTTGCTCAATAAAAGTTTGTAAAACAAATAGAACGAGGCAAGACACAAAGCCGATTTAATAATATATACGATAAAGCTGCCCATGACTGTCGTTATTTATTATTTGCCTTATCTACCTCATCAATAAGCTTCCTGAGCTCTTCGAGCGAAATCTTTTCTTCTTTGACCAGGCTTGAAACAGCTCCAAGGTAAGAATTATTGAAATACTTTTTGATGACCTGTTTCAGATTTGCTTCGCGATACTCCTTTTCACTTATTAACGCAAAATACTGATAGGTATTGCCAAAACTGCTGTGCGAAAGAAAGGCTTTTTCTTCCAGTCCGCGTACTATAGTCGATAAGGTATTGAAATGAGGTTTGGGTTCTTCGTAAAAATCGAGTAACTGCTTTACAAACAAAGGTCCCTTTTCCCAAAAGAAAGCCATTACTTCTTCTTCTTTTGCTGTCAATGTTTTCATAGCTGTTAAAATTTCTGAGCAAATGAACTAAATAATATAGTTAGTCAACTAATTTTTATAGTTAATAAACTATAATTGCTCGTTATTTAACATTCTAAGATTCTAATGTGCTGATTAAGAGCACATATCTAGAGCAGATTCAGAGCAAGTCAAGTGCTAACCCAGAGCAAGTCTTGTGCCGCTTCAGAGCACGTCAGCCATATACGAAGACCTGACCAAAGGAGCGCTGGCTACTTTTTTAAAGCCTTTTTCAAGAGCAATTTCCCGGAAACGGCCGAAGTCGTCCGGATGAATGTAGGCTTTGACCGGATAATGATGTGAGGTAGGTTGTAAATATTGTCCCAGGGTGAGTATGCGGCAATTGACCGACAACAGATCGTCCATAGTCTCCAGCAATTCCTCCTCGCTTTCGCCCAGGCCCAACATCAGGCCGGATTTGGTAGTGACGCCTTCTGCGGCCAGTTGTTCCAACACGTCCAGGCTGCGACGGTATTTGGCGGCCGACCGTATTTGTGGAGTCAGGCGGCTGACGGTTTCCAGATTGTGCGAGACTACATCTGGAGCCACCCGGGCTATTTCAGCAATCAGCTCCCTCCTGCCCTGAAAATCAGGAATCAGGGTTTCAACCAGGATGCCCGGATTGTATTCTCTCACTTTATTTACAACAGCAATCCAATGGGCACATCCTAAATCGGGCAAATCATCCCGGTCTACCGAAGTGAGTACGGCATACCTTAATTTCATCAGGCGGATGGATTCTGCCACTTTTTCTGCTTCTTTGGGATCGGGAGGCAGGGGTTTGCCTGTCAGAGTATTGCAAAATTTACAGGAGCGGGTACAGATTTCTCCCAGAATCATAAAAGTAGCCGTTCCCCGGCTCCAGCATTCTCCCTGATTGGGGCAACGGCCGCTGGTACAAATGGTGTGCAAATGATGTCCTTCGACAATCCCCTTGGTGGTGCGGTATTGTTCGTTATCGCCCAGGCGAATCTTAAGCCATTCGGGTTTGCGCAAATAGCCTTCTTTCATTTACCGGCGTTTAAGGTTTGAATAAAAAACTCCGACATTCTGGTATACAGGTGCCTGCGGTTGGACAAACCCAGGATGCTGTGATTGCGGTTGGGATAAAACTGCATCTGAAACTGTTTTCCGGACTGAACCAAAGCATCTATCAGTTCCATACTCTGATTGGCATGCACGTTGTCGTCGGCCAGACCGTGAACCAGCAACAGCTCTCCTTTCAGAGAAGAGGCACGCTGCAGGACCGAAGTTTTGTCGTAATTCTCTTTGTTTTGCTGCGGGCTGCGCATAAAACGCTCTGTATATACCGTATTGTAATAGCGATAATCGGTGACAGGAGCAACTGCGATGCCGGCTTTGAAATACTGTGTATCTTCGGTCAGAGCCAGCAGGCTGATGTAAGCACCGTAACTCCAGCCCCAGATGCCTATGCGGGCAGCGTCCACAAAGGCTAAGGTACCCAGTGCCCTTGCAGCGGCAATCTGATCCTGCACTTCGTACTGGCCGAGTTTAAGCCAGGTTTGTTTTCTGAATGCTTCCCCTCTGCCCCCGGTTCCGCGGCCATCTACGCTGACTACTATCATCCCCCGGGCTGCCAGGTAGTATTCCCAGTCTATTCCAAAGGCATCCAGCACATCCTGGCTGTCGGGGCCGCTGTATTGCAACATCACCAAAGGATATTGCTTTGATGAATCGAAATCAAGGGGTTTCAACATCCAGCCGTACAGCTTTTGTCCATCGGCGGCAGGAATGTCAAAAAATTCTTTTTGGGGCAAAGACAAAGCGCTCAGTTTTTGGCTGAGACGAGCATTGTCGTTTAATACTCTTAGTTCCTTTCCGTTGTCCGACTGACACAAGCTCGACACGGGAGGGGTATTCCTGTCGGACCAGGTCCGAATGTAAAAGTTGAACTGTTTAGCAAATACGGCATTGTTCACACCCTCCCTGTTGCTGAGTTTGGTCGTTTTGCCTTTGACATCCACCCTGTAGAGGGAACGTCTGTAAGGGAGACCGTCCACCGCCTGATAATAGAAATAATTTTGCCGCGTATCACGGCCATAATAAGCGATCAGGTCCTGTGAGCCTGAAGTCAGCTGCCGGATGAGAGTGCCGTTGATCGTGTATAAATACAAGTGCCTGTATCCATCCCTTTCGCTTATATAAGTAAAATCCTTATCTGTAAATTGTATGTCGTCCAAATACGAGGGATCGTAATAGGTGTCGCTGCTTTCCGAAAGTATCAGGCGGCTCAGCAATGACTTGGGGTTGACCGTATACATCCGGAACAGATTTTGCTCCCTGTTGAGCGTCATAAGAGCCAGAGCATCTGGATTTTCCGTACGGCGCAAACGAGGTAAATATGTTTCTTCGTCCACAGGCAACTCTATCTTTTGCAAAGTACGGTATTGCACATTGTAGCAATGCAGGCTCACTTTGCTGTTGCTTTCTCCGGCACGGGGATATTTGAATCGCTTTTCGCCCGGATGGTATTTATATTCAGGATATTCAGGTTTTGAGGCTCCGTACATGGTAATGAAATGCTCCGGTACAGCCCTTTCGTCAAAACGCACAAAACACAGGAATTTGCTGTCGGCTGTCCATTCGTACATACGGGTAGTTGAAAATTCTTCTTCATACACCCAATCGGCAATCCCGTTTAGAATTTCATTGGGTTTGCCGTCGGTGCTGACTGCCACTTCGGTCTTGAAATCCAGCTTTTTGATAAAGAGGTTGTTGTTTCTTGCAAAAGCCACCATTCTGCCGTCAGGCGAAAAAGAGGCATCCCTGACAGGAGCTTCGGCCGAAAGGGAATCCAATATGTTGTGCAAACAGTCGTATACAAAGTATTCTGCTGTGTATGAACGTCGCCAGACGGGTTTCCGGTTCTTCCATACCAAAATCATACTTTCCCCGGGATTAAATTCAAAACCTTCCATTCTTTCTATCCGTACATTCCGGGTTTTTTCCACATTCAGCAAGGTATCGAGCAATTGCCCGCTTTTGTAGTCGTAACGTAACAATAATTTACCGTCCTTACTAAGACAGGCATAAGAAGTTCCGTCGTTCATGGATTGCCAGCCGTAAGGAATTTCGGGACGATAAGTACCCATTATTATAGAATCCAGCTCAATACCGGCCGCATCTACAGTAAACAGTTGAAATATCAGGCTGAACAGTATCAATAGTGTACGAAAAGTTTTCATAAGAAAAGGGTCTGAATCATTGAAAGATGGACAAAGGTAAAAAATTGTTCCGACTTGCAGAAGGCTTTAAATAAGTTTGTACTTTTGCCGGATTATGCACAAACTCTATTACGATTTCCCCGGATTTCTCGGCCAACACTTTGAAGGAAAGGTTCAAAAGATCTCCCTGGATGCAGGCTTCAGCTGCCCCAACCGGGACGGCAGTCTGGGACAGGGAGGCTGCAGTTATTGCAACAACCTGAGCTTTAATCCTTCTTATTGCAGTACCAGACGCAGTATCAGCGAACAACTGGCCGAGGGGAAAGAGTTTTTTGCCCACAAATACCCTAAGATGGATTATCTGGCTTATTTTCAATCGTATACCAACACTTACGATAAGCTGGACAGACTAATAGATTTATACGAAGAAGCCTTGCGTTTTCCGGGTGTGAAAGGGCTGGTAATTGCCACCCGACCCGATTGTCTCCCCGATGACTTGCTCGACTATTTCAAACAACTGGCTAAACGCTGCTTTCTGTTGGTGGAACTGGGGCTGGAATCCACCCTGGACAGAACGCTGACAGAGATTGGACGGGGACACAATTACGATTGCTCAGTGAGTGCTATCCAAAAGCTTGCCCAACGCAATATTTTATGCGGAGCGCATATCATATTGGGTTTGCCGGGCGAAAGCAGGGACGATATGCTCTCGCATGCCGGACGCCTGAATGCTTTACCCTTAAACACCCTAAAATTGCATCAGTTGCAGCTGATCCGGGGGACCAGACTTGAAAGGCAAGTCAGGGAAAATCCCGCCTATGTACACTTGTTCGATGCAGATTCTTATGCCCGTCTGCTCATCGATTTTATAGAACGTCTGCGGCCCGGTCTGGTTCTGGATCGTTTTGTATCGCAAGCTCCTGCCGACTGGCTTATAGGCCCTGACTGGGGGATGAAGAATTACGAATTCAGCCACAAGCTGGAAAAAATGATGCGTGCAGGAGGACATTATCAGGGCAGATTGTACCGGCCGGACACGAACGATTGATGCCGGAATCACTTGCCTTTAATGGCAGACAGTGTCCATTCCCATAGCTCTTTACGGATTTTTTCATCCTTAATTTTTACCGGAAGGCTCAGGACTTTGCGGTTCTTAAAACACAGGCCACTCAGACCGGCGTATTGCGATGCGGGCTTTTGCGCCTCCAGGGTCAGAAAAACAGCCGTATCAGCCCCTTGTTCAGGTCTTTTGATCAGGGGACGGAACAAAGCGTCGGTCAGCGGGTCGAACCAGCGCTTCATCGCAATCATTTTGGTGCTGACTATGCCGGGGTCTGTTGCCAACACTCGTATGCCCTGCCCTGCAAGCCGCCGGGCCAATTCCAGACTGTACACCAGAATGGCTCTTTTGGAGCGGGCATAACTGACTATACGCATAAAGCAAGCTCCCAGTTTAGGATCGAACATATCCCGATGCAAACGACTGATAGGATAGGAACAGGAAATGGTATTAATAATCAGCGAATTCGGTCGCATATAAGGTATGAGCAAGTCATTTAACAAAAACAGGCCGAGGTAATTTACCCCAATGGCTGTTTCAAACCCGTCTTCGGTCAGGCTAAATTGGGCCGGCAGCACGCCGGCATTGTTGATCAGGGTATTGATGCAGTACTTTTTTTGTGCCATCGTCGCGGCAAATTGCCGGATGGAAGCAAACGAAGCCAGATCCAGACTGAGAAGTTCAATATCGGCCTCCGGCTGACTTTTTTGCACAGCTGCTTTTACTGCGGCGGACTTCTCCGGATTACGACAAGCCATAATGAGGCGTATTCCACATCCTGCCAAGCCCTTAACTATGGCTTTTCCTATACCGGCAGAAGCTCCGGTGACAATAATTACTTCTCTCGTTCCGGGCATTTTTAGTAATAAAAATTCAAAGATACTCAAAAAGCAAAAAGCAAGGCTGTCTGCTTTTTTTTTATTTTCTTTGCACTTAGAATTTACTTCTGATGAAAAGACTCAAACGACTACAGGCGAACCCATTTTTTCTTCGCAGCTGTCTTATTCTGATAGGCAGTATATGTATGCTGCAAGTCCGGAGTGCCGATTTGAGTTTTCTGCAAAGCCTGATCAACGAAAGTCAGACCCTGCTGCAACAGGCTGTGGAAGGGCAAGAGGAAGGAAATTATGCTGTCGGTGCCGGGCAGGATTTTCAAACCGCCCTGGAGCCGGCCATCGCTTTATTAAACGATACTACGGCTGCTCAGGCAGAAATTGATCAACAAACCGACCAGCTTCATCAGGCCTATCTCGACTTTCTGGATAAACGCCTGGGCATCAGAGATCCCTGGCAGGCCGACAATTATATGCACCTGGCTGCGTCCACGTCCAATTGGGCTCATTACAATGTACACGATCCCACGGTAATCAGAAGCAGAGGTTATTTTTACGAATACGGCACCGATGCCGCCTGGGGATTCAGCGTAAAAGGCATACCCTGCCGCCGCAGCCGTGACCTGGTACACTGGGAATACCGCGGAACGGTCTTCGATGCCTATCCCCAGGAAGTGCTGGAATGGAAAAACAGCGTCGATCCCAACAGCAGCAGAACCATGACCGGCATCTGGGCGCCTTATATTCTGAAGGCAGACAACGAATACCGTCTGTATTATTCGGCCATTTTCAGCGATACCGGCAGAGCCATGATTGTACTGGCCACTTCCGACAGCCCCGAAGGCCCCTGGACCAACCGGGGATGGATAGTTCATTCCACCAACTCTACCGTATTCAACGCCATCGACCCGAGCGTAACCATAGGGAAGGACAACAGCTACTGGATGTTGTGGGGCTCCTGGACCCAGGGCATTTACGCCATTGAACTCGATCCCGCCACCGGTTTGCGCAAAGGCGACCTAAACAGCTACAAACGCATTACCCGTAACGGACCTCAAAACACCTGGGGCTGGACCTCTTCGTACGAAGGGCCTGAAGTGATTTACCATCCCGGGTTGGATTATTATTACCTCTTTGTGGCTCATGGCGCTCTGGGTAATGTCTATCACACCAGGGTGGCCCGATCCAAAAATCCCGACGGCCCCTACTACGACTACTACGGAAACAATGTGAATTACACTGTCAACAAAGATATTTATCCTCTGATCTGCTATCCTTATCAGTTCCAGAACCACAGCGGATGGCAGGGAATATCGCATGTCAGCTCCTTTGCCTCGGGCGGAAATTATTTCTTGATGAACCAGGGACGACCCTCCTTCCTGCCCACCATGATGATAATGCATACCCGCAAAATCTTTTGGACTCCCGACGGCTGGCCGACCCTCAGTCCTCAGCGTTACACCAGGCCGGGAGTTATGCCGGCCATAACAGAACATTCCATCATCGGCAAGTGGGAAGAAATACGACTGTATGAACTCATGATGACCAATGGCCTGGCCGAACCTCTGGGAGACGACAATGCTCCCGAAAAATTTCTCTGCAAAAGCAATTCAATGACCTTCAATCACGACGGCCGTTTCAGTTCGGGCTTTGGCTCCGGCAGCTGGAGCTTTGAAAACGATACGCTGTACATCAAGAGAGACAAAGACAGCAAACAAATTCCTCTGATATTGTCCTATGAGCTGGATTGGGAGAACCACCGTCCCTGCATTGTATTTACCGGAATTGACCCCAACAACGCCCGTTCACTCTGGGCCAAAAAAGTGCCTGATAACATCGGCACCTACAATTGGGTAACGAACGGCTCTTTCGACCAGGGGCTCAAAGACTGGGTGCTCAATACCTATGGTGGCAATTTCAGCGAAAGTGTCGTTTCTACCGCCTACTCCGGTGGAGATGCTTTTTATGTCAAAGTCAACAGCCCGGCCGTCAATTACTGGGACAGAGAACTAAAATGGCGGATTCCGGTAAGGCGGGGTCTGCGCTACAAAATCAGTTTTCTGGCCAAATCCAATTCCACGGTACCCTTTCACATCGAAATGCAACGCCCGGACGGCAGCGCCTACAACATGAGAAGCACTTTTACCTGTAATACGGCTATGCGGACTTCGACCTTTATTACCGGAGACGCAGGGGAATCCAGCGGTATCTATGTGCTTAACTTCCAGTACGGAAACCATCCGGCGGGTACTGAATTATGGATAGACGAAGTTCAACTAGAGGAACTTTCGGGCAAAGACTACGGTAACTACGTCACCAACGGCGATTTTGAAACCGGGGCCGAAGGCTGGAACCTGAACTTATCGGGTAATGTAGCCCTCAGCCTGGACAACGCTGACCCGATAGCCGGACAGACTTCTCTTTACGGCAAAGTGGGCAGCACATCGAGCCTGGTAAGAAGTATGGCCGGCTGGAAAGTCTATTTGTTCAAAGGCAGGCAATACCAATTGGAATTTGATGCCCGGGGCAGCGAACAAAGTATGCTCAGCGTCTTCTTCGACACACAGACGACCAAAAGGATTGAAAGCACGCTCAATCCCGAAACCCGGCATTACAGCCTGTTATTGGACAGCCTGAGCGAATCAAAAGAATACACCCTCAACTTTTCGTTCAGCAAAAACCAACAAGGCAGCGAATGTTGGATAGACAACATCAAGCTGTGCGATTACACTGAACCGGCAGCCATCAGAGAGCTCGGGGACACTAATGATAACAACACCCTGTTCTATCCAAATCCCAGTGATGGCCTGCTTTACCAGGGCAAAACCGCAGAGCTGAGCGGAAGTCGCATTTATATCTACAACAATGCAGGAATCCTGGTAAAAGAATGTATTCTCAGTGGCAGAGAGCTTGACCTCACCGAGTTGCAGAAAGGCTTATACTACATTCAATGGAAAGGCCGGCAACAGATACAAAAAATTATTCTGAAATAAATACACTTAGTCTATGGACAAATTAAACATCATAAAAGTCGGAGGTAAAATTGTAGAAGATTCCACAGCCCTGGAACAATTTCTGCAAGACTTCGCCAAAATATCCGGACATAAACTGTTAGTTCACGGTGGAGGCACCATGGCCACTGAAATGGCAGAACAGCTGGGTATAGAAAACAAAATGACCGAGGGCCGGCGTATTACCGATGCCGAAACGCTCAAAATTGTCACCATGGTTTATGGAGGGCTGATCAACAAAAATATTGTTGCCCGTTTGCAGGCCAAAAATATAAATGCCCTGGGGCTCACGGGAGCCGACCTGAATCTGATACGATCGGGCAAAAGACCGGTAAAGGAAATCGATTACGGCTTCGTGGGCGATGTTCAGGAGGTGCAGGGCGACGTCATAGCCGATTTATTGAAACTGGGTATTGTTCCGGTGCTGGCTCCCATTACCCACGATAAAAAGGGGCAACTGCTCAATACCAATGCCGACACCATAGCTGCCGAAACAGCCAAAGCCCTGGCGGGATACTTTGAGGTTCACCTCATTTACTGCTTCGAAAAAAAGGGAGTTCTGATGAATCCTGAGGACGAAAACAGCGTGATTCCCGAAATAGATGCTGCATTGTTCAAGGAATATACGGAGCAAGGCATCATCCAGGGAGGTATGATTCCTAAACTGCAAAATGCTTTCGATGCCATCCGTTGCGGAGTGAAGGATGTCACTATCACTCAGGCACAAAACATTCTACTGGTCAGAGGCACCCGAATAATGCAGTAAGCAATCCTGATTACAAAGCAGACAGCAGGCGTTTTACCGCTTCGGATATCTGTCTGCCTTCGGCTTTGCCCGACAAGGATTTGGAGGCCATACCCATTACTTTGCCCATATCGGCAGGGCCTTTGGCGGCCGTTTGTTTGATGATGTCTTTGATAGACGCTTCCAGTTCTTCGGGGCTTAAGGCTTTTGGCAGGTATGATTGAATGACGGCTGCTTCTGCCAGCTCATTGGCGGCCAGCTCAGGCCGGTTTTGTTGTTCGTAGATAGCGGCAGAATCCTTGCGTTGCTTGAGCATTTTGCTGAGGATTTTCATCATGGCCTGATCATCGAGCTCTCCACTGAAACCCGGAGCTGTGCGCGCTTCCAGAATTTCTTTTTTTATTCCGCGCAAAGTCAGTTTGCGCACTTCGTCTCTGGTCAGCATGGCGGCCTTGAGATCTTCGTTTATTTGATCTGTTAATGCCATAACTATTAATTTTATGATCAGGCAAAAGGACGCTGATTGGCCGGTTGCTGATCGAGCTGATCTATCAATTCTTCGTTATCCAGATCCTGATTGCTCAATACTCTGGGTTTATATATAAGCCTGCGGGGGGGTATTCCGAAATTGTCCGGATAATAAGTGCTTTTGCGATTTTCTCTTTTACGTCGCTTTTCTTCAATATCTTCTTCCAGCTCCTGGTTCTTGATTTGCCTGTGTACTTTAACCTGAGGCACGTCATCTATACCAAAGCCGCTGGCCAGCATAGTCACTTTTATCTGATCGTCCAGATCGTTGTCTGCAGCGATTCCCCAGATTACTTCTTCTACCTGGTTGACAAACTGATCCATAAAGACCCGGATTTGCTCCATTTCGTGAGTCATGATCTCAGACTTATCGCTGCAGGTAATGTTGAACAATATCTTGCGGGCACGAAATACATCGTTGTTGTTGAGTAAAGGAGATTTCAAGGCAGAATTCAGGGCCTCGGCCAGACGATGCTGGCCCTTGCCGTAACCCGCACTCATAACGGCCACTCCACCCTCTCTCAGTACCGTATTTACGTCGGCAAAATCGAGGTTAATGTAGCCGGGTATCGTAATGATTTCGGCAATACTTTTGGCTGCCGTCGTTAAAGTCTCGTCAGCTTTGAGAAAGGCATTTTTTACCGTCAGGTCGGGATAAATACGAAAAAGTTGCTCGTTGTTGATCACCAGCAAAGCATCCACATTTTTACTCATTTCCTCTACGCCGTCCAGCGCCTGGTTGATTTTGGATTCTCCTTCCCAGCGAAAAGGAATAGTAACAATACCAACCGTTAGGATGCCCATATCGCGGGCTATACCGGCAATAACAGGTGCAGCTCCGGTACCGGTACCTCCACCCATACCGGCGGTTACAAACACCATGCGTGTATGTTCGCCAAACGCAGTCTTAAGATCTTCTATGCTTTCTTCGGCAGCCTCTTTGGCAATTTCGGGATGGTTACCTGCGCCCAGGCCTTTGGTGGTTTTGGGGCCTAACTGGAGTTTGTCGGGAATGGCAGAATTCAGCATGGCTTGTCTGTCTGTATTACAGATCAGGTAGCTTACATCGCGAATTCCTTCACGAAACATATTGTTGACGGCATTACCACCACCTCCGCCCACACCTATTACTTTGATAATAGCCGGTTCACGCGAAGGTAAATCAAAGGGCATTAATTCATCTATCATATTCTATTTCAATAATCTCCTTGTTGCATAAGGCTGTCAAAAAGGCCGCCCAGTTTGCCTATCAGTTTGCCTTTATTCTTTTTATCGGGCTTTGCCTGTTCAGGTTTAGGCTTTATGTCGGATGCTTTTTGGGTGATTTCTTCCAACTCTTCCATAGGTAAAGTTGCCTGTTCAGGTTGTTCTTTGCTCCATTCGGGATTGACACGACCACGGCAACCACCCTTCTCTCCTAGCATAATCAAGCCTATGGTTTGTGCGTAAACCGGATCCTGAAATTCCACAGGGCAGGACTGAGACAAATGACAGGATAAATCTGCTTTACGTACTGGCATTTGTGTTTTTATCCGGAGCAATTCCTCCAGTCCGTTCATTTTTGAGGCTCCTCCGCATATTATAATCCCGGATCCGATTTTGCCGGTTTCCACTCCTGAATAAATAATCTGAGCCCAAAGGTTTTCTACTATTTCTTCACTGCGGGCTACCACAATTTCGTTGATTTCTTTTTCGTCATGCAGTGGTTCGCTGAAAAAGTGTATTTCCTCTTCCTTTTTGTTGAGGACTTGCTTTTTCATATGCTCTGTATAATGCAAAGCGGTTCCCTTTTCCAATTTCAGCAACTCGGCCTGGGAGAAACTCAGATTGAGTTGTTTCAAATCGCGGCTGATATTTTTACCTCCATAAGGAATAACACAGACATAACGGAGCACATTGTCTTTATAAATACACATCGAAGTAGTACCACCCCCAAAATCAATTACAACAGCACCCTTGTTTTTGTCTTCTTCGCTAAGAACAGCTTCGGCGACAGCCTGTATGCCCAGAATATTACGGCAATCTTTCAAACCCGAGTTGCTCAGACTGTTTTCAAGATTTTTCATATACTGAGTCCTGGCGGCAATCAATTTGTACCTGCCTTCGAGCAATACCGGACGCTCTCCTTTCGGATTGAGGCTGGGAAAACCATCCACCAGATATTCTTGTTCAAAATGGGCAATCATTTCTTTGTTTTCGGGCAGAGATTTGGCTATGGCATCGTCTAAAAGATCGGAGAGTATTTCTTCGGTAATCAGTTCCTGTGTATTGAGATTGAGCTTTTCACTACAATCAATACATTGTGTACTGTAGGGATTCAAGCCCACATACACCCGGTCTATTGAACAGCCGTGATCCAGATCACTGAGCAATTCCTTCACTAATTCATCTACCATCAGGCCTACCTGGTCCACATTATGTACTACGCCGCGACGAATCTCTGTATCTATTGCCCTGGACTTAGAAGACAGTATAATCACTTTCCCCTTATCGTCTTTATACCCAAGGCTCAGTACTAAATTTGAGCTTCCCGGATCCAGTACGGCTATGTATGATTGAACAATATTCATATGATTATTTTTTTGTACAAACTATCTGATTTTCGAATTCAAGATTTATGCTGCGGTATCTGTCCCAGCCCAACCTGGGTAATGCTTCTTCGTAAAAGCTCCGCAGCGCTCTTAACTTAAAATCCATATTTTCTGCTTTGCCCAACTTAATTTCAAGTTCTCCCAATCTGGGAATAAGACTGAGTTTTCCCGAGGATTCCTGAACAATCTGAGCAACCATGGCATCCCAAAAATCATCCTTGTTTATCAGACAAGCCAATTCAAACAAACTGGCCAGGCTTGCAGAATCAGTCCTCTGTACCAGGGCTACCGGCACATCGATCGCCACCCTTCTGTTGATTGTCATTCTTTTGCCCTCTTCGTCCAGAAAAAATGCTTCTCCTCCTGCAACAAATACCCTCAGGACAGGAATACGCTGATCAATCTTTATACATAAACGGCCGGCAGGCGAAAGAGAACATTCTGCTTTTTTTACCATTGAATGCTTTTCTATCACCCTTTCCATACGGCTCAGGTCTACCTCACTTAACTTTTTGTCAATTATCTGCAGTTGATTTTCTCTCAACAGTCGGCCAATATCTTTTGATGTAACATAGGGATGGTCCACACTGTCTTTAACCTGAATATAGACTTTCTGAACCTGCAGCTCCTTTTGTTGCCTGCCGTAGAGCATTACGGCAAACAGGATATAACCTGCCATCAGCACGGAGCCTATCCATATGAACACCTTTAAGGCCATCAGGAATACTTTTCTTTTAATAAAGGCACCAGACGGTCAATATTTCCGGCCCCCAAAGTTACAAGAACTTCCGGTTTTTTCCTATCAAGCAGACTTAAGATTTCATCCATAGAACAGAGTGTTTTTCCGTTGCTTGTCAACTTATCAAAAATAAGCCTGGAATCTACTCCCGGAATAGCTTCCTCCCTTGCCGGGTAAATTTCCAGCAGATACACATAATCCAGGCCCGACAGAGCCTTGGCGAATTCTCCTGCAAAGTCACGCGTCCGGCTGTAAAGGTGGGGCTGAAAAATACCGGTCAGCTCTTTATCCGGATACAAGGCTTTGAGCGAGCGGATACAGGCTTTGAGTTCATCGGGATGATGAGCATAATCGTCAATATACACCATATCATTGCGGCGAATCTGAAAATCAAAACGACGCTGATTACCCTTGAACGAAGCCAAAGCGGATCTTAATTCCCGGGGATTCACTCCGCAGAAATAGGCCAGACCCATCGCTGCCAGGGCATTCTCTACATGTATCATTATCGGCAGGCCCAATTCCATTTTTTTCAACAGGCCTCCCGGATAGCGAAAGTCAAAATAAAGTCGTCCTTCTTCTATCACAATGTTTTCTGCATAAAAATCGGCACTGTTACCATACGGCATTTGTTCTGTAGCGTAAGTATACAGGCTTACACCTTCAGCCAGACGTGGCTGCAAAACCAAACCCTGCTTCATGAGCAGGTTCCCTCCCGGGCGAATTAAACCGGAAAAATGAGCAAAAGCCTCCAGATAAGCTTCGTGGTTGTGGTAAATATCCAGATGATCGGGATCTACCGAAGTGATAGCAGCCATCCAGGGCTTGAGCTGATGAAAAGACCTGTCGTATTCGTCGGCTTCTGCTACCATGAGCCGGCTCTTTTCGGACAACAAAAGGTTGGTGCCGTAATTTAGAGCAATTCCGCCCAAAAAAGCATTGCAGTCCAGTGAAGACTGTCTGAGTATATGCGCCAGCAAAGTACTGGTGGTGGTTTTGCCGTGAGTTCCGGCCACACACAAGGCATCAAGTTCACGGGAAATCTCACCCAGCACTTCAGCTCTTTTTACAATTCTAAAACCGGCCGAACGAAAATACTGCAATTCGGAATGAGTCTCAGGAACAGCCGGAGTTCTCACCACCAGAGTGCTATCTACTTCTTTGAATGCTTCGGGAATGGCCTTTGTAGAATCGATGTAATGTATTTCCATACCTTCTTTAACCAGCTGTTTGGTCAATTCGGTTTCCGTTCTGTCGTATCCGGCCACACGAAGAGAACGGGAACGGTAATAACGAGCAAGATTGCTCATGCCTATGCCACCAATTCCGATAAAGTATACCTGTTTGATTGTCATATCTTTGCTAATTTTATAATTTCATCTGCTATGCTCTCTGCGGCATGGGGCAAAGCCAATTCTGCAATAGCGCTTTTCAGGGCTTGCAAGCGTTCGGGCTGTTCTAATAAAGCCAAAGCCTCAGGAATGAGTTTTTCACGGGCATCT
>CAZAUQ010000025.1:16861-34516 GCA_964488495.1 uncultured Bacteroidales bacterium
CGCTCCATACCCTCGTAAGCCACACAAATACGGGAAGCTCCGGCTGCCAGCAATTTATTGGTAACCCCGGCATAGGAATTTTGTTCTTGTATGAGGCAAGGTATTTTTCGGGCAACTGCCGCCCTCAGTAAAGGGCCACTGGCATAGCCTCCCACACCTACAGCTACATCGGGTTTAAAATCACGAATCAGCTTGCGGGCTTTACTCATACTCTTAAGCAGCAGGAACAATGTCCGGATATTACGCAGCAAATGTTGACGATCAAAACCGCTGACGGGAAGCCCGATAATGGGATAACCCGCTGCCGGCACTCTTTCCATTTCCATGCGATTTTCGGCTCCGACAAAGAGTATTTCGGCCTCGGGACATTTATGTCTGAGTGCATTCGCTATGGAAATAGCCGGAAAAATATGCCCCCCGGTGCCTCCTCCCGAAATAATAAAACGCGGTTTGCGTACTTCGTCAGACAACTGTTTCGATCTCATCCTGCTGTTCATAATTTAATTCTTCTGTTTCGTTCGATACACTATTTTCACCTTCGGGTATGGTTTGTAGTGTGGCAAAATTGCTAACACTCAATATGATGGCAAAATATAAACAAGTAATGACCCCGGAGCTGCCTCCCCTGCTTATCAAAGGTAAAGGTTGCCCGGTAACCGGAAACCAATTGACCGCTACTGCCATATTGACAAAAGCCTGCATAGATACTATCAGAGCCGAACCCAACACCAGGAGCATAGGCACTGATTTAGTGCATCGTTTGGCAATTTTAAGCGCCCTGAACAACAAAAACAAATACAAAAACGGCACTCCTAACAAACCCAGCCAACCCAAATCCTCTATGATAATAGCATAGATAAAGTCGGAATAAGCCTGGGGTAAAAAATCACGCTGACTGCTGTTGCCGGGTAATACGCCCAAAAACTTACCCTCGGATATGGCAATTTTGGCATGCGAAACCTGACGGTTTTCGTCTGTTATTTTAAATCCTTCGTCCCTGACATCCAGTTCTTCGGTTACCAACCTGTTGTGCCAGGTTTCCCAACGGGGTACTCCATCAAGGCGCTCCACTTTGACTAATAAAAATAACAGTAATGCGGCTACCGAACCAACCAGCAAAAACAAGATCAACAGTTTCTTTCGGTCCACCCCGGCCACCACCATCATGACAAACACAAAGAGGCAGAGCAAAATGGCCGTTGACAAATTCTCGAATACAATCAAAAAAGCAAAGGCAGCCGTAACAAACAGTACTACCCAGAAAGCTTTGTCCATGGCTTCTTTGGAGCCCTGAGCCCTACCCAGAAACCAGGCCGAAAACAATACCATCGACAATTTAGCCAATTCCGAAGGTTGAATTTGTATGCCAAAAATCTCTATCCAACGCGCTGCTTCGTTCAGCCTGACTCCTATTATGGGAGTCAAAATGAGCATAATAGCCGATAACAACAGCAGTGGAAGCACCAGTATCGCGGTATACTTATAATGGAAATTATGAAAAGCCACCACTAAAGCAGCCCCTATCAGTAAAAACAAGCCATGTCTTATTATTGGCTCAAAAGGATTCATCCGGGCATATGCTAATGTCCCGATGGCACTGAAAACCTCAACCAGCGAAATAATGCATAAAAACAAAAAGATCGTCCAGATCACTTTGTCGCCTTTGAATACACTTTGTAATAGTTCCATCTCTTATAAATTGCGGACGCAGTCTTTGAATTGACGGCCACGGTCTTCGTAATTTTCAAAAAGGTCAAAGCTGGCGCAACAAGGCGATAATAAAACTGTATCGCCTTTGCTTGCCAGGCTGCCCGCCAGACTTACTGCTTCTTTCATTGAACGGGCATCACGAATTTCGTTCACTTTACCCTCAAAAAAATCATGCAGTTTTGTATTGTCAACACCCAGACAAACGATGGCTTTCACCTTTTGCCTGACCAAAGCCTCAATTTCGCTGTAATCGTTTCCTTTGTCCGTACCTCCCAGTATCAGCACAACCGGTGTTTTGACCGATTCCAGTGCGTACCAGCAGGAATTCACGTTGGTGGCCTTGGAGTCGTTAATGTATGCCACTCCTGCCACACTGGCCACTTGTTCCAAACGATGTTCCACTCCTTTGAAGCTGCTCAGGGCTGTACGTATTTCCTCTTTGCGGATATGCGCAATGTTAGCCGATATCGCCGAGGCCATAGTATTGTAGAGGTTATGGGTTCCCTGAAGTGCCAGGGTCTCCTGCTCCATTTCGAATTGCTGATCCGGAGTATTGATTACTAATATTTTATCTTCTATAAATGCTTTGATGCCAGCCTCTTTATTAAGGGAGAAAGGATAGGCTTTGGCTCTTATCTTTCTTTTTTTTATCTCTTGTTGGATGATGGGGTCGTCGTTCCAGTAAATAAAGGCATCCTGCTCAGTCTGATTTTGAATAATCCGGAATTTGGCGTCCACATATTCCTGCAAGTTGTAATGATAGCGATCCAGATGGTCGGGAGTGATATTAAGCATCACCGCCACATCCGCCTTGAAGTTGAACATATAATCCAATTGAAAACTACTGAGTTCAATCACATAATAATCGTAGTCCTCCTGCGCAACCTGCAGGGCAAAACTTTGGCCCACATTGCCGGCCAGTCCCACATTGAGCCCTCCATTTTTGAGAATATGATAAGTGAGCAGGGTGGTAGTCGTTTTACCGTTACTTCCTGTAATGCAGATCATTTTGGCTTTAGTAAAGCGTCCGGCGAATTCAATCTCGGAAATAATGGGTATGCCTTTAGCTTTGATAGCCTGAATTATAGGAGCTTTGTCGGGAACTCCCGGGCTTTTGATGACTTCGTCGGCGTTCAAAATGAGCTCGGGGCTATGTTGTCCTTCTTCGAAAGCTATTCCGTTATCTTCGAGCAATTTACGGTAACGCTGAGGAATAGGAGACTTGTCTGTCAAAAAGACATCGAAACCCTGTTTTCCGGCCAGCACAGCTGCTCCGCTGCCACTTTCGGCTCCTCCTATAACAACAATTCTCTTCATGCTTACCTGATTTTGAGTGTAACTATAGCCAAAGCGGCCAACAACAAACTGATGATCCAGAAACGAATGACAATTTTGGATTCGGGCATGGCTTTGATGGGTTTTTGAATCAAAGCCTCTATGCCTGCATTACCTGGTTTTTGAAAATGATGATGCAAAGGAGCCATTTTAAAAATACGTTTACCCACCCCATAACGGCTTTTGGTCCATTTAAAATAGCTGACTTGCATCATAACTGACAGAGATTCCAGCAAAAACATACCACAGAAAAACAGCAACATCAATTCTTTGCGGATGATAATGGCAAAAACGGCAATAACACCACCCAGCATCAGACTGCCGGTATCGCCCATAAATACCTGCGCCGGAAAAGAATTGAACCACAAAAATCCCACAGTGGCCCCTACAAAGGCCGACATATAAATAACCAATTCCTCGGAACCGGGTATATACATAATATTCAAATACGAAGCAAAATTCATATTACTCGACACGTAGGCCAGTATACCCAGGCCGACTCCGATAATGGCCGAAGTTCCTGTAGTAAGGCCATCCAAACCATCCGTCAGATTGGCTCCGTTGGAAACAGCTGTCACTATAAAAATAGTGACCAGCACAAAAAGCACCCAACCGGCCGCCTGTTTGTGTTCTTTCATGAATCCAACCAAATTGGCATAATCCAGGTTGTTGTTTTTTAGAAAAGGAATGGTTGTTTTGGTCGATTTTACTTCGCCCTCATCAAAACGGACTTCTTCGTTGGGCAGACCGTTGTTGAGCTGGACATTTTCGCGTATCACCACTTCGGGGCTCAGATATAGGGTCAGTCCTACTATTAATCCTATGCCCACCTGACCGATAATCTTGAATTTACCCTTGAGACCTTCTTTGTGTTTTTTGAAAACCTTGATGTAATCGTCCGCAAAACCCAGTACCGTAAGCCATACGGTACTGATCAGCATCAGAATGATATAAATGTTGTTCAGCTTTGCAAAAAGCAACACAGGGACAATCAACGAAAGAAAAATAATGACTCCGCCCATGGTCGGCGTGCCTTTTTTGCTCAATTGACCCTCCACGTCCAGATTTCGAGGTACATCGCCTATTTGCATGCGTTGCAGTTTACGAATTATTTTCCGGCCTATAAAAGTGGCTATAAGCAGAGAAAATATAAAGGCCATTATAGACCTGAACGAAACATACTGGAACATTCCCGCTCCCGTAAAGTCAATACTGTCTAAATAATCAAACAAAGGCACTAACATATTCTTTTGTTTTTTATAGTAATTCTTTAAAAATCTCTGCAAGTATTTTTTTATCGTCAAAAGGATGTTTCACTCCTTTGATTTCCTGGTAATCTTCGTGTCCTTTGCCGGCCACTAGCACAAAGTCACCTTTGTCGGCCAACTTACAGGCAGTATGGATGGCCTCTCTGCGATCAACAATGCATAAGACTTTTTTTCGTACTTCGGCCGGCACACCGGCATACATATCGTCCAGAATCGCCTGTGGTTCTTCAAACCGGGGATTATCAGAGGTCAGAATCAGGATGTCACTGGCCCGCACAGCTTCCAGGGCCATTTCCGGACGTTTGGTTTTATCGCGGTTGCCTCCCGCCCCTACCACGCTGATGATCTTGCCTTGTTTACGTATCTGATCCAGTGTTTGTAGTACATTCTTCAACGCATCCGGCGTGTGAGCATAATCTACAATAGCCATAAAACCGGTGGGAGAGTTCAAAAATTCCAGCCTTCCCGATACCGGACGCAAAGTACTCATGATTCTTAGTACCTCACCGACGTCCATCCCCATTAAGACGGCAGTTCCGTATACGGCCAGCAAATTCGATACATTGAATTTCCCAATAAAACGCACATGCACTTCCTTACCGTCAAAATCGAGTTGCATGCCGTCGGGATGCGTTTCGAGCAATCTGGCCCTGAAATCGGCCAGACTACGATAAGAATAGGTATATCGCGCCGCCCGGCAATTTTGAAGCATCACCATTCCGTTTTTATCGTCCGCATTGCTCAGGGCAAAAGCCTCTGCCGGCAAACGGTCGAAAAATCTTTTTTTGGCCCTGAGATAAGCCTCCACTGTTTTGTGGTAATCGAGATGGTCGTGAGTGAGGTTGGTGAAAATTCCTCCTACAAAGCGTAAACCGGCTATCCTGTCCTGATCCACCGCATGCGAACTCACTTCCATAAAAGCATATTCGCAACCGGCCTCCAGCATCTGCGACAACAACTGGTTGATGGAATAAGCATCGGGGGTTGTATGGGTGGCCGGCAATTCTTTTTCATCCACCCGAACACAGACAGTAGATAATAAGCCGGCTTTATATCCCAGGGCTTTGAACGTATTATAAAGCAAACTGGCTATAGTGGTTTTGCCGTTGGTACCGGTTACTCCCACCAATTTCAGCTTACGCGAGGGATGTCCGAACCAGGCGGCAGAAAGTAAACCCAAAGCCACATTGCTGTTGTCTGTGCGAATATAAGTCACCTCCGGGTTGATTTCCAGGGGCAGGTGTTCGCACACTATCGCTGCTGCTCCTTTGGCCACCACATCGGGAATATAGTCATGCCCATCGCTGCGGCTGCCTTTTTGAGCGACAAAAAGACAAGAAGGAGCAGCCTGGCGGGAATCAAAACAGAGGGAGTTGATTTCTTTGTCTTTGGGACCCAGATGCTCCAAAACAGTCAATTCTTCTATGCAGTAACTCAGTTTCATACTTTGATTAATTCAAACGTAATACAATTTCCTGTCCTTCGTGCGAGACAGTACCCGGGCGGAGCGATTGTTGCACCACCTTACCTTTACCTGTTAATCTGACTTGCAAGCCCCATTGTTCCATCAACAAAACGGCGTCTCTGGCTCCCATGCCAAGCACGTTTGGCACCAGGTGCTCAATAAGGTTTCTTTCTTCCAACAGCAGTTTTTTGTTATCTTCTTCCTGTCCGGCAACTATGGGACGCTCACCGTAAACCTCAGAATCATCGTATTTAATATTTAACTTGTCCATTATATACAAGCTGGGGCCGGGCAAACCTGTTTTAATTTTGGGAGTACATGCCTCTTTGGTCTCTTTGACCTGTTTACTGTTCAGGTCTATCCACAATTGCCGGGCATAAATCTGTTCAGCAATTTCCTTGAATACTCCTCCGGCCATAACGCCTCCCGAGGCATAACCCACCACCGGATCGCGTATCACCACAATTGCACTGTATTTGGGATGATCCGAAGGGAAATAACCGCAAAACGAAACCTGATAGTTTTTACCTCCGGCTTTATATCCCATGGAACCTTTGGATAAAACCGCCGTTCCGGTTTTTCCGGCGATGGGGAAAAACTTGCTTTTGGCCGCTGATCCTGTTCCTCTTTCCACCACGCTGTCCAACATGGCTCTTATTTCGCGTAAGGTCCGGTCGGAGCAAATTTTTGAATTCAGGACATCTGTATCAAAATTTTTATGGACTTGATTTTCTCTGAAAATTTCTTCTACGAAGTAGGGTTTTACCATACAACCGTCGTTGGCAATGGCATTGTAATAGGTCAGGGTATAAATCGGCGGGATACGCACCACGTAACCAATTGACATCCAAGGCAAGTCGGTTTTGGCCCAATAACGGTTTTTATTTTTGGGATGAGGGATGTCAGGATAGCCGGCGCCAGGAATTTCAATATCAATGGGCTGGTTAATCTTCATTTTGTATAAGCGATCAACAAAACGGGCCGGATCGTCGGTAAAAGCCTTGTCAATCAAAGTAGATATCCCGATATTCGAAGAATACCAGATGCTTTTGGCGGCTGTGATTTTGCCATATCCTCCGTGTTCCTGATTATGATCGCGCATAATCTGTCCATGAATTCTGACCAGGCCCTTTTGGGTATCTACCGAATCGTTGGGTCTCAACTTGCCTTCTTCCAGAGCGGCCATCATGGCTATGGTTTTGAAAGTGGAACCGGGCTCACTGAGGTCACTTACCGCGTAGTTTTGAATTTCCTGGTAAGATCCCGTGGAAGTAAGGCCTAAATTACTTATCGCTTTTACTTTGCCGGTTTTGACTTCCATCAGTAAAGCAGTTCCAGAAGCTGCCCCGGTCTTTTCGAGCATTTCTTTCAAAGCTGTCTCAACGATGTCCTGCATGGGAATGTTAATGGTCGTTTTTAAATTCCAACCGTCTTCGGGCTCTTTGTCGTTTACATTCATGTATTGGCCGGCCACTTTTTGGCGGGTCGAAATACCATCGTGTCCCCGAAGAAGAGAATCGTATTTGAGTTCCAGCCCGTTACGTCCCCCTTTGTCGAATTCGGCATAAATATCGCCTATGGTTCTCGAAGCCAGGGAACCAAACATTTTTTGACGTTCCAGGTATTTTTTTTCGTACAGGCCGCTTTGATAACGGCCTTTATTAAACAAGGGTAAGGTCTTGATCTCTTTCCAGTCGGCATAGGACACTCTCCGTGGATGAATCAGATACTCCCGGCTTGCCTTACGCTGTCCTTCGCGTAGCCTGGTTTCAAAATCTGCCGGCGACAGATCTCCAAATTTTTGTGACAGCGCCCGACAAAGAGGCCTCATATATTTATTGAGGGTATCCCTGTGCACAGCCTGAAAATCCATATACAAAGCAAAGGTCGGTACCGTAACGGCCATCAGCAATCCTTCGTCCGAAAAAATATTCCCTCTGCTGGCAGGAACAACTACGTTTTCGCGCTGTTGTTTGTTTTTCCATTCAGCCCAGGCTGAACCTTCGGTAAATTGTATATGAAAAGCTGAAGAAATAATACCAGCCAGCATGATACTAAAACACAGAATCACTATAATTAAATAGCGTTTACGTATGCCTTTTGATATGTCTTCGCCGGTGTTTTCGTTCATGTCTGTTATTCGCCTGTCAGCGGCTCAAAAGTCTTTATTTTACTTTTAGTGTATAGGGTGGTTCGGTCAATTCCTTTAACTCCAGGCCTTTTTCCTCTACCATAGATTTAATATGCGATTGGCGGCTCTCCTGCATTAACTCCGAAGAATACATCAAAGCCTCATATTTCACATCGTTAAGCTCCTGCTGCAGCCTGTTTATTTCGGCCAGTTTCATTATAACCGAGTAATGATTGCCTATATAAACAAACAGCAATACGACAATCAGGAGTATCAGCTTGGCGTGTTTGCTAAAGAAATTTTTATCAAGGAAACTCCCATCCAAAAATTCCCCAAAAGCAAAACGTTTGGTACTTTTTTTATTTTCTTTTTCCGACTCCATTGCTTAACGCTTTTCTGCAATTCTAAGGCGTGCACTGCGAGAACGCGGATTTTGTTCCTGTTCTTCTGCCGAAGGCACCAATACTTTGTTGTTGACCAGAATAAAGGGACTGAGATTGTTGCCGAAAAAATCTTTTTTTACCTCACCCTCCAGATTTCCGGTTTTCATAAAATTTTTAACCAGGCGGTCTTCGAGCGAATGATAACTAATGACCACCAGTCGCCCTCCGGGCTTCAATAAATCCAGGGACTGTGTCAACAATTCTTCCAAAGCACTTACTTCCTGATTCAACTCTATACGCAACGCCTGGAAAGCTCTGGACAGGTCTTTTTTTGCGGTTTGTCTGCTGAGCAAAGGCTGTAACAACTCCACCAACTGGCCAACCGTTTTTATAGCTTTTTCCTGTCTGGCCTTTATTAAGGCCTCTGCCATCTTTGTTGCCTGATGAAATTCTCCGTACACCCGAAACACTCTGCTGAGTTCTTCTTTGGAATAATCGGCCAGAATATCTGCGGCCGTGCGAGTGGCCCTCTGATTCATACGCATGTCCAGATCGGCGTCAAAACGGAAAGAAAAACCTCTGTCGGCCTGGTCGAAATGATGGGATGATACCCCTAAATCTGCCAGGAGTCCGTCTATTTGTTCCACTTCGTAGTAACGCATAAAATTGGATAAAAAGCGAAAATTGCCGTGAACAAACTGTAAACGTTTATCTTCCGGCAAATTTTTCAATACATCCTCATCCTGATCAAAGGCATACAGCCGACCTTCCTGCATTTGCGCCAGTATGGCGCGGGAATGACCTCCTCCCCCAAAAGTTGCATCCACATAAATGCCCCCCGGTTTCAGAGCCAGGCCATTTATGCTCTCCCTCAATAAAGCCGGAATGTGGTACTGTGTTTCCATGATGTAATTATTCAGGGATTTTGGTTTTCGTCATTAATTCCTGCATTCGGGTTTTGAATACCTCAGGTTCCAGCCTTGGTTGCTCAAGCGCTTGTTTTGCCCAGATTTCCATGGTATTGTCCACCCCTAAAAAGCGCAAGTCCTTTTCTATGCCGGTTTTTAACAACAGACGTTTGGGAATTAATATCCGGCCGTTAGGATCCATTTCTACGGCCTCCGCTTCCAGCATAAACTGCCGGTAAAGTTCCTGTTCTTCAGGATTCCATTTATTGAGCCGGACACGCAGTTCGCTCAATTCTTCTTCCCACACCGGAGCGGGATAGACCACTATGCAATCCTGGTATACATCTTTGCGCAAATACAAAAGCCTGTTTTGCAAACCTTCTTCAGCCTTGGCAAATACCGCATTATCCAGCACTTTCCGAAAAGCGGCAGGAACAAACACTCTGTTTTTGGCATCCAGTTTGGCTTCAATGTTTCCTAAAAATCGCATATTTCATTACTTCGTAGCCCAAATTCTGATTATTTTACCTATAAAGGCAAAAATTCAAGACAAAAATAAACAAATTCACCCACTTTGCTACATTTTCACCCACTTTTTTTAAATAAAATGGAATAAAAAGTTTTCAACAAATTATCAACACTTTACATGATTGATTATCTGTTACTTATACAATTTCGTTGTTTTTCTTGTATGGATTTATTTTTCGATCTTTTACTCTCTCATTAAAAAAAAATGCTAACAAGAGTCTGAATCTAAGCGATGTGCTCAAAAAATCCATTAACTTTGCGCTTTTTAAAATGAAAGAGGAAATTAATACTACAGATTCACAGGACATGCGCAAAGCATCAACCACTTACGTTGATGTAAAAGAAGTTTTGCGCAGCAAAGCCCCCAAGGCAAAAGTGCCGGGTTTTGTGATTCGTTATCTGGAACACATTGTCCACCAAAAAGAAATCAACGAGTTTTTGGCTCACAAAGGGCATTTATACGGTATTGATTTTGTTAAGGCCGTTATTGAATACTTTGAACTTCAAATCACAACAGAAGGACTGGACGATCTGCCCGACGGACGTTATACTTTTGCCGGCAATCACCCCCTTGGAGCAATAGACGGCTTGAGTACCGGCCTGGCTGTCTACAATAAATATCCTCAGCGAGGAATAAAGTTTTTGTCCAACGACATTCTGACAGGTTTAGTGAATCTCAGGCCTATTTTTGTTCCTGTCAACAAGGTGGGCAATCAATCTCAAAAACGAACATTGCCCGAAAGGCTTAACGAAGCTTATGCTTCTGAGGAACAAATGGTTATTTTCCCGGCCGGTCTCTGTGCCCGTCGCATCAAAGGCGAAATCTGTGAATTACCCTGGGCAAAGTCCTTTATTCAAAAAAGCATTGAATTTAAGCGTGATGTCGTTCCGGTATGGTTCGAAGGCAAAAATTCCAACTTTTTTTACAACCTCGCCAATATTCGCAAAGCACTGGGCATCAAGACTAATATAGAAATGCTTTATTTGGCAGACGAGTTGTTCAAACAAAAAAGCAAAGTTTTTCACATTGTCTACGGGAAACCCATACCCTGGCAATTTTTCGATACCACTAAAACTCACCAGGAATGGGCTTCCTGGGTAAGGGAACAAGCCATTGCGCTTAGAAAAAAATAAAGCTCGTCTTACGCATTTTCTTATGGAAAAAATCATCGATCCTATAGCCAAAGAGCTTATTATTCAGGAACTTAAAGAAGAATATTTATTAAGACACACCAACAAGGCCGATAATCTGCTCTATATTATCACTGCAAACCAGGCGCCCAATACCATGCGCGAAATAGGAAGGCTGCGCGAAGAAGCCTTCAGGATGGCCGGCGGAGGCAGCGGTATGGCAATGGACATAGACGAGGCCGACACCATGGAAAATGGTTATAAACAGCTCATAGTCTGGAATCCTGAGAAGCAGGAAATCATGGGTGGTTACCGCTTTATACAGGGCAAGGATGTCCGGTTTGACGAAAAGGGACAACCCGTTCTGTCTTCTGCCCATTATTTCCATTTTTCGGACTTGTTTATTCAAAAATATTTACCCCAAACCATAGAATTGGGACGCTCCTTTGTAACAGTAGGCTATCAATCTTCGGTAGCAGGAGCCAAAGCCTTGTTTATTATGGACAATCTCTGGGACGGACTTGGAGCGCTCAGTATTGCTTTTCCGGGAACCAGGTATTTCTTTGGTAAAGTGACCATGTACAAAGAACTGGGCGAAGACAGCCGCAACCTGATTCTCTATTTTATGCACAGGCAGTTTCCCGATCCCGAACGCCTGGTTTACCCCAAAACCAGCTTTGACACCAACATGGACTGTGGCCAGATGAATTTGATCTTCAACGGAGGTAATTTCAGGGATAATTATAAAATTCTCAACAAGCGAGTTCAGGAGCTCAGTAAAAGAATACCGCCTCTGGTCAGTTCCTACATAAAATTATCTCCCTCTATTCGCATATTAGGCACTGTCATCAACACCGAATTCAACGATGTCGAAGAAACCGGTATCCTGGTGGACATAGATGACATCTTCGAAGAAAAAAGAGAACGGCATATCATGTCTTACCTTAATGAACTGACCACCCATAAGTACATTGAGGAACTCGATGCCCGTAACCGCAGACGTCAACAAAGGGCAGAAAATAAAGAGAAAAAACAGAGTCGCAAAAAGCCCTGTTAATTCCCCGATAAATTTGTACTTTTGCGGCTTACAAGATCACAAGCATCAGTACATATGACCCAGAAATTCAAACGGACCACCGTCACCACCGCTCTGCCCTACGCTAACGGGCCGGTTCACATCGGACATCTGGCCGGCGTTTACGTCCCGGCAGATATTTATGTTCGCTACCTCAGACTCAAAGGACAGGAAGTCTTGTTCATCGGAGGTTCCGACGAGCATGGTGTACCCATCACTCTCAAAGCCAAAAAGGAAGGACTCAGTCCTCAGGATATAGTAGATCGCTATCACCACATCATCATGAAGTCTTTCGAAGATTTCGGCATTACTTTTGATATTTATTCACGCACTACTTCGGCCATTCACCATAACACTGCTGCTGCCTTTTTCGACAAACTCAACCGCCAGGGGAGTTTTATTGAAAAAACCAGTGAACAATACTACGACGAGGAAGCAGGCCAGTTTCTGGCTGACCGCTACATCACCGGCACCTGTCCGCATTGCGGCAACGAAAACGCTTACGGCGACCAATGCGAATCCTGCGGAAATTCCCTTAGCCCCGACGAACTGATACATCCGCGTTCTGCCATCAGCGGCAGCAAACCCGTCAAGAAAGCAACCAAACATTGGTATTTGCCACTTGACCAATACGAAACTTTTCTGAAACAATGGATACTCGAAGAGCATAAAGAATGGAAAAGCAATGTCTACGGACAATGCAAATCCTGGCTCGATTTAGGCTTGCAAGCCAGAGCGGTGAGCCGTGACCTGGACTGGGGTGTACCCGTTCCGGTAGAAGGCGCCGAAGGCAAAGTGCTCTACGTGTGGTTTGACGCACCCATCGGTTATATATCAAACACCATCGAACTCTTGCCCGACAGCTGGGAAAAATGGTGGAAAGATCCCGAAACCAGACTGATCCATTTCATAGGCAAAGACAACATCGTTTTTCACTGCATCGTATTTCCGGCCATGCTCAAAGCCGAAGGCAGTTTCATTCTGCCCGATAACGTGCCGGCCAATGAATTTCTCAACCTCGAGGACGATAAAATTTCCACTTCACGCAACTGGGCCGTCTGGTTGCATGAATACCTCGAAGACTTCCCCGGCAAACAGGATGTGTTACGTTATGTTTTAACCGCCAACGCTCCCGAAACCAAAGACAACAATTTTACCTGGAAAGATTTTCAGGCTCGCAACAACAACGAATTGGTCGCTGTATTCGGCAATTTCATCAATCGGGCTATGGTGCTGACTCACAAGTATTTTCAGGGTAAAGTACCTGCCTCGGACCTACTTAATGAGTACGACCGGCAAACCATAAGCGAATTCGTCGACGTCAAAAACAAAGTCGAAGCTCTGCTCGATGTATTCCGCTTTAGAGATGCTCAAAAAGAAGCCATGAATCTGGCCCGCATCGGCAACAAATACCTGGCCGACACCGAGCCCTGGAAACTGGCTAAAACAGATATGTCCAGAGTGGGCAGCATTCTGAACCTCAGCCTGCAGATAGCCGCCAACCTGGCCATCGCTTTTGAGCCCTTCCTGCCCTTTACTGCCGCCAAACTGCGTAAAATGCTGACAATGGAAGATTGCCGCTGGGATGCTCTGGGACGCACCGACCTTTTGCCGGTGGGTTTGTTGCTCAATCCGGCCGAATTACTTTTCGAAAAAATCGAAGATGAAGCCATAGAGCAACAAATTCAAAAACTACTCAATACCAAAAACAACAATAAAATCTTGCAGGAAATCCGGCTAGAAGCAAGCTGGACTCCTGCCCCGGCCAAGGCCCCCATCGATTACGACAGCTTCAGTAAAATGGACATTCGCGTAGGCACCATTCTGCAGGCCGAAGCCGTTCCCAACACGGAAAAACTGATGAAACTGCTGGTCGATACCGGCCTGGATCAACGCACTATTGTCTCTGGCGTATTGGAACATTTCAGCCCCGAAGAACTTGTCGGCAAACAGGTAGCTGTTCTGATCAACCTGGAACCCCGAAAAATCAAGGGCATTGTTTCTCAGGGCATGGTGCTCTACGCCGAAAACGACCAAAAAAGATTTGTCCTGGTACAACCCCAGACCGACAAAACAACGCCCAACGGCAGCATTATATGTTGAGGTCTGATCACCCGGCAAAGCTACTGAGCAGCTGTTGATAAGACAGCTTATCATAGATAATACAAAACAATGAAAGACCAATTCAATATTTATTCCCCCGACTCTCAGGCCAGCAAAGTACAGCCTCTGAAGCCGGAAGAATTTGATTTTAACGCCTATGCCGAATACGAAGCTCGCTTAAACCAAGACTGCAAAAAGTTTTGGGAAGCCCCCTCCGGCGTCATGGTCTACCGACGTATGCGGGTAAAGGAAGTTTTTGCAGAGGATAGTGCTGACCTTCAGAAATCCCTGCATTGGCAACTGGGAGCCCTGCAACAGAGTACGGCTTACAAAGCCGATATTCCTAATTTTCTGGAACCCTGGTATGGTATTGGCACCATTGCCTCGGCTTATGGCTTTGATTATCGCTGGGAACAAGGCCAGGCTCCCGCTCTGGACGGAAAATTTGATCAACTGGAGCATTTGTTACAATCAAAAGTCAGCCCTGTGGCCCAAACAGCCATAGGCAGGCACAGTCTGGAAATGACTGAATACTTTCTGGATCAAACCCGGGGGCGTCTGCCTATGTCCTGGTGTGATATTCAGTCCCCACTGAATATCCTGTGCAACCTGGTCGATTCCAATATGCTTTTCCCGGAATTCTACCTGAATCCGGAGGCTGTAGCACAAGCCCTGGATCAAATCGCCGATTTGCTCATTGAGTTTACCGACCTTCAGACCAAACTCATAGGCCCCGCTTTAGCCAAACCCGGACACGGCTTTGCGTCGAGCAGACATTTCGATGGATTTGGCATGAGCGACGACAATATTGTTATGCTTCCTCCCGATCTCTACCGGGATTTTGCAATACCCAGAATGATCAGGGCCGGCCTGCCTTTTGGAGGGCCTGTCTTCCATTCCTGCGGCAACTGGTCGGACAAAAAAGCAGATATTGCCCGTATTGCCGGACTTAAAATGGCCGACGGCGCTTTCTCAAAAGCCACCGACCCCGATGCCAATCCCTGCGAAGGCTTTGCAGAAACTTTTGCTCACACCGGCATCGTACTTAATGCCCGCATCGTGGGCGATCCGGAAACCATTGGCCAAAAAGTGAAAGAGCTTTGGACTCCGGGACTGAAACTCATAGTGGTAACTTATTGCGAAAGTCCTCAGGAACAAGCTGCAGCCTACGATTTAATCCACGACATCTGTCGGGAATAATTAAAAAAGGCTGCCCTCGGGGCAGCCTTTTTTGATAACGTGCATCATTGCCTATGCCTAACGGGCATAAATGATGATCTTTTTAGTTTCGATAGCACCATCTTCAAAAACAGTGCGTTCAATAGTAACTCCAACACCGGGTTCCAGCAACCTGATACCGTTCAGATCGTAATAGCTGCGTGAAACAACCACCCTGTCGTTGGAAACACCTTCAAGAGCATCTCCTTTTTCTACTAAGATTTGGTCAACAGTGGCCAGTGTGGTCGAATCGGCCATAACACAAGCCTGGAAGGCCGGTATCACAGGATTGGCCGTCTTAACAAAGGCTGTACCCTCTTCGTTCATCACATATGCATAAACGGTAGAGGTATCTGTGCCAAGAACTTGCGGTATAAAGCGCCTGTTGGTTCTGTAAGCCATACCACTCGACGGAGCGTTGAAGGTAGTTTGTGCAATACCCAGTTCAAGACCTGTTTCACTCTCGTACAAGAAAGTAATAGGTTGACCTACGTATTGTTCGGTCACTTTTATTACATAACCCACCGTATTGGCTACGATATTGGTAGATTCTCCCAACTCGACAAATTCTCCGGAGGAGAGGCGTCTGATTGTGTAATCCGTTCCACGTACCAATACTTTCTGGTCAGCATCCATAATAACCGGTTTGTTGAATGGGGCAACAAAAGGTTCGTAACCAGAACCGAATACCCGGGTAAAGTTAACACTGCCTGTTATGGACAATACTTCATTCTGGGTGATATTCATAGCCTTATCGTATTCCACTGAGACGTTTCCGGCTGCAGTAATATCGATGCTTACCGTATTTACATCCAGATAAATATCAGGAATAAAGACATTTACTTTCTGTAAGGTTTTGTAGCGGTCCATTGTATAGCTGCATGAAGTAGTAGTAGATTTTACAATGTAGGAAGTACCATCTACAATAAACTCAACAAACTGACCCGCAGTAATATTACTAACAGTAACTGCCCTGCCTCCACTGGATTGACTGTACAAACCAGCGGCTTTACCGTCGGCTCCGTTACGGAGTACGTAGCTATCAAAGCTAGCAGCAAAACCGGGGAAGTACTGAATCTTGACAGAGTCCTGATCGTAATAGAAAAGGTTATCGGCGTTCTTATCACTGCCGGCACCTTCGTTCAGGTAAATATCGGTAAACACATTCAGCGAATCATATGTAGCAGTCCAGCCATGAGCTAACATGGTATCAATGATAGCCTGATCCACCTGAGTAAAGTCGTAGGACTTGGCTACCCGGTAATTGGTGCGGCCGTCAATCTGGATACTGGTGCTGGCGGAGGCATAACCCGGGGCCGATGCAGTAACGGTCAGCGTACAGGTTTCATCGATGGTAAGCGGTTCAGTATAAACGCCGCTGTTTGTTCCGTATTCATAATTAATTTCAGAAACTGGAACTAACAAAACGTCACTGTTATCGTAACTGACGGCATAGGTCTTAGCTGTTCCGTTCACTGATATCAATGTAATTACGGGTGCATTAACAGGCACTTCGATTCCGGCAGCAAATTTACTCTTCACCAAGGGAGAATTTACGGTACCATTGGTTGCATAGGCCAGCAAATAAGTGGTATCGGCACTGACTGCAAAGGGAGCAGCGTAAGTTTGCCATTGATACTTGACCGTATCAACATCGGCGATTTCAACGACTGCTTCATAGTCTTCGGCACTGACACTGGTATACATAAAGCTTGCTTCGGCCTGGGTTGAAAGCATGGTGATAATACGGGAAATTCCGTCCACACCGGTCATTAACACAGTCGGTTCTACCATGACGGCGCCTTTTACCAGTTTACTGAAGGCAATGTTGTCAATCTTCATTTCAGAGTAATAACGGCCTGCCAATAAATACAGACCCACGCATTCGATGCCTGCACTGCCCGATGTAATGGCAGCCTTGTCCAGAACGACGGAGTCATTAGCATTGGTAATCGTTAGTAATATACCTTCGGCACTTACTTCGGCACTATAATGATAGAATTCGAGCGCATTCAAAACAACATTATAGCTCTCGGCACCACTACCAGCGAT
Organism: uncultured Bacteroidales bacterium; assembly: GCA_964488495.1. Lineage (GTDB taxonomy): Bacteria > Bacteroidota > Bacteroidia > Bacteroidales > UBA1402 > UBA1402. The sequence continues at coordinate 34,169 of CAZAUQ010000025.1, forward strand.
GGTCCAAGTGGTAGAATTGGTGGTGGATACTTTGAAGAGATAACCTTTTTCTGCACCCCAATCGACATTGGCGCTGTAGTAGGCAAAATCAGTACCCTTAACCGCAAATTCGGTACCCTTGTTATTACCGGCCAGCATAGCCAGATCAAATTCCAGAATGTACTTTTCTACATCGGTAAAGTCTACCCCAAAATCAGAATTACTACCTCTGTTATTGGCATTGCCGTGATTGTAATGTATGTATTTATTGCCAGCTTCTTCGACCAGAGAATAACCGGCCTGATTGTTGGGACAAATCCAAACATCTGCAGCGGCAGCCACATTTTCGTAATCCTGCATATACCAGGT
>CAZAUQ010000026.1:0-33506 GCA_964488495.1 uncultured Bacteroidales bacterium
ACCCTGCCTTCGGCAATGACTTCCTGAATCAGGCTGTCGTCGGCAATATGGTTCAACTTTACCTGAGGCAGGTGTTCTTTAAAAAGAGCCGTAAGGGGCTCAATCAAGGCGGTGGCCGTGTGGACGGCAAAAACTCTGGTCATAGCGTTATCTTTTTATATGGTTATAGAATTCAAGTTTGTAACAAATCAAATTAGGGTTTAAGCCCTGTTTGGCAAAAACACCCGCCGGCTGAACTAATGGGTCAACTTAAGCCCTGCCAAGACTTAGCGGCCCGGTATGCTGAATTATTCTTTGTCCAAATATTCCGGGCGTCCCGGCGTAAAGGTCTCGATGATTTCCGATTCCTCCAGCGCCACCGAACCATGAGGCTCGTTGGAACCGAACAAATAACCCTGGCCGGGCAGTAAAATATGCTCGTTTCCCTCAGCATCAAAAAACATCAGCCTACCCCGCAGCACATAACCACTCTGAACAGCGTAATGTGTATGCAGGTCCACCCGGGCACCGGCTTTTTCGAAAAAGTGACAAAGCATGTTTTCGGCGTTGTACACCAAGGTAGAACGAAAGATACCCGGACGGATTTCTACGGGCTGATGCTCAGCCAGCTTGCAATAAGAGCGTTGCACGCCCACCAAAGGGGAGCCGTCGGGGGGATTTTGCAGCAGCTTGCTGATGCAGGCCGTTTCGGGAACTTGTTGCAAAAGCTTCCCTGAAATTTCCTGCCCACTTTCGCCCGATGTGTTCAGCTTCTGTGGGGAGGGGGCTGTCAAAAGAGCCCGGCGCTCTCGAATAGTCGCCAGCAATTCTTCCCAGCCTTTCAAAAATTGATTACGGAAACGCACTACCGGCGGAAAATTGTGAAATTCTTCGGGCTTTAATCCCTTTTCGTCGTAAGCCCGGGCAAAAGTCGGCAATTTAGCCTTGAGTTCGTCAATAAGTGCCTGAGGCACAGGAAGTTCAATGCGAGCCTCAAGAGCCGGGGGATTTTGCTCCAGCTCCAGAGCTGTTCCGGCCCAGTTGAGCGTTATATGCAAGTTTCCGCCCACTAACTCGGTAAAATGCCTGGGGCCCCGGGCGCCTCCGCCCAGTAAAACACCCGGCAAGTTTAGCTCCTGCATCAGGCGGTATTGTTTTTTGGCCACGGCACAGCCGGCAATGTATAAAGCTTCGGGGCTGACTTCCACATCCAAAGCCTCAGCCTCGGCTTTGAGCTCTTCGTCAAGGATACCCGAAATATGAGTTACAAAAAAGGCAGGACTGAAACCCGACTCTTCGGAAGCACGTTTATATACCTCGCAGGCAGCCAGGGCCTGGGCTATACCCATAATTTCGGTGGCAATCACCGGTTTGTTCAGTCTGACCAGGCAATCGATGGCCCGAAGGCCCGAAGGAATCACCGGAATTTTGGCTATAGCATTGGGAATAAGAGCAAAATCAGCCAGGGCTTCTGCCACGATAGCCGCAGCATCTTCTTCGAAACGGGGATCCATTTGTATAGAAACCAAACCCTCTTTGCCTTTGGTGGCTTCGAAATGCGGCATAAAACCTTGGGCCATCTCCGCAATGAGCCGGCGTTGTATTAAGGCAGCGGCTTTATTGTCGTCGGCACATTCTGACAACACAGCGTCTACCACCCTCAGCGCAAAATCGCGACTTTCGGTTTCACGCAGCATACGTGCTGCATAGGTGGGGTTGGTTGTACAATGGATGGCTCCGGCTTCCAGGCCCTGACGCACATCCCCTACGGTCGGATTGTTGATCCACAGACGGGTAGCTGTCTGCTCATTTATTTTTTTGAAATAAGCTGTTTGCATGCTATTCTTCGTTGGGAAAAGGATTGGGTTTTCTGTTGATGGTATTTATGGCAGCCTCCACTATGTCGTTCACACTCATGCCGTAAAAGTCGAGCAGCGCTTCGGGATGGCCCGAGCCCGGAAAGACATCGCGCAAACCGATGCGGGCCGCCGGCACCGGGCAATGCTCAGCAGCACACTCCATAATGGCCGAGCCCAGTCCGCCTATTATGTTGTGATCTTCTACTGTAACCGCCGCCCCGCAATCTTTCAAAAGTGCAGTTACCCCCTCGGTATCGAGGGGTTTGAGGGTATGCACCTCGGCTACTGTACAGGCTATACCTTTGGCGGCCAACATAGCCGAAGCCACCAGCACGCGGGGTATCATCAGCCCGTTGCAAAAAAAGACCAAATCATTGCCCCTTTGTTCCAGGACATGAATCTTGCCCGGAACAAAAGGCTGTTTATCGTCAAAAATCACCGGATCCCGGCCACTACCCAGGCGGATGTACACCGGACCGGGGATTTCGGCCGCAGCAATGGCCGCCTGACGAGCCTGACCTGCATCGGCCGGAACCAAAATGGTCAAGTTGGGAATACTACGCATAATGGCTAAATCCTCAAAGAACTGATGACTTACTCCCTCGCGTTCGCCGGCAGCCAATCCACCGTTTATTCCTACCAACTTAACATCCAGGTTGGGGTAAGCAATAAAAGTACGTATCTGCTCACAGGCCCGCATAGTAATAAAACCTGCATAGGTGGCAAAATAAGGAATCAGGCCGCCCAGGGCCAAACCGGCCGATACGCCGGCTGCATTCTGTTCAGCTATGCCCAGTTCTACCACCCTGTCGGGAAATTTTTCCAGAAAGGGGTCAGCGCGCATGGCCTTGAGGCTGTCGGCACAAACCAACATTATTCTATCGTCTTTTTCGGCCAGAGCTTCCAGGCCCTGCATAAAACCCACACGGGTACTCGATGTATTATTCAAGGTCTTGTCCTCCCAATATAGATAATGCTATTTGATGTTCTTCGTCGGTAGGCACGCGTTTATGCCAGGAATTATCGCCCTCCATATAAGGAACGCCTTTCCCTTTGAGAGTGCGGGCAATCAACACCACAGGCTGATCGGGATGAGGTACGCCGGCCGAAGCCAGGTCCAGCTCCATATGTTCGGGCAGCAGGCTCATTCCCTGACGTTCCTCGCGCGTTGCCCTGCCCCGGATAAAAGCCCTTTCGAGCACGGGCAAAAACTGACTGATATCGTGTCCGTCTACTTCGACCACATACCAGCCAAAAGCCTCCCATTTTTCGCGCAGCGGGTAGAGACCACTCACCTGTTCTACCTTACCACCGCTTTGCATGCCGTTGTTGTCGACTATGGCAATAACATTAGTCAGCTTCAGTTTGGCAATAGCCATGGCCGCTTCCCACACTATACCTTCGTTGAGTTCTCCGTCACCGGTAATTACTACATTCAGACTGTCCGAACCTCGTTTACGAGCTGCCAGTGCCATTCCGCAAGCCTGAGACAGGCCATGTCCCAGCGAACCGGAATTGGCATCCACCCCCGGAGTTTTTTTTAGGTCAGGATGACCTTGTAGCCTGGAACCCAGAGCCCTGAGGGTTTTGAGCTCCACAGGAGGAAAATAGCCCCTGCGGGCCAGTGCAGCGTACCACAAGGGACAGGCATGCCCTTTGGATAATATAAAACGGTCCCGATCGGGCCAGGCCGGATCAGCGGGATTGAGCCGCAATAAATCAAAATACAAGACGGCCATCAAATCGGCAGCCGACATACAGGGCCCGGGATGGCCGTCTTTGGCGTAATATACGGCATTGACCACATCGCGACGCAATTGCGCAGCCACGGCGGTCAGTTTTTCTACGCGTTCAGTCATAAGTGCATTTAAGTTCTTAATTGCTCACAAAAGCATTCGAACTTCAAATATATGGGATTCTCTGCTATTGCTGTAATCCTTCTTGCATTTTTAACCAATCTTTTCGAAATCGCAGAGCTAAACCTTCAGCTGAATATTTAGCAACAGAAACCTGCGATAGCAAGTTGCCTGAATTTCCGTTCAGCTGCTCAATGCATAGAATGGTCGTGATCGTGATCAAGCTCAGCTTCGTGAGCAGATTCAGCGGCGGCAGGTTTCAGTAAGCCCTTTAGTGAAGGTATGGCGTAACGCAAACCTACATATAGTTTGCGGCCATGCACGGGGCCCCAGACCTGGGTGGCATCAAAATCATCACCCCAGGGCTGATCGGCTCCCAATATCGGGTGAGGCTGCCTGTAATTGCCCAGGTTCTCGCCGCCAAGATAAAGCGAAGCCTCTCCAAAATAGAGCGTAAACTGAGCATTCAACACGGCAAAAGGATCAAAACGCTGCTCCGTTTGTCCATAGGCTCCGGGTAAACGTCCGCCTCCGTTCAGCTGAAGATTCGTATCGAGTTGCCAGCGTTTTTGGGGCGATTGATACGAAGCGGTAATCAAGCCCTTGTAGCGATTGTTAAGCGGTTTCTCGCGCAATACAGGCAAATAGGATGCCCCATCAATTGCAGCGTTGGCATTGTATGTGCTCCGCACATCAGTATAGCGCAAAGCCGCACCCAACTGAAGTCCGGCAAACAATTCGTACGAAAGATCAGCCTGTAAAACCGTAGAATAAGACTCACCCTGCATTCTGTAAAAAAAGACCCGTCGTGAATCTGCGTCCACATCGGCCAGCAACTGTTTATCAAAACGGGTATGAAAAGCCTCCAGACCCAGGTTCAGATTGCGCAGCCCCAGCGGCAGAAAAAAGTTTGCGCTTAAGCCCGTATTCCAGGCCGATTCCTGAAAATACAATCTGTCCTCCGATAGTATAAATCGCCTGCTGCCGGCCAAGAGGTAACTGTTTTCGCTCAAAACGTTAGTACTGCGATACCCTTTTCCAATATTAGCTCTGAGCTGCATCCACGAAAACAGATCGTATTTAACATGCATACGGGGAGTGACAAAACCTCCGTGGTGAGAACTGTAATCGTAACGCAATCCCAACAAGAAACGAAGTTTTTCGTTTGCCTGCAGCGAATATTCAGTGTAAAGGCCCGGCGTCCATTCGGTACGGAGCGAGGATAGGCTGTAATACTGCTGTCTTCTTTCGTTCCAAACCTTCGGCCCGGAAAACAGATTTAGGCTGTTGTAGTCCAGAAAGGCCTCGTCCACTTGGTCTGCCAGTAAGCTGGCCCCCGTCACCAGTTTGTGCCCTTCGCTCAGGTCGGACTGAAAAATAAGATTGGCATAAGCATTCCACTGGCGGGCATCGTAGCGGTTTTTGCCGTACAAGGCCTCCTGATTGTGCAGGCTGGCCGACAAACTCAAACCCAGGGAAGTGTTTTTTTCTGCATCGAAAATATATCCGTTTTTGGCAAAGACTTCCAGGCGATCGGTCTGAATATCGCTGCGCCAGGGATTGGGCAACTCTTTCAACTGCCCTCCGCTGCGAGATTCGACGAGACCCTTGACTCCCAGCTGAGAAGTAAAATCATTCTTGTTCCAGTAAAACCGCTGTAACCAGGTGAACTGACGGACCGAAGGCAAATCGGCAAAACCGTCCCCGTTACCATCGTGCTCGCGGCTTTCGTCTTCGTAATGCACAAAGGTCTGGGACGATAAATAGGGATTGAACTTCAGCGCCAGATCAGCGTTGATTTCATTACGGAGGTTATCGGCCAAAAAGAGATTGAGCGATAATAAGTCCGACGTTGGAGGCTTCTTGTATTCCACGTTGATCTGCCCGCTGATGGCTTCATAACCATTCAACACAGAGGCTGTTCCCTTGGAAATCTGTATGCTTTCCATCCAGGGCCCCGGTACATATGTCAGGCCGTAGGGAGCCGCCAGTCCCCGTAAAAAAGGCAAGCCTTCGCTGAGCAATTGCACATACATCCCCGAAAGACCCAGGAGTTTAATCTGCCGGGAGCCGGTGGCAGCGTCGCTGTAACTGACATCCACCGAAGGATTGGTTTCGAAACTTTCCGAGAGATTACAGCAAGCGGCTTTGCAAAGCTCCTCCTGATTGATGGTTTCCAGTTTGACAGTGCTGTAGCTCGATAACACCAAACCTTGTTTTCGTGCACTAACCTGTGCTGCCTCAAGGTCGATGAGATTATGGTATTCGGTGGAGGCAGTATCGAGCGAAGTCGCTACGGCATGCCGGCTTATCTCCGAGGGTTTATTTTCGCTGACAGAAGCAGATTGTTCGTTTTCGTGCCCCGCTTCGTGATCGATCCGATGCTCTGTTTGAACGCTTTCGTGATCGTGCCGATGCTCTGTTTGAGCCTTCGGCTGCAGCCAGCACAACAGGCCGGCCAATAAAATAACATATTTTTTCATGCTGATACTGTATATTTTAAGAAGTTCAAAGTACGAATTACCGGAAAGCAGCAGTCGCGACATTCAGGTCGAAACTACCCGGTAAAAGTTGATGTGACTCTCTGGTACAGAGCGAACAAATCAATCAACGTCTCAAAACACAGTGCAGGCTTAGCAAGACACGGCCCGATGACCGCGCAGCTATAAGGGGAGCAAAAGATAAGAGGCCGGCGTCTTGTACAAAAAAGAGCACCGAAGGTACTATCAACAGCTGTATATACTGTTGAACAGGAAATATTTTGTGAGTTTGGGAAGAAAATTCGTAAGGAATACTCAGGGTTTCACTATAGCAACCCGTCTCCTGATCGGAGTGAAAAGAGCAGGAGGTATGGTCAGCCGATTTAACCTCATGACCCTCGCAATCGTGGTGAACCGGCATACAATTGCCCTGGGCAATGATCTCCACACCCCTGTCACGGCACATATCGCAACAAAAATGCCAAATACTGACCGAATTGCCAAATAACAATAAGACCAGAGCCAACAAAAGCAGACTTAGATGTTTCAGACCTTGCTTCATGCTGCAAAAATAATTCATAAAGCCTATATGACTTTGTAAATTAGCTTAATAAATTCAAAACAAGCCAGAGTTTTTAATCAGTGGGCTCGTCTGGCCCGTTCCCAGTTGACCGACTGTTTTTTGCCCAGATAACGCCAAAGGCCGGCAAACACAGCATAATTCATCACAAAAAAATAGTAAGGCACAAAAAACAGCTTGATTTTGATCTTGCGGCGCTCAAACAACCAGCCAGTCAAAGCTGCCCCATAAAACAAAACCTGCAACAGCAACAAGACCGTATAAAATACCGAAACCTGAGCCAAAGCTATATTCAGAGGCAACAGCGACAAGAGGGCAAAAGGCGTAATTGTCCAGCGCAGCACCCGGTGCGAGATGTACTGAAACGAAAGCAAACCGTATTTGAAAATATTAAGCAGGGGATGCAGTCGCACAACCGCTTGTATGCCCCCGGCTGCAATTCTTACCTTGCGTTTAAGCTCTTCTCTGACATTGGCCGAAGCATGTTCAATGGCGTAGGCTTCGGGGTCGTAATCAATCTTATAACCCTGCATAGCTACTCGCAACGATATCACAAAATCGTCCAGTAGCGTATCGGGTTCCACCGGCTGATACAATTCCGTCCGTGTGGCAAAGAGCTCTCCCGCGGCGCCCACTACCGAATGCAATTCGGCGTCCCAGCTTTTCAGTTTCGATTCGTATTTCCAGTAAATGCCTTCGCCCACTGCAGAAGCGGCTCCCTCCTTATCGGTAAAAATGCGTTTCTCGCCCGACACACAGCCGGTGCGGGGATTTTCGAACATCCGGGCTATCCTCCGCAGCGATTCCCTGCCCAACATAGTATTGGCATCCGAAAACACCACCAGAGGCGTTGTGACAAAAGCCATGGCCCGGTTCATGGCCGCAATTTTACCGGCCCGTTGCGGTTGGTGCAACACCTCGATGTCTCCATACTGCGAAAGCAGCACAGGAGTCCTATCGGTAGAACCATCGGTCACCCAAAGCTGCTGCAGCTTATCGGCAGGGTATTGCAGCTCCCGGGTATTCTGCACTTTTTGCGCCACATAATCCTCTTCGTTATAGGCCGCTATCAACATCGTGATGTGAGGCAACTCCATGCCCGAGGTTAGCCTGCTTTGGTCCTCACTGGTGGCTTTATCCGAGGTTCCGACTAAGGGAGCAGCCAAGCCCTCACCGGTCGCTTTGTCAGCGTTTCCGGCCACCTGAGCTGCCAGGTCTTGCACTTGCTGCGGGGGCTTTCCGCCCCGGCCAAAAAGTCGCTTGAGCCTGACCAGCACAAACAAGAGCAGACCGTAACCCAGGTAGGTGTAAAATACCAGGGCAAACAGCAGCCAAAAAAACCATTCCATTGTATTCATATCCTATTTCGGCTAATTATCTTTTTCTAAAGCGTTCAGATACTCTTTTGAGCGGCTTAAGTACAAGTTCTTTTTCGTAAGCATTCAGGCTAAAAAACCATACCGAAAGTATATATAGTACTATAAACAACAAAGCAGACAAAATAAAACCAGGTATGTTCATCAAATCCACGAAGCGTAAAATAAGGTATCCGCAAACCACAGGAAGAATCAGGCCGGGCAAGATGGCCGCTATTTGTTTGCCAAAAAAATAAATATTCAAGCCGATCTTTTTGTGATAATACCAATTCATAATCAAAATATTTCCCAAAAACAAAGCAAGAGCTGTACCCAAAGCCGCCCCCAACCCACCGTAGGCTCTCACCAAAGGAATCGAAATCAGCACATTGCCAAGGGCAATAAACAAATACACCCAGGAGCGGAATTTATGCAGATTCATAGCCCGCTGTATCTCAATGCCCAGGTTTTGTATCAAAGGAATAGTGACAGGCAACATCAACAACAGAGCCATACCGTAAGCCCCCGCGTAATCTCTGCCCGCCCACAGGCTGATAAAAGCTTTCCCGAAAAAAATCAGCAAACAGGCCACCAGAGCCAGCACCAAAAACTGCAAACGGCCAATACGGGTAAACAGAGCCGTCAATTCCTTCTTACTGCATTTAGCAGCCACCATTTGGTTAACACGGGGAATATACACACTGGATATAGCCGTCGAAAACTGCAAATAATAGGTATTCAACTGAGCCGCAACGCTATAGACAGCCACTTCAACCGTACCTCTGAACCATCCAATAATATAACGATCCACATTCCAGTTGACTTGGTTGACCACCAGGTTCATAAAAATAAAAGAGGAAAACACAAACAACTCCTTGAGCAACTTCGGATTAAAATGACCAAAACGGAGCTCCATACCTGCCTTTCTTAAACAAAACCAGAGATTTACCAACTCCACCAGCAAACTCAAAACAGTAACAGCCACCGCCATACCAACCGAACCATAACCCAAAAGCAAAACCCCTACAATAAAAACAGGATTCAACACCGTTTTGACAATCAAAAGCGATTTTTGAAAAACAAACTTCTCGCGGGCGCTCACATAGGAATTGAATACGATGGCCGGAAAAGTAAAAGCTGTGTTGATTATCATAATAATCAACAAGATACGAGCCTTTTCATGTTCATCCGCAGTCAGTTCAGAGCCAAAAACCTTAGCGGAATTCATTACCAAAAACAAGCCGGCCACTACGGCAATCAAGCCAAGAAACAAAAAGATCAGGAAAAACATCCCGTTCATTTCTGCCAGGCCCCTGGCATCGTTTTTGGCTTTGTAAATCGAGAAATAACGAATATAGGCACTGCCGAAACCAAAACTAAACAAGCCTAAATAGGCCACCACAGAGGCCACCAGACTATACAGCCCATATTCGCTTTGGCCCAGCAACCTAAGCATAACCGGTGTGTACAGAATGGACAGGAAAGCACCCAGTCCAATCAGCACATACGACAATAAAGCTCCTGTTTTAAGCTGATTCACCGACGAAATTTTGATGTTTTTTTATTGTCGGTAAAAATAATACATACCAGCCAGATTAACGAATAAATTTCAGACTTAGGCTCTCCCTTTCACTACGACAGTTGATCAGATACAAACCGGCCGGCAGCTCTCCCAGCGGAATCAGGCAGCGGCTTTCGCTCAATTTCCGACTCAGCAGGCGCCGGCCTGTCAGTGAATAGAGTTCCAGCAGTAAAGATTGCTCCAGAGGATTCTCAACAAGCAGGCCTGTTTTGTCGGCTGTAACAAAAAACGAAAACAAGGCCGCCGACTGCCGGGGCGTATTTTTGAGAGCAACCAGTTCAGCTTCCTGATAATAAAGCGGGATATTGTAACGCGACTGGTAATTGGCTTTTTTAAAGCTGGGGCGGTCAAAAACTAACATTTGTTCTTCGCCGTCGGGGTAGCGGCCAAAAGAAGTTTTGTCGCTGTGGGGCACAAAAGCCAGAGAATCTATCAGCACGAGCTCCCCCTCCAATTCTTTGCTCAGAAAAAGGCTTTCGCCCTCTTTGTCCAGTTTAAAATTGGTATGCATGGGGCCACGCTGAGGAGCTCCACTGCACCACACTATGCTGTAGCCAAAGGCCGGAACCGTATCGCTGCCCGGGCCAAAACGAAACAAAGTCCGGTTGTCTGTCAGGTCCGACAAATAATAACCCTCCAGGGCAAGGGGGCTGTCGGAAGCATTGTACAATTCTATCCAGTCTTCGTAACGAAATGTAGCATCCACAAATATATTGTTCGATGCACTCAGCTCGTTCAGATATAAGCCGGCCCGGCGCACCAGAGGAGCCACCTTATATACAGCAGTGATTTTTGCCGGAGCGTTCAGTGTAACACTGATTTTTCTTTCGTCCAAAGTATATATATTTCCTTCCTCTTCTACCAACCAATATGCAAAAGCCCTGGCATTGGCGTAAGCAGAAGCTTCCAGACTAAATGTTTTTGCACTAAAATACTTGCCGTCAAAAGGAAGCAAGGGAATTCTGTAATCGTTAAAATGAATGGCAGCTCCGGGTTCAGATGTCGCAATAACTAAAGGCAAAGCCTCCCCCAGATCGAAATTCAGCCTGAGATCTTCGTAGGCTTTCTGTCTAAATACCGGAATCTTTTTTCTATAATCCGCTGCTACCTTGTCCAGGTAACCAGCCCAAGTTGTATCCCAACGCTCCACATGATAGGGGTATTCAGCCTCTATATCATCCACAATGTCATCAAGGCGTTCCAACATTCTGTCTTCCCTGTAGACTGAACCGGCAAAAACACTCATCCTGGTAATGTAATCCTCTTTGAAAGAGTCGTTCTTTAGCAATTCATTGATCAATGAAAATTGCAGACGATCAAGCGCGACATCTTTAATATATTGCAGTACATTTCTCGATGAGTAAGAAAGGCCTTTATCAAGATCCTGTAATATCCACCTGAATCGGGCTTGCTCTGCATTATGCGAAAAAAGCTTGTTGTTGTTACTTGGCCAGTCGGTATTGACAACAAAAACTTCTGCCGCGAGGTAACTCAAAAAATTATCAATATCTATCATCCCGGCCAGCACCGAGTAGAGGCTGTCATCAGAAAAATCCTGACTCTGCACAAATGCCTGCAGAGAATCTACCCTGGCTGTATTTCCGTGCGAAGCAGACATACGGTCAATAAGATCAAATTCCTCTTTCTCGTAATTATAATGAGAGTAAATATAATCTTTGGAGCTCTTTTCGCGCATATCCCTGATGCCCCAATAGCTTGCATTTACATACAGTACACAGTAATGATAAGCCTGATAATCCAGGTCTATTATATCGACCAGACTTTGGTTATAGGCATCCCGGATAATAAAACCGGGCAAACCCTGTTGTCCTCCGGACCTGAGGATAAAACTTTTGAATCGGCGACCGGGTTTACTGTCAAAAAGGGAGAAATCAAACCTGGATGTGCCAAAACGCTTGGAGGCTTTTACTTCGATAGCCTTCATATCGTATTTTCTGGAATCGTTGCCGTGAATACCTATCCCGGCTGTCTGAGCAATCTGCACTACTTTTCCGGCATCGAGATATTCCACATAAGCCGGACGTGTCCAGTCCTGATTGTAATTGGCTACTTCGCCATGAGAAGTAAGTTTGATGCCGTTTGTCCCCACGCAATAAATTCCGATGGTATCGTTATACAGATAAGTGGTATCTACCGTCAGAAAGACTACCGGCAAATCGGGTTTACGCTCGTTGATCATATAAGTTGCCGTGGCAATACGGCCCTCGGGCATACCCTCCGCATAAGCTCTGGCTCTCAAAACTGCAGAACTATCAATACTTATCTCTGTTCCGGTATATTCGGCGTCATCAAGGCCGGGCTCAGTCCCATCCAGAGTGTAAAAGATACGGGCCGCAGGAGTAGCACAAGTGATACCGACACTCAGCGCGCCCTGGTAAAAACCACCGGGATGTGAAAACTGCGGCTCAGCCACAAAATCAGCTGCAATGGGCGCCTCGTTGTTTGAAGCAGCGGGAGTTGCCTGAACAAAATAATCAAAATCCTCTGCAGCATCAGTAATACGACCGAATGATACGTTGGAATACTGTTTAGGATATTCAATGGCATCAAGCAAATTTCCACTCTTATCAGCAAGAGAAAGAAATCCGCCGTCGGCATCGGCATCCAAATAATAGCCCCGGTCGTTTTTGATTTCATCGTTCAACCAGACCAATGCATAAGCTCCGGCCGGCAATGTACGTTTAGCAGCCAGGCGATATTTCATAACATTTGTGGGGTCGTCCGAAAAATACAAATCCCGTATTTCTACATCAATGGAATCTGCATTATACAGTTCTATCCAGCCTCTGAAATCGTAATTCGGATCGAATTGCCCGGAAATATTCGCAACCGAGATTTCGTTAATATACACTGTTTGTGCCGGTAAAAGCAGGACCTGCAAAAGACAAAAACAACCAAAAGAAACTCTTTTAATCATGATCTCTTGGTATGAAACGATTTAGCAAAAAACAAAAAATGTCCGGATCTAAAAAAAACCGGACATTCTTGTTAATCAACATTACTTTTTTACTTTGAATACACTAGTTTTGAGTCTTCGGCAGGAACCAGGTACCAGTCCTTCTGACTATCACCACCCGAAAAAGCCCATTCCTCAAAGTTAGGATAAGCATTCACTATATTGGTCATTTCGGTAGGATGTTTAAAGTCGCCAACCGGCAACATTATGGCCCAAACCATATTGTTTTCGTCTTTGTAGTTGTTAGTGGCTTGTTTCACCTTGGAACTGGGAGCAAAATTGGCCAGATGCACTTCTTTGCGATCGGTATTGTCCAGGTCCTCGCCCTCTATCATATAGAAATTCAGTCGATCTACGGTCAGGTAATCGGGATGAACAGGCTCGGCAAAATCCATTCTGAAAGTACAAGCTTCTGCAGGCTTTCTGTCTACGTGGGCAAAAGTATTGACCGCCACAGGGGTATCCAATCCAAACAATTGATGTACTCCTTCAAACAGAATAACAGTGGCTTTGTCCTGGCCTTCTTCAATCCGGCTGTTTTCATTCCCGGCCGTCAAACTGAAAGCTCCGGCGGCTAAATCATCAAACTGAACTGCGGCACTCATGTATCTGCGGCTGCCGGCAGCCACAGGCAGCAATTCGAAACTCATGCTGACCACCTTGTTGTCACTGTTGATCCACTTATGTATATTTTTAATCCTGAACACAAAGTCGTTCATATCGTAATCGCCCATATGCGGCCAGAGATCTTCCATGGCAAAAGTATATTCGTTGCCTTCGCTTACCAGCACCGGAAATTCAGGATCTTCGGGATCAACTTCGGGCACATAATTCACACCGCCTCCGTTGCAATCGGTCGCTGCAATTACCAAGGTAGGTTCTTCCACAAAGCTTACGCCATTACTAATCGATTTGAAAAAATTACCCGTGGGAGATTCTCCGCTAGCGATGGCCAATTCCATACTGCCGTCCAGTTGAAGTACCTCCCAGCCTTTCTTTTTGTTGTCAATTTTCCAGACATGAACCAATGGCAGGTCAGCTTCGGCCGGATTGCCTGCGATGGTGACGTTGTAATTGAAAGTGGCTCCGTTTTTGACAGCTTTACTGTTGTCCGCTTCCAAATTTTTCACTTCCAGTATAGCATTGCCGTTAAGAGTGAAAGTAGAGTTGTTGGCATAAAAATCCTGACAAGTCATACGGGTTCCTGTGGCAGCCACCACAGTACCACCCTCGAAAGCCATATCTTCGGCTTCGATGCTGCAATTGTTTAACAATTGGCCGCCACCGTTTTTATAATCGATATAGAGGGCTTTGATACTGCCGTTGTTCTGAACAATAGCAGTCGTATTTCTTGAAACCAGTGATGTAAGAGTTTCCAATGTACCGTCGTTGACAAGCGAGGTGTTGGAATCTAAGGTAAAATCACCGGTCATCAGCAAGCTGCCGAAATTCTTCATAACCGAACTATTGGTCAGTGAAATCTTCGTTGCCGAAATATTGCCGTTGTTCACCATCAAAGAACTCTGAACTACCGAAAAATCAGCGTTCAGGCTTACGGTTCCGTCGTTAATCCAACGGGAAGTATTTTCAACTTTAGAAACGGCATTGAATTCTGCTTCGGCCCCCTGATGTACGGCCAGCAGCGACCCAGCCTGAGTAAGGTTCAGAGCCGCATTGGCTGTGATCTTTCCACCGGGCAGTACCACAATTTTGGTTCCAGCGGGCAGATAAACATTGGCATTAGCCGGAATAAGCAGTTCTCCGGCAACATAAAGGGCCGAATTGGCTAGCCAGCCAAAATTCACCTGGCTGTTGATAACTCCGGCCGGTATGAAATAATTCTGGCCATTCAGCGTGACCGCCTCTGCTCCCAGCGTAGTATAGCTGTCGGGCAAGATATATTCAGCTGCTGTTTCACCGGCTGCGGGCGCCTTCATCATACTTAAAACCGATTTTGTTTCAGCAGCAGGCCTGTTGTTAAAATCGACCTGGTAAGGACCTTCTTCTGTTTCAATATCCAGCATTTTTACCACCTGACGTTTCTGCGGATCGGTTTGACGTATAAATAATGTTTTCAAATGAGCAGGAAGTACAATCTTGGCATTGAAAGCCTCTTGACCCTTGATTACTCCGGCCGCCAGCAAATTAACGACGGTGTCGGTAGTAAAAGGATTTTCATCGAAAATTTCTATACGGGAAAAATACTGTCCTTCAAAATTGTCGACAATAGCTACCTCAACATTCGCAGAGCGGGTAGTAGCAAAATCAAAATCGGAGGGTATCAGCAAATCGGGATTTTCGTTTTCGTTACCCGGATTTCTATCACAGGAGGTTGCTGACAGTGCTAAAACTGCAAATAAACTGTAAATAAGCTGTTTTACTGTTTTTTTGTTCATCATTATGTTGCTTTTAATATAAAATTCTAAGATGTTCGTTGTTATGCCACAGCATAAGCCTTACGATTTCTATTATACAAACATTGTTCCAAAAAACACATTTATCGAATTATTTAACTATATTTAATCCTTTCGATTTAAATCAGTCCTAAATCACAGAGATTTTAACACTGCACATTCAATGCTGATTTTAAATAAGCCAGGGCTTGCAGCCTTTCGACTTCCAACAGAGTGGCGAAATGGGAATAATCAATAGCAAACCATTCTTCCAAAGCCCTGTCGGTATTGTATTTTCGATCCGCAAAATTAAACTTTTTCAGCAAGGTTTCCAAACGCGACGACATTTCGGCGCTCTTGCCCTCTCGCTCAAACACCACAAAAGGCCTCCCCGCCAACATGGCAAAAATGCAGGAATGAAAAGAATCGGTGCATACCAGGGCAGCACGACTGATGTAATCCACAAATTCCCCGGGATCTGCATCGTAACGCAGCGGATCATCAAAACTGGCCAATTGCACTATTTCCAGTTTCTTTACAGCCGCCAGAGCTTGTAGTGTAGCTTTGCGTTCGGCTGAGAGTGCCCCTATAAAATAAGTCAGCAAATACTCTTTGGCAGGCCGATGCCGGGCAGGAACAGCCACAGCCTCCCAAGAGGAACTGTCAAGCATCAAAGTAGGATCGACCAACACCTTGGCCTCCCGGCCGCACAAGTCACGAATAATCTCTGCTCCTCTTTCTTCGCGTACCGACAGAGCAGCCATTTCGGAGAGGTATTGACTGTATCTTTGACGATACCGGTCCGGGATTTCTGCAACCCCGAAACTGGGCGCATAGGCAAGGCGTTTCGACGCGGGCACAAAACTCAGAAAATCAAGGGATGAACCAAAGCGAATGTGCGGATTCCATATTTGGTCACTCCCGGCCACACAAAAGTCATAACGTTCGTCCAGATTCTCGTACAAACGGCCGGGAATCAGCCTGAAATCGCTTTCGCAAATGTAACGCCGGCTAAATGCCTCAAACGACAAAGCCCGCTTGCGGCGACATTCTTCGTAAAAGGCTTTGTTTTTGCTGTCGCGAAACTTATTGAAGGCTTTTTGCAGCAATTTCAAAGGCGATTGCCTCAAGGCATTGCGGATTCTGTTTTTTATGTATTCCGATCTGCTGATTTCCGGTCGGGCCGCTTCGTTCAGGATAGTCTCCACCTCGAAGCCCAAAGAACGCAACACCTCCTGGGCAGCATAATTTTGAAGACGATTTCCGTAATTCAGGTAATCAATTATGGTAAAAAGGCCAATTCTTTTCATCCCGGATAATTGTTAATCAGTTAGCTGCGCATTCTTCTTTTTAGCTTCCTCAGAGTATTTCTGAGACACAAAGCAGATTTTCGCAAAAAAGGCAGAGATTTCCCACTAATCACATTATAAAGAGCAGATTCCGCTTCGTAAATCATTTCGAAATTTTCGGTACAATACACCGGTTTCCTGGTCAGATTATTAATTTCCAGAGCCTGCCTCAGAGAACTCTCGAAAAAGAGAACATAAGACGAATCCTTATACACCGAGGCCTTAAACTCCGCGTGATTGTTGGCCTTTTGCCTGGCCTCCATATCGGGCAAATCGAGCATGATCAGTTCCTTGTAACGAATATTGTACTTTTGGAGCCAAAGGACGGTTTCCGGCCGGTATTTTTCCAGACGCGAAGTTACCAAAGTACCAACCGGGCAACCTGGTATATACAAAGGTGCTGCATTCAACAAGAAGTCCCGGTAACGCGGTCCGTCGTCGTTCTGCTCCGGAAGAGGATCCACACACAATACCCCGTCGATGTCAAAACAAGCTTTCTCCAAAAAAATATGATTGAAGATATTCCACTGAAAATACCGGGGGAGCGGAACCAGCTCAAAGTAATAATCGACCAGATGCTCTTTGCCCGGAATCACATATATAGCGCAATAACGAATATCAAATTTATCTTCCAGCTCGCCGAGCTGCTTTTTAGCTTTCAGCATGGCTGAACCCGAGGAAATACTATCGTCAACCACCAATACTTTACTTTGAGTATCAGGAGTAAAAAACTGCCCTCTTTCGCCGGCCTTATAGATATGCCCGTTCAAAAAAGAATCAATATCGCTCAAAGGCTTATTCAAGTACAAGGCCAACATATTGGCAGGCAACATTCCGCTGCGGGGAATGCCCACAATCAGGTTAATGTCGTGGGGGATTATACTCAGACGCTTCAGAATAATCTCGTTCAAATCGGCTACTTTACGGTAGTACATAAGACTCTTAAATTAGTTGACAAAACCCGATAAAATTTCAGCAAAGGCTTCGGCACGTTCTTCCCAGGAATTGGTTCCCGCTAACATAATTCTTTGGCTTATCCTGGCCTTGGAATCACTACTGCTCTCGGCCAGCAGTCCGCTTACGAAATCCTCTTTGGTAGCGGCCGTAGTCACCAGCCCTCCGAAGTCCGGCAAATCGGCAAAAGCCGTCATCACCACCGGCACCCCCACCGCCAGAAATTCATTTATTTTGAGAGGATATATGTTTTTGTTCACCTCATTCTGCAGATAGGGTATAATGCCCAGATCGTAGCGTTTCAGCAAAGGGGGCACCTGCTCCGGTAGCAGCGGATCGAAAAAATACACGTTCGGATAGCGTTTAAGCCTGTTTCTCATTTGCTCGTTGCGCATGTCGCCCGTAAACTCAAAATCAAAGTCGGGCAACTGTTGCACGGCATATTCTACCGTATCTATATCAAAACGAGGATCGAGGCTGCCAATAAAGCCCACTTTTTTACGCTCCCGTTCGTAGGGTTCCGTTTTGGCATATCGGCTGAATAAGGGAAAATTCACGCCATTTTTAACCACGTAGCTCTTGGCATTGAGGGGAAGTTTTCCTTGCAGCAAAAAGTCGGAACTGCAAATGATGGCATCGGCCTTGCGCGAAAATTCCTCTTCGTAACGAAAAATCCTTTGCCCGTAGTACGAGGGCTCCACCCCGTCGTAGCAATAATAAATATGAGCCTGCTCGTTCAGCCTGTGCAACATGGACAAGCCATAAAAGGGATTATAAGCCGTAATCACCAGAGGGTGTTCCATTCCCAGCCTGCGCAATTGCTTCTTCAAGACCCTGCGGTAGACAAAGGTATTCAGACAGAAAAGTTTTTCGAAGCTTTTTTCGTTTTTAAGAAAATACACCGGCAGCGAAGGAGGCATCACCAGGCGATACAGCTTGCTCCCGACGGCAGTTTCTATCTCTTGCAGGCGGGAGCTGAATCCCAGCATTTGATGGATGGGAGCCTGCTTCCTGCCCCTGAGCGTATACCAGATATCGGCGAGGGTATAATGATGTTCCACAAAAAGCACCCGGTTGTGCTTAGCCAGCCGTTCCAGCAGCAACACCGTCGATTTGGCGTATTTACCATACCAACCGGTATTCGAAATACATACAATATCCTGTCCCTGCATCTTGATTTATTTTTACAATTACTATCGAATCAGTATCTACTATCGTTTTGTTCTATTTAGAGAGTTCCGACAGCATTTCGCGATACAACTGCAAATACTGCTCCGCCATGCTTTTCCATGAAAAAAGGGCCGCTCGTTCCAGCCCCCGGGCTCTCAAATTCCGCTTCAAATCCTCCTCACTGAGCACACGTCCAATAGCCCCGGCCAGGGCGACAGGATCAGAAGGATCAACCAACAAGGCCGCATCACCCGCCACTTCGGGCATAGAGGAGGTATTGGCCGTAATCACCGGCGCTCCGCAAGCCATAGCTTCGAGTATGGGCAAACCAAAACTTTCGCGCAGAGAGGGATACAAAAACATCGAACACAAATTCAGCAAAGCCGGCATATCGCTGTTGGGCACATAACCGGTCACTAGTATATCTTCTCTGATTTCGGGATGCCCCATATCGTTGAGAACCTGCATCAACTGATTTTCCTCGTAATCGGGCAAGACCAGTTTGTAAGTATCGTCCTGTCCCCGGTATTCACCCTTGCTTTGCAGAAACAAGGCAAAAGCCCTGAGCATATTGGGCGTATTCTTTTTGGGATCGGTATTGCCCAGGCAAAACAAAAACCTTTCGGGCAACTTATATTTGTCCCGCACAGCCTCCAGCAGATGGGTATCGCTTATTTTCCTGAAATGCTCCCCCACTCCGTTGTGAATGACGCTCAATTTGTCCAAAGGACCAAAATAAGCCTCGATGTTGGATTGTTCGTAATGAGAAACCGTCACCAGCTTCATGGCCTTTTTTACCACCGTGGGCACCACCAGTCTGCGATAGGTATTGCCTATGCGCTGATACCAGGTACCAGCCTTCTGAAACAGGCTGAACCTTTCCATATAAATAATGTCGTGCAGAGTAACTATGGTGGGGATAGTGCAAAAAATGGGAGCCGTATTGCCGGTACAATGCAGTATATCGCAGCCTTCTTTTCTGACCGCCCGGGGCAAAAGCACCTGCTCCCAATGCGGATAGCCGCCTCCACCCAACTCAATTATTTTGAAATTTGGAGCCTGTGGAATGCAGGTGTTGTCCTCGTCGGGATGCACAAACACCACATACTCGTTTTCGTGGTCGAGCATTTGCAGATTCCTGATCAGTTCCAGGGCCACCACGTCCATACCGTGTTTATTCTTACGGAACAAGCGTTGCCCTTCGATGCCAATTTTCATATCCTGTGGTTTATAATTCAGAAATACTAGTAACGGACTGTTTCCCGGCAATAAAAACGTCCCACCATACCGCCAAAGTGATCAGATTGATCAACTGATTAGCTTTGACCTGCCGGAACCAAAACCAATAAGCCGGCGATTGTACAAGCCTTTCGTATTCCTTCAACAAACTTTCGATGCTCTCTTTTTCAAAGAGATACTGCAAGCCTTCTGATCGCCTAAGATAAGCAAAAAGCAGTTTACGCTGCGACTCCTCCTGCAAAAAAATAGCAAGGGGAGCAAAACCGCCTTGTTTCTTTCTTTCGGTAATTTCGGCCGGTAGTTTGGATTTAAAGCAATTCTTATGCAAAAACTTTGATACTCCCCTGCCGGCAGCCAGGTCGTCGATGTTGCCTTTGAATTTATACCCCGGAGGCAATTCGTTCAGGAAATCATACAAAGCCGTGCTCATGTAAGGAAAACTCATCGAAGAACCAAACAACTCTGCCATCCTGGACGACTTGTACAAAATCACTTCGTTTATGACCTGCTTAATATCTATGTTGAAATTACGGCCGAAATAAAACTCCTCGAAACTATCGAAATGCCTGGGCAAACTGCTCAGATAATCGTATCGCTTCATCTTGCCGGCAGCGGCACTCATCCGCTTGAGTTGCTGCAAACCCAGGCCGAACATATCGCTTTGCTGAATATTCAGAATCTTGCGGTTATGAAACTGAGTACGAAAAAACACATTGTCCTTTTCGAAGACCGAAAGCCGGTTGCCTAAGGCATCGTAAGCCTTTTGAAAAATCTGTAAGCCCGATTTCCGGAGTTTCCAGTGCAAAGCCAGCTCTTTGCCCGAAGTTCCGAAATGCTGGTCATTACCATCGCCACCCAGCACAATACCGGGCTGTTCGCCACTGTCGCTCAGCAAACGCATGGCACAATAATTCACCATAAGCCCCCCTTCGTGAAAAGGATCGCCTGTCGCTTTCAATATTAGCGGCAAATCCAGGATTTCGCTGCCGTCAATTTCGTACTCGTAATGCCTGGTGCCGTATTTTTCAGACAATAAGGCCGCCAGCGGCAATTCTGTCCAGGGATTGTTTTTGAAACCTATGGAATAAGACACTGCTTCGCCCTGACAGACTTCTCTAAAAGCGGCTATGTTCCCTCCGGAATCGTAACCACCGCTCAACAAGAGGCCCACTTTGGTATTCCCGGCAATTCTGTCTTTTATGGCTTGCCGATGAAGCTTTTCGAAAGCCTCGGTGGCCTCTTCTATGCTCAGTTTAGAGCTTGCGGTTTTAGCCAGGCAGGATTCATAATCGTAGAGATCTTTTGTGCTGGTCTTTCCATTTTGCAACACAAGCAAGTGGCCGGGACTTAATTTCTTTACTCCCTTCAGGGCCGTCTGGGGCGAGGGTATGTATCCGATGCCCAGAAAAGTAAACAAAGCCTCCGTATCCGGCTCAGGATCAAAGCCCTCGAGAGAGCTGAAATGTATCAAATGAGAGCTGAAAAACTCCCCGTTGTAAAAAAGCTGGCTGCCGGCTCCGTGGCGATCTCTGTAAAAAAGCAAGTTATCCTTTTCGGCCAGCAGCAAAAGAAAATCGCCGTCAATCTCTTTGAAGGAGTCCGGGCCTTTTTTTCTGAAATTAGCCAGCAGCTCCGCGGCAGAGGTGTTGTAAAAACGACCCAGGTAATAAAGACTCAGGTCCCGGTCAACTACTTGTTTCATCGAGCCCAGTCCCGAGAAATCGCGTTCTGATAAGGCTCTTGCAGAAGTAATAAATCCCGTCATACTTTATTTTTTAGCGGTGTCCGAAGCACCATGTGGCGTATGCAAAAAAGTTTTGTTGGCGCCTTTGATCTTCAACAAAGACATCAACATCAAAAACATGCCTTTAGGCAGATAAAGCAAAGCCCCGGCGGTTTGCTTATTGTAAAATTTTCCGGGCACTGCAAACACAAAGGCCAGCAGGCAAGAGCCCAGCACCGAAAGCCAGGCAATATTGAAAGCTGCAGGCAAAGCCAGATGACTGTTTAGCAGCAAAAACAAAACACTTTCCACCAGAACCAGGCCCAGCAACAACACCCTGGGGGGTTGAATAAATTGCAAAGCCTTGAAGAAAAAATCCAGGTTGCCTTTGGTAAACAGCTCCCGAAGTGCCGGGCCGGCGGCCAGTCCAAAATAATAAAACTGAGCCGAAAGCCATCTGCGGCGCTGAACGCTGAAAGCCGCGGAATTTTGCACCTTTTCGTCCAAAACACAGGCATCCTCCAGATACTCAATTTTCGAGCCCTCGCGCAACATACGGAGTTCTATTTCCTTGTCAAATCCACCAATTGCCTTGACTTCCAACATCATTTTTTTGAAAAAAGCATAGTCAAAAGCCATACCCGAACCTATCAAGCCGGCAGAAAGGCCCACAGCGCAATGTCCCCGGCGAAACAAATGATTGTTGATCTCTTCGCTCACAGCATCAAGCACCGCCAGACGGGTGTTGGAATTTTTGGCCATGCGGTGGCCCTGTACGGCCAGTATTTTATCTTCAAAAGCCCGGTTGATTTTTTGCAGAAAGTCCGCCTGCATCAGGTTGTCGGCATCGAGCACCAAAGCGATATCGTAATCCTCGGGCAAGAGACTCATGGCCAGGTTGAGCGCTTTGGTCTTGGTGCTTTGCTCAAAACGCACTTCGATCGTTTTCAAAGGCATAGTTGCCAATATTTGCAGTGTCTCCGAATTAAAGGAATCTGCAATCACCACCACATCAAAACGATCCTTAGGGTAATCCTGCTCCAGGGCATTGGCTGCCGCTTCCAAAATCACGCGGTCTTCTTTGTAAGCCGGAATCAACACTGCAAATTTGCGGTAAACAGCTGCCGGTTTCAACTTTTTGTCGCGATAAAACAAGCCGCTCAGGGCAAAAAACAAAAAATATGCTGTAGCCAGGGCGGTCAACACCAGCAAAATCAACTGCACTATTCCGTAGACTTCCATTACACTTTCCATTTTGAGGTTTTAGCAAACAGAGACAAGGAGGCTGCTTTGTCTTTGTGGTTTTTGGTGCTGCCGCTTTTTGTTTCGTCGCTTTCTGTTTCGTCAGCTTCCTTTTTTTCCCACTCAGGCATCAACGAAATCAATGCCAGCGAGGTCACCACCATGATGGTGTTTGGCAACTGTCCCAGACTGGAAGCAGTATACGACGACACCATCAGGCCGGCCAAGCCCGAAACAAAAGCAACAGCCTTATATCTGTTTTCGGGTTTTTTCAGGCGGAAAAAAATCAAAAAGGCCGATTTAACTAAAAAATAAAATAGTAACAGCAGGTAAAAAGATAAACCTACTATACCCTGCTCAGCCCATATTTGAATGTACCAGCCGTCGGTAGGCACCTGAGCCAAAAAAGTATGAGGACTGAAGCGCTGCCCCCAGTTGCCCGAAGAGCCCACCCCACCTCCAAAAGGCTTATCCTTAAGGTATTCATTAAACAATCGCCGGTTGTCGAGACGCACGTTCAAGGAAGCATCTTCTTTGTTAAATACCGATCGCATCCTGCGAATATCGTAATTGCTTTGTCCGATAGTGGTATATTTCAAGAAGAAAAAAGCCAGCAACAAAACGAATCCCATCGAGACCATCGTCTTGAAATTCTTTGACAAGATGGTATACAGCATATATCCAACCAACAACACAGCCACTGCACTTCGGGTTCCGGATATCATCATTCCATAGATGGCTGCCAAAGCTACCAGTAGATAAAAATACCGTTTTCGTCTTTCGGAGGCATGAACACCCAATACCGTATATACCACTCCGGCATAGGCCATGGAACTGCCGTATGTACCTGCATCGGAAAAAAACGAAAACACCCTCAAATGTCCTGCCAGCCAATGAGTTGTTCTGTTACCCGGCTCCAACAACCATTGGTATTCCCATGGATCTACCCCTATGAATTTTTGAATTACACCTTTGGCCACAGCCAGCAGAGTAAACCAGGCAGCCAGTTTTATGAACAAATCAAAATCTTTCGGCTTATTAAACACCAGATAAACCAGGATAAAAGTCAAGACCATATAAAAGGCCTGGCTGCGCATGGCATAAAACCAGGCCGCCCGGCTGGCTGCTTCGGGATTGAGCAGCTGAAAAGCCGTCATTATCATCCAGATCGCAGCCAGAATGGTATAATCGCGCACTGCCTTTTTCCAGGTAACTTTTTGATAAAACTGACTCAAAAATACCGCCAGCAAGGTCAACAGCAACAATCCATCCACCGCCAGGCCCATAGGAAATGAAACATATCGATTAAGCCCAATAACAAAGTAATTCGCAAAAAG
The DNA here is from genome assembly GCA_964488495.1 of uncultured Bacteroidales bacterium. GTDB lineage: Bacteria > Bacteroidota > Bacteroidia > Bacteroidales > UBA1402 > UBA1402. The sequence continues at coordinate 24,076 of CAZAUQ010000026.1, forward strand.
CAGCGAGATAAAACCTATCCTCGGAGAGGCAAATACCCAATAAAGATAAAGCAGGGGAAAAGGCAACAACAACATCATCATCCCTGTCAGCAGCTGGTTTTTCGAAAAAAAGAAAACTGCAAGTGCCAACAGCATTGTAAGGAAAGAAAATACCGCCACTCTGATGCCAAGCGATCTTTTCAGCTCTTTACGAAGGACAGGATTTATACTCATACATCAAGTCTTAGTAAAGCAATATCTATACGATTCAGACAAATTGCTTCAGAAATTTCTTGGCTGCTTTTCTCAAGCGGGAGCGTTGCTTGGGAATCTCTCCGTATATTTCTTCTAAATTATCAGGCAAAGCTTTGTTCAATACTGCGTAAATGGTACCAGGATATAGTTTCTTCAGATTCAACAACATATAGTCGTCGGCATCCGACCAAAAAGCGCCTGCATCAAAAACCATCAGATTGACATCGGCCGAGGAATATAGGATCGGATATTCAATACCGTTACTGACAGGAGTTTCCAGAAAAATCACATAGTCGGCTTTTACAGACAAATCCCGGATCAATTCATGGTAAGACTTATAGTTGGTCAGCTGTTTTCCAGCCATTTTTTTTGTATCATTCTGTAAATCATCACCTTCTGCAGCATCGAAAGCCAGCACCACTGCCTCGTGGCCTTGTTTTTTCAAAGCCCGGGCCACATTCAAAGCCACTTCGGTCGTGCCCGAATTATCCCAATTGGCTGTAACCTGCACAATCAATGGCCGGTCGGGGTTCTGCGCTAACAATTTAATCTTTTCGGTAATCAACAAAGCCGCTTTTTCGTTCAAAGCACCGGTTAATACCTTTCTGTTGCCGTTTTCCAGACTGAAGCCGGAGATCACCTCCAGGCCCGAGATTCTGGCCAGCTTCGAGGGCGATTTAATCCGTTTATCCAGCAACTCTATTACAATAACGGCCAACAAAACAAACAACAAAGAGAAGAGGGCTGCGGCCAGTGTATACATCTTGAAGGGTGCGTAAATCGGATTGATCGGAAAGGCCGCAGCATCAAACACCCGCATGTTCATACGCATGTTCATATTCTGTTCATTCTGGCGGGCCATGCCCAGTTGTTGCAAAATGTTCAGGTACTGCCTTTCGTATACATCAATCTCCCGTTCAAACCTTTTTATGGTTGCACCCACAGGCGCGTAGCGTTTGTATTGCAGCATAAACTCTTCCAGTCTTTCCTGCAAAGATTTATATTGTGCTGCGTAACGCTCGTTTTCCTTTACTGCATCCAGCCATTGAGCCAACAGATATTGAGCTTCCATCATCTGACTGTTGTTTTCGGCCATATTTATGGAATCGAGCTTAGCTTGCATCCTGTTTTCGATGTCTGCTCTTTGTTGTTGAATTCTTTCCAGTTGACCGGGATTAAAATCGCTTTGACCACTTTCTATCAAAGTAATCATGTTATTCACACTGACCAGCTTATCGCGCAAACTCATAATTTCATTATTCCTGAGGTTGATCCGGAAACGTTGGCTGACCTCGTCTTCCAGCTTACGCAAGATTTCGATAGATGCCTCGTAAGCCATTTTGGTTTCCTGCAGCATAAGCTCCAGTTCTTCCTGTTGGGTAGTAAGCTGTTTTGTCTGTTCGAAATAGTTTACAATATCGTGTTCCACATTGTATTCCAGTAAACTTTGTTCTGCCTCGCGAAGCCTGTCCTGAGCCTCTTCCAATTGAGCTTCGAAATACTCCACGGCCGAATTGGTCTGCGAAATTTTCAACTCCCCGTAATACTCAATGATGATCTCGGTAGCAAACTTAACCGTATTAAAACAGATGCCCGGATCGGACGACTCATAACTGATTCTGATCAAATCGCTGTTGGTCAGCCTTTCGGTTTTCATCTTAGAAATCGCCTGAATGCTGTAAAAACGATGACCGTAATGCAACAGGCGGTAAATGTAATTCTTTTCTTCCTGAATGATTTTAGCCTTAAGATTCTTGTAGGTTTGTTCAAAGTCGCCCTTCACCACCAATTGCCTTACACTGTCGGGGGCGTAGCGGGCCAATTCAGCAAAAGCCTCCTGCGACATTATCTCGCGCTGAGGTTTATCGAGCATCAGGTGTTGGGTAAGCAACCTCAGGGCCACCTCTTCGTGCAGGGAGGACGACCTGAGCATAGACAACACATTGTTGTACTCGTTCTGAGCAGCCGCGTTATCTACTCTGAATACATCCACCACTATGCCGGTATTGGAAGTGATTCCGGTATAAATAGTACTGGCACTGCTGTAATGGGGAGGAATGCTTTTAGTTACCACATACACTATACCGCCCAGCAATACAGGAATAATTACCAAATAGTGAAACCTGGACAGGATCAGTTTGACAAAGCGAAAAATATCCATATCAGCCGGTTTTTTATTAAAAATCAGAGCCCGTTAGTAATTTCAGCAAATAATACTGAGTGAAGAAATTGTTTCTGGCATCGATGTATTCCACATAGGAACGAGTATATGAATAATTGATAGTAGAATACTCACCTATTTCTATCGTATTGTTCCTGATGTCGTTTTTTGCTTTCATCAAATCCAATTGGGCTGTCTGCACGTTATCCTGATGCACACCCAGCACTTCGTAAGTACTTTTCAGTTTGTAATATTCTGTCACTACCATACGGATGATTTCTTTTTTCAATTCCTCCCTTTTCAATTCAGCTTCGTTGATGCTGTACTTCAATTTCTTCACTTTGTTGTTGTTGCTCCAAAAATACGAAAGGGGCAGGCGCAAGGTCACACCGGCGTAGTAATTGAAACGCTCTTCTGCAGCATACAAATCCAGGCCGGAACCAGTGCCCGTACCTCCCGGATCTGCCACAGACAATTGGTTAAACAAACCATAGCGTGTGTTGGCATCTACAAGCACGTATTCGCCCCAGGATCTCTTTTGGATTTTGATGTCTTCGAGCAATTGAGCCACCTGCTGGTCAGAAGTTTTCAACAGAGGCGAATTGGCCAGGGCAGAATCGATGCAAGATTGCAAATCGGGCAGTTTAAAGGCACCGTACACAGCCTCAGGTAACACAGCGGGCAAGGAATCGGTCGTTTGACTCCGGTACTGCGCGACAGTAGTTTGCAGGGGATCGGAGCCGGCAAAAGACTCTGCCGACAGTGCCTGAGCACCCACAAATTGTGCCCTCAACAGCATGATTGTCAACAAAAGACAAATTTGTAATTCTATGGTATTGTTTCTTTTCATTCTATTCTATACATCTTCGTGTTGCAACATAGCCGGTATGGTTTTGAAAATAAGTTTCAAATCATACCAAAAAGAATAATTCAGGGCATAGTCCACGTCGAGCTGTTTGCGTTCCTCGGGAGATAATGCCCCCGATTTGCCCCTCTTGGTCACCTGCCAGAGCCCTGTAATACCGGCCGGAGCCAAAAATCGCTTAGCCCACTGGTCGGTGGTAAGCAATTCGGCTTCGTAGAGCGGCAGAGGCCTGTTGCCTACAATAGACATATCTCCTTTGAGCACATTAAAAAACTGAGGCAATTCATCCAGGCTGGTATTGCGCAAGATTCTGCCCACCCGGGTCACCCGGGGATCGTGGCTGACTTTGAGAAAAGCATTCTCTTTTATGAGACCCTTTTGCTGCTTCACCTCCTTTTCGTGCACCATACCTTCGTCGTGAATCAGCATGGAGCCTTCTGTAGAGCTAAAATCCCGCGAAGAACAATCAGGAGCCTCCGGCCCGGAAGCATCCTGCAGCAGGCTTGCCGGTTCGGAAGCAACACTACCCGATGCCAGAGCAGCAGAAGCTGTGGCCGTAATTTCGGGAGCAGCTTGCGTCGTTTCAACTTTGGGCTTCAGCAAGAGTAGCTCAGTGTCGGTCTCAGGGTTCAATATATACTGATTCTTTTTTCTCAACTCATCCACCCTTTTGTCGGCATCCACATACATCGATCTGAATTTGATGAAGCCAAACTTCCTGTAACCCGAGCCAATGCGCTGAGCCACATAAAACACACCGCCTTTGGAATCGAGTTTAATGGCCAGGGCCATCAGCAAAAACAAAGGCAGGAGCAGCAGCAACACCAGCGACGAAAACAGCACATCAAACACTCTTTTCCAGCGAGGCAGACGGTACACGGGCAATTTCTCGTGTTTTTTGGCAGCGAAAGAATCGTAATGATCGCGGATAAACTCAAAACGCTTCAACAACAAGGCCGGATCCGTTCCGTAATCGTAAACATCCTGCACCCCCAGCTTAATATAAGCAGCTGCATCGGGCTGCTCGCCCAGGACAAACAAGACAGAACGTGATTTCCTGAGTTCGGGCAATAAATAGGCAAGCTGCGCCTGATCGTCCTGAGTGCCGGCCTCGAAATACAAAATCAAATCATAGCAGGCCCCCTCTTGCAGCAAGGCGTAGGGAGTATCGTAAAAGCTTAGGGAAACAGCAGGAACAGCCTGCCCGAGGCGGGCCGCAAAAGCATTGTTGGTTCCTGTACAGGCAATACGATAATTCATGTAAGCGTTTTACTGAGTTTCCACCTGTAGCCACCACAGCTGTGGGGCTATTTGAGTATTTTTTTGATCCTGACCATTAATTCGGCCGGATTATAGGGCTTTTCCAAATAATCGTCGGCTCCCAGGCTAAGCAGGGCTATTTTTTCCTCACTTTTGTCTATGCTCGATAGCACAATCACCGGAATATTACTGAAAGCACCCGAAGCTTTGAGCTGTTCCAGCAAGCCTTTGCCTCCCAAGACAGGCATCATAAGGTCGGTCACGATAAGGTCGGGCATATATCCCTCCTGCAACAAAGCCAGCGCAGCCAATCCATTCTCGGCACTCTCCACTTCGTATTCACGAGCCACTATGGTTTTGGTCAAACTGCGAAACTCTGTCTTATCATCAACTATCAAGACTTTCTTTTTCATAACATCTCAAATTGAGCGTACATTTTGGTTTTCGCTTCAAATATAAATAAACATTCGGGATTTACGCAATGGTTAAATGAATAAATGTAGTATTTAAACCTTTTAAAAGTAATTTGGTCTCTATATTCTGTTCTGATTTTTAGCATTTCTGACTGCGGCTTTGTAATCCGAAGGATTGAAGCCCGTCCATTGTTTAAAAACGTGATTCAGGCTCGATGCAGAGGCAAAACCGGCGTTTTGGGCAATTTCGTTAAGTCTCAGGTCAGGCTCATCGATAAGCAAGCCTTTGACGCAGTCCACCCGGTAGTTGTTCACCACTGTCCTGAAAGGCCGGCCGTACACTTCGCTTACTATCTGCGAAAGATAAGAGCGGTTGGTTCCCACTTGCATAGCTAGCTTTTCTGCCGAAAGTCCCGGATCTTTCCATAAACTATCTTCCTCCATGAGTTGTTTCAGTTTTTGCTTGTACAGGACAAAACGATCGGCAGACATTGCGGGTGCCTGCTGTTGCTCTATAAGCTCGGAATGAGGTCTTAAACCGGCCGAATAGACATCGCGCTGTTTGCAGGCATAAGCCAGAAAAACAGCGTAAAAAGGCGTTGCCACTATGTGTACCACCGCATAATCGAAGGGATCGGAAAGGCTCATAAAACAAAAGCAAATAGCCGTAAGCACCAGGGTATACATATACACCAAACGAATCAATCCCTGTAAACTAATATTGACGGTATAAGAAAAATCCTCTTCAATATCCAGACGAAAACGAGCATATAAGCGATGAGTCCATACAGCCAGAAAGGCCTGCATTCCAACAGCAGCCAGCCCTGTCAACAGGGCAATCACAGCCGGTAGCGTAGGCAGTTGCAAAAAAAAGTCCTTCGGTGTGTACACCGGAGAGAGTGTCCGGCCCAGGGCCCGCAAGATCAATTCCCCCAAAACTCCGGCTGCAAAAGGGATAAACACATAAAACCATTCGCTGCGGCTCAACGAGTGCCCTCGCATAATATGCGACACGTAATTAAAGAAAAAGGGCGTCACCAGCAACACAAACAAGAGCGTGTATGCAGCAAACAAAGGCACCGGCCGGGGCGGATACATTACATCGTATACGAAAAAATACAAACCCGACACTATCCAGGCCAGTACGATTATCATCAGAGCCCGTTTCGAAGCCGAAGTCCTGGCCTCTTTATCTACGACAAACTGCAAGAGTGCATAGCTTCCCACAGACAAGCTCATCACATAACCCAGGGATAAAAACAAGGCTTGGTTCATGACAAAAGATTTTGCGACAAAAAATTCAATAGTCAGCCCCCAGCATATCCTCCGGTCGTACCCAGGCATCGAATTGTTCTGCGGTGAGGTGGCCCGAAGCGATGGCAGCCTCGCGCAAAGTCAAGCCCCGGCGGTGGGCGGTTTGGGCAATTTCGGCCGCTTTGTAATAGCCTATTCTGGGGTTGAGGGCGGTGACCAGCATCAGGGACTTGTCGAGCAATTCTTTGATGCGGGGCAGGTTGGGACGGATGCCCGCCACACAATGCGTCTGAAACGACAGGCAGGCCTCGCCCAATAGGCGGGCAGAGCTTAGAAAATTGGCAGCAATCAGAGGTTTGAACACATTCAGTTCAAAATGCCCTTGCATGGCTCCGGCCGTGATGGCCGCGTCGTTGCCGATCACCTGGGCGCAGACCATGGTCAGGGCTTCGGCCTGAGTGGGATTCACCTTGCCGGGCATAATGGAGGAGCCCGGTTCGTTTTCGGGCAGCAGCAATTCGCCCAGGCCCGAACGGGGGCCCGAAGCCAGCAGGCGAATGTCGTTGGCAATTTTGTTGAGCGATACGGCCAACTGCTTCAGGGCAGCATGCGCCTCTACCACAGCCTCCTGCCCTGCCAGGGCCTGAAACTTATTGGGCGCCGTAACGAAAGGCAGTCCGGTCAATTCGGAAATATAACGGGCCACCAGCACATCGTAGCCCCGGGGCGTGTTGAGCCCCGTGCCCACAGCGCTGCCGCCCAGCGCCAGCTCCGACAGCGGGGCCAGACTTTTGCGCAAAGCTTTGATACCCAAATCGAGTTGAGCTACGTAGCCCGAAAACTCCTGCCCCAGGGTCAGGGGCGTAGCGTCCATCAAGTGAGTGCGGCCCGTCTTAATCACTTTTTTGAAGGCCAGAGCTTTGGCATTCAAGCCTTTGCGCAGGCTGAGCAAAGCCGGCAGAGTGAGTTCCTGCAGCAGCTTATAGGCCGCTATATGCATAGCGGTGGGGAAAGTATCGTTGGACGACTGCGATTTGTTCACGTCGTCGTTGGGGCTGAGGCGGAGCGGAGCAGCCGGAGGTTTTGCTGCGCCCGAAGGGGGCTCAGCGGGATTCAGGCAGCCGCCGGCCAGCACGTAGGCCCGGTTGGCGATCACCTCATTGACGTTCATATTGCTCTGCGTGCCCGAACCCGTCTGCCAGATCACCAGCGGGAACTGATCGTCTAGCCCGCCCTGCAAAATCTCGTCGCAAACCGCTGCTATAGCCTCCGCTTTTTCGGCCGGCAAGACTCCCAGCCCGGCATTGGCCCTGGCCGCTGCCTTCTTGAGATAAGCAAAGGCCTGAATAATCTCGCGGGGCATCGAAGCCGGAGGCCCTATGCGAAAATTCTGCCTGGAACGCTCGGTCTGCGCGCCCCAATACTTATCGGCCGGCACCTGCACCGGCCCCATGGTATCTTTTTCGATGCGAAAAGCCCCCATGTCCGGGCTATCCATTGGCCTATCTGTTTTAGTACTCATAATTTATTGATTTGATGTTTTTGCCACCTTCTTGCGCAAGTTTCTCGAAAAACCACAAACAATTTTTGCAAATATCGTCAATACAATGACGTTTTTTATGTAAATACAGTCAATACAGTGACGTTTTTTAGCTTTTTTCCGAAAAACCACAGTCACCCTACTCTGTTCGCTTTTGCAGCTCCGCAATTTTTTGCTCAGGGTCCCAGGCGCCGCCAAAGGTCCAAAGGGCAGTGATGTCTTCGGGGCTGGGCGAGCCTTTGGCCAGGTGGAGGTTATCGGCCATCCAGGCAAAATTGCCGCCTTCTCGCCTTACATTATGCATATACACTCTTTGTCCCCAGGGGCAGGGATCCAGCACCTGATCGGTGTAGGCATAACCAATGGGGTGATCGATGATTTTGTCGCTCATAGTGCAATTGAGCAGAAAAAACTGAGCGTCGTGGTGGTAACGTCCCAGCGTGACGGGGCTTTTGGAATCGAAATGCGAATCGGTGATCACCAGTTTTTTGTCGAAGTCACCACGACCATCGTGCCAGATCAAAGCCCGTCCATCGCCGCAGAAACTACAACGAGTTGCGTAGCACCAACCCCGAGGACAGAGAAAATCCACCCCCGGGCAACGCAAATCAAGATCGGCGTGGTAATACATTCCATTCCCCCCGGGCGCCCAAAGTGCCAGAGCATCGTTGCCGTCGGCCCAGACATTGCAGTTGATTACGATGGTACGGGTGGCCCGCCCAAAAATCGCCATCTGGTGAGCCGTGGTGGGTTCTACCGTGCTGCCGTAGTTGTTATAGACCGTCATTGTGCTGATAATGCAATCGTCGGCTCCCTCCTGCAACACAATCACTCCGTTGCCCACGTATTTGCCCTTGTATTCGCGAATGCTCTGTTTGCCTGCCAGTTCAGCAAAAATCAGGCGGGTGCTGTCGCGGTCTTCGCCCAGCAACACTAGGTTGGGGCGGTCGATGATTACTTTTTGGCGGTAAGTACCTTTTTTGATCAGGATCACATAAGGCTCAGAAGGTTGTTCGGGTGCGGCTTCGATGGCGGCCTGAATGCTTTGCCCGGGCTCCACTATTGCCTGCACAGCCGGGGCAGACTGAGCAGCCGGGGCAGAAGAAGCAGCCGTAACAGTCCGGGCTGCCGGAGCCTGCGCAAAAACGTTGCCGCTCCACAGCAGTGCTGCACAAAGGCAGGCATAAATCAATGGCGTTTTCATGCTAGTAAGATTTTAATTTGTGAAAATACGCATTTCTCCCGCAAAAAAGTACTCGTACTACCATTTTTTCGAGTTCCGGCGCAAAGCCTAAGGCAGATTAAAAATTGACCTTATTGTTTATAGCACTTCTGCCTGCTGACGCTGCCGTCAGAATGGAGGCATTCGCGAATGTAGAGGCCCTGTTCGGGTTCGGGGATGGGCTGGCCCAGCAGGTTGTAAAAGTTGATGCTGACCACCTGCTTTGCGCTCTGCGAGGAGGCATCGCCACGGGAATCGTCATCAAACCAGGCATTCGAATCCTCTCCTGAGCCCGGCAGCGCCGGCAAGTCGGTGAGGTACTCGATGTAATCGGGCAGGTAAAAGCTCAGATGCGGGGGCTGGTTGTAGGCGGCGGTCTGCCAGACGGTGGCCATGCGGTAATGATGGTCGTGCATCAGGGTGGGTATCCTGTAGTTGCTGGTGTAGGGCGTGGCAAAAATCCAGAGATGACTCATCGTGGC
>CAZAUQ010000027.1:0-31230 GCA_964488495.1 uncultured Bacteroidales bacterium
AAAGCGGCTGATACGAATCGCTGCATACGAGTAAAGAGAAAAGGATTAGGACTAGGGTTATTCAACAAATACAAAAATCAACAATTAAGGCTACAAAATTAGGCAAAATTTTGAAATTGAACCTATTTATCTATTTTTGTGTATATAAAACGACCATCGTGGAAAAACATAATGCTGTATTACTACTCTGTACCGGAGGTACCATCAGTATGTCCGAAGATCCTGCTACCGGAGCTTTGCGGCCTGTCGATTTTGAAAAAATCTTCGATTATCTGCCCGAATTAAGCAAAACCGGCCTCATGGTAGATTCCATTGCTTTTGATCCCCTTATAGACTCCTCCGATGTAGATCCCTTGAGCTGGAGCAAACTGGCCCATATCATTTACGATCATTATCGCGAATACGATGGTTTTGTTGTGTTGCACGGCACCGATACCATGGCCTATTCGGCTTCGGCTCTGAGTTTTATGCTGAACAACCTGGCCAAAGCCGTCGTTTTTACAGGCTCACAATTACCCCTGGGGGTATTGCGTTCCGATGCACGCGAAAATCTGCTAACTGCCATTGAAATTGCGGCAGCAAGAGAAAACGGCCAGGCTATGGTGCCCGAAGTCTGTATTTTTTTCGAAGACACTTTGTTGAGAGGCAACAGAACCACCAAACAAAACGCAGAGCACTTTAATGCTTTTCGTTCGCACAATTATCCGCCACTGGCCAAGGCAGGAGTACATATTAAATACGCCAAAAAGTTCATACATTATCCAAATCCGCAAAGCAAACTCAGCCTGCGTACCCGCATTAACCAACAAGTGGCCGTACTGAAGATATTTCCGGGAATTTCTGAAAAAACGGTGAGAGCCATCTTAGAGATACCCGGACTGAAAGCAGTCGTACTCGAAACCTTCGGTTCAGGTAATGCTCCCCGACTGGAATGGTTCCGGAAAGCCCTGTACGAAGCCAACGACAAAGGCATTATTCTGGTCAACAAAACCCAGTGCGCAGTAGGCTCAGTAGAAATGGGACGCTACGAAACCAGCCTCGATTTGCTGAACGCCGGGGTGCTGAGCGGTATAGACATTACCACCGAAGCCATCGTGACCAAACTGATGTATCTGATGGGGGAACACTCTTCGACTGAAGAGGTAAAAAAACTCTTACAAACCAACCTTTGCGGAGAAATAAGCCTCGAAGACGAGCAAGCCTATTCAGTGCCCGTGGGATGAAGCATTGTGTTATTCCGTGAAACGCTTAATGAGGTTATATGCCTGATACATTCCCAATTCTCCGGCTTTACTTAAATCTCTGAGGCCGTTTTCTCGTTCACCCAGATAAATTCGTATAATTCCTCTGTTGTACCAGGCTTCGGCATAATCAGGACTGAGCTCTATAGCCCGATTGAAGTCTTCCAGGGCACTGCGATAATCCTTTTGCAAAAAACGGATGTAACCTCTGTTGTACCAGGCATAAACAAATTCCGGTTCTATTTCCAACACTTTCTCGTAATCCTGCATCACCAGGATATATTCAGCTCCAAAAGCCTCTTCGCCGATAGGGCTAAGATTGGTGTTTGCCTGTTTATTTTCATCAGAAGGCTGACTTGAATATTCTTTGAGTTGGATTTCTTCCAGATTTTTCTGCGATTGTTCAAACATAAGCAGATCAAAACGCAGGTTGGCCCTTTCAAAATAGGCTAATACAAAATTCTTATCCAAAAACAAAGCACGGTTCAGGTCAAGCAGCGCATTGTCGTTATCCTTGACCAGAGCAAAATCCAGGGCTCTGGCAAAGAACAGTGCCGCTCTTCCTGCATTGTCACCTATTAACTTGGAGTATAGGTCAATGGATTTAAAATGACTTTCTATTTGTTCTTCACTTAGGGATTTGCAGCGGTTGGAAATGAGTAAGCCTTCGAGCCGGACATCGTTTTCTTTGAGCATTTCCAGATAGCGATTGTAATTCATGGGACGCTTCACCCTGACAGGATGCAATTCCTCGTAAAAACTCAGGCGATACATAGGCTCGAGTGTAATCTGTACTTGCTGATCCTGTACTCTGCCTCTGATAGGATTGGCATAGCGACTCGACTGCTCCAGTTCGTTGGGAGGCACTATCACCCGATTGTATTTAAATAAATCTTTGTCTGTTTCTTCGCGGGTTTTTTCATCTTTATGCTCATCACTTGCTGCACTTACCTCTTTACCGGCAGCCCGTTGCTCACGAATCTTGTTTTCCAGATCCCAGGCGGCAAAATAATCTTTGTCAGCTCCTTTGGTATCTTTCATTTTTTTGCGCAGTTCTGAACGCTGGTAAAAAGCAGGATAAAAATTGGGATATCGATCAATGATAACGCTCAAATCTGCTTCAGCGCCTTTAAGATCTCCGGTGGCCGATCGCAAGACCGCACGATTGTAAACGGCCAGATCGTTGCCGGGGTCCATATAAATGACCTTATCGAAGTCTTCGATAGCTCTGTTGTCGTCGCCTACTTCTGCTCTGATCAATCCGCGGTTGAAATAGGCGGTCAGAGAATTGGGATTGATTTGTACTACCCGGTCCAAATCGCTCAGGGAGCCTCTGAAATCATTGAGCTGATAACGAGCCAGTGCCCTGTTGATAAAAAACGATTCATTGTCGGGCTCCAGGTGTATGGCTTCGTTGAAATCACTGACAGCGTCGGTAAAATTTTTGCGTAACAAATTTACGTAAGCTCTGGATGCGTAGGCAGGAGCGAAATAACGATCCACAGCCAGAGCCCGGCTAAAGTCATCGATGGCTCCCAGTGTGTCGCCCGTTTCTACCGACAATTGTCCACGGCTCATATAGGCATACAAAAAGTTGGGATCTTTGCGTACTAATTCATCCAGGTCTTTGCGGGCTTCCGGGTGCTGGCCGGCGTACATTCTGGAAATGCCTTTGTTAAGCATCAGTCCTTTGTGTTCGGGATTAAACTCAAGGCCTTGCACGCAATCCTCTATGGCTGCCTCGTATTTTTTTTGATGCATGCGGGCATAACTTCTGAAATAATAAGCCCGTACAATAAAAGGATTGCGTTCCAGGGCAGAGGTACAATCTTCTTCGGCACTTACAAAATCTTCGAGGCTCAGTTTTGCGACTGCCCGGTATAAATAGGGCTCTGCCAGATAAGGTTTGGAGCGAATTACCTGATTAAAGTATTGTATGGAAAGTATATAATCTTCGAAATACAAGGCATTCCGGCCGATGGTCATCATCCTGTCGGTGTTGATCTGTGCTTTTGCCACAGGCCAAGGATTCAATAAGGCTATCAATAACAACAGGCTTGCCGCCAAGCCTCTCATTAATTTTCTGTCCCCATTCCGGTTTGTCATGTATCGCTATCTTCTTTTACTACTTAAAGCTCTAAGACACTACTTAACGCAAAGCCCTGGTTTTGTAAGCACACTCCACTCTGCCTTTTACAATATTGTTGAGTTTGCCTTTGACCAGTTGTTTACGGATTGGATTAATGCGGTCGGTAAAGACTTTGCCGTCTAAATGATCGTATTCGTGCTGAATAACTCTGGCCGCATAATCTTCGAAGACTTCTTCGTGTTGGGTAAAATCAATATCCCGATACTGTAACACGATTTTTCTGCTCCTGGGTACATTCTCGTGAATGCCCGGCACACTAAGGCAACCCTCTTCCAGAATTTCAGTATCCTCTGAATACTCCAGAATCTTAGGATTAATAAAGCTTCGGGTATAGTCGGCAAAAGCAGGTTCCTGATCGGCCAGCGGCCTTAAATCAACAATAAAAAGTCTAATAGGCAGGCCAATCTGAGGAGCAGCCAGGCCCACGCCGTCGGCATGTTCCAGGGTGTCCTGCATATTGCTGATGAGCTCCCGGAGTCCGGGATAATCCGGTCCGATTTCTTCGGCTGTTTTGCGCAAAACGCTTTGACCGTATAAATAAATGGGTAATTGCATAATTTATTTGTTGTATTCCATGTAATCCTGTAATAATATGGTGGCACTCACTTCATCGGCCAGGGCTTTGTTCTGACGGTCTTTCTTTTTTAATCCCCCTTCGAGCATAGCCCTGTGAGCCAGGACAGAAGTAAAACGTTCGTCTGAGTACACCAACGGGATATCCGGATATTTCTTTTTGAATTTACGGACATAAGGCTCGATATAGCTCATGGCTTCGGAAGGTTTGTTGTTGAGCTGTTTAGGTAAACCCATCACTACCAGGTCGATTTTTTCCACATTGAGGTATTGCTCAAAAAAGGCATCCAGATCCTGAGTAGCAACCGTTTTCAATCCGTTGGCAATGAGTTTTAGAGGATCGCTTACAGCTATTCCGCAACGTTTACGTCCATAATCAATGGCCAGAATTCTTCCCATATCTTTTTATAAATCAACCACAAAAATACACTAATTATTGTTCCTGTGCAGTTTTCAGGGCTTAAAAAAACTGATTAAGGGCATTAATAAAACAATACAAAAATCCTAATCTATTGATTAATAGGTTTATAAATAAATCAAGCTGTAATTTTGTCATTTTTATTGCCACATTGGCAGCAATCTGCTTCAGGCACAGGATTTGTGTATTTGTAAGCAGAGATTAATTAAAACAAATACTATAACTCTTAATACTTACAGCTATGACAACAACTATCAGAAGATTTCAGAACAACTGGTTTCCGGGCCTGTTAAACGACATGTTTGATAAAGAATTTACAGTGAGTACTCCGTTTTGTGCACCCGCTGTCAACGTAATTGAAAGTGATGAACTTTATCATATAGAAATGACGGCTCCAGGTATGACCAAAGAAGATTTCAGCATCAGGCTGGACGAAAACGATGTATTAGTGGTGGAAATGAAAAAATCCACCGACAAGAAGGAAGAGAATAAAAAGCTCAATTACCTGCGCCGCGAATTTGCTTATACCGAATTCAAACGGAGTTATTACCTTCCCGAAGATGTAGACAAAAACAACATCAAAGCCAGTATGGATAATGGAGTACTTCATATTGAACTCCATAAAAAAACAGAGGTTCAAAAAGCCAGCGAAGTAAAACGAATCGAAATCAATTGACAGATTCGGGTATTAGTCCAAAGGAAACGGGGACTCTGTTGCATAACAGAGTCCCCGTTTTAAATTAATAGATACACTATTATCGCCCTATGCTTTTCTTGTAGTCTTCGAAACGTTTAACATTTTCCTTACTAATACTGATGTAATTGCTGGCATTCTTATTTTCAGGATCGTATTTTAATACCTCTTCAAACAAAGAAATCGCCTCGTTATACTTTTCACTGGCTTTGGTCATTGTTGATATATAGGCATCTATATTCGTACCTGAAGCCGTTCCCGCTATAGAATTCGCTTCATTAAAAGGTTTAGAGGCCTCACGCATGAGTTGAGTGCTCAACAAACCGGACATATTCTTATTGTATTTGCTTTCAGGATAATTTTCAATGCCTTTGACCAAGACTTCTTTCATTTGATCTGTTTCTTCTCTATCCTTAAGAATTAATGCTTTTTGGTAGGTAGAAGCATCATCGCGATATTTAAGCTCAATGCATTGTTCATACAAATCAAGTGCAAGAGTATCTTTTTTGAGTCTTAGGGCCAGGTTGGCATAGTTGAATAAGAAGTTACCGTCGGTAGGGGTATCGGAACGATTGAAGGAAGCGTATTTGGCAAAATAGTTAAAGGCTACTTCATATTCCTTGGCCTGTATCATCGAAAAACCGGCATACTTATGTGCCGATTCATAGAGGCTTAGGGTATATACATCGTCAGCTACACCCTCTGCACCTGAATTCAGGTATTTTTCCCAATGACTGATGGCTGTTATGTAATCTTTTTGATTATAAGCCAGGTTTCCATCGTTCTTGATTTTTTCGGTCTCACTGGGCTCTTCTTGTGCAAAGACAGTGATCATGGGTAAAAGAGCCAAAAATAAAATAGCTATTTTTTTCATGTTGTCGTTTAAATAGTTAATAAAAGAACGCACCAAAGATATAAAATATTCTGTTCTGTATATGTGAAAAAATCTAAACAAGACTTGTCTGCTTTCTTCTTTTATATCTTTTTCGGGGTAAATTATTTATATTCATTTAATTTCTATACCTTTGCAAATCAAAAAAAGACCCCCTAAAAAAAGTGATAATTATCAATTATACATAGGATTATGACTTGGTTGACTGAGCTTATTCAGAACGATTCCGTTGCTCGCACAATTTTGATTCTTGCCGTAGTTATTTCAAGTGGTATTTATTTAGGCAGAATAAAGATTTTCGGCATCTCTCTGGGAATTACCTGGGTTTTGTTCGTCGGTTTGATCCTGGGACATTTCGGATTCAGTTTCCAGCCCGGGGTTTTACATTTTATCAAAGAATTTGGCCTGATACTCTTTGTGTATTCCATAGGCATGCAAGTGGGTCCCGGTTTCTTTTCTTCCTTTAAACAAGGGGGAATCCGCTTGAATATGTTAGCTGTAGGTGTAGTTTTATTGGGAGTTTTGACGGTTCTGGGTTTTTTCTGGCTGACCGATTATCCAATGACCACCTTGGTTGGTATTATGTCGGGCGCTGTCACCAACACCCCTGGTCTGGGAGCAGCACAACAGGCTTATCTGGAAATGCACCAAAGCAATGCACCCGACATTGCATTGGGTTATGCTGTTGCCTATCCACTGGGCGTGGTTGGCATCATTGTAGCTACCATATTGATACGAATTTTCTACAAAATTAAATTCGAGGACGAAAGCCGCCGTATACAAGAAGAATACGAAAATCAGCATAACTCTTTCGTATTAGCCAGCGTAGAACTAATTAATCCGGCCTTGTTTGGAAAAACCGTTGAAGAAATTCACCATTTGTCTAATACTCAATTTGTGGTTTCGCGGGTTCTCAAAAGCGATCAACGCATGGAATTGTGCAATAATACCACCAAGCTCGAAGAAAACGATAAAATTCTGATAGCTACCGAAGCCGGAGATCAAAAGGCGGTGATTGCCTTTTTTGGAAAACGCATCGAAATGGACTGGGACAAAATTCCCTCGGATTTGGTTTCGAGGCGTATCCTGCTGACTAAATCCAACATCAACGGTAAAAACCTGGGCTCTTTGCATTTAAGAAAACTCTACGGCGTCAATGTAACCAGGGTAAATCGCTCCGGTATGGATTTACTTGCTTCCCCCTCGCTCATACTGCAAATGGGTGACCGTCTGATGGTGGTGGGCAGTCTGGAATCCATACATAAAATTGAAGGCCTCCTGGGAAATTCTCTGAAACGACTCAGAGAACCCAACCTGATTCCTATTTTTCTGGGTATCATTTTAGGTGTATTACTCGGAAGCATACCTATCCGTTTCCCGGGAATACCTCAAGCAGTAAAACTGGGATTGGCAGGAGGGCCTCTTATTATTGCCATACTTTTGAGCCGATTTGGCCCAAAATACGGATTACTCACTTATACCACCATGAGTGCCAACCTGATGCTCAGGGAGCTCGGTATTACAATGTTTTTATGCAGCGTAGGTATAGGCGCCGGCGACCGCTTTGTCGAAACCGTTTTCAATTCACAGGGATTGAGTTGGATTGGCATAGGTTTGGTGATTACCGTTTTACCACTGCTTATCGTTGGAATTTTTGCCCGCAGCGTTTTCAAATTGAATTACCTGGATATAATGGGCTTACTGTCGGGAAGTATGACCGATCCTCCCGCCCTGGCATACGCCAACAGCAGTTCGGGCAGCGATCAACCCGTAGTAGCATACTCTACTGTTTATCCTTTAACGATGTTTTTACGCGTCCTTTGCGCACAAATACTGATTTTGATCTTTGCCTAAATGCTCTATCCTCAGAATTTTGAAATAAAAACAGGCTTTGACCAAATCCGCCTGTTGCTGCAAGAACAATGCAACAGTGCTTTGGGTAAGGAGAAAGTCCTGGAAATGCAATTTTCTGATAATTATAAGGATATACTCCTGGCGCTGGATCTCAGTGCAGAATTCTTAACCATTCTGCGCAGTGAACAGACTTTTCCCGAGCTTCTGTTTGTCGATTTAAGAGAAGTTCTGAAACGCATCCGGGTCGAAGGCAGTTATGCCGACCAAAACGAAGTATTTGATTTACGACGCTCGTTGGACAGTTATCATAAGGTATTGCAGTTTTTAAGCCGGGAAGAAGTAAGCGCACTGCTCTATCCAAGGCTGAAGGAGCTATCTGCCGGACAACAAAGTTTTCCACGGATAATAGAACAAATTGACAGTATCCTGAACAAATTCGGCGAAATACAGGATCATGCCTCTCCCGAACTGGCACAAATCCGCAAAAGAATCTCCATCACAACGGCTGGTATATCGCGCAAACTGCACATAATAATCAAAAAAGCCCAGGAAGACGGTATCATCGAAAAAGGCAGCAGCCCAAGCATGCGCGACGGCCGCCTGGTGATTCCCGTACCTCCGGCCTATAAACGCAGGATCAGTGGCATTGTACACGATGAGTCGGCCAGCGGCAAAACCGTTTTTATAGAACCTGCCGAATTGGTCGAAGCCAACAATCAGATCAGAGAACTGCAGAGCGAAGAAAAAAGAGAGATTATACGCATTTTGACACAATTTGCCGATTATATCAGGCCTCAGAACGAAGAATTGCTGGCTGCTTTTGATTATATGGCTCAGATTGATTTTATCAGGGCAAAAGCACTTCTGGCCATAAAAATCAACGCACTCAAGCCTCATATATCGGAGAAAAGTCTCATAAAATGGAACAGAGCCGTTCATCCCCTGCTCTTTCTTTCCCTGCAAAAACAGGGTAAAGAAGTCGTGCCTCTCGATATTCAATTGGATGAACAACAGAGGATACTGGTAATCTCGGGGCCCAATGCCGGAGGAAAATCGGTTTGCCTGAAAACAACAGGCCTTCTGCAATACATGCTTCAATGCGGCTTATTGATTCCTCTCCAGGAAAATTCGGTATGCGGAATTTTTTCCAGACTTTTTATCGACATCGGTGACGAACAATCCATAGAAAACGATTTAAGCACCTATAGTTCACATCTGAACAACATCAAGTTTTTTCTTAAAAACTCAGACAATAAAACCTTGTTGCTGATAGATGAGTTTGGTAGCGGTACGGAGCCCAAAATAGGCGGTGCCATTGCCGAAGCCAGTCTTGATCTCTTTAAACAAAAAGGGCTATTTGGCGTCATCACCACGCATTACGACAACCTCAAGCATTATGCCGAAAACAACGAAGGCGTAATTAACGGCGCTATGCTGTACGACCGGCATCATATGCAGCCCTTGTTTCGCCTGGAAACCGGAAGGCCGGGGAGTTCTTTTGCCGTAGAAATTGCCCGGACCATAGGCCTACCCCGGGAAGTCATTGATAAAGCCGGCGAATTGGTAGGTTCAGACTACATCGATATGGACAAATACCTGCAAGATGTAGTTCGCGATAAACGTTACTGGGAAAAGAAACGCCTTGAAATCAAACGGCTCGAAAAAGACCTTGCCCAATTGACCGCCGATTACCAGGAGCAAATGGAGCTCATCAAACAGGAGCGCAAACAAATACTCAGCAAAGCCAAAACCCTGGCCGAACAACTGCTTAGCCAGGCCAATGCAGAAATTGAAAGCACCATCAAAAGCATTCGGGAATCACAGGCCGAAAAGGAACAAACCAAACAACTGAGAGCCAATCTGGATAATTTCAAGCAACAAGCCTTAAAGGAAGAACAAGAAGCAATACATCACCTCAGACCCGTTTCTCAGCAAGCTTCAGTTCGTAAACAAAAAATACTGAGAAAACTACAAACCAAAACACCAGTCAGAACTGCTCCAGAAACAAAAAACAGTTTTGCCCCTGGCGATACGGTCCAACTGAAAGGCCAGCAAGTACCCGGCAAAGTGCTCGAAGTCAAAGGCCAAAAAATCACTGTCGTATTTGGTAATATCAAATCCATAGTGACTCCGGACAAACTGGAAAAAGGTAAGGCTCTCAAAAGCAAAGATTTACCCGATAAAACCCTGGGGCTGAAACTCAGCGAAGAGGTTCATCGCATCGGAATAAACTTTAAACAAGAAATCGACCTCAGAGGTTTACGTGGAGACGAAGCTCTGCAACAGGTAATGTATTATATTGACGAAGCCGTCGTGGTGGGCGTGTCCAGTGTCCGCCTTCTCCACGGTACCGGCACCGGCACACTGAGAATGTTGATACGCAACTACCTTGGCACTGTCCCCGAAGTCAAAAGCTTCAGAGACGAACACATCCAATTGGGAGGTGCCGGTATAACAGTGGTTGAATTTAAGCAATAAGTCATGGAGACTTACCAAAAAACCGACTGGCTGCCCGTTACCAAAAAAGAGATGGAACTCAGGGGTTGGGAACAAGCCGACGTCGTCTTGTTTTCGGGCGATGCATACGTAGATCATCCCTCTTTTGGAGCTGCCGTGGCAGGGCGTCTGCTGGAAGCCTGCGGAATGAAGGTGGCTATCGTGCCGCAACCCGACTGGAGAGGAGATCATCGCGACTTCACCAAAATGGGAAAACCCCGTTACTTTTTTGCCATTTCGGCGGGCTGCATGGATTCCATGGTCAATCGCTATACAGCCAACAAACGCCTGCGTTCAGACGATGCCTACACTGCCGGCGGACTGCCTGGTGCCCGCCCAGATTACACCACCATTACTTACGCCAACATCCTTAAAAAACTCTATCCCGAAGTTCCCATCGTGATCGGTGGCATAGAAGCCTCCATGCGAAGACTCAGTCATTACGATTATTGGTCTGACCGGCTTATGCCGGGCATTCTGGTCGACAGTCGGGCCGACCTGTTGGTCTACGGTATGGGCGAAAAACCCTTGAAAGAAATAGCTGAGCTTTTGCTGTCGGGCGCTTCTTTCGAAGCTTTACATGCTCTCAGACAAGTCGCCTACCTGAGACCTGCAACAGCCCGGGCAAGCAACGAAAAGCCATCAGGTATCATATTGCATGCACACGAAGCCTGTCTGAACAGCAAACGCAATCAGGCCGAAAACTTTCGCATCATAGAAGAAGAATCCAACAAAATGGAAGCTTCCGTTTTGATACAAGCCGTCGGAGATATGGAAATTGTGGTAAACCCGCCCCATCCACCCCTCAGCAGCGAGGAGCTCGACACCAGTTTTGAATTACCCTATACCCGCCTACCCCATCCCAAATATAAGGATAAGCCCATACCGGCATACGAAATGATCAAGTTTTCGGTCAATCTGCACCGGGGCTGTTTTGGCGGTTGTGCCTTTTGTGCCATCGCCGCCCATCAGGGCAAATTTGTGGTAAGCCGCAGCAAGGAATCGGTGCTGAAAGAAGTGAAACTCCTGAGTAAAAGAAGCGACTTCAAAGGCTATCTGAGCGACTTGGGCGGCCCCTCGGCCAACATGTACTGCATGCAAGGTAAAGACACGTACATTTGTAAGAAATGCAAACGCTACTCCTGCATTTTCCCGAAAATCTGTTCCAACCTCAACGTAGACCATCGCCCTTTGCTGGATTTATACAAAGCCGTTGATGCCCTGCCGGGAATCAAAAAAAGTATAGTCAGCAGCGGTATCCGTTACGACCTCCTGCTTTATTCCTCTCAACAGGCACTCAAAAGCACCAAAAACGATCAGACCGCAATAAAAGAAGCCGCAGACAAAGACAGAGCTGCGCAGGATTACACTCGTCAACTGATCGAAAATCACGTGTCGGGCCGCTTGAAGGTGGCCCCGGAACATACCGAAAACGAGGTATTAACCTGTATGCGCAAACCCCAGTTTTCACAATTCATACAATTCCGGGAAATTTTTGAGCAAATCGAAAACCGTCGTTTGCGCGAACAGCAAAAAAAGGAAAATTTCAACTTGAGTGAACTTCAAAAAGTACAAAACTTTCTTTCGTCCGAAGCTCTGAAGAACAAAAACCGCGAAAGCAATGCCAAAGGACGCCAGGAGCTTGTGCCCTATTTTATTTCCTCGCATCCTGCTTGTAATGAGGAAGATATGGCTGAATTAGCAGCCAAAACCAAAACGCTGAACTTCAAGCTGGAACAAGTACAGGACTTTACTCCCACTCCCATGACGCCAGCCACCGAAATGTACTACACAGGGCTGGATCCTTATACACTCAAACCTGTTTATACGGCAAAAACCAAGGAAGAAAAGCTCGCTCAGCGGCAATACTTCTTTTGGTACCGTCCTGAAGATAAAGCTTTAATTCTGAAAGCACTTCACCGGCTGAAACGGGCCGATTTAATAGAAAAAATTTACGGCAAAAGGCCCGGAAAAGTATAAGCCTCTTTAAGTAAAGGAGCCTGAGCGTCTTTGGAAGATAAAAGGAGTTCTTCTGCCGGAATCGGCCAGGGAATACCAAGTACGGGATCGGCAAAATAAAGACTGCCTTCTGCCCGGGGAGCATAAACATTATCCACTTTATAGGTAAACACGGCTTCCGGACTTAATACCAGGAAACCATGCGCAAATCCCCTGGGAATAAAAAACTGTTTTTTGTTCTCATCCGAAAGCTCCACAGCTACGTATCGGCCAAAATGCGGAGAATTTTGTCTCAAATCTACGGCTACATCCAGAACTTTGCCCAAAATAACCCGCACCAGCTTTGCCTGAGAATATTCTCCTTTTTGAAAATGTAAGCCTCTCAGTACTCCGCGAGTTGATTTGGATTCGTTATCCTGTATGAACTGGATCTTACCGATCTGTTGTTCAAAGAGTTCTTGTTTGAAAACTTCCGAAAAATAGCCCCGGGCATCGTTGAAAACTTTAGGTTCTATCACCCAAACACCGGGTATGGCTTGTTGTATAAATTTCATCGTTTGCTGTACATCCTTTCGTAATACTGTTGATACTCACCCGAAGTGACATCGTTCACCCAATCCTGATTCTGAAGATACCAACGTATGGTTTTTTGTATGCCTTCTTCGAATTTGGTTTCCGGATACCAGCCCAATTCTTTGCCAATTTTGCCCGGATCAATGGCATAGCGCATGTCATGCCCCAGA
Organism: uncultured Bacteroidales bacterium; assembly: GCA_964488495.1. Classification (GTDB taxonomy): domain Bacteria; phylum Bacteroidota; class Bacteroidia; order Bacteroidales; family UBA1402; genus UBA1402. The sequence continues at coordinate 13,020 of CAZAUQ010000027.1, forward strand.
CGATCGGCCACATAGGTGATCAAATCATAATTGATGCTGGCAATGTCGGTTTTAAGCACAGAGCGAAATTTAGGTTCTTTTTCCATGATTTCGCGAATGGAATCGATGGTCATTTTGACAATCTCGATGTTTTGCTTTTCGTTATGTCCTCCCACATTGTAAACCTCACCGGGACGGCCTTTGCGTATCACCATTTCGATAGCTTTGCAGTGGTCTTCCACATAAAGCCAGTCGCGTACATTGGTCCCCTGTCCGTAAACAGGCAGGGATTTACCTTCGAGTATGTTTTTGATAATAAGCGGAATCAACTTTTCGGGGAAATGATAAGGCCCGTAATTGTTGGAGCAACGGGTAATGCTGGCAGGCATCTTAAAAGTTTCCACGTAAGCCTTGACAAAAAGGTCGGCACTGGTTTTGGATGCACTATAAGGGCTACGGGGATCCAGTGGTGTTTGTTCGGTGAAATATCCTTCTGATCCAAGACTGCCATAGACTTCGTCGGTAGAAACCTGATGGAAACGGACCTCCTGTTTCCATACCGGATAACCCTGGGAATCTTTTCCATTGGTCCAGGCTCTTTTGGCTTCGTCCAGCATATTTTGTGTGCCCAGTATATTAGTTTCCAAAAAGAGTTGGGGATTCTCAATACTGCGGTCCACATGGCTCTCTGCGGCAAAATTAACAACAACCTCTATAGGATAGCTTTCGAATAAACTTCTGACTAATGCCTTATCACAAATGTTGCCTTTGACAAAAACACAACGTTTTCCGTCAACATCAGCGGCAATTGTGCCGTAATTTCCGGCGTAAGTAAGGGCATCAAGTACTATCAGCTGTACTTCGGGGTAGTTGGCCAGCAGGTATTTCACATAATTAGCTCCGATAAAGCCGGCACCGCCGGTGACAAGATATGTTTTCATACTAAAGAAAGAATGTATTGCCCGTAGGCTGTTTTGTTTAATTTTTCGCCCAGTTTTCTCAATTGTTCGTTGTCAATCCAACGATTACGCCAGGCGATTTCTTCTATGCAGGACACGTAAAATCCCTGACGGTTTTGTATGGTGGCCACAAAATTGGAGGCTTCCAGCAAACTGTCGCTGTTGCCGGTATCCAGCCAGGCAAAGCCGCGGCCGAACAATTCCACCTGTAAACTTCCTTCGTTCAGATAGACTTTGTTCAGGTCGGTAATTTCATATTCACCTCTGGCCGAGGGCTTAAGCTCTTCAGCAAAACGAGTAACCCGTTCATCGTAAAAGTACAAACCGGGAACGGCATAATTCGACTTAGGTTGCGCAGGTTTTTCTTCGAGAGACAACACCTTGCCTGACTCATCAAATTCGACCACACCGTAAGGACGAGGGTCTTTAACAAAATACCCGAAGATACAGGCTCCCTGTTTGAGCGTCACAGCCCGTTTTAACATAGTTGAAAAGCCCTGTCCGTAAAACAGGTTATCGCCCAGTATAAGACAGGCCGGTTCTCCCTGTAAGAATTCAGCTCCCAGCACAAAAGCCTGAGCCAGGCCATTGGGCTGTTCCTGGACTTTGTATTGGAACGACATACCCAGAGATTCTCCGCTGCTCAGCAATTCACGGAACATGGGTAAGTCTCTGGGAGTAGAAATCACGAGCACTTCGCGAATACCGGCAAGCATAAGCGTTGACAATGGGTAATAAATCATGGGCTTGTCGTACACAGGCATGATTTGTTTAGAAATGGCGATTGAAAGAGGGAACAATCGGGTGGCACTTCCGCCGGCTAGAATAATTCCTTTCATTGCAAGATTTTTAATTTTGAGCAAGAAAATACAAAGATAAGCATACACTTAAATATTGCAACTTATGCTCTTGCTTTATTTCTTTTTTGAATCAGTGTTTCAGGCCTTTTTTATTCCTGATTATTATTTATATTTGTCTCCATGCAATGAGTTGATTGAATACTTTTAGGTTTAGAATTTTATAGTTACACCTTTTTCTAATTCTTTATTATTCACTTTTTATTCAAATGTTTATGAGCTTTATTGGAGAATTTAAAAAGTTTGCCCTTAAAGGCAACGTGGTCGATATGGCCGTTGGTATCATTATTGGTGCCGCTTTTGGAAAAATTGTATCCTCTGTGGTCGCTGACATTATAATGCCTCCTCTCGGATTACTGATCGGTGGTGTTAATTTTACCGATTTGGCTTGGAAAATGAAACCCGAAGAACTCGATGAACTGGGCAATGTTATTGCACCAGCCGTCACGCTGAATTACGGTAATTTTCTGCAAGTAACCTTCGACTTCCTGATTGTTGCTTTCGCTGTTTTCCTTTTAGTAAAATTCATTAATGAGCTGAGCAAAAAAACAGAAGAACTAACAAAGAAAAAACAAGCAGAAGAAACTTCTGCCCCTGCCGAACCTGCCAAACCGGTAATTTCCAAGGAAGAAAGTTTATTGACCGAAATCCGCGATTTACTGGCCAAAAAACAATAAGAAGCAAGCGAACATCTTGCCGGTATTTCTAACGAAATATCTATAAATCCTTAATATTAAAGGGATTATACGAGATGTTCTTATCAAAAATTTCGACTTGCTCCACTTTTTTAAGATAGACAACGATTCTTGAGGTTAAAGGCAATACAAGAATCTCATAGGCTGTCTTCATTCCTGTTTGAGTAAGTATCAGTATCAACAGGTCTGAAGGGGGTAATATACCTGTAAAGGCTATTGTGAAGAAGATCAGGGAGTCGACACCTTCACCTGCCAGAGTCGATAATACAGCCCTGAGTGAGAAACGTTTGCCCTTATGACGCAATTTCATTTTGCTCATCACAATGGCATTCAAAAAAGAGCCGCATAAAAAAGCCACAAAACTGGCCAGGGTCAAACGAAGAGTATTACCCAGAACCAGAGAAAAAGCTTCCTGATGATGAAAATTAATCGAGCCGGGCACATGAATGCTCAGCTGAAAAATAGCCACTGCCAGAAAATTCATCAAAAAACCACTCCATATAATCAACCTGGCTTTACGATAACCCCAGACTTCGGAGATTAAATCGTTTACTATATAAGAAACGGGGAAAATCAATAAGCCGGCAGTGGCTTCGATAGGCCCAAGGGCAATGGTTTTTTGCTCCACTATATTTGCCACAATCAGGCAAACCGTAAAAAGCAGCCCGCAGAGCATGTAGGCTACAGACAATTGTTTTTTCATAATCTTGTTTTTAACGTGGTTTTCAAGTACACGGGCCGCAAAGTTAATAAAAAAACTAATACAGCTTTTCTGCCAGTAATAATTGTTCCGGGCTGCCTATGTCCATCCAGTTACAGGAACTCTGGTCCAGGCCAAGGATAAGCTGTTGATGAGCTAAGCGCAAATAGACATCGGTGATGGAAAAAACACCTTCTTCCTCGATGAGAGGAAAAATGGAGGGTGAAATACAATGGATACCCATAAATCCTACGGGATGTAAAAAACGTTGTTGTCTGGAGATTTTCTGTTCTCCGCTGCGCCTGTTTTCCCAGCCACAAAGTAAATTTTGCTGATTCAACAGAAAACATCGATCCTTAAAATCATTCCGAACAGCCAGCACCGCCAGAGGATAATGTACACTCGTCTTTGTTTGAGCTTTATGATTTTGGGGGATCTCCGGATTTTTTGTATGGTCTGTGCCGGAATCATAACTAAATGGAGTCGACATCAGGTTCAGCGCCTGTTCAACAAATAATGTCAGGTTGATATCACTCAAGACATCGACGTTATGTACCAAAAACGCTCCGTCTTGTAAGTGTGCTGCCATTTTTTTTAAGCCCCCTCCGGTCTCGAGCAACAAATTCCTTTCGTCGGAAATAACAAAGTTAATGTTGGTCTTGGTTTGCGCATATAATTCCAGGGCTTTTTCCACCTGGCCGGCAAAAGCGTGCACATTCACCACATATTCTCTGATACCGGCTTCATACAGTTTATCCATTACCCGATAAAGCATGGAGCGTCCATGTATGTTTACCAGTGCTTTTGGCTTGTCCAGGGTATGGGGATACATACGGGTGCCTAAACCCGCAGCAAACAAGACTGCTTTCATTTTCGATACATTGAAAGGCAAAGATAGGGAAACTTCCTGAAGGAAGTTTCCCTATCCGTATTAAAAGCTTATTCACGAATCAGCTTTTCTACCCCGGAAATCTGCTCATTGACTATACTGATTATATACATACCCTGAGCATAGGCATCAAGCGAAAATTCAAAACGGCTATCCTCTGCGCTAAGGTATTTGGTTTGTCTGTGCAAAATCTGTCCAGCCATAGACGAGATACATATGGTTGTTTTTCCTTCTATGCCTGAAGTTTCCAACACAAAACCGGAACTGGACGGATCTGGAAAGAGGTTGAAACTGCTGATTATTTCCTGCTCAACAAGGCCGGACTGTCCGTTAATCTGTAAGCTGCTGCCTGCTGATTCGCCGCAACAATTAACGGCTTTGACAGAAACAGAGCCTGAACCCTTGTAGGGAATATTCAAACTCAGACTGTGACCCTGCACACTTTTTTCCCAATAGGGCGGCAGTACTGTCCATATATAAAAACTGGCATTTGGAACAGGTTTGATGGTATAAGTATAATGGCCGGCTACCACTATTATACTGTCGCCGTAAATCGGTCCCGGGTCATCGGGCGGAGCACAGACTGCCAGACTCAAATGAAGGATACTGTCACAGCCCCATTGGTTTTGTAAGGTATCAAAATAAATAAATGTACCCGCTTCCTGATGCGGAGCCAGATTAAATCCGTTTCCTGTATATGACTCACCTATACAGACACTGTCTGACAGCTCAACATAATTGCGTGTCAGTAGATTCAACCTAAGAATCTGCAAGGTATCGGGCGCTGATTCGGTATAAATGGTGTCGTAGTAAATACCCGCCTCGGTAATCAACTGCCCTCCAAAACTGTAAGCATCACCAGGACAAAGAGCAGTGCTCAGACTGTCAATAATAAGTTCCTTTTGGTATCCGGCAAGGACAACCTCGTAAGACAAAGGCTCATGCGAAGGGCTGTTATCCAGAATATGCAGAAAATTTACAGCCATTGAATCCTTGGTTTCGATTCCTGATGCTGAACTCAGCCAGACATTTCTTGCCGGCAATTCCAGCGCATCTCCCAGGCGTTTCACAGATAAAACCCTGGCCTGACTGTTCAGACCCGGATGTGTTACCCGGAAATAATTCCAACCCTCCTGAGCCGGAAACAGGCTAAATACCAAAAGGCTGTCTGCATCCCAGGGATTGATGTCAAATAGCAGACTATCCGCTGCGTAAACCGGAAAATGCAAGCCTTGGGAAAAAATTAACGAATCTGGCCAATGCAGGCTATCCAGACTACTAATAATCAAGAAATCGCTTTGGTTGTCTTCCTGGTCATTATATGCCTGCACCACTCTGTATAAGGAAAATAGGTTTGAAACAGCCAACATGGCACTGTCAGGGTGTTTAAAGGGATCCTCGTGCAATGTATTAAATTGAAAATTTTCTATAAGAGCAGAAGCATTGCCTTTGAACCACCACAAAAAACTACGGCTTTGTCCGGGAGCCAGGCTGTCAATCAATATATTGTCACCCGAGACAGAAAGCATACTGTAGTTTTGCTCCCAACCCTGAAGCAGAAAGGATTCATCCGGAGCAATGTTGACAGGATGAGTCAGGCTGATTTGACGAGCTATGCCCGGACCTCTGTTTTCTATAATCAAGCCCAAAGGAATATAATGTTCAGCGATGTTTGAACTGTCTCCATAGGGCAAGCCTGTCTGAGCATTCAAAGGCAGAAAGTAATTAAGTCTGCATTGCGGCGACGCTTCGGGATAAATACACATAGGATATAGTAAATTAGTCACTGTCGCCCCACTTAGACGGTCAACATACGAAAAACGTCCTCCCAGCAGATAAGGACCGGGGGAATCCTCCGGTAATTGAGGCCCTGTGAAAATCCTGAGCAAAGCCATATTGTTGGAAACTATCCCCACACTGTCCGGCACATAAAAGTTCAAATCAAAATAGGAATTGCACATATTGCCCAGGGTATCCTGGAGTTCAATATCCAGCTGTATCTGTTCCATACTGGAAGAATCCTGCATATTGAACATATTCAATACAGCATCAAAACAAGCTCTTTGCATGCTCATTTTTTGCTGAAAGATTCCGGGAACTCCGCTGCTGTCTCCTGTCAGGCTGAAAAAGAGTTGAAGTTCATCACAAGCGCGGGCAGGGAAAAAAGAACTGCTTCCGGCAATCATTGTGTCAGCAGCAGTCTGTTCCGAAGAATCTCTTGATATACTTCCCTGAATAGATACATCATCCAGACAAAAAGTTCCCATGGAACTTTCTGCACTCCATCCGTAGAAACGGAATACCAGTGTATCAGGCCCTGTTACAGATAGATTTTCAGTACTATAAATAGTGCCTGTGGTGGCTAAAGTCATGTCTTTCAATTCAAGGCTCTGATCATCCAGGACAATGAATTTTTCGTCTTGTTTATTGTAGACAAAAGATCTGTTTTCCGAAAAATAATCCCTGTCGTATCTGACTGCACAACGCCTGATTCCGGTTCCTGACCGCTCAATAAGCGCAGAGATTTTTTCAATATTCAGAGAATAAGAAGGGAGAACACAGAGGCTGAACTCGTAATATTGATTCAAGTCAATGTTCCCTGTTGCAGGCAGGCTGTCAATCATTGCTCTGGGCCAGGACTTGAAAGAAAAACTTCCGCTGGAACTTGGATCTGTTGCCATTCCCCATTGCGAGTTATCAGCCACGGCTTTGAAGGGGAAAAACAGCAGGCCTTCGTGTTCAGGCGGAGGGGTCGGATCAATCCTGCCGCTGCTTTTTGTTACTAAATCAAAAGTATAGCTGACAGAAAAGGTTTCCTGAGGATACAGAGTCATACTCAGGCTTGCAAGGCTAAGAAATAAAAAGATATATCTCAAGGCTTTATAATTAACAAAGAGCCTTTTTTCAAGGAAATCAAAAGTTGTGTTTTTCATTTCGGAATGGTATTTATGTTTTTCTATTAATCTTAATATAGCACAAATTTAATATCAATACCACTACAAAACAAACTTTTTAATAGTAATTGTGTTAAATAAAATCGTTAAAAAAAGGTCGGTTTCTTAAAAGGAACGCAGTTCACTGACTGTCAGCATACGGGCAAAACAGCTACGAAGTTCCTTCAGTGGAAGAGGAAGATCCCAATTCTGCATGAGTTCTTCAATCATATTGAGTGCCGGGGGAATACTTTCTCTGAAACCCGGCTTGTGTTCAACTACCCCTCTGAAACCAAACGCTCCTAAAGCTTGCATTAAACGCAGTAAAACCGTTGCGTGAAAATAATGCAGAAATTCCCCGGCTGATACGACTGTTTTGGTTTCCAGCAGGGAAACGTAAAACTTCAGCAATTCTGCCCGCAGATTCCCGGGCAAGTACGACTTTGCATCGTAGAGCAGGGAGGCAGGATCGTATTGCAGTAAGCCCTTGCGTCCTCCTTGAAAATCAATAAAATAAGGTTTATTCTCCACCACCATAATATTGGCCGTCTGGAAATCGCGGAACAGGAAATAGTTCGAAGGGGCTGTCTGTAAAAAATCGACCAGGCTGCGAAAATCGTTTTCCAGGGCCTGTTCATCAAAAGGAATTCTGAGCAGGCGCAAAAAGAAATATTTAAAATAATTCAGATCCCAATGCATGGCATCCCTGTGAAAAGAATTACAGGGAGTGGACTTGGAATAATCGATGTAGTTTGTTCCGGCTACTTGCAGGTCCAGCAGACTACTCAGGCTCTTTTTGTACAAATGGATAAGTCTTTCGGGGAAACAGGCATCCTGCTTATCTTTAACGGGAAACCATTCGGAATTCAGCAGGGAGAACAAAGTCTGATCGCCTAAATCCTGCTGTAAATAGACTTCTGGATCGGTCGCATAAATTTCGGGCACAGGAAGGCCGGCCCGATGAAAAGATTGAGCAAAAGAAATAAAAGCGGCATTCTCTCTGATATCTGCATTCCAGGCACCTATTATGCTGACAGGTGCGGGAGACGGCATATATATGCGGTAATACTGACGATAGGATCCGCAGGCCGGAATTTCCTGTATGTTCAACATTTCCAGGCCAAAACATTGTCTGCACAAGCGGGCCAGTCTTAATTCAATCTTTTCTTCCATAAGTAGTGGTTGGGGGAGCAGCGTCCGACAGCAAAAATAACTATTCTTTTTGAGCGATACAGCAAACAGGACTTTATTTGACAAAAACCAGACTGCTGGGATTCAAGCCTACACTATTGAGCCTGAATTTTAAATTTCCCTCTGCAGAAAAACACAAACAATCTCCCCATATCGTGTAATCGTTGGCATCGCAGAGATATACATCGCCGGAATAAGGATTTACTTCTATGGCATAAGGCCGTTTTATCAGAGTTCCGTCCCTGATAAAATGATCAGAAATTATTGTTTCAGTCAAGCAATCAAAGACTTTGATACTGTTTTGCCCATCTTGTTCCGAATAATGGTAGATATAGGCTGTGTCGTTGTGTATAGCCAGGTTCCAGGCCGGAATGTCCTGAAAAACCTGCACGACCGAATCGAGCCGAGTGTCTATACGACATAAACTAAAAGGAATCTCAAGCAAATCGCCCCTTAGTACCAGGTAAATGTCGCCCTGGCTGTCCACCTGCATGAGGTAGGGATTGAGCCCGGCTTCAATTCTTTTGATTTCCTGAAAGCTGAATGGATCGACCACCGAAATACTGTTATCAAAACGGGGATTATCCAGGCCTCCTGAATTGGATACATAAATTTTATTATTCACTATACAGATGCCGTCCGGATTGCGGCCGCAATTTATAAAAGCTTCTGCCTCCAGGCTGGTGGTATCGATTCTGGCCAGGCTGCCGTCAAATGAACAGACATAGGCTTTGCCGTCCAGAAAATCAATATAGCGAGGCTGTCTGGCCCGCTGATTTTCATCAAACAAGGGAATGCGCTTTATTGACTTTCCACTGTTGAGGTCCAGCACCTCAATTTGCGAGGATAAACTCACCACTATATATAATTTGGAACCATAGGCTTTCATATCGTTGCCGGTATCGCCCAAACCTCTCTTGTTCTGGATTCTGAACACATTTTTATTTAAGCTTTTCTGCTCAAAAGAATAATAAGCCAAGGTGGAATTGTTTAAATTCATCAAGCCTTCGGACAACATCCAGAGCCCCCGACAAGCGCCTTGGTTCAGGCCGGGCAAATCACCTGTACTTTCGGGCTGATCTTCCAATTCACAGGAAGTCGTCAGCCAGGCAAGCATCAGGAGCAATCCCAAGGCACTAAGTCTGGCAAATACAAGCAAAGCAGCAGATAAAAACCTCTGTCTACCAGTTAAAAATAATCTTCGCCCTGAAGGAACGTCCGGGCATAGGATAATTTCGGATGATTTCATATTGTGTTCCTGTTAAATTAAGCACTTCAACCCCCAATGTCATTTTAGTCTTAGCCAAATAAAAAGACTTGTTGAGCGTGATTCCCTGATCGATATAAGCCGGCATACGATTCAGGGCATAATTTTCAAAGCCCGAATAGCGTATGCCCGAATACAACAGGTTGTACGAGAATTGCCAGTCATAGGCCTGCAAGAGCAAAACACCCCCTCCGCTGTGCCTGGGAGTATAAGGCAATTGATGTCTGTAGGCCCTGCTTTCGGGATCCGTCACATTCAACACCGACTGCAAGGTATAATTCGCTTTAAGCGCCAGAGATGAATTCTTATTCAAAGAGCAATCCCAATCCAGGCTCAAGTCCAGGCCTTTTATGCTGACCTCTCCCAGATTCAGCATGGTCCATACAAAAACATTCTGCGTAGGATATGCCACTATTTTATCTTCCACCCGATTGGCATACACGTCCAGGCTCAGGCTGAGTTCACGGCCGAGTGGCGGACTGATACTCAGGCTGGTCCCCAGGTTGAACTGACGTGTGTTTTCGGGTATCAGATCAGGATTACCGATGCGTCCGAAATACAAATCGTTGAAACTGGGCATTCTGAATATGGACTTATAGAAAGCCCTCAGATACCAGCGGTATTCTTCCAGTGGCCTCAGTGACACAGAAACCGAAGGGGTAAGCTTACTGTAGTCCGCTCCCTGAGGTTCCGCCCCTGTTTCTTCCACAATCCGGCTAAACAGTACGTTAGCGCTCAGATTCCAGGCACCGGCTGCGACTTTTCCTGCCAGCACAGTATAAAAACTCAGACGCAGAGGCCGGCCGATAACTTGATCCGAAAACAACTCCTGCAGGCTCAAATCCTGCGACAAGACCAGGCTGAATATTGATTCCGGCTTGTACTGCAAAGCTCCGCTCAGGTATGACTCCATCTGTCGATACTCACTTTCCTCCCGACCGTCGGAATTCAGAAAAGCCGGATCGGAATAGCGGGTGTAACTGCCGCTTATTTTAGTATTCAGGCGCAGGCTCCAGTGCGGATACAAAAGGCTTTTGTAATGTCCCTGTATAAAACTCTGCTTATCCCGGAGCCTTTGTACGGAAGAATTTTCACTGTTATAAAAAATACCTGCACCGGGCAAACCACGCTCCGACTGGTTGTAATATAATTTGACCATAGCCTCGGAACCTTTGGTATTACGCCAATGCCAGGAGGGCTCCACTCTGAATTGACGGATATCTGAATTCTGACGACGTTCTCTGCTGACCAGATCTCCTTCGGAACCATAGTACATTAAATACGGGTAATTGCCCCGGGACTGTAAATAAAAGACATCCAGGCTCAGAGATTGCTGATGGTTAATCTTACGTTGCAGCAACAAAGAAGGATTCAGCAGACCGAAGGAACCACTTTGTAGGCACAGCTTCAGGTTTTGATTTTTATTCCCGGCAAAACGGGGTTTCAGGCTTTGAAGCTGCAAGAGGCTGGCTGAAGCGAACAAACGGGCCGGCTGAAAAATATCTTCGGTTTGACCGGTACTCAGGCTTATGCTTTCCAGGCCATCCAGAGCAAAACGTCCCAGGTCGACCTGCCCGTTTTGTACATCCGTCACCGGCAAGCCATCGTAGGACAAAGCCGTATGATGAGCCCCCAGGCTGCGGACAGAGATGGTTTTGAGTCCGCCCAATCCGCCATAATCCCTGACACTGACGCCGGAGAAAAACTTCAGAGCATCGGCTGCCTGCAAAAACGGCAGTGCCTGAAAAAGACTGCTGTCCATTTCCTGAACCAGTTTTCCCTTCTGTTCTTTTGCCTCGGATTCCCGGCCCAGTACTGTTATTTCTTCTATAGCATATTCCTGAGCTATAGGATCGGTCAGGGCATACACTTCAGCTTCCGCAGGTAGAATAACCGACAGTACAAGGGCTAAGCAAACCAATACAGGCTTAGATACAAATAAGAAGCAGACTGCTTTTTTCATCTTGCGGCAAATTCAGCGATCCTGCGTCGCCATTGGTTAATGCCGTAAAAAGGAGGAGAACCGGAGTGAAGGGAAAATACCCCTATGCTCAGCTTTTCCTCGAAAGCTTTTTGACGGCATGATCTGCAAACAGGTTTTCTGACTTGGTCTTTCTTCCTGACCTTCCCATCCATACGCATGGACAGTGGTTTTGAGCGGAATAAAGCCAGGCTGAGCCTGACTCCGGCCTTACAGCAGCGGGACTGTTCCGGATTTGCACCGGATTCCCTTTTTTGCAGTTGCAAAAATACGGTATTTATTTTTGGAATACTATACTTCGGTAAAAAAGATTGCTCAACGCATCACAGCCTGAACAACATCACCTTTGAGGGTACGTGCAAATTCCCTGGGAGAAATCCTGACCGGTTCTTTCATGAATTCCGGGATGTTGTAGGATTTCATAAAGCCCAGGTGAAAATCAGGATCCTTTTGGGGCAAAATAAATGGTTTTTTTGCCAGGCCATGTTCATCGAAATAGGCGATGTAAGGACGGGTGTAAGAACCGTCGTCCCGGCGGCTGCTAAACACGATCCAGCGTCCGTTTGACGACCAGGAATGATAACTTTCGGTGTCATTGCTATTGATTTCATCCATCGATCTGATCGTATTAGCCTTCAGATTTATCAGATACAGATCACTGTTTTTGTGCCAGATGTGGAAAGTACCGTATTCAGCCATGGAAAACAACAGATACTTACCGTCGGGAGAGACTCTGGGCAATAAGGCGCTTTGTCCTATCGATTCAGCATCCACCAATAAGCGGGGTTCTCCAAAATTGCGCTGTTCAATGTCAAAAGGCATAGAAAAAATATTGTATTTCACCTCCTGATAATAAGAAGCCAGATCGCTTTCACGATCTCCAGTTCTGCTTTCAAAACGGGCGGAAGAGTAATATAAAGTCTTGCCATCGGGCGACCAGGCCGGGAAGGTTTCCAGCGCAATACTGTCGTTCTGTATAATGCTCACCTGGTTCTTTTCTATATCGTAGAGAATCAGATCGGAATTCCGATCTAAGACTTCCACTTTTTGAATGTCTTTGGAATGAAACAGCTGGTTGGTGTTGTTCACCGAATAGGCAATCAGTTTTTCGAAAGGATGCCAGGCAGGATAAACTCCGCTTGAGATCAGCTGTTCGGTTTTGAGATTGACTTTTTTAGGCACTCCGTCGCAAACAATCAGAGTTCCGGCGTGATGAGCCCGTGCATGAAACTGCATATTGTCGGTTTGGTAGTTCTGATAGGAATGGCAATTGATGCATTGAAAATCTTCTTTTTCGGAAACCAGGTTATTGTTATAGATGTCTTTTTCCCAAAAACTGCCCAAATGCCGTTGCCGTATGCAGAGATTCTCGTATAATACATACGAAGGTTCAATCAGACGGTAAGACAGATATTCGTCAATGGAATCAGCAGCTATGGTATTTGAAAATGCTTTATAGCGCTTCCATTCTCCCTCATTGTGCGCATATACCTCCACCGAATACTTCCCGGCTTTGTTGGCCTCCAGCAAGGCTTGCCATTTTTTTATCGGAATTAAAACTTTAGGGCCTTTCAACACAAAAGAAATACCCTGCTCCCCCTGAATTCTGACCAGTATTTTTTCGGCAGGAACATCGACTTTAAAATTCAAAGGAGCGATATTACAGGGAATAGTCAGATTCTTGTAATCCGGGCTGATTTTAACTTCTTCGTTGATTTCGGCACAATCCTTGGGCAGAGTCGGACTGCAGGACAACATCAAGGCTGTGATAAACGGCACTGCCCATAAGCGGTATAAAGAATTAGCGAACATCTTAGTTGGTTTTTAAGTCTTTAACAAAACAAAAATAATACCAATAGCTTCTTTCAAAAGGCTTTTTAAGCAGCATTGCCAGCTGTTCTTCAGTTAAATGCGTATTGGATTCGGTAATGCGTTTGAATTCATCAAAACGCTGCAAAACCTGGGGATCCATCAACTTCAGGAGATCTCCCAGCTCTTTTTTCTCGAAATAAGCCAGCAATAAGGCTGCTTCCTGCACATGCCGGGGTAAAGGCAGGTTTTTGTTTACATAAACAAAAAACATCGGCCAGAATTTGTATACCGATTTTGTGGTCAGTATAGACGACATAGACCATTCGATCATTTCGTCGGTACCCGACTTCAAATTGCAGAAATGATTCAATATGGCCAATTCCATCACCCGTTGATCCTGGCCCAGGATGTTTTCGTATTGAGTCAGAGCCAGCAGGGTTTTGTAATTTTTATTCTCCATCAGGAGAGCCGGATCTTCGAGGTAAACCCGGTGCTCCGCAGCCCATTTTTTATAAAACAAGGTTTTCTCCAAAATGTGAATGTATTTCCCGGCCAACTCCCTTTCCTTGTTTAGCAGGGCTGACATCATCAAAAACCTGAGATTCTCCGTACGGGGGCCAAACAAGACCATGTTTTCCATATTCCAGCGATAGGAATAATTCAACAGTCCATAATAGAAACAATTGATGGGTGCCCCAATAATGGTATTGCTTACCAGGGTATTTTTTGTATGGAAAGGCTCATCAGAGCTGTGAAAAGTAAACATCCTGTCACAGAGCTGATTTTTAGTATACAGCGCTATGTTTCTGTAATTAATTATCAAACGATTGGGACTTTCGTTAGGTTTACGTGCCAGTTCCAGCACTTTGTCCCAGTCGTTGCCTGATATGGCCCTTTCCATGGCCAGCTGAGTTTTAAAATTCTGGTCATTATACGAACCTGCCTGTACAAGCGATACGACCAAGGCTAAAAAAAGCGGGTTTAGCCACCAATTACGAAAGCCGGAACCTGTTTTGGCAAAATAAAACAAAGCCAGGCCAGATAATATCAAACAACAGGCTACCAGAGCAGACCACATAACTGGGGTATTGGGGTAATCGTATACAGGAAGGCCATATGCAAAAAGATACTTGGGATTGATGTTTTGTCCGGACAAAAGAAAAAAGACGACAGGTACAGCTAAGAGAAAAAGCAAGAGCAACAACTGCCTTAGCAACAACTTAGATTGTGATTGTGACTGAATTTGAACATCGGCAGCAAACAGCCTGATCCACAAGAGCAAAGCACCCAGCAAAGCATAGAAACCCATAAAGGGATACGCCAAAACGATAAAAGCAAGCAAGAATATAATTTTAGCCCTGGTTTTAGGCAGATAAGTAGCAATAAACAGAGGCAACACAGTAAGCAACATACCGGCCACCTGCGATAGAACAACATACTTGGCCACAAAAATGCTGTATTCCTGCATGCCGATATATAACAAGGCCATAGCCGGAGGCAGTAAACTCAGCAGACGGAGCTGTTTGGGCAATTCAAAGGCACGAATCAGCATCCATTGCCAGAGCACTAACAAAATGGAAAGGATAAGGGCTCCCAGCCAGGGATAGTAAAAGAACTGAGTCAGAAACTTTCCTGCGTACTCCAACAATCCTCCAGGGCTCTGAAGATGTTCGTAGAAAAAAGAACGGTCGAACAAAAACAAAGACAATTCCTGCAGACGAAACATCAAATCGGCTTTATACATCCCCAGGAACCAAAAGCTGTACAAAGCAAACAACAGACTGCCTGCAATGTTGATCCAGGTATAAGTTCCTGCCGGCAGTTCCTGTCGGATTGTTTTCTTTTTGCCGGATTTACTGCTTTTGTTCTGCATATTCGATGTTTAGAAAGGAGCAAAATCCTTATTTGACACGGGTATAATTGCCATGCATTCCATTTCGACCAACCACTGGCTGCGGCAAACCGGAGCCAGCACATACACTTGAGGGACCTTAGGTAATTTGCTGTTAACCAAAGATTTTACCCTATCATAATCGGCCATGTCACGCAAATATACAATAACATGAGCCAAATCTCCAAATCCGGCACCGGCTTCCGACAACAAGGCATCCACGTTTTCGAACATCCGCTGAGTCTGTGAGTGAATGTCCATAGGATACAAAGTATGACCCTGATTGTCGATACTGGCGGTACCAGAAATAATGATATGTCTTCTGTCACCGTATTCTATGGCCGTGCCTCGTTCAAATGTAACACCGTAGAGCTGGGTTGGGCTCAGGTGGCTGGGAGCATGTAAAAAATTCTGTTGTTCTTTTTTGAGCCCCTGCACCACATAGGCATCCATAAATACCAGATTCGAAGGTAAATAATGTCTGCCTTCAATGCCGGTACTGGAAACATAATGAGTATTTTGGTTCAAACCTTCCTGTTCGAAAACTTCCCTGCGGGCTCTGACCATACCTTCGTAATTTATATCAACCGCCTGCACGTAAATCCAGGTACGCAGCAAATGTTCCGACATATGTAACTTATTACGGCGCATTCTTTCCTTCAAGTTGTCGAACAATTTAAGGGTTTGAGCGTATGAGCCCGTAGATAAATCATTTAGCCCGTAATAATAAAAATGCTTGTAGGCAGGCCTGGAAAAGGTAATCACATTGCTGTCCGCACCGACTTGGCCTTCTTGTACAAAATAGCACCACAAAGCCATTTTACTGCCGTCCAAAGGAGCCTGACCAACCAGCGACTTTGCCTGATCGGACTCATCAAAAAGCGGATACTGATTGCAGGGATCACTCAAGAAAAACCTTTTCCACACAGTTTTAGCCGGATAAATTTCCCGCTTAAGACTTTCGTAGGCTTTATCAAGTAAATCCAGCTGAACTGATGCATTCAGGTCTGATACATTGTTTAATTTAATCAGGGCATGGTATTCATTCGTCCCGTTGTTCGTGGCCGGCGAAAATGTAGCCAACTGTATTTCGCTATGTTCTCCCAAGAGTACTTTATACTCCATATCACCTCTTTTGTTGTTAGTTTTAAAAAAGCAAAAATACAGGATAATTTTTGATTTATAAACTATCTTTGTGTGCTTATTCAAGCAAAAATCGTCTAAAAATAAGTCATTTCCATACCAAGGGTTTACACTGATTGCAGTCCGGCCCCAAACTAATCAATTGGTAGCCGGGCTTGCATTCTATAAAAATATTATTTATGAATCAATCGCTTATTTCTAAAGCTTTTAGCCCTGATAATTTTCGACATCAAGGCCATCTCCTGGTAGATTTGCTGGGAAATTACCTGGAATCAGCCTTGCAAGGCTCAGAACCTGTAAATCAATGGAGAAACCCCGAAGATCAGCTTCAATTCTGGCAGAACGATTACAAGGAAGGCGACCGGAATCTGGAGCATTTTTTCAAACAGTTGATCGATCGTTCCCTACACATGCACAATCCCAAAAACATGGGGCATCAGGTGGCGATTCCGGCTCCCGAAAGTGCCCTTGCCGGACTATTGACCGAACTGCTCAATAACGGAACCGTTGTTTACGAAATCGGAGCTCCGGCGGTGGTTTTGGAACGCATCGTATGTAAACAGCTGGCTCAGGAAATGGGCTTTGATCCCGACAAGGCCGACGGCTTTATGACTTCCGGGGCTTCACTGGCCAATCTTACAGCTTTGATGGCCATACGCAACACTAAGGCCGAAGAGGTCTGGAGCAAGGGTAACAGCAAACAATATGCCCTGATGGTGTCCGAAGAAGCCCATTATTGCATAGACAAAGCAGTGAGAATCATGGGTATGGGTGAAGCCGGTATTATTCGTATACCTGTCGATAAACATTACAAGATGCGTACTGAGCTGCTCGAAAGCACTTATCGGGCAGCTTGCGCCCGGGGTGTCGAAGTGCTGGGAGTAATAGGTTGCGCTTGTTCTACTTCGACGGGAACCTACGAAGAACTGGAGCCTCTGGCCGATTTTGCACAGGCTCACAAACTGTGGTTTCATGTGGATGCCGCACACGGTGGGCCGGCCATATTTTCCAAAAAACACCGGCATCGTTTGAAAGGTATTGAGCGAGCCGATTCCGTGGTGATGGACTTTCACAAAATGATGCTGACGCCTGCCATTTCTACAGCCATTCTCTTTCGCAAGGCACAGGATTCCTATCGCAGTTTCAGTCAAAAAGCCCAATATCTCTGGGAAGAACAAGAAAAAAACTCTTGGTTCAACCTGGGACAAAGGAGCTTTGAATGCACCAAACTGATGATGAGTGTAAAAATTTACACCCTGCTCAGGCAATACGGCACAGCATTGTTCGAAGAATACGTCGATTACACCTATGAGCTGGCTCTGGTCTTTGCCGGCATGATTAATCAGGAACCCGACATGGAACTTGCCCTGCAGCCCGAAACCAATGTGGTTTGTTTTCGTTATAAACCCCGTGCTGAGTTGTGCGGAGTATCCATAAGCAAACTAAACAGCCTGATACGCAAAAAATTGCTCGAAGACGGAGATTTCTATATAGTACAAACCCAGCTCAAAGAAGGTATCTGGCTCAGGACATCCCTGATGAATCCTTTTACCACAACCGTGGAACTGCAGGCTTTACTGGAAAAAATCAAACAGATTGGCGGTCAGCTCAGTTCAGGGGACTAAGGGAAGAACAACAGAAAAAAGCGGGTATTTCTATCAAGACAAGAATTTTATCGTTCTGATCTTCCTGAACTGACTTTGTCCAGAATAACAGCCCCCAGAATGACAAAACCCTTTATGACTTGTTGCCAGAAAGGAGAGACATTCAACAAAACCAGACCATTGTTGAGCACTCCTATAATCAACGCTCCCACCACAGTACCGGCAATGGAACCCTTGCCGCCGCTCAGGGAGGTACCTCCGATGACTACGGCTGCTATGGAATCCAGTTCATAACCGCTGCCCGCGTTGG
>CAZAUQ010000028.1:0-3263 GCA_964488495.1 uncultured Bacteroidales bacterium
TTCCTCTTTACGCGGCATCGAGGCTGATAACACGGGCTTATCAGCCTCAGCTCGACAAGTTGGGAATAACCTATCCACAATACCTGGTGCTGATGGTTTTGTGGGAAACAGACGGCATTACGGTGAACGAGATTGCGCAGAAACTCATTCTGAACACCAATACCCTTACTCCGCTGCTCAAACGCATGGAGACCCAGGGTATTGTCAGGCGGCAACGCTCCGGACAGGACGAGCGCAAAGTGCTTATCAGCCTCAGCGAGCAGGGTCGCGACATGCGGGTGCAAGCCGCCGCCGTCCCCCTGGAACTCATCAAAGAGCTGGAGCACAGCCCGCTCTCGCTGGCCGAACTGATCGATATGAAAGACAAGCTCCACCGGCTCATCGATTTTATGAACGGGGCAAGCAGTTCCGATCCGGGCCGGGCTTGTTTAAAAGATTAATCTGTATATTTGCGCCTTGTTTCAAGCTAACGAACAAGCGAATGGATTTTAGAGGAAAAACCATCTGGATCACCGGGGCCGCCTCGGGAATGGGCAGGGCGCTGGCGCTGGAACTGGCAAAATACGGAACTAAACTTATTTTGACCGACCGCGACGCAGAGGGCCTAAAGCTGGTCACTCTGGAAGCTCGGCAGCTAGCTGCCCGGCAAGTTCACACACCTGCAGACCGGGAGTTGCAGAAACCTTCAACACAGTCAGCTCAGCAGCCGGGCGATTCCGGCGGCACTACTATCTATCCCATGGTGCTGGACATGGCCGACAGCCGCGCCATAGAGCAATGCCTGGCCCGTTTGCCCGAATTGGGCCTGAGGGTGCAGGCTTTGTATCAGTTTGCCGGCATCAGCCAGCGTTCGTTACTGGTGGAAACTCCTCTGGAAAACGACCGTAGAATAATGGAAATCAACTATTTTGGTCCTGTCATCCTGGCTAAGGCTTTGTTGCCTCAGATGATTGCCGGGGGCGGGGGGCAGTTGGCCGTGGCCTCGAGCCTGGTGGGAAAATTCGGTTTCCCTTACCGTTCGGCGTATTCGGCTTCCAAACATGCCCTGCACGGCTTTTTCGAAACTCTGGCAGCTGAACATTATCAACAAGGCCTCCGTGTGAGCATTATCATCGGAGGGCGTATACGTACAAATATTTCAAAGTTTGCACTCGACAAGGACGGCCGCGAACACGGCCGCATGGATCCCGGCCAGGCCGGGGGCATCAGTCCCGAAAAAGCAGCCCGACAGATTTTGCGGGGCTTGCGCAAACAAAAAGCCGAGATCCCCGTGGGCG
Source organism: uncultured Bacteroidales bacterium (assembly GCA_964488495.1). GTDB lineage: Bacteria > Bacteroidota > Bacteroidia > Bacteroidales > UBA1402 > UBA1402. The sequence goes on from CAZAUQ010000028.1 coordinate 1,278, forward strand.
GCAGCGAATTGCTGATACTTAGCATCCGGCGCTTTTTCCCTGCCCTGCACCGGAGGCTGGTACGCAAAATCAAGCCCATGTAGACCGGGGAGCAAAGTCTGTTTTTAAGCCATCAACAATCCATAGCATGACAAAAAGAATCAACGGAATACAACAATTGGGAGTGGGGGTCGATGACCTCCGGTCGGCTTTTAGCTGGTATCGTCAGCACTTGGGCATGGACGTGCGCATGTTCGAAGAAAAAGCCGTGGCCGAACTGATGCTGCCTCATACCGGGGGCAAAAGCCGCGAACGCCACGCTCTGCTGGCTCTGAATATGGAGGGCGGCGGTGGTTTAGAGATCTGGCAGCACACGGGCAAAAAACCCGAAGCAGCAAAAGATCCTCTGCAACTAGGCGATTGGGGCATCAATATCGGCAAACTCAAAACCACCAATGTGCACAGGTCTTATGCGCGTTTCAAAGCTCAGGGCCTGGAGCTCTTTTCTGAGCCTGGCACCGATCCGGTCGGTCGATGGCATTTCTACCTGCGCGATCCTTTTGGCAACCATTGGGAAGTGATGGAGCATCCTTTTGTGTTCTTTCCTCAGCAACAACAGGCCAACGGCGGTGTATCGGGGGCGGTGATAGGGGTCAGAAACATCGAAGAGAGCCTCCGGGTGTACCGCGATATTTTGGGCTACGACGAGCTGATTTATGACCAAAGCGGCCTGTTCGATGATTGGCAGGGTCTGCCCGGAGCCGGGGGCCAATTCCGTCGTCTGCTGTTGACGCATTCCAAACACTACCAGGGCAGCTTCAGCCCCTTTTTCGGACCTTCGTACATAGAGCTGATTCAAAGTCTGGACCGGCCCGCCCGCGGGGTGTTCGATGGACGCATCTGGGGAGATCCCGGTTTTATGCATCTTTGTTACGACATCAACGGTATAGACGAGCTCCGAGACGAAGTGCGCCAAAAAGGCTTTCCTTTTACCGTGGACAGCGCCAAGGCTACCGAGAGTTTTGACATGGGCGAGGCTGCGGGCAATTTTTCCTATATTCAGGCTCCCGAAGGCACCTTGATCGAGTTTGTGGAAACCCACAAAATTCCCCTGCTCAAAAAAATAGGCTGGTACCTCAATTTGCGCAAAAGAGGGGAACGTCCGCTGCCTCGTCTGCTGTTGAGGATGTTTGCTTTTATGCGGGTAAAATAAGCTGCTGCAGCCATAAGTAGGTTGCCACAATCAAAAATAGCTTGCCGTAGCCAAAATATACCTTCCGCTTAGTTGAGACAGGTAGCTCTAAGACTGACTTGCAGGGGCTCCCTTAGCTTCAGGGCGAAGTCTTTCATATAGGCTGTCCAGGCTGCGAGATCCTGAAAACCGCCCTTGCTCCAGCCGCCTCCGGAATAATACACAAATTCCTTGCCGATGGTGGCCTTGCTGCTGTTGAGCACGTGGCCCCGGGCGATGACTGCCTGCTCTGAACCTTCGGGCATGAGGCTGCCCAGGAAAATGATGCCGTTTTCGTCGTTTTCGGGTTCGGCATAGGCTACATAACCCAGCGTTTTATCGTAAGCGATGCTGTTGCAGTCGTCAATACTGTGCAATTCTTTTTTGCCTGGTTTCTTTTGTTCAAAGCCTCTGAAAGGAAAGCCGGCAGCTACTGGAATCACTTCGCCGTCGTTGCCTTTATAGATAACGCTGAATTTGTTGAGCTGTGAACCGGCATCGAGGCTGATGATGCGTGTTTCGCTCAGGGCTTTGCTGTTGCAGTCGTAGGCTTCGTATTCCAGGGCAAAAGTGGTGCGAATGGGGCCGTTTTCCAAAATTTTGTAAGAAACAAAGTTATTACCAACCAGCCAGAGTTTGTCGTCGACGTAGGGAGCCAGGGCTCCGGCACCCAAAGTCGTGCCTACGGCATAGAAATCGAGGCCTTCGCCGTTGTCGTGGTGATAGGTGGATTTACCGTCGAATTCGTCCTGATACCATTGCTGGGTGACCAGTTT
>CAZAUQ010000028.1:3363-30307 GCA_964488495.1 uncultured Bacteroidales bacterium
GTACAAGTAGTTAAATAAGCAAACTTTTGTTAGCGTATTAACAGCTAAATTGTAAATTTGCTGCACGAAAATGCTATTTAATAAAGGGTACTAATGAAAACTAAAATTCTGATTTTTTGCTTCCTTTTGGGAACAATCATGGCCTTGCAGGCCGAGAAAACCATCAAAGTGGCCTGTGTGGGCAACAGTATAACCCAGGGCGCCGCTATTGCCAATCAGCAGCGAGACAGCTACCCGGGTTTGCTGGGTCAGATGCTGGGCGAGGACTACGAAGTACGCAATTACGGTTACAGCGGACGCACACTCCTGAACAAGGGAGACCGTCCTTACATGAAAGAGCAAATGTTTAAGGACGCGCTGGCATTTGAGCCGGACATCGTTACCATCAAACTGGGAACCAACGATACCAAACCTTTCAATTGGGTGCATCATCACGAATTTATGCGCGATTTGGAACAAATGGTCAATGCCTTCAGCCAATTAGACTCTAAACCGCAAATCTGGCTGTGCTATCCTGTGCCGGCTTTTCACTACGACTGGGGCATCAACGACACCATCATCCGCGACCAGGTAATCCCCTACATTCGCAGGGTAGCCCAAAAATACGACCTGAACACCATAGATCTCTACACCCCTTTTATTGGCAAAGGCCATTTGTTTGCCGACGGTATCCATCCCAACGAAGAGGGTGCTCTGATGCTGGCCAAAGAAATTTACCGGGCCCTCAAAGGCGGGGAAGTACCGGCAAGCTACCGTCCCCAGGCTTATCCCGGCGTTCGTTCCGACTGGCAGGGCTACGAACGCTACGATTTCAATTTCAAAGAGAAACAGGCCATACTGGTAGTGCCCAACCAGGCTGCACAGGGCAGGCCCTGGATCTGGCGGCCGGCTTTTTTCGGGGCCTTTCCCCGGGTCGACCTGGCCTTGCTGGAGCAGGGCTATCATGTAGCCTATTTTGAGCTCGATAACGAATTTGCCAACCCGGCCTCGCTCAAAGCCGGGGATGAATTTTACAAGTATATGGTTAAGTTTTATACTTTGTCGCCCCGGGCAGTGCTCGAAGGCTTCAGCCGTGGTGGTCTCTATGCCCTTAACTGGGCCCTGAAATACCCCAAAAAAGTGGCCTGCCTCTACCTGGATGCCCCCGTTTGCGATGTATACAGCTGGCCGGGCAAAAAAAGCCCCGAGCAACAGGACTTCCTGAAAAAATGGAATCTCAGCGAAGAACAGCTGGACCAATTTAAAGCCAATCCTGTTGATAATCTGGAGGCCCTTACCGCCACAAAGATTCCCCTGATACTGGTGGCGGGTACCAAAGACAAACTGGTGCCTTACCAAAAAAACGGAGCCCTTTTGTATAAAGCCTACAAAAAGGCCGGCCTCGAAGTAAAGCAAATCCTGAAAAGAGGCAAGGGGCATCATCCGCACAGTCTGGAAGATCCGGCAGAAATAGTGGCATTCATTTTGGAGCACAATAAATAAAGAGCAGACAAAACAGCCGCAGCGGCTGATTTAACACGGCTGATTTAACACGGCTGATTTAACACGGTTGAATTAACACAGCTGAATTAACACGGTTGATTTTTGTTCTTTAGCAGATAATAAATATCTTTGCTGCTGTTATTAACCTTAGTTATGAAAACACTGTATACACTTAGCCTGCTTCTTTTGGCCTTGATTCTCACGGCCTGTCAGCCAAGTCAGATTCGGAACGGTATTCCCAATTTTCCCTGGATAGCCGAATGTGGTTCCCAGACCCAACCTCCTGTGGATAAAAAGTTTATGGCCAACGATTACGGTGCGGTGGCCGATACTGCGCAGCTCAGTACCGCAGCCATTCAGCAGGCCATCGATGCCTGTGCCGCGGCCGGCGGAGGCATGGTCAGTTTCGAACCCGGCACTTACAGCATGGGTTCGGTTTTTCTCAAAAGCAATGTTAATCTGAACATTCCCGAGGGGGTCACTATTCTGGGCAGTCAAAACATCCAGGATTATCCTCTGATTTTTACCCGGGTGGCCGGCATCGAAATGGAATGGCCGGCGGCGCTGATCACCGCTATGGATCAGGACAACGTGGCCGTTTCGGGCCGTGGCCTGGTAAGCGGCCGTGGCAAGGTGTTCTGGGACAGTTACTGGGAAATGCGCCGCGAATACGTGCCCAAAGGCCTGCGCTGGATAGTCGATTACGACTGCAAAAGGCCGCGATTGCTGCTTATGCAGAATTGCAGCAATGTCACGTTGAGCGAAACCAAATTCATCGAAGCCGGTTTCTGGACTGTGCATATTTTGTATTCTACCCTGGTGACCATCAAAGACCTGATCATCGACAACAACAATGCCGGCAAAGGCCCAAGCACCGACGGCATAGACATAGATTCATCCAACCGGGTGCTGATTGAGGATTGCGACATCAGTTGCAACGACGACAATTTCTGCCTCAAAGCCGGCCGCGATGCCGACGGCCTGCGGGTGAACCGTCCCACCGAATACGTGGTGATCCGCAACTGCATTGCCCGCTACGGCGACGGCCTCTTTACCTGCGGCAGCGAAACCTCGGGCGGTATCCGCAACGTGGTAGCTTACGATCTCGAAGCCATAGGCACCAAGATTGGCTTGCGCTTTAAGTCGGCCTATACGCGGGGTGGAGTGGTCGAGGATATTTACCTGGCCAACATCAAAATGAGAGGCCTCAGAGAACCTTTACAGATCAACCTCAACTGGAATCCCAGCTACAGCTATTCCAGCCTGCCCGAAGCCTACGACATCAACGAAGTACCTCCGCACTGGAAAGTAATGCTTACTCCGGTAGATCCCCCTGAACTGGGTATGCCCAAATTCCGCAATGTTTATTTTACCGACATCAGGGCCGACAGCTGCTCAGTGGCTATCGTTTGCGAAGGAGCCGAAAAATCTACCATCGACCAGTTCCACCTGGAAAATGTGCATATCACCGGAGCCAAAGCCGGCCGCATTTACTGGGCCAATGACTGGGAACTGAAAAATGTGTGGATAGGCGGTGAAAAAGGCGAATTGGTGGATATCCAGCATACGGTCAATGTACCCTTGTACCAACAATAAGATTGTATCAGCCATGATCGTAAGTACCGCTTATTGGCATTGTTTAATAATGAAAACGCAGACCTGAATCCGCAACAAGCATGAAGAACCTTTTACTGACCGCCCTGGCGCTCGGCATTTTTGTATCCTGTCAACAGGCAGGACAAGAGCCCATTGATCGTAAAGCCTTAGTAGACAGAAACAAAGTACAGGTGACTGCCTTCGATTCCCTGGCCTCTCTCTCGCTGGGCAACGGGAATTTTGCCTTTACGGTAGATGTCACCGGCCTCCAGACTTTTCCCGAACGCTACAGCAAAGGGGTGCCCCTGGGCACTCAGTCGCATTGGGGCTGGCATAGTTTCCCCAATACCCGAAACTTTCGTTTCGAAGAAACGCTCAAAGCCTACGACTTTAGAGGCAAAGAAGAATGGTACGCTGTGCAGTTCAACGAAAAAGGCCGTCAACAGGATGCCGCCAATTATTTCAGGATCAACCCCCATCGCCTGCACCTGGGCGTGGTAGGCCTGGAACTGCGCAATCCCGGTGGAGAGCTTATGCAGCCCGAAGATTTGAGCGAAATCAATCAGGAACTCGATCTGTGGAACGGCAGTGTAAATTCTTTGTTCAAAGCCGGCGAATTCGGCGTGGCCACTCAATCTTTTTGTCATCCGAAGCTGGATATGATGGCTTCTTCCATAGAGTCGTCTATGTTCCTCAGCGGCAACCTCCGGTTGAGGCTGGCATTTCCCTACGCCAGCGGCAATCACAGCGACGATGCCTGCGACTGGAGCAGTCCCGGCAAGCATAGCACCAAAGTCTTGCTGCAACGCCCCGGGGCCGTATTGCTGGAACGTTGCCTGGATGCCGACAGCTATTATGTCTTGCTTTGCTGGGAGGAGAAGGCCGAATTTGTCACCGGCCCGCGGGCGCATCATTTTTACCTGCAACCCGCCGGCGACAAGCTGAGTTTTACCTGCCTCTTTCTCAACAACAATCCTTTGCTCAATTCCTCTGCCCTGGGGCAGCAGATTGCTCAAAAGTTGCAGATTGATGGTGTAGAACTTAATGCAGAAACATCAGCGGAGGCATTGGCAGCACCGCCGTCTGAAAAGGCGAAGGCTGCTGCAACAGCAGAAAAGGCCGAAACGGCGACCACAGAATTTGCAATCGGGGGAATCCCTGCCTGTTTTGACTTTCAAAGAGTCGCCCAAAGAGCCTCAGACTATTGGAATCAGTTTTGGCTCAGCGGTGGAGCCGTCGATTTCTCTGATTGCACCGATCCCCGGGCTGCTGAATTGGAGCGCCGGGTGGTGCTGTCACAGTATTTGATGGCCATTCAATGTGCCGGTGTCTTTCCGCCTCAGGAAAGCGGCCTTACCTACAATACCTGGTACGGAAAATTCCACCTGGAAATGCATTGGTGGCACGGGGTGCATTTTGCCCTTTGGGGACGGCCCGAATTGCTGGAACGCAGCATGGGCTGGTATAAGACAGCGGCCAAAAATGCCGCGAATATAGCTCAACGCCAGGGTTTCAAAGGCCTGCGCTGGATGAAAATGACCGATCCTTCGGCCACGGAGGCCCCTTCGAAGGTGGGTTCCTTTTTGATCTGGCAACAACCGCACATTATATATATGGCCGAATTACTGTTCCGTCATCAAAAGGACAGCTCGGTTCTGATCAAATACAGCGACCTGGTGTTCAAAACAGCCGAATTTATGGCAGACTTTGCCGATTACGACGGCCTGGAAGACCGCTATATTCTGCAGGGAGCCATTCCGGCTCAGGAAACCCTCAGGGCTTCGGAAACCATCAATTCTCCCTTTGAGCTGGCTTATTGGCATTACGCCCTGAGTGTGGCTCAGCAATGGCGTTTGCGCCTGGGATTACCAAAAAACATGGACTGGGAGATTGTGCTGGACAAGCTTTCGCCCCTGGCGCACGAAAACGGCTTGTATCTGGCTGCCGAAACTGCTCCGGATACTTACATCGATACTCGTTACACCTCCGATCATATGGCCGTGTTGGCGGCTATGGGCGTTATGCCCGAATCCAGGCTGGTGCGCAAGGATATTATGATAAATACTTTCAACTGGATCTGGGACAACTGGAACTGGGGCAAAACCTGGGGCTGGGATTATCCCATGACCGCCATGAGTGCCGCCCGCATCGGCCTGCCCGACAAGGCTGTGGATGCTTTGCTCATGGACAGGCGCACCAATACTTATCTGATCAACGGACACAATTACCAGGACGGCCGCCTGAGGGTGTATTTGCCCGGCAACGGAGGCTTGCTCACGGCTGTGGCCATGATGTGTGCCGGCTGGGAGGGCAGCGAGGGCAGGAATCCCGGTTTTCCCGACAACGGCCAATGGAAAGTGAAATGGGAAGGCCTGGAAGTGATGCCTTAATTGTTGGAACAATAGTATCAGGCGACTTATTTTTTAAATAGCTTTTTGTTGTGAGCGAAATCATTCAGCAGCTTGTATATTCTCTGGTGGCTCTTACGGTGCTGGGGGTGATACTGGTGATTATTTCCGAAAACCGCAATCCGCTCAAGACTGTGGCCTGGATTCTGATGTTGGTTTTTCTGCCCCTGCTGGGACTGATTGCCTATTTCTTTATAGGACAGGATTTTACCAAGAAGTACGCTTACAAAAGAAGAAAATACAGAGGCAAAGACCAGGCCTTTTTGATCAAAAGCAGGGTATTGGATGAACAAGAGTATCCCCGGGCTTTTGTCAATCCCGTCAAATTGCTCAAAAACATTCAGGATGCTCCTTTGATGGGAGGCAACGATCTGATGTTTTTTAGCCTTGCGGCCGATAAATACCGACAAATGTTGGCCGACATGGAAGAAGCCAGACTTTTTATTCACCTGGAATATTACGCCCTCGAAAACGGCCTCTGGGGTGATGTTCTGAAGGATCTGCTTATACGCAAATCAGGCAGTGGGGTAGAGGTCAGAATCATTTACGACGACTGGGGTTGTTGGAGAACCAAAAAAGCTTACTTCAAAGAACTGGAAGACAATGGAGTACAGATACGTGCTTTTTCAAAAGTCCGTATACTGCCTTTGACGGCGCGGCTCAATTACCGTGATCACCGAAAATTGATCGTTATAGACGGCATGATCGGCTACATAGGTGGAATGAACATCAGCGACCGCTATGTGAACGGGTTTCGCTGGGGTCGCTGGGCCGATTCTCATTGCCGGATAGCCGGTCCGGGGGTCTTGCAGTTGCAGTCGGTTTTTTTGTCCAACTGGCAGCGTTTGTCAGGCGAAGCTCTTTGGGAAGATGATTATTTTCCTTCGCCGGCTTCCTGCGGAAACAACGCTTTGCAGGTGGTAAGCAGCGGGCCGGGCAGTCTGGAACCCGAGATTTTGCATGCTTTGATCCAGGCTTTTTACAGTGCCGAAAAATCTATTTATGTGCAGACTCCCTATTTTATTCCCCCGGAATCTTTGGCTGACGCTTTGCAGGCAGCGGCCATCAGGGGCCTGGATGTACGCCTGATGATTTCCAAACGCTCCGATCTGCCTCTGGTGCAAATGGCATCGCGTTCCTACATCCGCGAAATGCTGGAGCAGGGGGTAAAGGTCTATTATTATACCCAGGGCTTTTTGCATTCCAAGATGATGGTGATCGACGGAGCTTTGACCATAATGGGTTCTGCTAATACCGATATCCGCAGTTTCGAAGACAATCTCGAAGTGGAAGCCTTTATATACGGAGAAGCCGCCGCCGCCAGAGCTCAGGAAATTTTTCTTGATTATCAGCGGGATTGTGAAAGAATAAGCCTGGAACGATGGAAAAAACGTTCCAGGCTTAAACGGTTTGCGGAGTCTTTGATGCGATTGTTTGCCCCTTTACTTTAGAATTTAAACAGCCTCAAGGCTGGTAATGCTTGACAATCCGGCTGTTTCTGCCGCTTTGGAGCTTGATCAGGTAAATGCCTTTGGACAGATTCAGCTCTCTGATATTCTTTTCCCATTCCGTAGCTTTGCTCTCCAAGCTGGCGACAGTAAGACCGTTGATGCTGACAACCTGCACAGCCAGAACTTCGTCCCAGCTCTTGAGTTGAAGGCCATTGGCATCGGTAACGCTGATTTTGCCGCTGCTGCTGAACAACTGGCTGGTGTCCCAGGCCAGATTGGCCGGCAAGTCCGGCAGTTCCAGTTCTGGAAGGCTGCTGCTGAAGGTCTTGCAGGACCAGAGTTCAAAGCTGTCGCCCAGCGAAGGCGTGTAACCCTCTTTGAGCAAGATGCGCAGCGTCCCTTTAAGAGTCATCAGGTTTACACCTTGTATGCTCGAATGGGATGTGGCTGAGTTGAGCCGGAATTCCAACACTCCCCCCGTATTTTGATAGATGGATCCGTCCAATGTCAGTTCGCCCAGATAATAGGCTCCCGGCACAAAACGACCCCCGGAGTAGATGTATACGATGTTGTTGTCCATAAAACCCCTGCCGGTGAGTGTGCCTCCGTTGTTGATGTTCAGGCGGCCGGTTCCCGTGGCACTGATGCTGGCGCCGGAGTTGTTTACCCTGAGTATGCCTCCGTTGATGTTGGTGTCTCCGCTGTAGTTGTTGGCTCCGGAAAGGATCAGGGTGCCTGTGCCCACCTTGGTCAATGCAGAGGTGATAGTGCCGCCGAAGGTGTTGGTGCTGTTCAGGTAACCTATTTCCCAGGCATTGGAGCCGCCCAGGGTACCGCTGCCGCTCACGGCTCCCAGTTTGAAGCTTCCGCTTTGGCTGGTGACGGTGGTGCCGGCGATTACCTCCAGAGTGGCCTTGGGTAAGCCGTAGGTGTTTTTGAAATCAAAAGAAGGATCGTAACTGGAATTGGATTTACTGGTAGCCTTGACCAGACCCTCGAAAGCGGACCAATTGCCACAGAGATAATTCCTGACATAGGGGGCACTCAGGGTCAGGCTGCCGCTGCCCTGCAGGGAGCCGTGGTATTCGCAACGTCCGTCCAGATAGATGGTGGCCGATTTACCTTCTGGAACGACTATGTTCCAGTCGGCTCTGCTGTAGGAACTGTTGTTGTCCAGGCAGATCACTACACCGCCTTTCAAAACCAGGGTGTCGCCAAAATAGCCGTTTACCAGATTGGGCTCTTCCAGCACCTTGAGTGTACCGCTTTCCAGAATTGTCTTTTTATGTTTGTTGACGGCTGTCACTTCGAGGATGCCATTGCCTTGTTTAATCAAAGTACCGCCGGAAATGACCCCTTTCATGGTCAGGGTGTTGGTAATATCCAGACATCCACCGTTTTCGCCCAGATACAGAGGGCTTTCCATATTCATGCTGCTGCTGGTTTTTAATACCGCAGCGTTTTGAATGCTCAGGTTGTCTGCCAGCGTGCTTAGGGCGCCCAGCGATCCGGCTCCCTGCGAAGTAGCCAGTGAGCTGACTTCGACTATTCCCCCTTTTATAAGGGTTTTACCGGTATAGGGATTGGTATTGAGCAGGCTGAGTTTGCCCTGGCCTTCTTTGACCAGCGAGGCGCTGCCGCCTATGCCTCCCTGTCCTGTGAACACATAATTCAAATCGCTTTGTATCTTTAGCTCTGAGGGTATGACTTCTTCGCTGATATTCACGACTCTGGAGCTGGAACTTGCATCAAAGATCACGGTGTCGTTGGTGACGAATTCTACCGTATCCTGGCCGATGAGGAAGTTCCTGACATCGTTCAGGTTCCAGATGCCGTCGTATTTGCCATGCCAGAGTATGCTCTGTGAAAGTCGTTGTTCGTCAATATGCAAAAACAGGCTGTCGTTTTGGTACAGCAGCGAGCAGGCAATACCGGGCAGGCCTTCTATTGTAATTTTACTCAGTACGGCCGAGAGTGTGCCCTTCAATCCGGCAAGCAGGTAATCGCCTGCAAGGGGTTTGTAATCCTGTGTGGGTTTAATGAAACGGAATACAGCTCCCTCGCTCATTTCCATGTTTTCTTCGATAAGCAGGGTGTCGCAGGCGAAATTTTCTTCGGAAAGATTGAATTCCACCACGGCTCCCGGATCCATTTTGAGTGATTTCAGGCTGAGGGCGTTTTGTTGTTCGGGGCCTCCAGGGCGTAAAACAGCTCCGTATTCCATCGTCAGGCCTCCATTTAGGGAGTTATAGGCATTTAGTCCGGCAAAACGATGCAGCAACAGGGGGCTGGTTAAGCTGCCTTTTAATATGAGCAGGCCATCCCAGATTTCGGTGTTTCCGCTGTAAGAATGCGCTTCTTCGATGGTTAGGCTGCCGCTTCCCTGTTTATGCAAAGTCATGGGGCCTTGCAATTGGCCGGCTCCGTAGAGCCGGAAATCTCCCGGAGAATTCATCCGCAGGGAAGCCGGGCTGACCACTGTACCAAGCTCTACTTCGGCTCCTGAAGTTTTGGCCAGCAGGAGATCCTTTCCCTGATGACTGAGTACAATCTGGCTGTCAATTTCCGTTTTACCGTTGCTGATCCAGGCAGGGGGCGGAGCGGTAATGCCTTCGGCCAGGCCCAGAAAGAAACTGGTATGCGGAGGCTGGTTGTAGCCGCACATTTGCCAGCAAATGGCCTGTCGGTACTGGTAATCGTGCATCAGGGTATAGATGGGCCAGGGAGAAGGGCTGACGCTGGTATAAATGCGAAGAAAATTATTATCGGTACTGCGTAAAACCATTTCTTCGCGCCAGTCGCCAAACAGGTCTGCCTGCAGGCAGGGATTCCCCTTGGTGTAATTGTTGGTGGCTGTGCCGGTGGCAGTGAATATATTGCTGACACTGCCCTTGTTGTATTTAAACACAGCCGGCGTTCCGTAACCGTAGCCTCCGGTGACATCATTGACGTTGGTGTAGTCAAAGCTCTCTCTCAGCAGGTCTCCGTCCCAGTAGATGGCAAAGTTCTGCGTGCCCCCGGAACTGCCAATCAATTCTCTGGTGGTGGCACTCCACATTTTTCCGTCTGCCCAGAGTTCTGCTCCGGGATAATCGTCAGTAACATTGGCTGCCATGCAACGACCGCAGTCTGAGCCCCGGACGTATTTGATAAAGGTTTCGGTTGTGGCGCCGTCGCGGAAGGCTGCCCCCCAATGGGGAGAAGCTTCCAGGCAGGCAAAAATTTCCAGCCCCTGGTGGTAGGGATCAAAATCGCTGACGTGCATGGCATCGCCGTGACCGTAGCCTGTGGAATACAGGCCGCGGCCGTTGTCGTCGACCGTCATCGATCCGTAGACGATTTCGTCCCGGCCATCGCCGTCGACATCGGCTATAGTGTAGTTGTGATTGCCCTGGTAAGCGTAGGCTGACCATAAACTGTTGTTGGTATCAAAGTCCGACAGCCAGCGTTTTTGCAATTTCTTGTCGACCACGTCGTAGGCCCGCATCACTATGCGGGTATAGATACCTCTGGTGGTGAGTATGCTGGGATGACGTCCATCCAGATAGGGAGCACCAAAAAAGAATTTATTGGCGCGATGTCCGTAACCGTCGCCCCAGTCATTGACGTCGCCACGGGCAATGTAATCGACTTTGTCGAGCAATTCGCCCGTTTCTCCGTCGAAAAGACACAAGAATTCCGGACCCTCTTTCATAAACTGCATGTTGGCAGACTGATCGACGTAAGAACGGTAATTGGCTGTCGGGCTGCCTATAACATTGCCCTTGCCGTCTATGGTTCCGTCGGCGGCCCGCATGATGACTTCGGCTTTGCCGTCTTCGTCCCAGTCGAAGGCAGCGATGTTGGTTTCAACGTGTCCGCTGCTCAACAGATTGGGACCGATGTTGATGGCCCAGAGCAGGGTTCCGTCCAGTTTATAAGCTTCAAAATAGCTGAAGGCGCTGTCGTTGGCTACCGAAAAGTCGCTGTTGATGCGCTTGACTATGATTTCGTACTGACCGTCTCCGTCCAGGTCGGCAGCGGTGGCGTCGTTCAATTCGTAAAGCGAACTGTAGTCGATGCCGTTCTTGGTAATCTTGCGCACCGGAATTTCCAGGTATTGTTTATTCCAGACCAGGCAATTGGCAGGTTCCGGGCTTTCTACACCCTCTTTGACCAGGCTGATGGTATAACTCGAAGCACTACTGCCTCCCTGGTCGAGGAAATTCGAAACGCTCAGGGGTTCAGCGTTCAGTTTGACACCGTTTCGGTATATATTGTATTGTGTATTGTTCCATTCCTGACCCATAATACGCCAGGAAACAAATACGCCGTAGGGAACCTGAACTGCCACCAGACCCCGGTTGAGGTTTTCCATCAATCGCTGACTGAACGAAAACGACACAGCACTCAGACTAAGTAATATGAATAATAATAGTTTTTTCACTAATAATGTTTTTTTGCAATAAGCTATTAAAAGCCTGTTGGAGGGCTTTATTCAAAATCCAGTTTGTAAACTTCGGAGCCGGCCAGCAAAAAACAGCCCAGGCCGTAATCGTCAAAATCAGGTTCAATATCGTAACCTACAGGTTGACCGTCTTTGGGTTCCTTGCCCGTTCCCTGCACATAGCCCAGGAAGCCGTTGGGATGCACTGCTTCTTCGAGGGCTTTCCATCCTTTGAGCACGGCTGGCAGATAAGTTTTGGCCGACAGAATTCCCCTTCGAATACCCCAGGCCATACCATAAACAAAGAGGGCAGTTCCGGAAGTTTCTTTGCCTCCGAAGTGACCGGGGTCGTGCAGACTGACGTTCCAGTAACCGTCTTCGCGCTGGCAGGCCAGCAGGGCTTTGGACATGGACCTGAAATCTTTCAGGTACTGAGCTTTGTATTTTTCATCGGCGGGAGCGATTTCCATATATCGGGCCAGGGCTGCATACACCCAGCCGTTGCCTCTGGACCAATAACAGTCTTCGCCGTTGGGTTCGGTATAAGGAGGACAAAAATCCGCATCTCTCCACCAAAGGCCCTCTTTGGAATTGTACAGGCCGTGGGGGCCGTGTTGATTGCGGGTGAACATATACATTTGGTAAGCTTTTTCGTAGTAGCGCTCATCGTCTGTCAGTTGTCCCAGTTGTGCAAAGACGGGCATGCCCATTTGTATGGCATCAATCCAGGACCAGTCGTTGTTTTGGGGAGTGTTGACCAGCATATCCATGGAGATTTTGATGTTTTTGATCAGAGCGGGATCGGGACTGATGTTGTACAAAGCAATATAAGTTTGGCCGGCACAATGATTATCGGCATTCCTGGTAGTGTTGCCCCGGTGCAGTCCCCAATTATGAGCCTTACCCCAGTCGTAGGCGTAGTTGTAATATTCGTCGCGCGGACTGATCTGGTGCAAAGCCATCAGTCCTTCGTAGTACACGCCTCTGGTCCAGATATGGCTGGGCCGGTAGCGGTTACGCACAAAACTCTCCTGGGCTACATCGGGCCATTTCTGCATAAAATGACTGTTAGCCAGTTCCATAAGGGCCAAGACTTTGTTTCTGTCCGGTAAATCCTGTGAAACGGTTTTTTGACACGACAGTAAGGACAACAAAAGGGGAAGCAGAAATATCAACTTTCTCATAAGTAGTTATTTTTTTTAATGATTAGGAGCCAATAGACAGTTGGTTCTCCTGTAAGTAAGAATATTATTTTTTTAGTTTCCAAATCAGTACACCGGCGGTTTCTAACGTCGGCTTTCCGATGATGATTTCTGCGTTCCCGGGCAGCGGGAACTCGCAACTGTAGTCACTGTAATTGACGGCTATGCCAAAATTGTCACGAAATTCAACGATAAGGCCCTGGGGTAACTCCATACGGGGCAAACCTATCCGGTCGTACACTTTGGCCAAAACATTTTTTACGAACCCGGCGTCTTCAGTGTCGACTCCAACATAAGTGACGCTTCCTTTACCGTGACTCTTGTGCAATACGGCGGCATCACCTGTGTAAAAATCTCCCCGGTAATGTGCCCATACTTCGGTACCCGGGGCCGGTTTAAAGACTTCTCCCCAGGTGTGCCAGGCATAGGCATTTAGTCCCATAAATACCGAGTCGGCGGCTTCGGGCGGCAATAAATCGAAAAAGAGCATCTCTGCTCCGGTAAGTTCGTTTAGTTTTTCGCCGAATTTTGTTTCGAACAAGGCACCGTTGCGGTTTTTATGGCCGGTACGGCAGGTGAAAACGATATGACCTCCTGCATTTACATAGTCTTTCCAACGGGTCACCAGCTCATCGTCTATGAGCTGATATGCAGGAATAACAAGGAGAGGATAGCTGCTGAAATCGTCCGATTCTCTGATGATATCAACTTTGGAACCAAAGGATTTCAGGGCGCTGTAATAACTTAAAATATGCTTTTGCGTATTCCAGTGTTGATTTTGCTTTTGGTTACGGATGCTCCAGGCGTTTTCGTGATTATACAGTATGGACACTTTGGCAGGATAATCGAGCTTGCCGCGTTTTTGAGTATATTGCTGACGAAGTATATCCAGTTCCTGCATGTAGGTACGAAACTCTTCACCTCCGCTGCTCAGGCTTACACCATCTGTACCGACGATACCTGCATGGTATTGTTCCGTTCCGAATAAGGGCTGGCGGTAACGATAGGTACAGACAAACCGACTGCCACCGGAAAAAACACTCCATAACCACAAGCGCACGGCTCCGGGCAGGGGCTGGCTGTTGATGCTGCCCCAGTTTACCTGACCGGGTTGGAGTTCCATCACACCGTAAAGATTGTCGATCGGTCGGAAGAAATCGTTGGCTAAGGCTATGCGCAGAGGTTCTCCCACGCGAAATCCTTTGCGGCCCAGGCCTTTGTTCTCGCCATAAACCATGTAGCGGGTGTAAGAATGAAAATCCAATTCCTTGCACAAGCCGATATGGCCTTCTTCGTAATTGGGTATATAATTGGTGGTTATAAATTGCTGTACAGTGATGTGTTTTTTTAAACAGCGGCTTTGCATATCCAGAAAAGAGGCTGTCTGTTGAGCGGCAAATCGCATATAATCCAGAATCTGATGATGGTTCATAAACTGTTGTTTCATCAGGGGGATGTTGATCTGGTCGAAACTGTTGTACAGTTGGCTCCAAAAGGCGGTGCCCCAGGCTTGGTTCAAGGCATCGATTGTGTTGTATTTATTCTGCAGAAAAGTTCTGAACTCTGTAGCAGCGGCCGGATTGTAGTCGTATTGCACCGAAGGTTCATTATCCAGTTGCCAGCCGATGACCCTGGTATCGCTGCCGTAATGTCTGGCCAGTTCTTCGATGGTCCTGAGGGCCAGCTCACGGTATTTGGGACTGGAAAAAGAGGCATGTTGCCGGGCACCGTGATCGGCGTAATTCCCGTTTTCGTTTTTGATCAGAATTTCCGGATATTTTCTGCTCAGCCAGACGGGAGGAGTGGCTGTGGAGGTGCACAAAATGACTTTGAGTTGATATTTATCGGCAAGACCAATGGCTTTGTCCAGCCATTCAAAATGATATTCGCCTTCCCGGGGTTCCAGCTGAGCCCAGGCAAATTCGCCCATGTGGACGCCTTCGAAGCCTAGATCGGCTATGTTTTTCATATCTCTTTCCCATTGGTTTTCAGGCCAGTGTTCGGGATAATAATACACCCAGGTTTGACTCAGGTCGCTTGCTTTGAAGAAAGGACTTTGGGCTTTGCTACCTGAAATCAATAAAAAGAAAGAAAGTAATAACAGCAAAAACCTTAATTTTTGGTTTAAGGCTTGAATTTCAATCTTAAAAATGTATATTTGCTTGTTCATTCCCGATAAATAAATAAGAATTATAGAATAAACAAAAATAGGCACCGGAATCAAAAGTTGTTTGCAAATAATGACATAAATTCTTATAAAATTGACATTTAGGTGTTTAACTAGAATACAGCAAGATGGCATTAATCGAAGAAAATCACATCAATTACCTGACGGTTAATGAAATAGATCACAAATGGGGACTTTATGTGACCACTTGCGGATTTCAAAGCATAAAACCCCATTCCAGCATTAATCCTTATTTGAACAAACATCTGAGCTCTTATGCCTTCAATACGAAACATGGCCGGGTGCTGGATGAATTTCAACTTTTGTTTGTAGTAAAAGGCAGTGGCTTTTTTCAATCCGCCTCTCTGGCCAAAACCAATATCGAAGCCGGAACCATAATTATGCTTTTTCCCCAGGAATGGCATAATTACAGTTTCAACAAAGAGACCGGCTGGGATGAATTCTGGGTAGGTTTCAACGGTGCGCATGCCCGCTCCATACTACAACAAGGCTTTTTCAAAAAAGATGTACCTATTTTTAAGCTTGGCATCAACGATGAGTTCGTTTCTTTGTACCAACAAATTATCAGTTATGCCGAACAGGAGAACCAGGCTTATCAGCAAATAATTTCGGGCATAGTCAGGCATATGCTTGGTTTGTTGTATTTTAAATCGCGTAATACAGTCATCAGCAATAAATCGGTAGTAGACAAGATCAACCAGGCCAGGATAATGATGCGTGAACAGATGTCATCGCCCCAGGCTCCGGAAGACATTTCCTCCCAACTGGGGGTTAGTTATTCCTGGTTCAGAAAAGCTTTTAAAAAATACACAGGCATTTCGCCGGCTCAATTTCAAATGAACCTGCGTTTGCAACATGCCAAAGATATGCTTATGAACAGCGAGAAATCCATCACCGAAATTGCCTACGAACTGAATTTTGAGAGTACCGGACAGTTTTCCACTTTTTTCAGGCATAAGACCGGCACCACACCCAAGGAATTCCGCTCTATTGCTTCTGCGCCGGGCATTTATTGAAACCGGATTTCAGGACCTCAGCCCGATTTTATTGAAACCTGTTTTTCCAGAGCCTTTTCAAAAAGTCTTTCAACTTGATTTCCGAGGCATTCTGCTGGGGTTCCCAAAGGCTTTTGTCCTTGATTTCGGGAGGCAGGTAGTCTTGTTCCGTAAAATTGTTTTGGTAATCGTGGGCATATTTGTAGTTCTTGCCGTAAT
Source organism: uncultured Bacteroidales bacterium (assembly GCA_964488495.1). GTDB lineage: Bacteria > Bacteroidota > Bacteroidia > Bacteroidales > UBA1402 > UBA1402. The sequence goes on from CAZAUQ010000028.1 coordinate 19,331, forward strand.
CAAGGTCTTGCATAAGTTGGGTGGGAGCGTTTCTCAGATGCAGAGGCACGCTGAGATTGCCTGTTTGACGTACCACGGACGAGGCTTTTTCTATGGCCAGATAGGCTGAATTGCTTTTGGGGCTTGAGGCCAGATACACAGCGGTTTCCGACAGGATAATACGACTTTCGGGCCAACCGATTTTATGGATGGCATCGAAACAGGCATTAGCCAGCAGCAGAGCATTGGGATTGGCCAGCCCGATATCTTCGGAGGCGGAAATCAGCATGCGGCGAGCAATGAATTTGGGGTCTTCGCCTCCTTCGACCATCCTGGCCAGCCAGTAGACGGCTGCATCGGGATCACTTCCGCGGATAGATTTGATAAAAGCAGAGATGATGTCGTAATGCATTTCTCCGTTTTTGTCGTATGCCATTGGATTGGCCTGGATGCTTGCAATAACATTTTCGTCGTCGATAATTACAGGATCTTCAGGCTGGTACTGGGTGAGCAGTTCAATCGTATTGAGCAGCTTGCGGGCATCACCCCCGGCAAAATGAAATAATTGGCCGCTTTCTTTGAGCAGAATCTTGCGCTTTTTGAGCTCAGGGTCTTTGTTTAGGGCTCTGTCGAGCAATTCCTGCAGGTCTTGTTCTTCGAGCGATTTCAGCACATAGACCTGGCAGCGCGAGAGCAGGGGAGTGATGACTTCGAACGAGGGATTCTCGGTGGTAGCTCCTATCAGGACGACTATGCCCTGTTCTACGGCAGCCAACAGGGAATCCTGCTGTGATTTACTGAAGCGATGTATTTCGTCAATGAAAAGGATGGGAGTTTTTTGTTGAAACAGCCGGTTGTTTTTGGCTGTTTCTATGAGTTCACGTACGTCTTTTACTCCTGCGTTGACGGCACTCAGACTGTAAAAGGGGCATTCCAGTTTATAGGCTATTATGCTGGCCAAAGTGGTCTTGCCCACACCCGGAGGTCCCCAGAGAATAAAAGACGACAGCGTGCCGGAATCGATCATTTTTCGTAAAATGGCTCCTTCGCCAACCAGGTGCTTTTGGCCGGCATAGTCATCCAGAGTCATAGGGCGCATTCTTTCTGCCAGGGGTTTAGCCATCTTGATAAGTAGCTTGTCGGTGATGAAACAAGAATCACAAAAATACAAACTAAATAAATAAAACTAAAGTCTTGTCGTAAGAAAATAAATCACTAATTTCGCAGCGTTTTCTTAGCTTCAATTCATTTTAATATTTTGGTATGAAAAAGCATAATTTCTATGCAGGACCATCTATCCTGAGTGAGTACACTATTCGGCAGACCGCGGATGCCATTATCAACTTCGAAGGCACAGGTCTTTCACTGATGGAAGTCTCACACCGCAGCAAGCAGTTCGTAGCTGTTTGCGATCAGGCACGCGCCTTGATCAAGGAATTACTCCATATTCCCGAAGACTTCGAAGTTATATTTCTGGGTGGAGGTGCCAGTTTGCAATTTGCTATGGCTCCCTTTAATTTTTTAGAAACCAAAGCCGCCTATCTTGATTCCGGTTCCTGGGCATCGAAGGCTATCAAAGAAGCAAAATTGTTTGGAGAAGTTCAGGTGGTGGGTTCTTCCAAAGCCGACAACTATACTTACTTACCCAAGAATTATAAAGTTCCCTCGGACGTGGATTATTTCTACTTTTGCAGCAACAATACCATTTTTGGTACCGAATTGCACGAAGATCCCCATCCTGGTGTTCCCGTGATAGCCGATATGTCTTCGGATATTTTTTCGCGTCCCATCGACTTCAGCTCTTACGATATGATTTTTGCCGGAGCCCAGAAAAACCTGGCTCCTGCAGGCGTAACCCTGGTAATTGTACGCAAAAGCTCACTGGGCAAAGTGAGCCGTCCCATTCCGACCATGCTCAACTACAAAACCCATGTCGAAAACGAATCCATGTTCAATACTCCTCCGGTTGTTCCCATTTATGCAGCCTTACAAACACTGCTTTGGTACAAAGAGCTCGGCGGTATTGAAGTTATATATAAAATGAATAAGCAAAAGGCATCTCTGCTGTATGACGAAATCGACAGCAATCCCTTATTCAAAGGCACCGTTACCTGCAAAGAAGATCGTTCCATTATGAATGTCTGCTTTGTGATGGCCGAAGGCTACGAAGAGCTCGAGGACGAATTTAATAAATACGCCTCTGAAGCCGGTATGGTAGGCATCAAAGGCCACCGTTCGGTTGGCGGGTTCCGTGCTTCCATTTACAATGCCATGCCTCTGTCCAGTGTACAGGCGCTGGTAGATACCATGAGAAGTTTTGCCAAATTAAAAAAATAATTATGAAGGTATTAGTTGCTACAGACAAGCCTTTTGCTCCTGTTGCTGTCAAGGGCATACGCGAAGTGATACAAGGAGCCGGTTTCGGTTTTGAATTATTCGAAAAATACACCGAAAAAAGTAGCCTCATCGAAGCTGTCTCCCAGGCCGACGGCGTAATTATTCGCAGCGATATCATAGATCGTCAGGTTATTGAAGCAGCCGGAAATTTAAAGATTGTGGTCCGCGCCGGAGCCGGATACGACAACGTCGATTTGGAAGCAGCCAGCGAAAAGGGTATTTGCGTAATGAATACTCCCGGCCAAAATGCCAATGCAGTGGCCGAACTGGCCCTGGGTATGATGGTATACGCGATGCGTAATATGTTCAATGGAACTTCCGGTACAGAATTGAAAGGCAAAGTGTTGGGTATTCATGCCTACGGCAATGTGGGGCGCAACGTAGCCCGCATCGCCAAAGGTTTCGGCATGGAAGTTTATGCTTATGATCCCTATTGCCGGAGGGAAGACATTGAAAAAGACGGAGTAAAAGTCTTGTGCGATGTAGAAAAATTGTACGAAAAATGTCAGATTGTTTCCCTGCACATTCCCGCTACCAACGAAACCCGCAATTGCATAAACGGGGCACTCCTGAGCCGCATGCCCAAAAACGCCATACTGGTGAATACCGCCCGCAAAGAAGTGATCGATGAAACATCTTTGATGATGTTTATGGAGAAGCGAATTGATTTTAAGTATATTACCGATATCATGCCCGCCGCTGATGCCAAATTTGCCGAAAAATTCGCCGGTCGTTATTTCTCTACTCCCAAAAAAATGGGAGCTCAGACAGCCGAAGCAAATATTAATGCAGGCATCGCAGCAGCCAAACAAATTGTAAGTTTCTTTAAAGAAGGTAATCAGACGTTCAGAGTCAATCCCTAATCAGCATGGTAAAAATCAGAGCTTTCAAAGGCTGGCGACCACCACAGAATCTGGTAGAAAAAGTGGCATCCCGGCCTTACGATGTATTAAATTCAGCTGAGGCCAGACAGGAAGCTGCCAACAACGAGTATTCTCTCTATCACATCATTAAACCTGAGATAGATTTTCCCCGGGGAACAGATGAACACGATCCTAAGGTCTATGTCAAGGCCAGAGAAAACTTTGATCTCTTTCGTCAAAAAGGCTGGTTGCTGCAAGACAACAAGCCCATGTATTACATTTACGCCCAGACAATGAACTGCAGAACCCAATACGGTTTAGTGGTTTGTGCCTGTGTGGAGGATTACATGAGCGGTCGCATCAAAAAACACGAATTAACCCGTCGCGACAAGGAAGAAGATCGTATGAAGCATGTCAGGGTGAACAATGCCAATATTGAACCGGTGTTTTTGGCTTATCCTGCTCAGGAAGTCCTGGACAAGCTGGTGGCAGAACATGTTAAGCAAAAGCCTGTTTACCGCTTTACGGCTCCCGACGGCTTTGGCCATCAATTCTGGCTCATCGATGACGACGAAAGCATCAACACTGTCAGTCGCTGTTTCGAACAAATGCCCGCTCTGTACATAGCTGACGGCCATCACCGCACAGCCGCCGCAGCCCTGGTGGGCAATGAAAAGAAAGAAAAAAATCCCGCCCATAACGGACAAGAGGAATACAATTACTTTCTGGCCGTTTGTTTTCCCGATAATCAATTGCAGATCATTGATTACAACAGAGTAGTCAAGGACCTGAACGGGCACGACAAAAAATCGTTCCTGTTAGCTCTCGAAGAAGATTTTATCATTGAGTACAAAGGTTCGCAGCTATATAAACCGTCCTTTTTGCACAACTTCGGGCTCTATATCGACCGGGAATGGTATTCACTCACAGCCAGGCCCGGAAGATACGACGACAACGACCCCATAGGCGTGTTGGATGTCAGCGTTTCATCCCGGCTGATACTGGATCGAATATTGGGCATCAAGGATTTACGCAGCGATAAACGCATCGATTTTGTCGGTGGCATCCGTGGCCTTAAAGAGCTGGAACGTCGTGTGGATAGTGGAGAAATGGCACTGGCGCTGGCTTTGTACCCGGTATCGATGAAACAACTCATAGATATTGCCGACAGCGGCAACATAATGCCTCCCAAAACCACCTGGTTTGAACCTAAATTACGTTCAGGACTGGTAATACATACCCTGGATGACTGAAAAGTCCTGAACGTCTGCAATATACTATGACTGATGTATACAGAACCATAGCCAATCGCAGCGAAGGCCTCTACAAAGACAAAGGCAGCAAATTTCTGGCATTTGCCCTTCCTGTAGAAGGGCTGGATGAAGTATATCTTGAACTGGAGCAATTCAGAAAAAGCTATTTCGATGCCCGCCATATCTGTTATGCCTACATGCTGGGGACCGAAGGAGAGCAGTACAGAGCCAACGACGACGGTGAACCTTCGGGAACAGCCGGACGCCCGATATTAGGCCAAATCCGTTCTTTTGGACTGAGCAATGTCTTAGTAGTGGTGGTACGTTACTTCGGAGGAGTATTATTGGGTACCGGAGGTCTGACTTCCGCTTATAAAACAGCTGCAGCTGCAGCATTGTCTAATGCCAAAATCCTGGAGAAAACCCTGGACGTCGGAATCAGCCTCAGTTTTGAGTATCCCTATACCAACGAAGTGATGAGCATCATCAAAGACTGCGGAGCTAAAATCCTCGATCCTCAATACGAAGAACTTTGTTCGATGAGTTTGAGTATCAGGCTGAGCAAATTGGATGAACTCAAAGAACGTTTATCAAAAGTAGAATCACTGCTTATAAATAACAATGAATAAAGCCTTTTTCCGTCGCATCTGGCGGATTATTACAGCTCCTGCTGCTGCCTGGAAGGAGATAACTGCAGACACGACAGAAAATAAGCCCTATCTGAGTGCTTATTTTTATCCTTTATTGACCTTTGTTGGCCTGGCAGCATTTTTTAGCCCTATTATACACACTCAGGAAACTTTCCGGATTGAATTGGGACTGGGCATTCAGTCTTTTATACGGGTTTTTACGGCTTATTTTGCTTCTTACTTTCTGTCTTCTTATGTACTGGATCGTTTGTTCGTTCGCTGGCTGGGTCTGGCTCCCGACAAAATCAAGGCCGAAAAGCTCTGTGTGTATTCGCTGACTCCATTGTTGCTTGTGCGTATTTTTACTTTCCTTGTCAAGGACTTGTTTTTTCTGTATATATTTGTCGTTTACACAGTGTACATCGTATGGGAGGCATCAGGCGGGCTGTATGAAATGCCCGGCAGGCAAAGAGGCCGTTTTACTGCTTTGACAATACTTGTAATCATGCTGTCTCCGGTACTGATTGAATTTATCCTTATCAAGTTGTTGCCAGGTCTATCCTAATGAAATTATCCAGGGACATATCCATCAAAAATAAACGTGCCACCTTCAATTTTGAATTGCTGGACCGTTTTACGGCCGGTATGGTCCTGACAGGTACCGAAATTAAATCCATACGCCTGGGCAAAGCCAATCTGTCGGATAGCTACGCCCTGATGATCAGAGGCGAACTCTGGATTAAAAATCTTCAGATCAGCGAATACGACAATGGTACCTACAACAACCACAATCCCGGCCGTGACCGCAAGCTCCTGCTGACCAAAAGAGAATTACGTAAAATAGATCGGCTGACCCGGGAAACAGGTTTCACTATAGTCCCGGTGAAACTCTTTATCAATGAAAAAGGCTGGGCAAAATTGGAAATTGCTGTAGCCAAAGGCAAAAAAGCCTACGATAAACGCGAAAGCATCAAAGAAAAGGACGATCGCCGCCAGATGGATCGCTACGTTAAAAACAAATTGTAGTAGTAATTCTTACTTTCTTTTGTCAGATTTCTGTTAATCAAAGTCTTTTACAAAGCAACGTTTGCGTTTGTTTTGCACATGTTCGTAATTTTTCCAGTGCTGTATGGCTTTAAAATTGTCTTCGAGTATGCCCGTAGTTTCAACGGTAGTAATTTTGTTTTTAATCATCACTTCCTGAGCCTTCGTGATAAGCAGGCTGGCTACACCTTTGGTCTGATAGTCGGGATCGATGCCTGTCAGAAAAAGATCGACGGTATTGTTTTTTTTGCGGCTGCGTGTTATAGACCAAATGGCCCGCAGACCCAATCTGCCCTTGGCAATTTGCATGGATTTGCTCAGCGAAGGCACAGGAACGATAAAGCCGACCACTTTTTGTTCGTTGTTAATGACGATGTGCACGTATTCCGGATTGATTACCGGCAGGTAATTGTTTAGCACATGGTCAATCATTTTTTCGTCCAGGGGAGCAAAAGAAAAGAGTTCGTAAAAAGACTTGTTCAGCAGTTGAAAAATTTCCCGGCCGAATCTTTTCATAATGTGTTTGGACTTCATGCGAATAACGCTGAGTTGATATCGCTGTTGTATGACTTCTGCCAGCCGGACAGCCTTTTCGGGAATCTCTGGTGTAAGTCTTAAACGAAACTCTATCCAGTCGGTTTTTTTTCTGTAACCCAGACGTTCCATATGTTCCTTGTAATAAGGCAGGTGATAGACCGAAGCTACCGAAGCTACCTGATCAAAGCCCTCGACGAGCATAGCCTGAGTATCGAGGTTTGAAAAACCCAGAGGCCCCATCACTCCGCTCATTCCCTTGGATTTTATCCAGTTTTCGGCTGTTTCAAACAAAGCGTCAACCACTGCTTTATCATCGATGAATTCTGCCCTGGTGAAACGCCCGTATTTTTCCTGGGTCTTTTCGATGTAGGCATAATGAATAATGGCTCCAATGCGTCCAACTGTAAGACCGTTTTGTTGAACTATCCAAAATTTGGCGTCGCAAAAACGAAAAAAGGGATTGACGGCGGGATTGATATTGTCTATCTCTGACTTTAGAAGGGGAGGCACCCAACAGGAATTTCCTTTGTATAAACGAAAAGATAAGAGCGCAAACTCTTTACGCAAAGCAGGAGTAGTTACTTCTATAATTTCCATTTCAACTCTTTTGATTTCCTCTCAATAATCAGCAAATATAAAAAATAAGACTCAAAAAATACCGCTTTTGAGCGAGAATTTAGGAATCTCTGTATTTTTATTCAAAGCATTTGCCTGCCCACCGGATATTCACCCAGCACTTTCAGGTTGCTGGTCAGGGGACGTATAGCTTCGAGACTTTGCTTAAATTTGAGGTAATCTTCGAAAGTAAGGTCAATAAAAAACAAATATTCCCATTCATGGCCAATAATGGGTATGGATTGAATTTTGGTCAGGTTGTTGTGGTAATACGACAACACCGATAATACCTGTGACAAGGCTCCCTCCTGGTGGTGAGTGGAGAAAACCATCGAAGCTTTGTCGATCTTCTTGTTGACGTTAAATTTTTCGGCGTTCCAGCGATCGGCCAAAACCAAAAAACGGGTAAAATTGCGTTTGTTGGTTTCGATGCCGGCCTCAAGCACTTCCAGCCCGTAAATTTCGGCGGCCTGACGGCTGCAAATGGCTGCCCTGCCCATAATCTTTTTATTGCCTATAATTTTGGCACTGGTGGCGGTATCTTCGCTTTCTACTACGGTCCATTCGGGATGCAATTCCAGAAAATCTTCGCATTGCATCAGGGCTATGGGATGAGAATGCACTTCAAGTATGTCTTTGAAGCTTTGCCCTGGTAAGGCAGCCAGGCAATGGCTGATTCTGAGTTTGAATTCCCCGATGATAGCAGTTTCACTGTCTCTCAGCAGGTTGTGATTCTGCAGCAGGCTGCCTGCTATGGTATTTTCGATGGCAATCACTCCCAGTATGTTGCTGTCTTTGCGCATGGTAGCAAACACGTCTTTGAATGTTTTACATCCCAGCACTTCTACTTCTTCGTTTTCGAAAAAATGGCGTGCCACTATATCGTGGTAGGAGCCCGAAATACCTTGTATGGCTATTTGTTTCATATCAGTTTCTATCTATCAATCCCGGCATTAAGGCAAGAAATCTTCGCGGCAGGGAGCAAAGGCATCCAGAAGCATACCGGCTTCAAGACAACGAACTCCATGCACCTGGTCTGGCGCTACATAAAAACCATCTCCGGCAGACACAACGGAACGTTGGCCTTCGATATCCACTTCGAACTTGCCGTTGACACAGAGCGAAGACTGGGTGTGCGGATGTTTGTGTGCCGCTCCGATGCTGCCTTTTTCGAAGGCAACTTTCACCAGCATAATGTCTTGGTTATAGCCAAGGATTTGTCTTTTAACTCCCCCGCCCAAATCGGTCCAGGGCAGCTCTTTTTCCATCAAAAAGGAAGGACTGTTCATACTATTCAGAATTAAATGATCTTGTAAAAATTCTTCAGGTTTAAGGGCCTTGGGCGTGATGCGGATGCGGTACATTTGTCCCTTAAAAAAACAAACTTTGTTCTGACGTACCCCGACAGAGGCAATACCCTTGTTTATGGTCTGATAGGCGAAAGCAGCTGTCTTTTCTTTCTGGCCGTTTACGTAAGAAAACAAGCTGTCTTTCCGGCAGACAAAGGCTGCGTGATACCATTGTTCTGCCGGATGGGTCAGGTTGGAATCAATTAAAGCACAGCCTTCGCCGTCGGGACGTTTCACATAGGCATCGAAATACCAGTTTCCGTCTGGTTTTACCCTGGTCTCCAGCATGATGCGTTCGCCCGAGATCTCACCCATATGCAAAAATCGTTGTTCAAAGAGTCCGTCGGCATCGGGCCTGAAAATAACCTCGACCGTCACTTCTTCCATGCCGCTGAGCGGATTGGCATTTAAAAAGTAAGCTTCGTTTCCAAGAAACTGAACGGCTTGCCCCAATCTGGTATCGATCAATTGCGGTTCTCCCAGCTGATATTCTACACCCGGAAGTTCTGCCACTTTCCAGTCGATGCAGTCCTGAACTTTGCTCTGTTTGGACTGACAGGCACTCAACAAGAGGATTAAAAGGAGGTAAAGACTATTTTTCATTTGAGTTCTTTTTTTGACTGAGCAAGTATTGCTTCAATGTGCCCATATGTTGAATATAGGTATTGACCGAGATGCCCAGTGGTGGATTTTCGGAACGGTAAAACTGTGTATTGAAGGGATGTTTCATGGTTTCTTCGTATAGCTCCGGCACAGGGTCGTCGACGCTTCCTTCACCAATATAGGGATTGGTAGTCAACACCAGGGGAGCAGGCCAATAGTCTTCTTCGTTCAACAAAGTAAGAATCTCCTGAATCCTTTCCTCAGAATTAGTCTGATCCGAATACAGGAAGTTACGCATACCTTCGGGTCTTTTGTTGTACACAAATTGTTCAAGCAAAGGCTCCCGGAGTTCCGGATGCAGAAGGGGAGAGGCCTGACTTAGTTCATCTGCAGACTGGTTCATCAGGCTTTCGTATCTGCTGCGCAAAAGATCAGTGTTCACAGTACAGAACGAAGAGTAATGAGCAATGGTGTTGAAGGGGTTTTGGTCAACGTAATAATCGCCGTTTACAATATGAGAACCTTTGCGGTGCAAAAACAGAGGTGTAAAGCTGCCGGGGATCACCATGCGGGGACAAAGCCTGCCTCTTTGGGGGTTGCTGTTTCCAATCAGTTGTAACATACTGTCGTTGAATGCTACTTCGTCCAAAAAACGGAGAGCGGCAGGCAGACCTTGTAAGTATTTTTTTTCTCCGGTCAGGCGATAATACTCCATCATCAGCATCACTGTTCCATAGGTGGTTGATACACAAACCGAAGTCGGTTCGAAATCCCTTGCTTTAGCCGGTTGCATGTCCAGATTGTATTGTAGGGCCCAGCCTGCTGCTGGAGTGGGTTGTTGCAACAATTGCAGACAATCCATGCCCTTTTGGGCTGCACGGAGGCAGCGTTCATCGTTGAGCAAATAATAGCAGCGCAGCATGAATTCAATGTTATTTTCCATCACTCCGTCGTTGAGTGTTATGAAACTGGAATAATCGGGGCTGCCGTCTTTGGCGGGGAAATCGTACCTGAGAGGATAGCGTTGTGGCCAGCCTCCGTTGGGATACTGACTTTGGAGGAAAAAATCAATGGCCTTTTCCAGGGCTTGTTTGTGCCGGGGATCTTTTTTGAGCAAATAAATACGCAAAAAGAAATTAGCCGGCTTGTATGAGTTCTGGTCGTCGAAAGTGGCGTTGCCGTAATAATTATTGTATTCGCTCACTCCCCAGGCGTTTTTGCCTATAGTGGCATACCATTGTCTGAGAGATTCTTCACCGGCAAAATCAAAGATGTAATTCCATCCTCCGCAAGGCAATTGAGCCGCTATCAAAGCCTCGGCCACACGGCAGGCCTGTTGGTAGTAATATTCGTCTTCGGTAGCAAGGTAAGCATCCAACAGGGCGTTGCCCATGCCAGGAGTAGGGCCGTCAATCCAGATCATGGAGGGATATGCTTCGAGTTCACCCCAGCGGCGGGAGAAATCCGGCAGATAGCTGCCGACAAAACCGCCCCCGACGCTTACCTTATCCATCATAAAAGCGGTGGCCTTACGCATGCAGGCTTTCACTTCTTCTTCGGAGCTTGTTGTTGTCTCGGCCCGGAGGCTGTAAGCCGATACTAAGATCATTGTCAGGCACAAAACCAACGTGTGCTTACAATTAGTTTTGAACAGGTAAGGCAGCATAATCCTTAGAATAACGTAAGTGTTGTTCCACGTAGTTTTCGT
>CAZAUQ010000029.1:0-29777 GCA_964488495.1 uncultured Bacteroidales bacterium
ACATTCGGGGTGTAGCGCAGTCCGGTTAGCGCACCTGCTTTGGGAGCAGGGGGTCACAAGTTCGAATCTTGTTACCCCGACAAAGAAAATTCGATGTTCTTATTGTGAAATAAATTATCGAATTATTTATTAATAAAACGGCACTTTACTATCCAGCTGAAGTGTCGTTTTTTTATTCCCTTTTTCAAATTATATGTTGAAAAACAGAGAATTTATTAAAGAAATAATTCTTTAATAACAATAATCGCGTATATCTTTGCATTAATTATTAAAAAAGAGCCACCTATCTGTTTGGTAAAAAAAGTATACTTCCATAAAAATTCTATTACTCTACTAACTTATATTTTATGGCACGAATAAAATCTTTTGATGAACTCAAAAACAAAAGGGATGAACTTAAATCAAGCTTATCCCGGCAGGATGATCCAGGCAATCCCGAGAAAAAGGTGCAAATTAAGGTCGCAATGGCAACCTGCGGTATTGCATCCGGTGCGCGCACCATCAAGGATTTTCTGACAGCAGAACTCGGCAAGCGGAATATTCCCTCGGTGGTTACCCAAACGGGCTGCATGGGCTATTGTTATGCAGAACCCACTATTGAAGTAAAATTACCGGGCAGAGAAGCCATAATCTTTGGGTATGTGAATACCGACAAAGCCGATGAAATTATTGAAAAGTATATTAAAAAGGGAGAATTAACAGAGGGAGTCATTCCCCGGAATTACAGTACAATCGATTAAACATAATACGATGGAAACACATGTCAAAAAGCACAAGCAACTGCGTATTGCCTTGCGAAACTGCGGTTTGCTTGACCCGGAGAACATAACCGAATCTATTGCCCGGGATGCCTATCAGGCCCTGGGTAAAGTAATAAAAGAATACAGCCCTCAGGAGTGCATCAATATTATAAAACAATCCAACCTGCGAGGACGCGGAGGAGCCGGTTTCCCCACAGGACTCAAATGGGAAATTGCTTCAAAAAGTCAATCTGATCAAAAATACGTCGTATGCAACGCCGACGAAGGCGATCCGGGAGCCTTTATGGATCGTTCCATACTAGAGGGCGATCCCCATACGGTACTCGAAGCCATGGCCATTTGCGGTTATTGCATCGGAGCCGATAAAGGACTTATTTACATACGAGCAGAATACCCATTGGCTATCAAGCGATTAAGAATAGCTATCGATCAAGCTATGGAATGGGGCTTGCTGGGTAAAAACATTCTGGGCAGCGGTTTCAATTTCGAAATTAAGCTCCGCTACGGTGCGGGTGCTTTTGTTTGTGGTGAAGAAACAGCCCTTATACATTCCATGGAAGGAAAGCGCGGAGAGCCCACCAATAAACCACCTTTCCCGGCCACCAGCGGTTTTATGAAAAAACCCACCAACGTAAATAATGTGGAGACTTTTGCCAACATAGCTCCTATCATCCTTAAAGGCCCGGAATGGTTCTCGTCCATCGGGACCAAAAATTCCAAAGGCACCAAAGTTTTTGCCCTGGCAGGTAAAATCAATAATGTGGGGCTTATCGAAGTCCCTATGGGTACCACTCTGAGAGAAATCATCTTCGAGATTGGCGGAGGAATTAAAGAAAACAAAAAATTCAAAGCGGTTCAAACCGGAGGCCCTTCGGGCGGTTGTCTGACTGAGAAACACCTGGATACGCCCATAGACTATGAAAATCTGATCGCCGCGGGTTCCATGATGGGTTCCGGAGGAATGATCGTCATGGACGAAAACGATTGCATGGTTTCGGTAGCAAAATTCTACCTTGATTTTATAGTCGGAGAATCCTGCGGTAAATGTACCCCTTGCCGGGTCGGCAATAAACGCTTGTACGAAATTCTGGAAAAAATCACTCAGGGCAAAGGAGTGATGAAAGACCTGGAAAAACTAAAAAATCTCAGCTATATAATAAAAGACACAGCTCTTTGCGGTTTGGGACAAACCTCTCCCAACCCGGTGCTTTCTACCCTGGATAATTTTTACGACGAATACTACGAACATGTGGTTGAGAAAAAATGCCGTGCCGGCCATTGCAAAAATCTTTTCCATTACGTAATCAACGAAGAATTATGCGTAGGTTGCGCTGCCTGTAAAAGATGCTGTCCGGTACACGCCATCACCGGTGATAAACGCATGCCGCATTACATCGATTCCAATATTTGCATCCGTTGCGGTGAATGCATCGAAAAATGTTCTTTTGATGCCATTAGTATTCAACTCGAACCTAAAATCTTAGTATAATGGAGATGATCGAATTAAGCATTGACAATAAAGTGGTGAGTGTAGAAAAAGGTACTACCATCCTTAAAGCTGCCCGCAAAGTGGGAATCGAAATTCCTACCCTCTGTCATATGGAGCTCCACAACATGAATATTGAGAATAAACCGGGCAGTTGCCGTGTATGTGTAGTCGAAGTAGACGGACGACGTAACCTGGCTCCCGCCTGCGTCACTGAAGTGGCACAGGGTATGGTAGTCAATACCCATACAGCCAGGGTGCTGAATGCTCGTAAAACCATAGTGGAATTACTTATTTCAGACCACCCCTACGATTGCCTGGTCTGTGCCAAGTCAGGTAATTGCGAATTGCAGTCTACTGCTCATAAATTTGGTATCCGACGCATACACTTCAAAGGCGAAAAATCAACCTACCGAAAAGATACTTCACCCTCTATCATACGTGATGTTGACAAATGCATCATGTGTCGACGTTGCGAAATGATGTGCAACGAAGTTCAAACCGTAGGAGCCCTGTCTGCCGTTAACAGAGGTTTTATTTCCGTCGTGGCACCGGCCTTCGAAATGGACCTGGAACACTCTCCCTGCACTTACTGCGGACAGTGTGTTTCCGTTTGCCCGACCGGTGCTCTGACCGAAGTCGACAGCACAAATAAAGTATTACTGGCTCTTATGGATAAGAGCAAAACAGTAATCGTTCAAACAGCACCTTCTGTCAGGGCTGCCCTGGGTGAAGAATTCGGTCTGCCGGCAGGGACTCTGGTCACGGGCAAAATGGTAGCGGCTTTGCGCAGTATGGGTTTCAAGTATGTTTTTGACACCGATTTTGCCGCCGACCTCACCATCATGGAAGAAGGCACCGAACTGCTGGGCAGGCTCAAAGCTCATCTGGCCGGGGAAAGCAATGCCAAATTGCCCATTCTTACCTCATGTTGCCCAGGCTGGGTTAATTTTATGGAGCATAATTTTCCCGATTTACTACACATTCCTTCAACGGCTAAATCGCCACAACAAATGTTCGGAGCCATAGCGAAAAGCTATTTTGCCGAACAAATTGGTGTCAAGCGCGAGGATCTTGTGGTTGTTTCGGTGATGCCTTGTCTGGCTAAAAAATACGAATGTCAGCGAGACGAATTTAAAGTTAACGGCAATCCAGACGTAGATTTCTCTATGACAACCAGGGAATTGGCTGATTTTATAAAGCAATCCAACATCGACTTCCTGAATTTACCCGACGAGGACTTTGATAATCCACTTGGTGAATCTACCGGTGCCAGCATAATCTTTGGAAATACGGGCGGGGTCATCGAAGCTGCCTGTCGTACTGCTTACGAGTTATATACGGGTAAGAAACTCGATGTGATCGAATTTGAAAGCCTCAGGGGAATAGAAGGCATACGTTCAGCCAAAATCGATTTTGACGGCCTGACATTGAATATTGGTATTGCCCACGGTTTGTCCAATGCCCGAAAATTACTGGACGATGTCAGAGCCGGTAATTCCGAATTTCACGCCATAGAAATAATGGCTTGTACCGGTGGTTGCATTGCAGGCGGAGGCCAACCCTATCACCATGGGAACAGCGAAATTCTCAGACAACGAAGAAATGCCATCTACAGCGAAGACGAACGAAAAATCATACGTAAATCGCACGAGAATCCTTCTATTCTGCAACTTTATAAGGATTTTCTGGGCCAACCATGCGGACATAAATCTCACGAATTGCTACATACGGTCTATAACGACAAGAGTAAGGGCGAGGTGACCATCCATCATGACTAACAACTATTTAGAATTATATTAAACATATACATCATGGTACCTAAATTGATATGCGACGACGATATGGCAGAAGTTTACACACCGACTGCCAACGATAAAGACAGCTTAAAGGTAACCATCAAACTGTCCGTCGAAAAGATAAATACCATCAACCGGATTTGTGCCTCCTTTGACAACAATCCGGAAGAATTGATCAATGTCTTGCATGAAACACAGAACACCCTTGGCTATCTGCCCGCCGAAGTACAGGAAATCATTGCGCATAACCTGAAGATATCGGCAGCACATGTATACGGTGTCGTCACCTTCTATTCCTATTTTACCATGGTTCCCATGGGCGATTACCCAATCTCGGTCTGTATGGGTACAGCCTGCTATGTTCGGGGAGCCGAAAAAATCCTGGAAGAGCTCAAAAAAGAACTCAAGATAGGCATAGGCGAAACCACACCGGACCAACGCTTTTCCATCAGTTGTTTGCGATGTGTTGGAGCATGCGGACTGGCACCTGTAATGATGGTAGGAGAAAAAGTGTATGGCAGGGTCTCTCCGGATGATGTCAGAAAAATTCTGGAAGAATATCGTGAAGACAATAACGAAGAATGTAAATGTCAGCAATTGTAGGCTGTTACTTTAGTTATCCTGTAACAGGCCTTCGTTTTTAAGTTCACGTAAAACCAACTCCGTTAATTCGCTTTTGAAGGAGAATTCGTCTCTTAGATCCATCACATAGGCTTTGAGGCGCATCTTAAGTACTGGTTTCTCGTCGGTTTTGTCGCTAAAAAACACAACCGAAATCGGCTTGTTTAAAAACACGTATTTCGAAACCTGAGCTACTTCTGTGGCTATTTGTCTAACACGTTTGGTGTCGATCAGATGAGGAAGATAGATTTCGGCTACCACCTGGCAATTGTTCTCACTGGAATTGGAGTTGGAGATGGATTGATTCATCATTTCGGAATTCGGTACGGATACAATGCTGTCGTCCGGCGTAACAATGCGGGTGGAACGTATGCCAATTTCCAGTACTTCACCGTAATATTGACCGGTTTGAATTTTATCGCCTATCTGAAAAGGTTTATCAAACAGAATCATAAGGCCTCCAAAAAAATTTTTGAGTAAATCCTGAGAAGCAAAGCCAATGGCTACACCTATCGAAGCAAAAAAGGCCAACACGGTTTCTTTGGGAGGACTAATAATGCCGGTGATGATAATATACACAATCATACTCCATACCAAAATTTTCATTATAGGTAAAATCCTACGTACCAACGGCTTATGACGAGGTTTACGTTCTGCATACAAGTTCAGAATTCTGGTTAATATTTTTAGCAAAAAATAACCCAACAACAAAAAGACAGCAGACCAAAATATCTTGGGAAAAGAGATCAATCCTCTCACATCGGGAGCTTGAGTGAGTTCCTGAGCCAGATTACTACGCTCTGCTTTAGCCGGGACGACGGGCTGGTTTGTCAGTGTGTCGGTTATCTGTTCAAAGGAATCGACAGGCGTTATTGTCGGGTTTTCTGTTGCTTGTCCATACAACAAGCTGCTGAGGCTTATACAAATCAGAAATAAAAGGCTGAAACGTACAATTTTCTTAGTTTTCATCTCTGGATAATTAGTCAAATAATACATTTTAATGAATCAGGTTGTAATCCTTAAGCATTTGTACGGTAGAACGGCAAAGAAGGGGATGAATTTTGAAATATTCGCCCTCTTTCACCACTATACCGCGGTCGTTTAAACGCATTAATAATAAAGCAGCCTGTCGTTCCGAGCAATTCAGCACCGCAGCCAGCTCACCGGGATTCAGGCTTTCGTGCAACAATAAGGCATGTAAGCCGAAAACAGCCTCCCTGGTCTGAGTATACAAGAAACTAAAATCGAGTTTATCCATCGATTCAAGGTAAACCCGGTTATTATCTATACGATGTATACTGGTAAGCCAGAGCAAAAGAGCGAACGAAATGTTGGATTCGGTGATATGATGGAGTGTCGAAAAATATTTGGTTTCGAGAATTTCCTGTTGTTTATCATGCTCCATTTTTGTAAATTTCTTATCAGCCAGGTCTATATTCGATGGCATAAAGCTTAAATCATAACCGCTGGCTCTGTGCCTGAGAAGGATAATTTCAATAATTCTCTCCAGCTCAATAGCCTGCATCTGAATTAATGCCGGGAAATAGCCAAATAAACCTATAGTTTTGTTCAGGTAATCCGCTGAATATTGTCCGCAGGAACAAATCCAAAATACAGTTTTGCTGCTTGCGCTGATGATGCTGAATAACAATTTAAGTACTTCGAAGCCTTTGGGTTGACGCATGTACATAAAATGCAGTTTGTCAAGAAATATACAAAATGGATCTTGCTGTTCAATATAGTTGTATAGATCATTCAAGTCTTTAAAGGCCTTGTTGCGGATTGAGCGGCCTAATAAATTCAACAAGTCCCCGGCTGTGTATATCCTCCTGTCGGGAATTATTTTGATGAGTCTGATTGTTTCTTTTTTATTCTGAGGAAGAAACATTTCCATCAGAGTGCTTATTCCACTCCCTTTTTCTCCATATATCAGGCAGGGCATAAACTGTCCTTCACGCCATTTTTGATAAGCCGTGGCCAGTTCTGAGCTCTCCTGATCCCGGTTCAGGTAAAAACTGGAATCCCTTAGTGGTTCACTGCTGAAAAGCCGTTGATAAACAAAGGGTAGTTGTTGAATGTCCTCGTAATCAAAAGACAAAAATTCAGATATATCACTGGTGATTTCTTTGGCTTGTTCCTGTATGCCCAATCTGGTTTTGAGGCTGCCTATGCCTGCTCCAGTTTTTCTTTTCACTACACCAAAAAAGGCTCTGGTTTTTTTATTGATAGTTTTCAGTATTCTTATGAATAGCATATAACTATCTGACAAGCTTTTCCTGAAGTCAGCCTTATGGATGCGCAAGCGAATCAATTCTGCATTTTCGTTAACAGACAGATCGAGCAAAGAAGACACTAAATCCATCACTGCTTTATTCATACTCTCATCCAACCTTAAATACATCTTATCGCAAAATTCCGACATCGATTTGTACTGCCTTAAAGCTCGTTCAAGACCCGAACGGGCATCCTGATAAGCCACCGACGCAATATGTTCTTTTTTGTCGTCGAGCTGAACCAGAGAAGCTTCAAGGTTGATCAGGTTGATTCTTCCCAAATTTTGCAATTGAGCATGAATATTCTCCAGGTCTTTTTGAGTCTGTTGTTTTAAAAGTAAAGCAAAGCGATTCCAGGTTGTTCCGATTTCGAATTGAATGAGCCGATACGGAGATACACTCTTCAAAGCACTACGAGGATAGGCTTTTGCAGGATCGAAGCGTGCAATCAGGCTGCGTTTGCTGGTCATACTGCTCAAGTCTTTTAAAACAGATTCGGCAGTATCCTCTATCAGGCTAAGCAAGTCCTGTCGGCCTATATAAACAAGAGATGCGGCAATGATGGTATTGACCAGCTCTTTGCCTGTATCAAATTTAAGTTGTTGCAGGATTTTTTTTAGTTTTTGACGCTCTTCGGTTTGAATTTTACCGAGATTTTCGTTCAGGAATTGGGGAATAGGCAACAACAAAGCATTTAATTCCAAACGATTATCAATAATTTGCCGACTAAACAGAATGCTGTTTTTTAAGGCATTGCACGACAAATATTGAATCTCCTGGCTGAACTTCCAATCGTCACAAATGGCGTAAATCGTATTTTTGCGCTTGAGGCTTTGCCTTAGATAATGCCTACGCCGCTGCGCTGCCATACGTTTGTTACGCCAGGACCAATGTCTGAAGGAATTAAATTCCAGAGTCCCTCCTACCTGAGCTTGTTCCCAAAAAACGACCTGGATTTGGTTTAATCCTTGTTGAAACTGCAACGAAAATTTTGTTTGTTTTGTTTTGAAATCCTTTTCAAGAGTCTGCAGAGCGGGTCGTATATTTTGTTCCCATTCGTTTTTGAATGTTCCTTCGTCATTTTTCTGCCCTACAGATCTCTTTACGGCAGGAAACAAGCGTTCGTCTAATTCACGGATTTTGGTACAGGATAAAGCCAATTCCCGGTGTAATTCAATGGCAAGCTCAGAATAGACATTAAACAATTCGTAAGTATAATAGCGACAACTCAGCTTGTGTAAGGGTATTTTTTGTTTCCAGGATATAAGGTCATAATTTTTTTTGAACAGGTCTTTTTTTACGATTCTATTGAGTAGTCTGCCGGCTTTGACAGGAAGTACGTACACGGCAAATGCAGCTCTTTTGTAAGCTTTAATGCTTTTTATATACCAATTATCGCCAGCCAGGGGATTGAATCTCTCCTTAGGCTGAATAAAGCTTTGATTTCTTGGCTGTTCCCGAAGGTATTGATATAGGAGCTGGTCAAAGCCCAACTGCTCCTTTCGTGCAAGTGGTAAAGACAAGTGTAATTCATCCAGCATAGACAACAAAGACCGGCAAAATTCCATGTATTGGCTCAGTAGCAGCAGAGACTTATTTTGCTGATCGTTTTCGGATTCCAAAGAGGAAACAAGTTTATCCACAAGGACAATATAATGTTGTGTCCAAACGACCAGCTCCTTATACACTCGATCCAAGCCAGGATTCAATCTGTCCAGCAGCATAGTTCCCAGTTGCTCCTGGTATCTTCGGATAAATTGTTCCATACACTAAAAATATTTAAACAAATATACAGTTTAATTACATCTTAATGTAGTTCTGGTCTCCAAAATGAAAAATAATCCAGGGATGATTAACCTAAACTCAATTAATTCCTCTATAAACCAAATTTCCATTTACAGTGCCTGCAGACCTTGCTTCTTCCAGGCAGCCTGGAGATTTTGTTTTGCTGCTTCATCAATCTTAAAACGGGGTTTAAACACCAGTGGTGCATAGGCATAATCAACTTCCATTGAGGGATATACTAACAAGGTGTAGGAATCATCTGAGGAACTCAGGCCATAAAGCGATTGGTTTTCGTTAAACACCGGCGGCTGTCCTAACACTACCCCCAAACACAATTCCTCACCGAATGGAATTTCTACGAGATCTCCCGGTTGATGGAGTATAGATTCTTTTTTTCTGCCCTGAAAGGGTTCCCCGTCTGCCACTTCACAACTGTCTAACAGTTGCCCCTCAGGAGAATACACCTTTGTAAACAAAACATCTTTATAAATGCTGTCCAATTTGCGTCCTTCAACAATTATGCAATACAATTCTTCAGCACTGACTACCGGATCATACACACAGGCATAGTATTGCCTGTATTCTTTTGCAGCCTGAACTGCTTTCTCCTCAGAAGAAAAATATAAGGAAGAGGTCCTTTTTATCAGTTTCTTCTCAGTCTTTAACTCTACGCTTAAAGCATACATACAGAATAAATACATAATTAAAATCTCTTTTTGTTATTACTATATTGATTATAAATATGATTGTTTCTAGTTTTCTTTATTAAACTAAATTTACTTATTAAAATTTGGCGTAAATATAGTATATATTTTATTATTAAAACAAATCTATTTTTCTATTTCCTGATTGTTTTTATAATGATTTATTAATTATACCCTATTCATCGATGTTTACAGAAATTAAAAAAAAATTCATTTAGTCCGAATTAATTATATAAATGATTATCAGACGAATAAATATTCACTCACAGGAGCCGATTCAGCTCAGCATTTTCATCTTGTGTTTTGAGACCATAAAATAGTAGTGAATTACGAGGTGATATTATAAAAAAAAGGCTGCCTCAACTATAGGCAGCCCTTAATCTAAATGCGGTTTCGGGAAAATTACCTGCCCGCTTCTATTATTTCCAAAGCCATATCCAAAATAGTAGTATCGTCCAACTGCACAATACCACCATCGGGCCCGGGTTCAACATGGATGCCGCAACTTTTGCCGTCTCTGTAATTGTATCCGCCGAAATAATTACGAACAGTATCTACAGAGAGGCCCATTCTGTCTGCGATGACTTGAGTACTGCCCGAAGGCAGACTATCTTTGATTTTTCGCAACTCATTGAAGGTGATTGTTCTTGTCATGACTAAAGATTTTATAGGTTATTTTTTTACCAGGTTATGTAATTGGATGCAATTATCAGGCTGATGAGTATAATAAACAACACCAGCAACAAGAGTTGAATATCTTTTACGGCGTACAGACTCTTTGTATAATCATCGGGGCGGTACAAACTGCCCAGGCTCCATGAAAAGAAACGCCGCATACACCAAACATACAAAGCATAAAACATCCAGGCGGACAAAAATCCAAATAAAGCGCCGGCAAGCACATCGAGTGGATAATGTACACCCAGATATATACGAGAAAGAGCCACCAATGCTGCCCATAAGAAAATACTCAGGCTGTAGACTTTGTTTTTAAACAGCAAGGCACTGAAACCGGCAAAAGCAAAGACATTGGCTGCGTGGTTGGAAGGAAAGCCGTATTTGCCTCCCAAATAGGCATTGACAATATCTAAATACGGGAGTACTTCTGGATTGCGGGTTGGCCTGAGCCTTCCCACCAGAGGTTTAATTACGTTAGCTGCCACCTGGTCAACAAACACAAACAAAAGAGCGATGGCAATTACTATCCAGATTGTTTCGACCTTTTTATTTTTGATCAGTACATAGAGTAAGATTAATACAGCCGGCGACCAAACCATGGTTTCTGACAACAACCAGGCAAAACGATCCATCCAGGGACTGTGCAGGGCATTGATATCCAACAAAGCCTGTACATCCCATTCAAGAAGCCTGGTCCAAAAATTCATGCCGTTTACTGTCTAAATAATCTCAATATGTTTTAATTCTATCCAGCCAACATTTCCGTCTTCGAGTTCTATTTCACACCAGTTGCCCAATTTGCTTTTAATGCGCAGAGTACTACCTTCGTGCAAGAGAAAAAGATCGGTTCCGCTCTGATCCGGAGAGCTTTTTACCGTAACACTTTCCGAAAAGACGATAGCCTTGTCCGGATGTATAATGGCTTCACGTTGCCTTGCGGAATAGAGCAAAGCAAATATACTAAAAAAGATAATAACTATCCCAACAAAAAAGCTGCTTTTCTTGAGGCTAGTTTTTCTGGCGAAGAAATATACAAACAAACAAGCTATGAAAAAGGCAAACATCCCCAGGCTTAAATATGCCCAGGAATTGGAATCCAACAGATTACCCAGCGAATCGTACCATCGTATCAGCAAGAACTCTCCTAAGGGTTCAATTTTGTCCACTACGCGGCTTTGGGCCAACTCCAGATTAAAACGTACATCCGGGTCTCCGGGATTGAGCAACAAAGCTCTCTCGTAATTCAGGATGGCCGGTGCCACTGAACCAGATTTAAAATAGGCGTTCCCCAGGTTGTAATATACTTTGGCAGAAATACCATAGTCAGCCAAAACCTGCTCGTACAAAACGGCTGCATCGTTGAAACGACTTTCGGAATATGCAGTGGCAGCCAATTGCAGCATAGAATCAGCCGCTGCGGTTTCAGTATCGGTCGTCTTGCCCCAGGCCTGCAAACCAAACAGGGAAAAGACTAGTAAGCTTAAAAGACTATTTCTTAACATGGGCATTGTTTATGGAATTTTCCATTTGGTTTATAACTCTCAGGGTTTTGGCATACAACTCGTCCATATGTTGGGTTTCGGTTGCCGGAGCATAACGTTCAAACTCGCAGGCTTGCAGAATCTGCATAAATTCTGCACGCGCTTCTGTGTCCACTTTTCGTTGATTCAACTGAACTTCGATGTTGTCTTTGTTCAATTGAGATACCGGAATATTGAGTTTGTCGCTGGTATAGCCCCAAAGCGCTTTCAATACTTCGTCCAGGAAATGTTCTTTGTCTTGGTTTTTTAAATAGAAACTGGCCTTTTTAAGGCGTTTTACGGCCACTTTGTTGGCTTTCCTGGTCCTGACAGCAGCCAGATCGGCGTTGGCTTTAGCTTGCTTGCGATAAATGTAAAGCATCAACAAGAAAAAGAGGAAAGGAAGTATGTAAGCCAGCCAAAAAATCGTCTTGCCATAGATAAGATTGGTACGGGGACTCAGGCGGATATTGTCCACTTTAATGTAACGAATGTCCTGACCCAGCAAACGCAATTGCTCTCTGTTAACTACAGTACCGGCTACAACGCCCTCCGTGCTTTGTTCGGAACGGCTTACTTCCAGCTGAAATTCATCGGTGGACAAAGTTTTGTAAGTTTTAGAGGCCAGGTCGAAGTAAGAAATACTCACAGAAGGTATGGTAAAGCTGCCCGAATAACGGGGAATTACCAGATATTCAATGGTTTTGGTTCCGCTGACTCCTCGCGTAGTGGTTTTAAAATTATTGCTGACTTTGGGATCGTACACGTCGAAATCAGCCGGGAATTGCAGCTCAGGAGTTCTGAGCATTTTCATATTTCCTTCTCCGTTAAGCACTAACTTTACAGTGACTGCCTCGTCGGCTTTAAGCTGATTACTGCTGATGGAAGAGCTCAATTTGAGGCTGCCGCTAAAAGGATTGAAGTCAGCCGGTTTACCAAAGGGAAAAGGTTCAACCTGAATCTTGAGTTTGGGCGAAACTATAGTCTTTCGCACTTCCTGATAGGAATCGAAAAAGTCGTCAAACAAACTCCGCATACCCTGATTGGTGTTCCGGATTCTGAAAATAAGGTCAAAACTACCGCTTTCGATTTCTATTTCACCACTTTGCTGTGGATAAAGTATGGTTTGCTTCAATACGGCTGTTCTGTAATTCAGGCCATCGTAATTTTCCATATCCCATTGGGCGTTGGGATCTATCTCTATTTCCTGGGCTAAAAAACCTTTGAACTCGGGAAATTTGATGTTGTTGACTCCGCTTATATCAATTCGGGTATATAATTTATAGGTCAATAACAGGCCTTCTTGTTCCAAGACTTTTGTTTTGGATGGTATCGCCCTGATAAAAGCCTGTTCGCCGTTAAAGCTGGCTGTTTGATCTGAAGAACCGCCCTGTGCAGAACCTCCGGCCGAATTTTTATCCTGTGGCAGCACAGTAATAGTAAGCTGATTGGAACTTCTTTTTTCTTTTTTTATGGTCGCAGTAGCAGCAGGAATGGTAAAAGTACCCACTTTAACGGGCATCAAAATATAGGTATAGCTGTGTTCCACCAACGAAGTGCGTTGGCCGTTGACGATGCTTATCTGTGAGGAAACGGAGGTGGCGGGCCCTGACAGTATTTCAAAATCAGTAATTTCAGGAATTCTGAGGTCTTTGGTCTCTGTATTCAAGGTGTACGTAAGCCTAAAATGTTGACCCAGAATCACTTTAGATGGAGCCGTTGCCGTCAATACCACATCATCGGCAGCTCCCAGCTTCATACTGCAGGCTATCAGTATGGTGATTAATGCTATTCCTGTATATTTATTTTTCATACATACACCTTAATGTTGCCGTACTCAAAAAACAAAGGTAGTCTTTTTACCAATCCTTTTCTGTTTTCTTTGGCCGGTTGTTTTGCATTTGTAATTTCTTTACTTTTTCCTGTACTTCTTGTTCGTCTTGCATCAGAGCATCCAGCAATTGTTGGGCTTTTTCGCGGCTGAGTTGCTCTTGTTGCTGCTCTTGCTGATCGGCTTGATTTTGCTGCTCAGGACTTTTCTGTTCCTGTTGCTCTTGTTGTTTTTCCTGCTCTTGTTTTTCTTCCTGTTTCTGCTCCTGCTGCTTTTCTTGTTGTTGTTGTTGCTGCTGTTGTTGCTCCTGCTGCTTTTTTAACATAGCCTGGGCCACGGCGAGATTGTAGCGAGTCTGATCGTCCCTGAAATTGTGCAAAAGAGCCTGTTTGTATGCTTCTATCGCTTTACCGAAATCCTGCGCCTGCATATAGGCATTGCCTGTATTATGCCAGGCCGATGACAATCGGACAGAATCTTTTTCGGTGCCGGTAATCTGTTGGTACTGCTCAATGGCTTCTTTTGGTTTTTCCTGCTTAAACAGTGAGTTTCCCAAATTGAAGATGCCCTCGGGCGATTGTCTGTCTACTTCCAAAGCCTTGCGGTATTCAATTTCGGCTTCGGTGTATTTTTCTTCTTCGAAAAGTTGATTTCCTTCACGAATATGCTTCCGTTCAGCTTTTTGAGCTAAGGTGTTCAGGCTGAACATAAATAAAATCATATATATACCGAAACTTCGCATATCAAAAGAGTTTAAGCTTACGCAATGCCGGATTCTTTTTTTCCAGAATAAACATATCCACAAACAAGAGCAACAAGACTATCCAGGCCAGAGCCTGAAATTGCTCGTCGTATTCAGCATAAACCGTGGTTTCTATATCGGACTTTTTCATCGCATCCAATTCTTTGTTTAAGACCTTGAGAGCAGTATTGGTATTGTCTGCACGCACATAAATTCCTCCGCCGGCCAAAGCTATTTGCTGACACATTTCTTCGTTGAGTTTGGTAATAACTACATTACCATCCTTATCTTTGTGGTAATCGTTGTTCTGGCCCTGAGGTATAGGAGCTCCCTTGAGCGATCCCATGCCGATTACATGAACTCTTATTCCCATTTTTTGTGCTTCCTGAGCCTGCAAAACAGCATCGTCTTCGTGGTTTTCACCGTCAGTAATCACCACGATAGCCCTTTCCGCTTCCTGATCTAAGCCGAAAGAACGCAAAGCCAGCTGAATGGCCGAACCTATGGCTGTACCCTGAGTTGGCACCATCTCTGTAGAAATGGTATTCAAAAACATTTTGGCAGAGATATAATCGGCTGTAATAGGCAATTGCGTATATGCATCTCCTGCAAAAACAATCAAACCTATCTTATCGTTGGCCAACTGATCTATCAGCCTGGACAAGGTCTGTTTTGATTTTTCCAGGCGATTGGGCAGCAGATCTTCGGACATCATAGAATTGGAAACGTCCAGGGCAACAATCACCTCGGCACCCTGTCGTTTTTGTTTTTCCAGTTTGGAGCCAAACTGAGGCCCGGCTATCATAAATATACTGACAAGTATTGCCGTTAATTGCAAGATGACGTGCAGCCAGCGCCGGGCTGTAGAAACTTCCGGCATCAGAGCTTCCAGCAACTGCGGATTTCCGTACTTGCGAAGTTGTTTTTGGCTCCTGCGGTTCAAAAGCAGAAACAAACCGAATAACAACAGCGGCAGTATGAGCAAATAGAAATAGTTTGGATCGGAGAATCGAAACATGACATTCAAATTTATGGCAAGCTGCGCAAAACGCTTATTCGTAATAACACTTCGAGTAAAAGAAGAGCCAGGGCCCAAAGAGCAAAAGTTTTGTATTCTTCTTCTCGTTTACTGTATTCCTGTACCTCTATTTTGGTTTTTTCCAATTGATCAATTTCCTGATAGATTCCCTGCAATTTATTGTTGTCTGTTGCCCGGAAATACACTCCTCCTGTCATGCCGGCAATTTGTCTGAGGGGTTCTTCGTCAATCACCACATCTCTGTCTTGATATATTACTCCATTAGCGGTCATAAAAGGAAAAGGGGCTTTGCCTATGGTGCCCACTCCTATGGTATATACCCGTATTCCAAAGGTTTTGGCTAATTCTGCGGCTGTGATGGGATCGATTTCACCCCTGTTGTTGGTACCATCGGTCAACAAAATGATCACCTTGGATTTAGCCTGAGATTCCTTGATACGGCTCACGGCATTGGCCAAACCCAGGCCTATAGCTGTTCCATCTTCGATCAAGCCGCTTTGAATACTGCCAAACAGATTCATCAAAACAGCATGATCCGTGGTAAGAGGGCATTGTGTAAAGCTTTCGGCGGCAAACACAACCAAACCTATGTTGTCGTGATCCCTGCCGGCGATAAACGAAGATGCAATACTTTTGGCTGCTTCAAGGCGATTGGGTTTGAGGTCTTCGGCCAGCATACTGGTCGAAATATCCAAAGTTATTACAATATCAATTCCTTCTGTAGTAGTGTTTTTCCAGCTATCAACCGATTGAGGGCGGACCAACACAATGACCAGCAGGGCAAAAGCCAGGCTGCGTAACAGTATGGGCAAATGCTGCAGATAGTTTTTCCAGCCGGGTTTTTGCTGTTGCAACACAAATGTATTGGATACCTGCAGACTGGCGTATCGTTTTTTCCGTTTAAGGTAATACCAAACCCAGGCCGGTATAAGCAGGAGTATCAGGAACAAATAATAGGGATGTGCAAATATCATAGTATAAAAACTCCAATCAGTTAAACAGATTCGACTTAGTATTCAGGGGCTTTACTTCAGGAGATTCCCCTAATCCTTTTGAAGACTCAGGAATGTCAACCTGCGCAGATTGAGCTGGCATTCCTTTTGAGGGCTCTTTAGCCTGGTCATCAGAAGTCTCTTCGGGCTTGGTCTTTTCCACAAAACCGTAGGCATGGTTCAAGGCCTGCTGATTTTCCGATTCTAAAGGTTGAAACTTAGCAAACTTTACAAAATCTGCCAGTATCAATAATTGTTTAAGTTGTTCATATACAGGTTGAACATCCTTGTTTTTTCTAAAAATAGTCAGGACTTCGGAACTACTGAGCTCCATGGCCGGAATTTCAAAGCGCCTTTCTATATATTTACGCAGAACATCAATCACCTGAGTATAAAACAATTTATACTTACCCTCTGTCCAGATTTTTTCGATTCTAATTTTATCCAGCGCCTGCAAAGCTGCCACATGGGGCGGCAATAAAAGTTCCGGATCAGGTTCAGCTTCTTTGACTTGTTTGGTTTTGTGGAATCGAATATATAAATAATACGCCAATAACAATAATATAACACCACCCAGTACCAAGCCGACCGGTAAAGCGTAATCCCAGATTACAAAAGGGGGCTTTTCAATTCCTTTGATATCGAACAAATCCATGCTGGCCGTATCAACCTCGAAACTGATCACTTTGAGCGATAAATGGCCGCTTTCGTAGTTTTCACCACCGGCTTTGAGCTGTATGGGAGGAATGTAATATAAGGCAGCGTCAAAAGATGTCAACAAATAATTTTTTTGCAATCTTAAGCGATCGTTGTCCATCAAGACAGTATCTACCGGACTCTGCCTGAGGACTTGTATACCCTGAATAACAGTGTCAGCCTCATAAGCCGGGAATTCCACCCGGACATCGCGGGGTGCAGAAACACTCAGACGCATCGTCGTGGGATTTCCTATCCAGATAAGAGAAGAATCCAGGCTGGCTTCTACAACAACCTCCTGCCCAAAGGCAGCAGGCAATGCCAGTATGCTAAACAATAGTAAGGTGTAAATTCTTTTCAGCATAGCGATCAATTTCTCAGATTGAACAAGGCCATCAGGGCTTTCACGTAATCCTGAGCAGTAGAAACCGAGACAGCATCCACTTTGCTTTTTTTAAAGGTCGTATCCAGGCGCAACTTTTGTTCTTCCCACCAGCGGCGGTAATTGTTTCGCAGGTTTTTGGAGGCACTGTCAATCAACATTTCCCTGCCTGTTTCTGCGTCTTTAACTCTGATTAAACCCACAGGAGGCAATTCGGTCTCGCGTTGATCGTAAACCTGTATGGCCACTAAATCGTGCTTACGGTTAGCCAGGGTCAGGTCCGTCTGAAAGTCTTGCTGAACCAAAAAATCAGAAATCAAAAAGGCTGTACAGCGTTTCTTGATGACGTTGGTCAGATACCGCAACGCTACACACAGGTCGGTTTGGCTGTTTTCGGGTTTAAATTCTATCAATTCACGGATGATATACAAAATGTGTTTTCTTCCTTTTTGAGGAGGAATGAACTTTTCCATCTTATCCGAAAAAAAGATCACCCCGATTTTATCGTTGTTTTGCATAGCCGAAAAAGCCAGTGTGGCGGCGATTTCGGTAATCATGTCTTTTTTATACAACGATTCAGTGCCAAAAAAACGGCTGCCCGACACATCTATAAGCAACATCACCGTCAGTTCCCGTTCTTCTTCAAAAATTTTGATGTAGGGGTGGTTAAAACGCGCCGTGACATTCCAGTCTATAGCGCGAACATCATCTCCATATTGATATTCGCGCACTTCAGAAAACGCCATACCACGTCCCTTGAAAGCCGTGTGATACTGACCGGCAAAAATGTTACGTGAAAGGCCACGAGTTTTGATTTCGATTTTTCTAACCTTTTTCAATAAGTCACTCGTTTCCATACTTCAGTACATTAAGGCACTTCGACTTTATTCAGAATCTCCTGAATGATTTCATCACTGCTCAGATTGTTGGCTTCTGCTTCGTAACTCAGACCGATACGATGACGCATGACATCCAGACAGATACTGCGTACGTCTTCGGGAATAACATAACCACGATGCTTGATAAAGGCATAACCACGTGCTGCCAGGGCCAGGTTGATACTGGCGCGCGGAGATCCTCCGAAAGAAATCATTCCCTTGAGGTTTTTGAGCCCGTATTCTTCGGGATAACGGCTGGCAAAAACAATGTCGACTATGTAACGTTCAATTTTTTCGTCCATATAGACTTGACGGACCACCTTGCGGGCTTCGAGAATTTCTTCGGGTTTCAAAATGGCCTTGATCTCGGGCAAGGATTCGTCCATATTGAGCCTCATGATAAGCCGTTCTTCTTCCTTTTTTGGATAATCAATCAAAACCTTCAACATAAAACGGTCAACCTGAGCTTCGGGTAAAGGATAGGTACCCTCCTGCTCTATGGGATTTTGAGTGGCCATTACCAAAAAAGGGGCGTCCAGTTTATAAGTACTTTCTCCGATTGTTACCTGGCGTTCCTGCATGGCCTCGAGCAAAGCACTTTGCACCTTGGCCGGAGCTCTGTTTATTTCGTCCGCCAGAATAAAATTGGCAAATACCGGGCCTTTCTTAACGGCAAATTCTTCGGATTTCTGACTGTAAATCATCGTTCCGACCACGTCGGCCGGTAAAAGGTCTGGAGTAAACTGGATCCGGCTGTACTTAGCTTTGATAAGAGAAGCCAGGGTTTTGATAGCCAGGGTTTTGGCCAAACCGGGCACGCCTTCCAGCAATATATGTCCGTCGGCCAGCAAGCCTATCAGTAAGGATTCGAGCAAATGTTTTTGTCCTACAATTACCTTGTCCATACCCATGGTAATCATATCCACAAAACTGCTTTTCTTTTCGATCAGTTCGTTTAACTCGCGAATATCAACGCTTTGATTCATACGGATAAAACTTTTAAATTTTGATATTTGTTTGATGGAAGACAAAATTATAAAGATAGGTTTAGTATTAAGGAGCTTAGCCGTTAAAAAAACCTATCTTTATAGACAAAATTCGTTATAAAAACGAATTTACTTAGAAAATTGCGCTTTGTATTTTGTCTCTTTTTCTTTGGCAATACGTACAGACTCAGGATCTTTGGCGTTTATTACGCTAGGATCAGCTTTAGGAATGCGGATCTTGGTTCCGGCAAGAATTTTATTGGGATTCTTGATCTGGTCCTTGTTGGCTTCGTAAATATAAACCCAAAAGACTTTATTACCGTAGTATTCCTGAGCAAGTAAAGTAAGACGTTTACCACCTTCCAGACGAACAACTTTGAGTGTTTCCCAACTTGCAGGATCAACCACTTTGGGAGCAGGCGGAGTGACTTCCTCTACTACTGGTGCAGCGGGAACACTCTGGGTTACTACCTCTTTAACTGTGGTTTCTGTTTCAACCTTCGAAACAGAAAAGACTGTTTTAAACAATGCATAAATAATCAACGCGCACATAATGACAACAAAAACAATCCAGGCCACCAGCTTGCCTTTTTTGGGCTTCTGAGGTGCAGGTACTGTTTTTTTCTCGTTTGCAGCCGGTTTGTCCGTTACTACAAAAACAGTTTTTTCTTTCTTTTCCATAATCTTGTCTTCTTTTGTGGTTGGTTTATCGGGGTTAATTGTTTCTTTCTCTGTCAACCCGGGTACGGCAACTTTTCGGGCAGGCTCAGGTTCAACAGGATGTTGAACGGAATCTATCTCTATTGCTTCCAGGTGTTCAAAAGGTTTATTGGCTATTTCTTTAAGTTTGACATCGGGCAAAAAAGCCAGCTTGTAATGAGCCTTTATTTCAAATACTTCTCCTGTATTAACATCTACACTTTTACGCGCTTCTACTTTCTGCAGGCTGAACTTACCCAGGTCGTTTATTTTAATGTATTCTTCCTCAAACAAAGCTTTTTCGATGACAGTAAAATAAGCCCGTACGAAAGCTTCGACTTCTTTTTTATCCAGATCGTTTGTGTCAAGAATTAACTGGACTAAATCCTGAAGTAAAAATTTATTATTCATCTAAGCCGAAATTTTTGATTTTGTTTTTCAGATTTATTCCAGCTCTGAAAACCGGAACCAATTTGGGAGGGATCATATAACGCTTGCCGGTAGAGGGATTGACCGAAAGACGTTCATCCTTTTTTTTAAGTTCAAACGAGCCAAAGCCCTGTATGCTCAAGGAATCACCATCGGACAGGATTTTGCTGATGGAAGCATGAAGAGCTTCCATCAGCAAGGCTGTCTTTTCGTTATTAAGTTTGGATTCAAGCTGAACAGCGCGAATAAACTCTTTGTTTCTCATAGTATAAAAGTATTTGTCAAATCAAAATTCTGAGCTGACGGGAACTGCTTCCTTAACGGAGTGCAGCCTGTGCAGCAGCCAAACGGGCAATTGGCACCCTGTAGGGAGAGCAACTTACATAGTTCAATCCCACCCGATGACAAAATTCCACCGATGAAGGTTCTCCGCCATGTTCACCGCAAATTCCGCATTTTAAATTCGGATTTACGGCTCTTCCGTTTTGAGTAGCCATATTGACCAGTTGTCCAACTCCTTTTTGATCCAGTACGGCAAAAGGATCGTTTTTTAAAATTCCTTTTTCCAGATAAATAGGAAGGAAAGAAGCCACATCATCGCGACTGTATCCAAAGGTCATCTGAGTAAGGTCGTTGGTTCCAAAGGAAAAGAATTCGGCTGATTCGGCAATTCGATTGGCTGTTAAAGCAGCCCTCGGAATTTCGATCATGGTACCAACTTTGTACTCTATGCGGGCATTGCGTTCCAGAAAAATGGCTTCTGCTGTTTCGTCAATTACGGATTTTTGAGCATTGAATTCTCGGAGGTTACCGGTGAGAGGCACCATGATTTCGGGCAATACCGTAACGCCTTTTGCTTTGAGATCCAGCGCAGCTTCAATAATGGCACGGGTTTGCATTTCAGTAATTTCGGGATAAGTATTGCCCAAACGGCAGCCTCTGTGACCCAACATGGGATTTTGTTCAATCAATGATTCAACACGTTCTCTCACTTGAGCTACGGTCATTCCCATGATGTCAGCCATTTCTTTCTGACCTTTCTCATCGTGAGGAACAAATTCGTGTAAGGGAGGATCCAGCAGACGGACAGTTACGGGTAAATCATGCATCACTTCGAAGATGCCGTAAAAATCAGCTTTTTGTAAAGGCAAAAGCTTTGTTAGCGCCTTACGTCTGCCTGCTTCGTTGCTGGCAAGAATCATTTCGCGCATGGCTTTGATTTTGTCACCTTCGAAAAACATATGTTCTGTACGGGTAAGCCCTATACCTCTGGCACCAAAAGATCTGGCTACAGCTGCATCGTGTGGGGTGTCGGCATTGGTTCTTACCTGCATGCGGGCATGTTTGTCGGTCAGTTTCATTAACTGGCCAAAATCACCGCTCAATTCCGGATCCTGGGTCGCAAGTCTGCCTTCGTATACATAACCGGTAGAGCCGTTCAACGACAACCAATCTCCTTCTTTTATAGTTTTTTCGCCCACTTTCATGCTACGGGCTTTGTAATCGATAAACAAAGCATTGGCAGCTGAAACACAACATTTGCCCATCCCGCGTGCTACTACGGCCGCATGAGAAGTCATACCACCGCGAGCTGTCAAAATACCCTGAGCTTTATTCATTCCTTTAAGGTCTTCAGGAGAGGTTTCTATACGAACTAATATGACCTTTTCACCCTTGTCTGCCCATACTTCGGCATCTTCGGCAAAAAAGATTACGCGGCCCGAAGCTGCTCCAGGTGATGCGGGCAAACCTTTAGATATGGGTTTGGCGGCATCCAGTGCTGCTTTTTGGAATACAGGATGTAAAAGTTCGTCCAGTTTTTCGGGATCTATACGCAAAACGGCTTCTTTTTCGGTCAACATGCCGTCGCGTAGCATATCCATGGCAATTTTTACCATGGCAGCTCCGGTACGTTTTCCATTACGGGTCTGCAGCATCCACAATTTACCGTCCTGTATAGTGAATTCTATGTCCTGCATATCTTTACTGTGAGCTTCCAGCCTTTCCTGGATGGAATACAGCTCTTTGTAGGCTTCGGGCATGGCTTCCTCCAATGAAGGATATTTAGTTTTGCGTTCCTGCTCATTAATACCCTGAGCTACGGCCCAACGCCTGGAACCTTCGAATGTGATTTGCTGTGGAGTCCGAATGCCGGCTACGACATCCTCTCCCTGAGCGTTAATGAGGTATTCACCGTTAAATATATCTTCACCGGTGGCTGCATCTCTGGTGAAAGCCACACCAGTAGCAGAGTTATTACCCATGTTGCCAAAAACCATTGCTTGCACGTTTACGGCAGTTCCCCACTCTGAAGGAATTTTGTTCAGTTTGCGATACAGGATAGCCCGTTCGTTCATCCAGCTGTCAAACACTGCACAGACTGCACCCCAAAGTTGCACCCAGGGATCAGTAGGAAACTCCTGACCTGTCTGTTGTTTTACGGCAGCTTTGAACAAAGAGACCAGCTCTTTGAGGTCTTCGGTAGTGAGTTCGGTATCGTTAATAATCTGGCGTTGGGATTTCATCTTGTGGATAATTACTTCAAAAGGATCTTCGTCCTCTTTCTTTTCGGGTTTCATACCCAAAACCACATCACCGTACATTTGCACAAACCTGCGGTAAGAATCCCAGGCAAAACGCGGATTGCCCGATCTTTTGGCCAATACTTCCACAGCCTGGTCGTTCAGTCCAAGATTCAGGATGGTATCCATCATCCCCGGCATGGAAGCTCTGGCTCCGGAGCGTACAGAAACCAGAAGAGGATTTTCAGGATTTCCGAAACCAGGGCCATTTACGGCCTTTTCCACCCTTTTCATGGCTGCCTCAACATCTGCTTTAATATCGGCCACTACTTTATCCCTGCCTTTTATGAAATACTCGGTACATATATCGGTAGTAATAGTAAATCCAGGAGGAACAGGCATACCCAGCAAATTCATCTCGGCCAGGTTGGCACCTTTACCACCCAACAGCTCCCGCATATCTCCGTTGCCTTCGGCTGTTTTATTTCCAAAAAAATAAACGCTCTTCTTGCTCATTGTAAAAATTATTAGTTATTATTGGCTATAAATGCTCTATTTTAGTATCTATCAGGCTGCAAAGGTAAATGTTTCTTTAGATATGAACAAACAAAAACCTAAAATGCTCCTGTTATAAACACAGCTTATATGCCAATTAAATCTTATCTGATTTAATATTCAATCTGTGGTTCAGATAGTAAATTCCAAGGCCCTGGCTGCTTTTTCCTGCTTAAAACGACCCTGGTCATACACCAGTGAACCGTTGACAAAAGTTTTCTCTACCAACCAGTTTAGCTTTTCGCCTTCGTAAGGTGACCACCCACATTTACTGATAATCTCCTTTTTACCAATCGTCCAGTCTGCACCAGGCTTAAGCAGTGTCAGATCGGCAAAATAACCTTCACGGATAAAGCCTCGTTTAGCAATTCTAAAAAGACGGGCCGGCGCATGGCACATTTTTTCGACCACTGTGTTCAGGCTGAAAGCTCCTCTGTTGGAAAGTTCCAGCATCAAGACCAGTCCAAACTGAACAGATGGAGCTCCCGATGCCGCCTTAAAACAGTTCCCTTCCTTTTCGGACCAGAGATGCGGAGAATGATCAGTGGCCACCACATCAACAAGATTACTGTTAAGGGCTGCTCTGAGGGCCAGTTTATCTTGTTCCGATTTAACGGAAGGATTCCACTTAATGGCGGCACCCAGTCGTTCATAATCCCGGTCATCAAACCAAATATGATGTACACAGACTTCGGCGGTAATCTTTTTTTCTTCCAGGGCTAAATCCTGGAGCAAGTTCAGCTCACGTTGGGTAGACAGATGCAGAATATGAAGGCGGCTGCCGTATTTGGTTGCCCATTCAACAGCTTGGGCAGAAGAACGATAACAGGCTTCGGCATCCCTTATCAGTGAATGGTAACGAATGGGTAGCTCTGCTCCTGCCTGGGCCGTATAGCGCTCTTTGTTTTGCCTGATTATGCTCTCAGATTCGGCATGAATGGCAATTACTGATTTGATGTTTGAAAAGAGTTCTTTTAATGCCGAAGATTCATCAACCAGCATATTACCGGTTGAAGCACCCATAAAAAGTTTCACGGCCGGAATCCTGTTGTAATCAGCATTAAGAAGTTCTTTTAAATTATTGTTGGTAGCACCCAGGTAAAAGGCATAATTGGCCATAGAATGCCCGGAAGCCAAACTCATTTTTTGTTCCCAGGCAGTAAGACTGGTTGTCTGGGGAAGGGTGTTGGGCATATCAAAAAAAGACGTAATCCCTCCGGCCAGTGCGGCACACGATTCGGAATACATATCGGCCTTGTGGGTAAGTCCGGGTTCCCGAAAATGTACATGGGTATCAATGACGCCCGGAAACAAATAATAACCCTCTGCCTGAATGACCGGATACTCTTCAAGTACTTCAGTAGGAATAGCGGCTTCTTCGGTAATTATCCTGCTTATGTGTTCTCCTTCGATTAATACTGATGCCTTGAAGATTTTACCTTCGTTGACCAATGTGGCATTCTTAATCAAGTACTTTTGCATTTAGTTCCTGTTTATTATGGGGTATTTTTTGAAAATACTGTTCAGCCGCATTTTTATCACACCAAAAACAGCTTCATTGAATATGCCGCCACTCATTTTGGAAGTACCCAGTTCCCGGTTAGTAAACACAATGGGAACCTCGACGATGCGAAATCCGCATTTCCAGGTTGTGAATTTCATTTCTATCTGGAAAGCATAGCCTTTAAAACGAATATTATCGAGTTCAATGGTTTCGAGTACCTGACGACGGTAACATTTAAAGCCGGCTGTAGTGTCAAACACCTTCATTCCGGTAATGATTCGTACGTAAACAGAGGCGTAGTACGACATCAGCACCCTGCCTATCGGCCAGTTGACTACATTCACCAACCTGTTTATGTATCGTGAACCGATAGCCAGATCAGCTCCCTCTTTGGAGCAAGCCTGGTATAATTTGAGCAAGTCTTTGGGATTGTGTGAAAAATCGGCATCCATTTCAAAAATAAAATCATAGCCGTTGCGCAGGGCCCACTTAAAACCATGAATATAAGCCGTTCCCAAGCCCAGCTTTCCTTTTCTCTCCTCTATATGCAGAGCAGAAGGAAATTCTTGTTGCAATTTTTTCACAATAGTGGCTGTGCCATCGGGAGAACCATCATCGACAATCAGAATGTGAAAAGTCTGAGGTAAACCAAAAACTTCGCGTATGATGGCTTCGATGTTTTCTTTTTCGTTGTAGGTGGGAATAATAACGATTGAATCTGATTTCATTGTTCGAAATATGTCTTTAATTTCTGATGAGTTAATGCTATATTTTTGCTTATAAAATAAGCAGTCAAATATACGTTTTTTTTGCTACTTCATCCTGTATTGGCCGTTTTTTTATAATTTCGCGGGAATTTTATCGGCAAATTGGAACTACAGGATTTACTTACAAAATACGGCTCGCATCCCAACATTAAAGCAGTTGCCCATCATCTGAGCTCCTCATCAGGCATGTTAAGGCTTAAGGGTCTGGTCGGTTCGGCCACAGCTCTGTCACTAGCTGCTCTTTTTAATAACGGAAAGCGTGATTTTCTGCTTATGCAGGACGATGCCGAACAAGCTGCTTACCTTTACCACGATCTGAGTCAATTGCTGGGCCGTGATAAAGTGTATTTGTTTCCATCGAGCTATCGGCGGAGAATCGGAAAAAACCTGGAAGATGCCGGCAATTGTATTCTCAGGACCGAAGTCCTGAATGCTTTACAGGCTTCTTCGAGAGAAGCGCTGGTAGTAGTCAGTTATCCCGAAGCCCTGGCCGAGAAAGTCCTCTCACAGCAAGAACTCAAAAACAATACACTGAAAATCAAAGTCGGAGAACAAATCGACAATCGCTTTGTTGTTGAACTGCTCCATGAATACGGCTTTGAACGAACCGATTACGTCTATGAGCCGGGGCAATATGCCCAAAGGGGAAGTTTGATAGATGTCTATTCCTGGGCTTACGAACTGCCCTTTCGTATTGATTTTTTTGACAATGAAATTGAAAGTATACGCAGTTTTGAGGTAGACAGCCAATTGTCCAAATCCATGTTTTCGGAGGTCAGCATCATACTTCACCAGCAAAGCACCAAAGGCGAACACTATGTCTCTTTGCTTAACTATCTGGGCGAAAAGGCGGTTTTAGGTTTTTCGGGGCTGGAGTACTGTTGCAAACGAATGGAGCTGGTGCTCGAAGACTTGTCTGCTTTTAACGAGGCACATTTGCTTGCAGATGTCAGCGAGCTGACGGAGGCTGCCAAATCCACCAATTGCCTTGAATACGGAAGTGGCATCAGTGGTGAACAGCAAGCCGAAATTCAATTCAACTGCAGTCATCAGGAAAAGTTTTCCAAGCGCTTTGATTTATTGGCTGAGCATTTACAGAATTACTTAAACGAAGGCTATCAACTATACATTTTAAGCAGCAATCCCAAACAATTGGATCGTATCACGGCCATTTTCGAAGAAAGACATCAAAAGATAGCTTTTAGCCCAATATTGCAAACTCTGCATGAAGGTTTTTGTGATCATGAGCTTAAGTTGCTTTGTTATACCGATCACCAGCTGTTTGACCGCTTTCACAAGTACAGTTTGCGTTCCGATCAGGCACGCAACGGAAAACTTGCTTTAAGCATGAAGGAATTGCTGCAATTTCAGTTTGGCGATTATGTGGTGCATATCGATCACGGAGTTGGACGTTTCGGCGGTTTGTTCAGAACCGAAATCAACGGGAAAATGCAGGAAATCATCAAAATTATTTACAAAGACAACGACACCATCTTTGTTAGCATCCACAACCTGCATCGCATTTCCAAATACCGGGGCAAAGAAGGCGTTGAACCTGCCATTCACAAATTGGGCAGCGGAGCCTGGGAAAGGATAAAAAACCGGAGCAAGAGCAAAATAAAAGATATTGCCCGCGACCTTATTAAATTATATTCTCAACGTCTGCAGGAAAAGGGATTTTCCTACAGTCCCGATTCCTATCTCCAGCAGGCTCTGGAAGCCTCTTTTATTTACGAAGACACACCGGATCAGCTCAAAGCTACGGCCGAAGTAAAAAAAGACATGGAACTGGAAAAGCCCATGGACAGGCTGATTTGCGGAGATGTCGGTTTCGGCAAAACGGAAGTGGCCATACGGGCTGCTTTCAAAGCCGTCTGCGACAACAAACAGGTGGCGGTACTGGTTCCGACTACAGTACTGGCACTGCAACATTATCAAACCTTCAGTGAAAGGCTCAAAGACTTGCCCTGTACAGTCGATTATATCAGCAGAACCAGAACAAATGCCGAAATAAAAAGCTTGCTTTCAGGCCTCAGTGAAGGGAAACCGGATATACTTATCGGCACACATAAGCTGGTGGGAAAAAACATCAAATTCAAGGATCTCGGATTGTTGATTATCGACGAGGAACAAAAATTCGGCGTCGGGGTAAAAGAAAAACTCAAACAACTCAAAGTCCATGTTGACACACTGACCATGACAGCCACCCCCATTCCCAGAACCTTGCAATTCTCTCTGATGGGTGCCCGCGATTTATCGCTGATCAGTATGCCTCCTCCCAACCGTTATCCGGTGCAAACCGAATTATATCCCTTCGACAAAGTGGTATTGAAAGAAGCCATCGAATACGAATTGGATCGCAACGGTCAGCTCTTTTTTATCAACAACAGGGTGAGTCAGCTAAACGAGTTGGAAAACTCCATCCGCAAACTGGTTCCCGGTTTACGTACCGTGATTGCTCACGGCCAGATGAACGGAGCCAGGCTGGAAGAGATCGTTCTTGATTTTATGAACCACGATTACGATATGCTCATTTGTACCAGCATCATCGAAAACGGAATTGATATACCCAACGCCAATACCATTTTTATTAACAATGCTCATCAGTTTGGCCTGAGTGACCTACACCAGCTCAGAGGACGTGTGGGCCGTACCAACCGTAAGGCTTTCTGTTACCTTTTTGCCCCTCCCCTGGAATTGCTCAACCCCGATGCTAAGCGCCGACTTCAGGCCATAGAAAACTTCAGCGAACTGGGCAGCGGTTTCAACATAGCCATGCAAGACCTGGACATCCGCGGTGCAGGAAATTTACTGGGTGCAGAACAAAGCGGCTTTATTGCCGATCTGGGTTTTGAAGCTTATCAGCGTATTCTGAATGAAGCCATGCAAGAACTCAGGGACGAAGAATTTCCTCTCAGTACCGATGAGGAAAAGATAAATCAGGCCGATTGCCGCTATGTGAGCGATAGCCTGCTGGAATCGGACCTTTCTCTGTATTTTGCCGAAAACTACGTGCCGGGCTCATCGGAACGTATGCTGCTCTATCGCGAAATGGATCAGCTCGAAAAAGAAGAAGACATTCAGACTTTCGAAAAACGCATGATAGACCGTTTCGGCCCGATTCCCCGTGAAGGACAAGACTTAATCGATGTAGTACGTTTACGTATATCAGCCAGGCAGCTGGGCATGGAAAAAATTATTTTGAAAAACAATCAGATGATTTGTCATTTTGTCTCCAACCTGAAATCTTCCTTTTATCAGTCAAGTTGTTTTGATCGTATTCTGAGTTATGTTCAGCAGCATTACAAAAGAACCAGGCTGCGCGAACAACAAGGTAAAAGATCTCTGTTGATTGAACAGGTAGACAGTGTTAAGGAAGCCCATGCCATACTTCTTTTGATGCTTAAATCATAAAAAGAAGTATTAAAGCAGCTTGAGGAATTTATTTTTTGTACTTTTGTGCGTTTTTTAATAGACATATATTATGATTCAAATCAGCTTTCCAGATGGATCCGTTCGCTCGTATGAACATGGAACCACTGCTTATCAAATAGCAGAAAGCATCAGCCCCCGTCTGGCCAGAGAATGTCTGGCTGCTTCCGTAAACGGAGTAACACAAGATTTGAGCCTTCCTATCAACGAAGACGCTCAGGTGCAATTATTAAAATGGGATGAGCCCGAAGCCAAACATGCTTTCTGGCACACTACTTCCCACCTGCTGGCTGCTGCTCTGCAGGAATTGTATCCCGGCATTCAATTCGGTATAGGACCGGCCATAGAAAACGGATTTTATTACGATGTTGATCCCGGCGACGGAGTTATTATTAAAGAAAGCGAACTGCCGGCCATCGAAGCCAAAATGACGGCTTTACTGGCTAATAAATCCGTTCTGCAACGCCGGGAAATTTCCAAAAAAGAAGCTCTGGAGTATTTTAAACAAAGAGGAGAACATTATAAGGTTGAACTCATTCAGGATTTGGAAGACGGTACTATCAGCACCTATACTTTAGGTAATTTTACCGATTTGTGCCGTGGCCCTCATTTAGCAGACACCAGCCCCATCAAGGCTGTCAAACTGACAACCGTTGCCGGTGCATATTGGAGAGGTGACGAAAAACGCAAGCAACT
>CAZAUQ010000030.1:0-6004 GCA_964488495.1 uncultured Bacteroidales bacterium
GGACAATAATGCTTGATAAATGGATTTTTTTATCATTTCAAGCCTTGAACAAACGATACTTTTGTGAGTTACCTTAAATGTAATAATCAATGAAAACACAGTTACTATGCTTATGCGCAGAAGAACATCTTTACTAGGCCTTTTAATCTTTCTTGGCCTCAGTATGGCTATGGCTCAATCCGGTTCTGAAATTGTCAGTGGCAAGGTGCGCGATGAGGTGGGACCTTTGGTGATGGTAAACGTAATTGAGCTTGACGAGGCTAGCCGTGTCGTATCACACGACGTAACAGACATCAACGGTAATTTTTCCATTCGTATCAAAAGCCCCGCAAACAAGCTCAGGTTTTCTTATGTTGGATACAAAACGCTGACGGTACCCATAGACCGTAAGGTTTTTGATATAAAAATGACCGATGTCATGGTATTGCAGGATGCTGTGGTAACAGGCAGAAAGATCATTACCCAGACGGGAGGTCTGAGTATTCCCGAAAGAGAATTGTCTATGGCTTTGCAGAGCATAGATATGTCGGAATTCGAGGGTCTGAGTTTTACCTCCATCGACGAAGCTTTGCAGGGCCGTATAGCGGGCCTGGACATCGTGGTCAATTCCGGTAATCTGGGTAGCGGTTCTTCTATGCGTCTGAGGGGAGTGTCCTCCATTAATGCTAATTCGGAGCCTTTGATAGTAGTAGACGACAATGTGCAGGCCGTCGATCAAAGTGATTTTGATGTAGCCACGGCCAACGAGGAACGCTTTGCTCAGTTGCTGAACATCAATGTGGAAGACATCGAGAGTGTAACTGTTTTAAAAGATGCTGCTGCTACGGCTATTTGGGGTTCTCAGGGAGCCAACGGAGTTATTTTAATCAAAACCCGCAGGGGTGTCAGGGGCCCGGCCCGGCTCACCTATTCCTACAAATTTTCGGGAACGCATCAACCCAAAGGGCTTAATATGCTGACAGGGGACCAATACACCATGATGCTCAAAGAAGCTTATTTCAATCCGACTCTGAGCGATGTGGCAGCCAATATTGTGGAGTTGAATTACGATCCCACTTTTGCCGAATATCAACAATACAATAACAATACCGACTGGCGTGAACAAGTTATACAGTTCGGACAAAAGCACAGTCATTACCTCTCGCTTTCAGGTGGAGGCGAAAAAGCCAATTTCCGTGTTTCGGGTGGTTACGACAGTGAAACCGGTACAATTATTGCTCAAAAACTGGATCGTTTTTCGACTCGCGTGGCGCTGGATTATTTTGTGTCGCAGCGCATCAAGATTATGACCAATTTTGCCCTCACTTATACCAATAATCAAAAAAACAGCGATGCACTGCTCAATCTGGCTTACCGGAAAATGCCCAACCTGACTGTTTTTGAACAGGATTTGTCGGGCAACGACACCCGCGAATATTACCAGGTGCTGCAAACCTGTTCCGATGAACTCAGTGACCAGCGTAACCTGGTCAATCCGGTAGCCAGTGCATATCTGGCCAAAAACCTGGACAGAAATTACAGCATAGTCCCCGAAATTATATTGAACTACAATCTGTTGGGATTGAATCCGGACGAAAACCAGCTCAGGTACGAAGGGCGGATATTACTGAATATTTCCAATGGGTACAACGATTCTTTTTACCCCAGAGAGCTCACTACCACCATTTGGAGCAATTCGGCCGTAAACAGGGCCATAGCTTCGAGCAGTAAAAGCCTTTCGCTTACTCACCGTCATAGTATGATGTATACTCCGGTGTTTGACAACACCGATCATTCCGTGATGGCTTTGTTGAGAGCCGAAGTCACAGACGGAAATTCCAGTTCACAGAGCACTACTACCTACGGTCTGCCTTCTGCCGGCATTGAATCGGCCTCTGCCAAAGGAATGCTGAGCGGCATTTCTTCGGGGGCCGGCCAGTGGCGCAGCATTTATTACACCTTCTCGGCGCATTATGCCTACAAATCAAAATACATGGCAGACTTTTCTTTACGCCGAGACGGTACCACCAAATTCGGACCAAGTAAACGCTGGGGTTATTTCCCGGCCTTTTCGCTGCGATGGAATATCAGCGATGAACCCTGGCTGCAGAATCAGGAATGGCTTTCGATGCTCTCGCTGCGTCCCGGTTGGGGAGTCGTGGGTAACCAGCCCGGATCCGAATACCTGTACGTAAGCCGCTACAACACCTCAGATTCCTACATTGATATGTCGGCCATTATTCCTAGTAACATCCGGTTGGCTAATCTGCAATGGGAAACCAAAACCACCTGGAACCTTGGCTTGGATTTTGGATTTCTGGATAACAAAATTTCAGGAGATATTAATATCTACGACCAAAACACCAGTGATTTGCTCATGTCTTCGGTGGCCATACCTACCAGTTCCGGTTATGCAGCCTTATCATGGCAGAATGTGGGCAGTATGCGTAACAACGGCTGGGAGCTTAATATTCAGGGTAACCAGCTTGTTGAACTGGGTAAACTAAAATTAGGCTTCAACCTGAGTTTCGCCAACAACATTAACATTATAACAGAAATGGACGAGAGGGTTCTCGAAAGCCTCAACAGTGATTTCAGCCGTAGCAATGGCACTTATTTGACTCGTGTTCAGGTAAAAAATGCCTTTGGTTCCATTTACGGATTCAAGTATAAGGGCGTTTATCAGTACAGTAAATACAGCGAAACCGAAATTCCGGGCGTAAGCGGGCCCAATGCTCCGGTAGTTCGTAACGAAGAAGAACGGGTGATTATGGAAGAAGGCGAACCCAAACCCATGTATTTTTCTTACGGAACTACGGCAGCCTACGAATTTCAGGGAGGAGATGCTATTTATGAAGACATAAATTACGATGGAAATATCAACGAACTGGACATCGTATACCTGGGCAGTTCCTTACCTTTGTTGAACGGAGGTTTCGGCTTTCGTTTGAATTACGGCAGTTTATCGGTTAACACACAGTTCAATTTCCGTTACGGTAATAAGGTTGTTAACAGAGCCCGGATGAATGCCGAAAAGATGTACGACAATACCAACCAAAGCGCCTCGGTCAACTGGCGCTGGCGCATGGACGGAGACATCACCACCGTGCCCAGGGCTTTGTACCAGGACGGCTACAACTGGCTGGGTAGTGACCGTTTTGTAGAGGACGGTTCGTTCTTACGCTGCAATTACCTGCAATTGTCTTACCAATTACCGTCACAGCAACTCAAACCCTTGGGAATTAACCAGCTGAGTTTTTATGTTAGTATGAATAATCTTTTTATTCTGACTAAGTATTCCGGTGTTGATCCTGAATTGGGTTATGGGGGATACAGCATTACCTTTGACGATTCCCAAACACCCAGGGCTAAATCCTTTACAGCCGGTATAACACTCTCATTCTAAGTTATGATTACTATGAAGACTAAGAATAGCATTCGAAATTTCAGCCTGGGCCTCTTGCTCCTTATGTTGAATTCCTGTGGTGAGTGGCTCGAAATAACTCCCTTGAACGATATCGTTCTGGAAAATTTCTGGACAGACAAAACAGACGTGGAAAACGTAGTTGCATCCTGTTATACTGCACTGTTGGGCAGTGACGTCGTTAGCCGTATGTTGGTTTGGGGAGAACTCCGGTCGGACAATATGGTGCAGGGACAGAGTATACCTGATGCCGAAAACGAGATACTCAGAGCTAATTTATTGCCAACCAATCCTTATACCACCTGGACTTGTTTTTACAATGTGATAAACCGCTGTAATACAGTGTTGTATTACGCACCACAGGTCGCCCAAAAGGATCCGAATTTCAATGAATCCAGCCTCAAAGCCATAGAAGCAGAGGTGAAAGCCCTTCGTGCCCTCTGTTATTTCTATCTGATGCGTACTTTCCGCGACGTACCATATACATCGGAACCATCTGTCGACGACAACCAGCGCTACGACCTGGCACCGACTCCTTTTGATGACTTGTTGCAGATTTTGATTCAGGACCTAGAAGCTTGCAAGGATTACGCCATCAAAGCCTACGGAAATAAAGCTTACAATACCGGCCGCATTACCCGGGACGCTATTTATGCCCTGCTGGCCGATTTATATCTGTGGGATCAGGATTATACGAATTGTGTCATGTATTGTGATTTAGTCATACAATCCAAACGTGATCAGTACAATGAACTCAATAAGGACAAAGAAGAACTGGGCGAAAATGAATACCCTCTGATCGAAGCAGAAACCCCCGGTTCAAGTGTAACAGGTAACTCCT
Source organism: uncultured Bacteroidales bacterium (assembly GCA_964488495.1). Classification (GTDB taxonomy): domain Bacteria; phylum Bacteroidota; class Bacteroidia; order Bacteroidales; family UBA1402; genus UBA1402. The sequence continues at coordinate 4,245 of CAZAUQ010000030.1, forward strand.
ATAATCAGATATTCGGAACCGGGAATTCCACCGAAAGTATTTTTGAACTCTATTATCTTGAAACTCCCGATCGTTTGACAAATTCCACAGTATCAAGATATTACGGTAGTGTTAATGAGCAAAGAGGTTATTTGGGCGCTCCGGACTTTATTGGCAGAGACCGGAACGGAGGCAACGATGTCTTTTTGTATGGTAATGATGTTTTCGCCAAAAAAGATGTGCGTTCGCGCGAATACATTGCCCGTTCATCCAGTGGTGTGTTCCCCATCACCAAATACGCCTACCGCACTGTCTCCAACGAAAACGGAGTGTACAGGTCTACCAACTTTGCCAATTGGATTATTTATCGCCTCAGCGACGTGATGCTGATGAAAGCAGAAGCCCTTGCCAATATGGTGGTCGAAACGGCCGAAGGAGACACAATATCTTCCGAGGCTGCCCAGGCGAAGTTGTTGTTGAACCAGTCTTTTGGCCTGGTTCGTGCGGTCTACAACCGCTCCAATCCCGAAGCGGGCAGGGACAGCCTGAATTATTCCCGTTACAGCAGCAAAGACAATATGAATGCACTGATTATGGCAGAACGTCAGCGCGAACTGATGTTTGAAGGCAAACGTTGGTTCGATTTGGTTCGCATGGCTCGCAGAGAAGGCAACAATACCAGGCTGGTAGATATGGTGATTTCAAAATACACCGAGAACCAAAGCACTATCCGCACCAAAATGATGTCGGTAGACGCCTTGTATTTTCCCTACAACGAAGAAGAGTTGAAGGTCAATTCTTATCTGAAACAAAATCCGGCTTATATTACCGAAACATCCTCCATCACCCGATAAATCTATGCAAATGAAGACACCGATTAATCCTTTACTCCGTTTTGTATATGGCATAGTTGTCCTGTTCATAATGTCTTCCTGCAACTATGATCCCGACAAGGAGAATTTTTATACTTTTACAGGCGAAATGGTGGCCGATTATCTCGAAAACCGTCCAGAGCGATTCAGCGAGTTCATCAAAATTCTGGACAGGGCCGATAAGATGGATTTATTGGACACTTACGGTTCCTTTACCTGTTTTGCTCCTACCAACCAAGCCATCGAAGATTACCTGGCTTTGTACAACCTGAGCACTGTAGAAGAACTCTCCGACAAGCAATGCGATACCATAGCCAGTTCTCACCTCATTAACCGGGCTTATTTCACTACCGATATGACCGACGGGGTTATTTCAACACCTAACCAATTCGATCGTTATTTGTCCATTTCTTTTGTGGTGGCTGACTCCAGCAGTGGCACCATGGCTTATTTTATTAACAAACAATCGCAGATTGTTCTCAGGGACGACTCTGTCGAAAACGGAGTGGTGCATATCATCGACAAGGTAATCAGGCCATCCAATGCACTTTTACCTGAGTTGATGCGAGAGGACACTACCATCACTTTGTTTAACGAAGCTTTGCGACTGACCACCCTGGATGACTCGATCGTGTTGTATATGGATTACGATTACGTTGATCCCGATTATGTGTTGCACTATACTTCACATGTTAACGTAGAAACGGCTATTGCTCCTAAATACCGTAAATTTGGATATACGGCTTTTGTGGAGAAAGACGAGGTATATCGCCAAAAAGGGATTAACAACATTGACGACCTCATAGCTTATGCAAAAACAGTATACGACGAAGTGTATCCCCAGGATGCCAATTTGTACGACAACGATTTTACTCATCGTAAAAATCCCCTGAACCGCTTTGTGGCTTA
>CAZAUQ010000030.1:6104-28649 GCA_964488495.1 uncultured Bacteroidales bacterium
GAAATCAGATTAGGTTATACAGCTTTGCCCACCAGGGGAATTTCGCAAATGTACGTTGACGGAGAACCTACAGGCATTCCCGTTGATTTGCGTATCGGAGCCACCGATCCCAAAATCGGCTGGGTAGCCGACGAAGATACAGACGACAACGGCATACAAAACGACAAGGATATGCGCAACCACAAGGCCATGAAGGCTCCCGATAGTATGCGGCGTCTAAACGGCAGTACTTATGTGGTTTTCAGGACAGAAAGCTGGTTGTTCCGACGAATATTGGTGACCAAATACCTTACTCAGGAGCCGCATACTTTACGTTTCCGCAATGTGATGGATGATCTGGACGCAGAATTTATGTTTGATTATATAGAAATTGTCCCCAAAAGTGTTTACGACAGCGAAGAGGGAGAAGACCGCCACTAAAGAGCTTAAACCTTTCTTATAATGCTACTTACTGAAAGAATGAATATGAAGAGTTCAAAAATAAAAGTTCGATACGGATTAATACTGTTGCTGGTTCTGCCTCTGGTTTCTTCCTGTTCCAACAACTGGGATAATCACTACAGTGCTGATCCAGAGGTGGTTCCGGCTCAGAGTTTATGGGAGAGTATTGAGGCAAGGCCGGAGGTGTTATCCGATTTTGCTGACTTACTTCGCTTATGCGATTACGACAAAGTGTTGGATGCTGATCAGGTCTATACGGTGTGGGCTCCTGCCAACGGACATTTCAATATTGACAGTTTACATACTTTGATTGACCAGGGGAAAAAGGAACAGGTGGTGGCGGAATTTGTAAAAAACCATATAGCCCGCTACAGCCATCCGGTATCGGGCCTGACTGACAAACAGGTATTATTGCTCAGTAAAAAAACAGAACGTTTACGCTCCGGCGAAGGAGCAGCTTCTTTTTTGTTTGGGCAAACCGAAATTATGAGCAAAAATTTGTTGAGTTCCAATGGCCTCTTGCATATTATTGACAGATCTAATCCTTTCTTCTTCAATATTTACGAGTACTTAAAAACCGATACAGACCTGGACAGCCTGAAAAATTTTATTTATTCTTTTGATGAAGCTGTTTTTGATCCCCTCTTGTCGGTGCCTTATGGCGTAGTGGACGGTAAAACTGTCTATGTGGATTCTGTGATAACCATCGAAAACAAACTGCTCGAAAAAATAGGCCTGCTCAATCATGAAGACAGTACCTATTGGCTGCTTGCACCAAGCAACAGAGCCTGGAACGAGGCGTACGACAGCATCAGGCATTATTTTAAATACGATCCCAAGGTGGCTAAAGCCGACTCGCTGGAACAAACCAATACCAAGATGATGATGGTAAGAGATCTTGTTTTTAATGCCAATTTACAAATATCACCCCGGGATTCATTGTTCAGTACCCAATACCAGCTGCCTGATAAAAAATACCATGTGTATCAGCGGCCTTTCGACGAGGGTAATATCTTCAGCCGGACAACGGCCGAAATTACCTGTAGTAATGGTAAAGTGTACAGAACTGATGACTGGTTATTCAGACCCGAAAATAATTTTTACCAGGAAATCAAGGTGGAGGCAGAACGTACCACCGGCAGGGATTACAATTCCAGTCTTTGTGACATTATGGACAGGGCAATCAAACCCGAGGATACCATCCGGATTTCCAACAGGCGCTATATTCATTTGTTGCCGACAGGAACCTCGCGCAATCCATGGGTAAGTTTTGAAGTCCCCAACACCTTGTCGGCGGCCTACGACATCTATTGTGTCTTTGTACCCTACAAAACCTACAATCCTACGCACGAAAATGTAAATAAGCCGGCCAAATTGAAATTTTCACTTACTTACAACGACGAAAAGGGTAATCCCAGGACTGTTGTATGCAAAGACAGTACCGGAAATAATATTTATATCACAGATCCTTCAAAGCTTGATTCGGTGTTGGTTTTATCTGATTTTAAATTTCCGGTAGCCAATTACGGCCAGGAAAACACCACTGTTCTTTTGAAAGTTGAAACCAGTATAACTTCAAAAGAAACAGCTTTGTATACCCGAGAGATGCTTATCGATTGTATTTGCCTGAAACCTCATATAAAATAATTGCGGAAATGAAAGACTGCTATTTAAAAATCAAATTCAGGAGCCTGCTTGTCCTATTTTTGTGCCTTTTGACAGTTACAGTGTCGGCACAAACTCCTGAAAGCAAAACAATAACAGGTGCAGTTAGTGAAGCCTCCACCGGAAATCCCCTGGCCGGAGCCAGAGTGCAGGCATACAACAACAGCAGGTTTGTTGCCATGACCGATGAGGAAGGACGGTATACACTGGAAATACCTGTTTATGTAAATGCTCTGACAATTACACTGGATGGCTACGCTACAAGGCAACTGGCACTCAAAGGAAAAACTTCGGGAGTAGATGCCGTTTTGTATTCCGAAAGTTTCATTCCGCTTCTCAGTCCACTTACCAATGTACATAATGCAGGATCGGCCGAACGTTTTGAATTGAGCTCGGCCATCAGTATCGAGTCGGAGATTCAGGCACAACTGGGAGCCGAAGTTCGTACTTTGTCCCGCTCTGGCATTCCGGGCAACGGCTCTGCCATGTTTATTGGCGGATACAATTCTCTTAACGTTAATGCCCAGCCCCTGATAGTACTGGACGATGTGATACTCGATCAGCAATACGGCAGGGAAATGTTGCACGAAGGCTATTACAATAATATTTTATCCAACCTGTCCGTAAACGATATCGAAAGTGTTACAATACTCAAAAACGGAACCTCTTTATATGGTGCCAAAGGTGCTAACGGGGTGCTCCTTATCAAAACCAAACGCAACAAGAGCATGGTTACCCGCATCGATGCCTGCGTGTCTGCCGGTGTGGAATTCAGCCCCAGGCTGCCTGTTGTAATGAACGCCGCCCAATATCGTTCCTATGCTTCGGAATTATTGGGCACCACCGATACTGAATTGACCGAATTTAAATTTCTGAAAGACGACCCCGATTATTATTATTACAACCAATACCACAACGAAACCAATTGGAGCGATTATGTCTACCGCGAAGCCCTGACTCAAAATTACAGCTTTGGAGTACAAGGCGGTGACGAAGTGGCTAAATACAATTTGTCCATTGGTTACGTAGATGCACAAAGCACTTTGAATTACAACGACTTTGATCGTCTTAATCTGCGTTTCAATTCAGACATCAGTATAAATGACAAACTCAGCGCCCTGTTTGATTGTTCCTTCAGCAACATCACCCGCAATCTCAGAGATGACGGCCTTATGGATCCCGAAGAACCCAATGTGTTTTCTCCCGGCTTTCTGAGCCTGATTAAATCTCCTTTTTTAAGCCCATATCAATACGACACCAACAAGAAGCTTTCAGGTTTTTTGTCCGATGCCGACGATTACCTGAACGAAGTTCTGGGCACTAAGGCCTCTCTTGCCAATCCTCTCTATATCTTTGAGAACGGTGAGGCCCGTAACAAAAATTATTTCGAAAACAGCCTCATCAATCTGGCCATCAGGCCTGCCTATGCTTTTAACAAAAACCTGAGTATAAAGGGCCATTTTAGTTATACCCTGGTCAATACCAACGAAAATTACTACATCCCAATGACGGGTGTACCTAAAATAATCATTCCCAATGTCGGCATGGCCGAAAACCTGGTAAAATCGCTCTCTTCCAGCCAGATTTCTCTTTTTGCCGACTTAAAGATGTTGTGGCAAAACAAATGGGGAGCCAACAACATGCAGATCATGGCCGGAGGGCGTTATATGAATGATGATTATTCAGGCAATACCCAGATGGGATACGATACGGGCAACGACAAAACCCCCAATATGGTTTCCAACCTCAATTTCAAAAAAGTGGACGGAGCCGAAGATGTTTGGCGCTCGTTGAGCTATTATGCTAACCTGGATTATAATTATGCGGAAAAGTATTATTTACAGGGAGGTTTAAGCATGGAAACATCTTCCCGTTTCGGCAGGGAGGTACAGGGCGGCATCAGGCTGGGAGGAGTAAGCTGGGGATTGTTCCCTTCGCTGGCTGCAGCCTGGGTGCTAAGTTCCGAAGACTGGTTCAGGCTGGATCCGGTTGATTATCTTAAATTAAACCTGGCTTACGACATTTCGGGCAACGACGATATCGATTATTACGCGGCCAGAACTTATTTTGGTTCTTCGGTCTTTATGAACAGGATTACCGGCTTGAGTATCCAAAACATTGGCAATACTTCCATACAATGGGAAAGCACTCACAAAGGAGGAGCAGGTTTGGAAGCCAGTTTATTCCGCGAACGTGTAGGTATACAACTGAATGCCTTTCTGGCCAGAACCGACAATTTGCTTACGTTGAAAAAACTCAGCAGTGTCACCGGCCTGGATTACAATTGGAGCAACGAAGGTTCTTTGACCAACAGAGGTTTTGATCTGGCGTTGAATTTCAAGCTGCTCAATCGAAAGAATTTTAATTGGGGAATGGGTTTCAGTATGGGGCATTACAAAAACAAAATTACCGCCTTGCCCGACAATGAATCCTTTACTACCAGCATTTATGGAGCCGAAATACGTTCAGAAATCGGTAGTCCAGCAGGTTTGTTTTACGGTTATCAAACCAAGGGAGTTTACGACGATTCCGAAACTGCTGCTGCCGATGGTTTATATATACTTAGTAAAACCGGCTCAAAAATTTATTTTGGTGCAGGCGATGTTATCTTTGTCAATAATCAGGACGACAGCAAGGAAATCAATGCCGATGACAAAGTCGTTATTGGTGATCCCAACCCCGATCTCTACGGAAATATTTTCAGCAACATCAATTACGGACGTTTCAGCCTGAATATCATTTTGAACTATTCACTGGGTAATGATGCTTACAACTACCAACGTTCTCAACTCGAAAGCGGCAGCAAGTTCTACAATCAAAGCCAGGCTATGCTGAACCGCTGGACCAACGAAGATCAAAAAACAACGATACCCAGAATCTCTTATCTGGACGAAATGGGCAACAGCCGTTTCTCGGATCGCTGGATAGAAGATGCTTCATTTTTACGTCTGAAAACAGTCAGACTCAGTTATAATCTTCCTTTAAGCACTACCTTTTTAAATGGGCTGACTCTTTGGGCTTCGGGCAACAATTTATTGACTCTGACCCGCTATCTGGGCAGCGATCCTGAATTTTCGAGCGGAAATGCGGTGCTCTGCCAGGGCATAGACCGTGGAATGCTGGCTTTAAGCCCCAGTGTGGTTTTAGGTATCAAATTCAACCTCTAAATCTCTTGATCATGAAGATATATTTTTTGAAAGGCCTGTTTTTATCAGCAATGATTACTGTCTGTTTAGCCTCTTGTGAGAACTTGATGGAAACAGAATCTTCGTTGCTCACTTATCCAGAAGAACATGAGCTTGCCACTTCTGCCGATACGGTCTATTCCGTTATAGGCATCATGAACAAAATACAGGCTCTGGCAGACCGCAGCGTATTGCTGGGTGAACTCAGAGCCGATTTGGTGGATGTAAACGAAAATACCATCAGCAGCCTGCGCGAAATTGCCAATTTTGAAATTTCGGAAGATAATCCTTATAACGAACCCAAAGATTATTATGCTGTTATCAACAACTGCAATTATTTTCTTCAAGAAGTAGATACAGCCCTGCGTAAACGCAATGAGCCCATTTTTATGAGAGAATATGCCGCGGTAAAAGCTTTTCGCGCCTGGACCTATCTGCAACTGGTACTTAATTACGGCAACGTACCTTTTTATACAGAACCCATTTTGACCGAAGCCGATGCCGCTAAAGATTTTTCCGAATACAACATTGCAGACGTGTGCAGTTATTTTATAGATGATCTGTTGCCTTATATCGATGTAGAGCTTCCCGCTTACGGTAGTATTGCCGATTTGGATTCCAGGTTGTTTTATATACCCATACGACTCTTGTTGGGCGATCTCTGTCTTTGGTCGGAACGTTATAGCGAAGCTGCCGCTTACTATCACGATTATCTGAACGAGGAAGAACTGTATACCGGAACCTATCGTATAGAATTTACCGAAGAGGACTTGCAATTCGAAGGAAAAATTCTTTCGAATTCATATGGGGGTATGTTTAGCAACTTATCTACAGGCTCAGACGTCTTAGCTATAATTCCCATGGATTCAAGTGTTTCCTCAAATGCCTACAGTCAGTTGAGAAACTATTTCAACTCTACTACAACCAATGAATTGGAATTCCAGCTCTTGCCATCGCAGCGTTTACAGGAAATATCGGCTTCGCAGGTCTTCTGCAGGGCAAAGCAAAATGGCGCCCCCTCGTATGCTCCCTTGGCCAACGAAGAAAATCCATTGCTCGCCGGCGATTTGAGATTATATGCCTATTGGTCAAAAACGATGTTCGAAGGTGAAGAAATACAGACGATAATGAAATTCACCACCGATCACGTATTCACCTATCGTAAGGGCTTGATTTACCTGCGTTATGCTGAAGCACTGAATCGGGCCGGTTATCCGGAATCGGCTTTCGCCATACTCAAATACGGACTCAATAACAATAACCTTACCCGTTTTGTGTCTCCCAGAGAGTATGAAGTCGAAAGCGGGATTAATCCTTTGCTGGCTTTCAATCCGACTCTGTTCACCAATTTGAATACCTTGGGCATTCATTCCAGAGGCAGTGGCGATTCGGAATACAACGATTTTTATGTATTGCCCACTCCTGCAGATTCTCTGGAGAGCTGGCAGGATACCTTGGATTACAGGATCGGAAAGGTGGAAGAACTCATAATAACCGAGATGGCACTGGAAACCGCTTTGGAAGGCCACCGTTTTTATGATTTGATGCGTATTGCCCTGCGCCGGAACCAGGAAGCCTATCTAGCCGAAAAAGTGGCTTTGAGAAAAGGCAGCAACCACAGGGATGATGCTTTGTATAACAGCTTGCTTAATAAAAACAACTGGTATCTGAAAATGAAATGATCAATGCTATGAAGTCAAAAAATATCCTCAGAATCTTCAAACCTTCCCTGCTGCTCGTGGTCTTGCTGGCCGGCGTGTTGTTTTCCTGCAAAGACAACAATCCTTTGGACGAAAGCTATCCCGAATGGCTGGGGAGCAGTATCTACGGTTATCTCGAAAAGCAGGGCAATTACAGTGTTTTTCTGCAACTCATCGATGACCTTCAGTACGACCAGGTACTTAAACTCACAGGCAGCAAGACCTTGTTTGTTGCCGACGACGAAGCTTTTGCAGCCTTTTTTGCTCAGAATGCCTGGGGAATCAGCTCATACAACGATTTCAGCCCGGCACAGAAAAAGCTCTTGCTTAATTCGGCCATGATCAATAACGCCTACCTGATAGACAAGCTCTCCAGCGTACCCGGGCCGGAAGAGGGCAAATGCCTGCGCCGCACCACGGCCTTATCGGTTTACGATTCAGTTCCCCTGGTACAAGCACAGGAATTGCCCGACACCAAATACTGGCAGCGTTTCAAAGACAACGATCGTTCTCTCTTGCTGATGAAAGATTTTACAGCAGCACCTATGGTACATTTTCTTCAGGATCAGCTCGAAAACAATAAAATAACCGACGAAGATTTCAGTATTATTTTTAATGGTCTCAGCCGGTTGCAAAGTGATGCCCATATCAACGGAATCAAGGTCATTGACCAAAATGTAGTATGTCAGAATGGCTATGTGCATAAGCTGGAAAAGGTAATGTTGCCTCTTGACAATATGGCCGAAGTGCTCAGGACTCATCCGTCCACCACCAAGTATAGTGAATTGATGGAGCGTTTTTCGGCTCCTTATTACAGTGCAGCAGCAACCAGCAATTATCAACGGCTGTACGGTGGTACCGATTCTGTTTTTGTAAAACGCTTTTTCTCCCAACGCAGTGCCGAAGGCGTAAATGAAACTGATCCGGATGGGTATGCCACTACCGGAGTGTTGAAATTCGATCCGGGATGGAACACCTACTATTCCGAATCGGAAGACGCAGCCATGGAACAGGATATGGCTGCCATGCTGGTGCCTTCGAATGCCGCCCTGGATTTCTATTGGGAAAACGACGGACGAGCTCTCAAGGATTATTACAAAGTATGGGACAGTGTGCCCGACAAGGTGCTGGTGAAACTGCTCAACAACAATATGCTCAATTCTTTCAACGCCTCTGTTCCCAGCAAATTCGACAAAGTTACCAACGATGCCAACGATGCAATGGGACTGACCATTGCTGATGTGGATTGTTGCCTGATTGCAAATAACGGAGTCATTTACATCACCAACAAGGTTTTTGGCCCGACCAGTTATATTTCGGTTTCTTTTCCAGCGCTGATAAACGAAAGCATGAGTATTATCTACTGGGCAGTGGATGAATTGGAGTTTGATGCTTACCTGAATTCCCAGGACAGTTATTACAGCTTTATCATTCCGGTCAATGGGGCAATGAAGTATTACATCGACCCGGTCTCCTACGGTAAAAGCAAGACCAAATTGTTTGAATTCTATTACGATCCCACCGAAACCGATGCGGGTAACCGGGTTAAGGCGAATAAATTTACTATAGACCTTACTACCTGGACTAAATCGGATTCCACCTCGGCCACGGCTGCTGAAATTCAAAACCGGCTCGACGATATGGTCGACAATCTCATCGTGATCGGAGACATCGGCGACGGACGCACTTACTATAAAACCAAAGCCGGAGGAACCATCAAGGTGACGGATGCCGACAAAGGTGAAGGACACATGAAAATTGCCGGAGGCTATCAGGTGGAACAAGATACTTTTGTAACTGTCAAAACCATTTACGATCAATCGGTTTCGGGCAACGGAAAATCCTATATTCTGGAGACAGCCCCCTTGCTCAGCTCCAAAAAGTCTCTCTACGCTACTTTGAAAGAAAAGCCCGAGTTCAAAGTGTTTTACGATCTGATGGAAGGCAGTGACTTCTTTGTGACTCAAATGAACAAACATTCCTGTGTGGACAGGAACTGTAATTTGTTCAACGCCTTTAACTACACCGTTTACGTGCCTACCAACGAGTCCTTGCAAGCTTTACTGGATAATGGTACTTTACCCACCTGGGAGGAATATGAGTTGGAAACCGATGCCGAAATTAAAAAGGCCATCAAGGATTCCATAGAAAGCTTCCTGAAATACCACATCCAGGATAACTCTGTATACTTGGATAAGGCTTCTGTCAGCGGTAATTTTGAAACTTCGGCCATGAATGACGAAACAGGCCGCTTCTATAAACTAACGGTCGAGGGCGACGGTTTGCAGGGCCTGTTTATCACCGACCTCAAAGGCAACCGGCGCAGGGTATTGCAGAGCGACCCCGCTCTTTTCAACCTGATGGTAAGGGAATATCTGTTCGATACAGCTGATAAAGAAAAAGCGACCAGTATTTTTGCATCCTCCTATGCGGCGGTGCATCAGATAGACGGTCCTTTGTTCTTTAAATAGCTTTTTTGTCAGGTGGTTGAGAAAGGCTTGCAAGGTCTGTCAGGAGCTTTGCAAGCCTTTGTTTTATGTCAAATCCCTTTCCCCAGTGCCAAAGGTTTAAATGTGAAAAGCAAAATTTTCAGATCCATCAGCAAGGATTGGTTTTTCAGGTAGATCAGATCGTATTCCAGTCGTTCAACCATTTTCTCTACCGAATCAGCGTAACCGAATTTTACCATACCTAAAGAAGTAATACCGGGTTTGACTCTGTAAACTAAGTAGTAATGTGGAGCCAACTCCACAATGCGTTCCATGTAAAAACGTCTTTCGGGACGCGGGCCGACCAGTGACATGTCTCCTTTAAGTACATTCCAAAGCTGAGGAAGTTCATCCAGCCTGTATTTGCGCAGAAATCGCCCGAAAGGGGTGATGCGTTCGTCGTTTAGTGACGAAAGTAAAGGTCCTTCGGGTTCAGAATGGGCATACATGGTTCTGAATTTAAAAATGGTAAACGCTTTCATTTCTTTTCCCAAACGTTCCTGTCTGTATAGTACTGGACCAGCAGACTCCAGGCGTATGCGCAAGGCTAAAATGAGAAAAAGGGGCGACAACACCAACAGGCCTGACATGGAAACCAGGATATCGACACTGCGTTTTATGTTTTGTTCCCAGGGTTTAAGCTGAACAGGACTCAGGTATTTCAGGGGAACTCCCGGTAATGAATAAAGGGTAATGTTGGAAAAAAGCAGGTCTTGCTTGTGGATAACAGACAAGATATCCAGACGGTACACATAAAGCTGCTTCAGCAGCCCTTCGGTGTAATCGCTGTCTTGCTGGTCTGTGGCCAGAATTAAGGCTTCGATACCCTGATCTTTAATGATTTCTTTGAGTTGATCGGGCTGCCCAAGTATTTCCTGTTCGGGAACTTCATTTTCTTTACTGCTTATGCGAATAAAACCTTTCAAAAGATAGGCTGAACTGTTTTTTGTTTGTTGCATCTGGCGGCTCAGTTTTTCGGCCGCTTTTCCGCTTCCTATAATCAGAACATTAATACCCAGTTTCCCTTCGGAGTGTAAATTAAGCAACCTGCATGTTTGCAAAAAACGGATAAACCAGGTACAAAAGAAATGGATAAGAAACAAGCCTGCAAAAACTCTGTAATAAAGCGTGTATTGTTCAGGGTAGTCGTTAATGATGACGGCAAAAAAGATAATCAGTGATCCGGCCAGAGTGCTGAACAGGGTGCTCAATAAATCGGAGGTATGATTTTTTTGACGTGGTTTGGCGTAATAGCCAAAATAGAAATAGACAATCAGCCAGAACAGTGGCAGTCCTGCACTCATCAAAAAGGCCTTGGTATTAAGTAAAAAATCACCAAGACTGCTGAAATAGACTGTGGAACGCACCTCGTAAAAACGATAAATATTAAACAGTTGCCAGGCTGTCAAAGTAGCCAGATAGTCGAGCAAGGCATAGCGAAGTATGTATTTTTTATCTTTTTCCATTATTAAGCTTGATGTCTCTTTTTCAGGGTCTTATTATTTTTATTTCTCCTCCCTTGCCAAGGCTGATAATAGACGAAGGCCTGGCTTTACCTGCAGGTTCATTGCGTCTGTAATCGACCACGTAATCGACTGCTGAAACTATTTCTCCGGAGATATCTTTGAAACAGCCGGGAGCAGGCATGCCCGAGATATTGGCCGAAGTGGATACTATGGCTTTGCGAAAAGCCTTGCATAAGCCCTGGGAAAAAGCTTCCCTGCTGATTCTGATGGCCACGCTGCCGTCTTCGGCTATCAGGTTTGCAGCCAGGTTTTTGGCTCCCTGGTAGATGATGGTTAGTGGTTTTTCGGACAATTCTATCAAATCCCAGGCAAGGCCGGGAAGGTCCTTAACGTATAATTCGAGCTTGCCGGGATTGTCGAGGAGCACAATCATGGCTTTGTTTTCTGCTCTTTGTTTGATTGCGTAGATTTTTTCGACCGCATGGGGATTAGTGGCATCACAACCCAAGCCCCAAATGGTATCGGTAGGGTAGAGTATAACACCTCCCTGTGCCAACACCTCTCTGGCTTTCTTAATTTCCTCCTGCAAACTCATGGTTTTTGGCGTTTTTATTGTATAACGTTATGCACCACAAAGATAGTATCTAAATCTTGTTTATTGAATAAAATTCACATTGAATCCAACCAGAATGATGGAATAAAAACGTATTTTTGTGAGATTATTTTTTAAAGCTGCGGGGAATGTTCCCAGTTTGGTTTTAAAAAATTCCGCGAGAATAAAAGAAAGAAAACAATATATTATCTAATGAACAAATGGAATTTATTAACCTTAACCCCCGAACAAGAAAAGCAGAAAGAACAATTAGCTGAAGAACTTGGTATTAGCCCTATCTTGGCGAAGTTGCTAATACTAAGAGGAATAAGCAGCTTTAGTGAAGCGAAGAGATTTTTTAGACCTCAACTGAGTGATTTGCATGACCCTTTCCTGATGAAGGATATGGACAAGGCTATTGCCAGGTTGAATCTGGCTATCGCTAACAAAGAAAAAATTCTGGTTTACGGGGATTATGATGTAGACGGGGCTACCGCAGTAGCCTTGGTTTATAAATTTTTACGCCAATTCAGTTTAAATATAGAATTTTACCTACCCGATCGATATGTGGAGGGATATGGTATTTCTTATCAGGGGATCGATTATGCCTTCGAGCATCAAATAAAACTGATCATTGTACTGGATTGCGGCATTAAAGCCGTAGAAAAAGTAGCCTATGCCAAAAGCAAGGGGATAGATATTATTATCTGTGACCATCACAAGCCCGACGAAGTCTTACCCGATGCTGTAGCCGTACTGGATGCCAAACGTCCTGACTGCGAATACCCATATAAGGAATTATCGGGTTGTGGTGTTGGTTTTAAACTGATGCAGGCCTTTGCTCAAAACAACGATATCCCTTTCGAACATTTATTGCCCTTGCTCGACCTGGTAGTAGTAAGCATAGCCTCTGACATTGTCCCCATCACGGGCGAAAACCGTATTCTGGCCTTTCACGGCCTCAAACAGTTGAACACCAATCCCAGTATAGGCCTGAAAGCTATTATTCAAATCAGTGGTTTGACCGATAAAGAAATCACCATCAGCGACATTGTCTTTAAGATTGGTCCCAGGCTTAATGCTTCCGGGCGAATCCAGTCTGCAGGAGAAGCCGTTGAGCTTCTGGTTACCAAAAATCTGCGTTTTGCCAAAGAAAAAAGTTTGCAAATTGACCAATACAATCAAACCCGCAAAGACCTGGACAGGAACATTACCGAAGAAGCCAATGCCGCCCTTCAGGCTTGCGCCAACCTGGAAGACCGCAAAGGAATTGTGGTCTATAACGAGGAATGGCACAAGGGTGTGATAGGTATAGTAGCTTCCAGGCTTTCGGAAGTGTATTATCGTCCTGCCGTTGTTTTGACTCGTTCTGACGATTTGGCTACAGGTTCAGCTCGTTCCGTGCCCGGTTTTGATATTTACAAAGCCATAGACTCCTGTCGGGATTTGCTGGAAAATTTCGGAGGTCACACCTATGCTGCAGGTTTATCCATGAAAATGGAAAAAGTGGAGGAATTTACCAGGCGCTTTGAGCAATATGTGGCCGATACCATATCGCTTGATCAACTTACACCCACCATTGATATCGATGCTGAGATTAAGTTTCAGGAAATTACGCCCAAATTTTTCAAGGTGCTCAAGCAGTTCAATCCTTACGGGCCTGACAACAATAAACCGGTCTTTTGTACCCGCAGGGTTTTTGATTACGGTACCAGCCGTTTGGTAGGCCGTGATCAGGAACATCTTAAGCTTGAGCTGGTCGACAGTCATTCCGAAAACATCATGAATGGGATAGCTTTTGGCATGCATGCCCACAACGATCATGTCAAATCGTTCAATCCCTTTAATATTTGCTATAACATAGAAGAAAACAATTACAACGGGAATTCTTCCATTCAGTTGTTTGTCAGGGATATTAAGGCTGCCGTAGAGTAATATCCTGTTTGGTTAAGTCCACTTTCTGGCTGTTTGGAATTTACACCTGTGGCGCATCAAGATTCTCCGGATAATGACCATTTATCACGACATTCTGAAGCAGTATTGGGGCTATGAGGATTTCAGGGAATTGCAGCTTGAAATCATAGAGTCCATTGCACAGGGCAAGGACACCTTGGGCCTGATGCCCACGGGAGGAGGCAAGTCCCTCACTTTTCAGGTACCGGCTCTGGCAATGGAGGGCATTTGTCTGGTCATCACTCCCTTGATTGCCCTGATGCGTGACCAGGTGGAAAGACTCAAGTCTATGGATATCCGGGCTGCCTGCCTGCATTCAGGCATGACTCAGCAGGAAATACAGATTGTGCTGGATAACTGTCTGTACGGAGACTTTAAATTTCTTTATGTATCCCCCGAAAGGCTGGGCAGCGATCTTTTTCTGCAAAAAGCCCTCAACCTGCCTGTCAACCTGCTGGTGGTTGATGAAGCGCATTGTATTTCGCAATGGGGCTACGACTTCAGGCCCTCTTACCTGAATATTGCCCGCGTACGCGAGTACTTTCCTTCTATACCCGTACTTGCCCTTACAGCCACCGCTACTCCCGAAGTGGTAGACGATATACAGGAAAAACTGCATTTCGCCATCCCCAATGTTTATAAAGTCAGTTTTGAACGTAAAAATCTGGCTTATGTGGTCAGGGAGACCCAGGACAAAGACAAAGCCCTTTTGCAGGTGTTAAAGGGCGTAGAAGGATCTTCCATTGTTTACGTACGTAACAGGGCCAAGACCAAACAAATTGCCGGCTTTCTAAAAGGAGAGGGCATTCAGGCCGCCCATTTTCATGCCGGGCTCGACAACCAGACCAAACAAGAACGCCAGGCTGCCTGGAAAAAAGGAAGTTGCCGGGTGATTGTTTCGACCAATGCCTTTGGTATGGGTATAGATAAACCCGATGTGCGTACTGTTATTCACATGGATTTGCCCGACTCGCTCGAAGCCTATTTTCAGGAAGCAGGCAGGGCAGGCCGTGACGGACAAAAAGCCTATGCGGTGCTGCTTTATCACAAATCGGACACGACTCTGCTTAAAAAAAGGCTCAGCGATAACTTTCCCGACAAGAAATACATCCGTAAAGTTTACGATGCCTTGGGCAATTATTATCAGTTGGCCGTTGGCTCAGGTCAGGGAATGAGCTTTCCCTTTAATTTGCAGGATTTTTGTAGCAAATTTCATCTGAACATATTACAGGCACATCACGCATTAAAAATATTGGAACTGGCCTCTTATCTGGAATTGACCGATGAACAGGACAGCACCTCGCGAGTCTATTTTCTGAGCAACAGAGAGGACTTGTATCACCTTCCAAACTCCGGGAATAAAACAGACAGCATCCTGCAAGTCTTGTTGCGTTCCTACACCGGTTTGTTTTCCGATTTTGTGCGCATTCAGGAAGAAGTGCTGGCTTCCAGGTTGCAAATGACCAGGGAAGAAGTATACGAAGGCTTGTTGTATCTGTCCCGCCAGGGAGTGATTCATTACATACCCCGAAAAAAAACACCTTTTATCTGCTACACTCAGTCCAGGGAAGAAAGCGAACGTTTACGCATAGGCCCCGAAGTGTACGAAGAACGCAAAAAGCGTTTTGTGGAAAGAATTATCGCCATGCAGGCGTATGCGGCCGAAAATCAACTCTGTCGCAGCAAAAGGCTGCTGCATTATTTTGGCCAGAACCGGGTGTCTAATTGCCAACAATGCGATGTTTGTCTTAAGAAACAACAGGAAGGTTTACGTCAATATGAATTTGAGGACATCAGCAGTGATATGCTCAAGGCTTTGGAAAACAACCATCCGGACCTGGAAGAGTTGATAGACAGCCTGCCCTACGACAGCAATAAATGTCTTAAAGTGTTTAGGTTCCTCTGTGACAGAGGCGATATTATTCAGCAAGAACACAAATTGTTTCGCAAAACAGAGTAATTTTTACAAAAAAATTGTTTTTTCTGTTGGAAATAAAAAAAAAAGGTATATTTGCGGCGAATTATACAAGAAATATGGCTACTCAGCTTTTTGCATACTCTTATTATTTTTACTTTGGCTGGACAAGTTAAGGGCGGGATAATATTGTATAAAAAATCTGAGCAGATAAAATAGAATGATAACGATCCCGCCCCAAAGGCGGGATTTTTTTGTTTAATAATGTCCTTAATCATGCAGAAAGAAATTAAACCTGCCAAACGCCTTGAAGGAATAAACGAATATTATTTTTCCTCCAAACTCCGTGAAATTGCCATGCTCAATTCAAAAGGCACTAATATCATCAGCCTGGCTATAGGCAGCCCCGATTTAATGCCCCGGACCGAAGTCGTCGAAACCTTGTGTAAAGAAGCCCGGCAAAAAACGGCGCATGGTTATCAGCCCAATATTGGACGCAAAGAGTTGCGTTCGGCTTTTGCTGCCTGGTACAAGGAATGGTACGACGTAGAGCTTGATCCAGACAGGGAAATTCTTCCCCTGATTGGTTCCAAAGAAGGAGTGATGCATGTTTCCATGACTTTCCTGAATCCTGGAGATGCCGTATTGCTGCCCAATCCCGGCTATCCGACCTATAGAGCTGTCTGTAAACTACTGCAGGCCGAAATACTCGAATACGAACTCAATGAACTACAAGGCTGGCAACCCGATTTTGAATCCCTGGAAAAAATGGATCTGAGCAGAGTAAAACTTATGTGGGTAAATTACCCCAATATGCCCACGGGGGCGCCTGCACAGAAAAGCACCTTCGAAAAACTGGTTGATTTTGGCCGCCGACACGGCATTGTCATATGCAACGATAATCCTTATAGTTTTATTTTGAACGACAACCCACTGAGTATTTTATCGGTTCCCGGCGCCAAAAATTGTTGCCTCGAAATGAATTCCCTGAGCAAATCGCACAATATGCCCGGCTGGCGCATAGGTATGCTGGCAGGTAATCCGGATTTTGTCTCCTGGGTTATCAGATTAAAAAGTAATGTGGATTCCGGCCAATTTCTGCCCATGCAGCTGGCAGCCGTTCAAGCCCTGAAGTCGGAGCGGAGCTGGTATAGTGAACTGAACAGACAATATTCTTCGCGACGGGTTCTGATAGAGGAACTCATGTGCAGTTTGCATTGCACCTTTGATGCAGGCCAGAAAGGGATTTTTTTGTGGGGGCGTATTCCTGATAATTATGCAGACGCGGCAGAATTGTGTGATGAACTTTTGTACAAAGCCGGCGTGTTTGTAACTCCTGGCTTTATCTTTGGCAGCAAGGGCAGTCGTTACATTCGAATTTCCCTCTGCAGCCCCGAAGAGCAAATTCGCGAAGCCCAGAAGAGGGTACGTAACTATTTGAGAAAAAAAAAAAACACTTTAACCCGGAAATCAACTCATATTTGTAACTAATTATACATTTATACTCAAATAATATGCAATTCAACAAACAATTATTCCCCGACCTTGACCTGACAAGGCCCATCGTCATTTCCGGCCCTTGCAGTGCCGAAACCCAGGAACAAGTACTGACAACAGCCAGGCAACTGGCCGAAAAAGGCATACGAATTTTCAGAGCAGGAATCTGGAAGCCCCGTACCCGGCCCGGTGCCTTTGAGGGAATTGGAACCAAAGGTCTGGCCTGGCTCAAACTGGTAAAAGAACAGACCGGTATGTACACTTGTACCGAAGTGGCCTCGGCCCAACACGTTTACGAGGCGGTCAAATACGGGGTAGATATGCTCTGGATAGGGGCAAGAAGTACCGTAAATCCTTTTTTGATGCAGGAAATAGCTGATGCCGTCCAGGGATTGGATATTCCTGTCCTGGTAAAAAATCCGGTCAATCCCGACCTGGAATTGTGGGTGGGAGCCATTGAAAGGCTTTACAAAGCAGGAATCCGTAAGATTGGAGTAATTCACAGAGGCTTCAGTTCCTGGGACAAACAAATCTACCGCAATACACCGCATTGGAATCTTCCCATAGAATTACGCCGGCGTTTCCCCGATTTGTTGATGTTTTGCGATCCCAGCCATATGGGAGGCAAACGGGAATTGATTTCTCCGTTGAGTCAGCAGGCTATGGACCTGAATTACGACGGCTTGTTTATTGAAACGCATTACAAACCCGATACAGCGCTGAGTGATTCCTGTCAGCAAATTACTCCCGATGTGTTGCAATACATTCTGAAAACACTGGTGGTACGCCAGGGAGGCAAACCTGACGCAGAAAAACTGTCTGTCTATCGTGCCGAAATTGATGAATACGACGATCAGCTGGTGGAAATTATCAGCAAACGCATGAAAGTATCCAAATTGATAGGGCAGTACAAAAAAGAAAACAACATACAGGTATTGCAGGCCGCCCGTTACAACGAAATTATTGAAGAGAGAGTAAAACAGGCTTCCGGTTTGGGTATCCTGGGCGATTGTATGAAAAAAATACTCGAAGCCATACACGAGGAATCGGTCAGGCTGCAGATTGAGATCATGAATATGGACAATTCAAAAACCCCGGAAGAATGAAAATCCTGATATTAGGTGCCGGCAAAATGGGCAGTTTCTTTGCCGACGTACTGAGTTTTGATCACGAAACAGCCGTATACGACAGAGATCCACAGAAACTCCGTTTTATTTACAATACGTGTCGCTTCAAAGATCCCGAAGAAATCCGTGAATTCGCCCCGGAATTACTGATAAATGCTGTGACGGTGAAATATACCATCGATGCTTTCAAATCTATTTTACCCTTATTGCCTGCATCCTGTATCATCAGTGATATTGCAAGTGTTAAAAACGGCCTGAAAGATTTTTATGCCGGCTGTGGTTTTCGTTTTGTTTCGACTCACCCCATGTTCGGACCGACCTTTGCCAGCCTGAACAATCTTTCGAGCGAGAATGCCATTATTATTTCCGAAAGCGATCATCTGGGCAAGACTTTTTTCAGAGATTTGTACCGCAAGCTCGGCTTGAATATCTTTGAGTATTCTTTCAAAGAACACGACGAAACCGTAGCCTATTCTCTGTCCATTCCTTTTGTGTCAACCCTCGTTTTTTCGGCGGTCATGAAACATCAGGATGCTCCCGGAACTACGTTTAAAAAACACTTGGCTATAGCCCGCGGCCTGATGAACGAAGACGACTTCCTTTTACAGGAAATACTCTTCAATCCCGAAACTCCCGCCCAGGTGGAGCTGATACGTTCCGAGTTGAAACAAATTCTGGAAATAGTCAAAAACAGAGATGCCCTGGGGATGAAAAGCTATTTGGAAAAGATTCGCAACAACATCCGCTGAACTCTGTCAGCTAAATTTTTAGAACCTTACTATTTTGGTGCTAAAAGCTGTTTACTGAGGATATTTTTTGTATTTTCGCGCCATCTGTCTGCCGGGACTAAGAAATAAGTCAAAGGGACGGATGGCGTTTTTAATAAATCAAATGAAAAACAATGAACAGACAGCTTTTAACCAAAACAATCCTGTTGTGCCTTATTGGCCTGATGACAGGATGTAACGCTCCCAAAGCCTCGAGCTTCGAAATAGGAGACAAGCAATTTCTGCTCAACGGCGAAGCCTTTGTGATTAAGGCTGCCGAAATCCATTACACTCGTATCCCCAGGCCTTACTGGGAGCATCGCATTAAAATGAGCAAAGCCTTGGGTATGAACTCTATTTGTCTGTATATTTTTTGGAATATTCATGAACAACAGCCCGGAGTATTCGATTTCGAAGGGCAGAACGACGTGGCTGATTTTTGTCGTATGGCCCAAAAAGAAGGCATGTACGTGATTGTCAGGCCCGGACCCTTTGTCTGTGCGGAATGGGAGATGGGAGGCCTGCCCTGGTGGCTGCTCAAAAAAGAAGGCATAGCTCTGCGCTCGCAGGATCCTTATTACCTGGAAAGGGTGGAAATATTTATGAACGAAGTAGGTCGTCAACTGGCTGATCTGCAAATAAACAGGGGTGGTAATATTATCATGGTACAGGTAGAAAACGAATTTGGTTCCTACGGCACCGACAAACCTTATGTGGAGGATATCCGCGATATGGTCAGGGCTGCCGGCTTTACCGATGTGCCCTTGTTTCAGTGCGACTGGAACTCCAATTTCAAAAACAATGCCCTGGACGATTTATTGTGGACCATCAATTTTGGTACAGGGGCAAACATCGATAATCAATTTCGCGAGTTGAAAAGCCTGCGTCCCAACACTCCGCTTATGTGCAGCGAATTCTGGTCAGGCTGGTTCGACCGTTGGGGCAGCCCGCACGAAACCCGCAGTGCCGATGCATTGGTGAACGGCATGCAGGAAATGCTCGAAAAAAACATCTCCTTCAGCCTCTATATGGCTCACGGAGGGACCACCTTCGGCCACTGGACAGGCGCAAACTCACCTCCTTATGCTTCCTGGTGCAGTTCCTATGACTACGACGCCCCCATCAACGAAGCAGGACAAGCCACCGAAAAATTTTTCGCCGTACGTGAATTGTTGGCAAAGTACAGCGACAAGGCCCTGCCTAAGGTGCCCAAAGCCTTGCCGATGATAGAAATTCCCGAATTTGAACTTGATCAGGTAGCGCCTTTGTTTCAGAATCTGCCCGCAGCCATTCAGTCGGATCAGGTGCGCACTATGGAGTTTTTTGATCAGGGATACGGCAGCATTTTGTACAGAACCACCCTGCCTGCAGGAAAGGCAGGGCGCAATCTGATTGTAGACGAAGTGCACGACTGGGCTATCGTTTTTGTTGACGGCAAACGAATTGGCAGCCTCGATCGCCGCAAAGCCGAAAAAATACTGGAATTGCCGGCAACCGAAAAAGAAGCCGTGCTGGATATTCTGGTCGAGAACATGGGCCGGGTCAATTATTCCAAAACCATACACGACTACAAAGGCATTACCCGCAAAGTCTCTGTGCAGGAAGGCAAAGAGCAAAAAGAACTCCGAGGTTTTGAGGTTTACCCGATACCGGTAGAGGATGTTTTGAGTTCAAGACTGCAATTTGCTCCCCAGTCCGAAAAAGGCTCCATGCCGGCCTATCACAAAGGCTCATTCAATCTGGAAAAAACAGGAGATGTATACATCGATATGCAAAACTGGGGTAAAGGCCTGGTATGGATCAACGGCTACGCCATAGGACGTTTCTGGGAAATCGGACCTCAGCAAACACTTTTTGTGCCGGGTTGCTGGCTCAACAAAGGCAGCAACGAAATCATTGTGCTTGATTTGCAAGGTCCCTCCAGACCAGTTATAAGTGGTATTACTACTCCCATTCTGGATAAGCTGCGTTCCAATGAAGAAATCATGGAACGCAACAAAAATGCCAATCCGGACGAGAGCGGCTATTTTTAATTTCATATGAAAACCGGAATTCTTCTTGTGCTTAGCTTTCTGCTCTCCGGGCTTTGGAACGCCCGGGCAGAAGAAAGCATTGCAAGCCCTCAACTTGTATATCAGGTCGATTTACGCGATGACGTCAACAGCTATACCTGGATACAGATCCAAAAAGGCTTCGCCCAGGCCGAAGCCGAAGAAGCTGCTTTGATTTTGCTGAATATGAATACCTATGGCGGAGAAGTCCTGTATGCCGATTCCATACGCACCCGTATTCTGAACACTAAGATTCCGGTTTGTGTGTTTATCGACAACAACGCCGCATCGGCCGGAGCCCTTATCTCTATCGCCTGCGACAAAATTTTTATGCGCACTGGGGCTACCATGGGAGCTTCAACAGTGGTCGATCAGAGCGGCGAAGTGGCTCCGGATAAGTTCCAGTCTTATATGCGCGGCATCATCAGGGCAACAGCCGAAGCTCAGGGCAAGGACACGCTCATAACCGACGGAGACACTACCTATGTCTGGAAGCGTGATCCCGCAATAGCCGAAGCTATGGTAGATCCCGATGTGGAAATTCCCGGTGTAATCGAAAAAGGCAAAGTACTCACTTTTACTGCTACCGAAGCCTTGCAAAATAAGTATTGCGATGCTATAGTTCAAAACAAAGAGGAAATTCTGGAAACACATTACGGATTCAAAGACTACGAACTGAATGTGTTCCGGCTCGGCCTCAAGGACAAAATATCAGGTCGTCTGATGGGAACTGCCCTGAGGGCGATACTCATTATGATAATAGTAGCGGGCATCTGGTTTGAACTCCAGACTCCGGGTATTGGTTTCCCAAGCATCGCTGCCGGAGTAGCTGCCATTTTGTACTTTGCTCCTCTCTATCTGGACGGACTGGTGCAGTATTGGGAAATCATCCTGTTTGTGGCCGGGGTAATACTGATCTTTTTGGAAATCTTCGTTATTCCCGGTTTCGGTATTGCCGGCATTTTAGGCATTCTGGCAGTGGTGTTGGGCCTTAGTTTTGCTCTGGTCGACAACACAGGACTGAGTTTCGACTTCAAAGGCCTGGGAATGTTAGACGAAGCCTTGGTGTTGGTAATACTCAGTATGCTGGTTGCTTTTTTTATTTCACTTTGGTTGACCTCCAGAATTGGACTAGGTAAGGGCCTTTTCAGACATCTGGCTCTGGAATCGGTACAGGAAAAGGAAGCCGGCTATGTGGCAGTGCCCGTCACAGATAAAAGCATGATTGGCAAAACAGGCCTGGCGGCCACCGATCTGAGGCCTTCGGGCAAAGTTCGCATCGACGATGTTTTGTACGATGCCGTCGCTGAATTTGGTTACGTCGAAAAGGGGAAAAACATAAAGGTAACCCGATTAGAAAACGCTCAATTGTATGTGGAGGAAGTGAAATGAGATTTTTAGGATTGATTCCGGCCCGCTATGCTTCGAGCCGTTTTCCCGGCAAGCCCCTGGTGCAAATCAAAAACAAGCCCATGATACAATGGGTGTATGAACAGGCTCAGCCTTGGGTGGATGAGCTTTGGGTTTGTACCGATGATGAGCGTATTTTTAGGGTTGTGGAGGCTTTCGGAGGCAGGGCCATCATGACCTCTTCTGCTCACCGCAGCGGCACCGATCGTTGTGCAGAAGCTTCAGCCAGGCTGGGAGGTGATTTTGAGGTGGTAATCAACATTCAGGGTGATGAACCTTATATTCAG
>CAZAUQ010000031.1:0-8730 GCA_964488495.1 uncultured Bacteroidales bacterium
TATTACTACCCAACGAACCAGGAAGATCGCTTCTGCGGTAGTTTTTCCAGCTGTTGTCCCCGGGATTGTGACAAAAGACACCTTCACTCTCGGTAGCAAACCAAATCCGGCCTTCTTTGTCCTGATCGATGTCAAAGGTGGTACTGCCCAAATCCCTGACGCGAATAAAATTGTCCTTATCGGGATTGTAGCGGCTTACCCCTCGCATACTGGTGATCCAGATCCTGCCTTCTCTGTCTTTGAAAATAGCATAGACACTACTGCCTTCAATAGTGGTAGTATCGTCGGCAACATGATTGTAATACGAAAACCGGCCTGTTTTCAAATTGAGCACATTCAGCCCACCCGTATAAGTGCCAATCCACAACTTATCTCCGTCCGCGTAGAGCGCGTGTACGTTGTGATAGGAAATACTGTTGCGATTGCTTTGGGGCAAATATTGTGTAAAACGATCCCTGCCAGGTTCATAGCGAAATAAGCCATCGTCGTCGGTGGCGATCCAGATATTACCCTCCTTGTCTTCGCAGAAAAAACTGATTATTTTGCCTTCTTCCATTTTATCGGCCCTACAGGCATAGCTTTCGATCTGTCCGTTGTTGGGTGATACGTAATTTATACCGCCATAGTAAGTACCTATCCAAAGCCCGCCTTCCATATCTTTATAAATAGGATAGACAAATTTGTTGGTAATCGAAGTGGCATCTGTTGCTTTAGGAAGATAGAGTTTCTGTTCATAGCTCAGTGTGTTGTACCACATCAGGCCTTCGTCAGAACCTATCAGTAATTGATTGGGCTCAATTTCATTAATACTGTGAATGTGCATCAAACTGCCGGCAGGCCTGTCGTTATACAAATGCCGGCGGGCTATACCACTGTGTTTGTCCAAACTAAGCAAGCCTCCGCTCCAAAGGCCCAACCATAGGGTTCCCTTGGCATCTTCGGTCATCGCTACTGTTTGAAAGTCAGCAGGTTCGTCCAAAAGACGCAAAGGAAAAACCTTAAATTCATCTTCTGCTCTGTCCAGTCGCCAAAGAATTGAATTAGCAGCTGTGCTGCACAACCAGACTGCGTTGTCGGAATCGACAAATACATGATCGACCCTACCCTCGCAGGCTTCCATGGGAAAACGCGTCAAACGCCCGCTTATCGGGCTGTAACGATAAACTCCCTGTTCAAAACTTGAAAACCAGATATTTCCGTTTTTGTCCTCGGCCATGTTATTGATAAAATTATCAATGTGTTCACCAATCTCGGTTTCCTGGTTGAAGAATTTAAACGTATTCTTTTCATAATTGTATTGATAGACCCCTTCGTCGGTGGCCACCCAAAGCAATCCGTTCTTGTCCTGCAACAGGGCGTTAATGTAATTGTTGGTGCCGGGCAGTTGTTGTTCTGTCACTATAGGATGGAGAATGATGTTAATCCCGTCAAAACTGCAAAGACCCTGGCTGGTTCCAAACCACATTATACCCCGGGAATTTTGGCAAATACTGCGCACTGTATTGGAAGCCAGGCCGTCTTCGACCGTTATGTGACGAAAACGAAAGGGAACCGTAGAAGCATTCAAAGCTTGTATAAACAGAGTTATCAGCAGTGTAAAGCTCAAAAAAAAGTTTTTCATCGTAAGGCAGATTATGCTGGGCAAAGATAATAAAAATGCGTTTCGGCCTGTTTTAAGCGAAAATCAGAATTTGTTCTTTGGACGATTGTTACACGAAAATGGATGATTCTGCCAAAGCTACTCAGGCAGAAATGTCTATTTTTGTACAGACAGTATACTTGTTAACCAACCCTTAGAGGTGAAAATCAATACCCTATGAGAAAACTAATGTTTATTTTGCTGGCCCTATGGCCCTGCATCCTGCTTACAGCACAAGGAAAAGTGGAAGACTATAACCGGGCTTACTCCATCAGAGGACTTTATTCAGGTGATAAAATTCATTTTGCTGATGTAAATCCTACCTGGATAGGAGAAAGCGACAGTTTCTGGTATATCCGCAAAGGCCCCGAAAGTCAGGAATTTCTATTGGTCGATGCCGGCGATAAAAACTGCAAGCCGCTTTTTGATCACCGGACGCTGGCAGACAAACTCAGTCAGACCACGGGCGAGAAGGTCTCTGCTCAAAAAATTCAGCTTGAAAGGCTTAGAATAAACGACGAATTAACTCAACTATCGTTCGGCTTCAAAGGAAAGAACTGGAATTACGACTTTGCCAAAGACAGCCTGCAAGAAGATACTACACGCCCGGAACGTCCCAACTGGGGCAACCGCACCCACTGGATGGTCACCAACGAAGAGCGCGACCGGGAGTCGGTCAACTCTCCGGATAACAAGTATCAGGCTTTTATAAAAGACTATAATGTGTACGTCAGGGAGTTGCCCAAGGGCAAAGAAATTGCCCTGAGCATTGACGGCTGCGCTGGTAATTATTACTCCTCCTACATTCAGTGGTCACCCGATTCACGTATGCTGGCCACTACCAAAATCAGACCGGTGGAGAAACGCTATATTCATATGGTGGAATCTTCGCCCTCCGATCAGCTGCAGCCCAAACTTCGTACGCTGGAATACACCAAACCAGGTGATGAATTGCGTTTTCGGGTACCCTGTATTTTTAAAGTTGAGACTCAGGAAGCCCTTATTCCCTCTACAGAATTGTTCAATAATCAATATGAACTATCGGATCTGCGTTGGAATACCGACAACAGCGGTATTACTTTTGAATACAACGAACGCGCGCATAAAGTGTACCGTGTGCTGGAGTTATCTGCTCAAAACGGCCAGGTACGCAGCCTGATAGAAGAAACTGCCCAAACCTTTGTCAACTATTCGCGTCATTTCCGCCACGACCTCAAAAACGGCGAAGAAATCATTTGGATGAGCGAACGCGACAACTGGAACCACCTCTACCTTTACGACAGGAAAACCGCCCAGGTGAAAAACCAAATTACCAAAGGCGAATGGTATGTCCGAGACATCATCAAAGTGGACGAGGATGCCCGGCGCATCTATTTCACCGCCAACGGGGTACCCAAAAAAGGAGATCCTTACCTGATTCGCTATTACCACATCAATATGGACGGCAGCGGGCTGACTTGCCTTACTCCCGACGAGGGCCATCACCGGGCTACTTTTTCCAAAGACATGAAATATCTGGTGGATGTGTATTCCAGAGTTGATTTAGCTCCGGTAGCTCAATTGCGCGACGCCGAGACCGGCAAACTGATTATGCCCCTGGAAAAAGCCGATATCACCGAGTTGGAAAAAACCGGCTGGAAGGCACCCGAAGTCTTTACAGCCAAAGGACGCGACGGCAAAACCGACATCTGGGGCATCATCATTCGTCCCTCCAACTTCGATCCCAACAAGAAATACCCCATCATCGAATATATTTATTCCGGCCCGGGCAGCCACTATGTACCCAAATCCTTCGCTCCGTACTTCCACGACATGACCAACCTGGCCGAATTGGGCTTTATTGTGGTTAAAATGGACGGTATGGGCACTTCTTTTCGCTCCAAAGCCTTTGAAGAAGTATGTTATCAAAACCTGAAAGACGCCGGTTTCCCCGATCGCATACTTTGGATCAAAGCTGCTGCTAAGAAATATCCCTACATGGATGTTGACAAAGTTGGAATTTTCGGAGCCTCTGCCGGAGGACAGGAAGCCATGGCAGCCGTACTCTTTCATCCGGAAATGTACAAAGCCGCCTACGCGGCCTGCGGCTGTCACGACAACCGTATGGACAAGATATGGTGGAACGAACAATGGATGAGTTATCCCATAGGAAAACAGTACCTGGAGAGTTCCAACGTGGTGAATGCGCATTTATTGAGCCGTCCGCTTATGCTGGTAGTGGGAGAACTGGACGACAACGTTGACCCGGCCTCCACCATGCAGGTGGTTGATGCGTTGATCAAAGCCGACAAGGATTTCGAACTGGTAGTCCTGCCCGGAGTAGGCCACACCATGGGTGGCTCTTACGGCGAGCACAAACGCTTCGACTTTTTTGTCAAAGAACTGCTGGACGTAGATCCTCCAAAATGGAATGAAATCAAAACCAACTAAGAATAAATACTCATGAAACAACTTTTATACAGCCTTATTTTGCTGCTGGGATTATCGGCCTGCAACTGCAATTGTAAAGAACAACTCCCCAAACCCGACATCAGTGCCCCTCCTGCAGAATTGGGACTGGATCCCTTTTATAAAAAATACGTCAATGTAAACGGCATTCATCTGGTATCTTCGCATCGGGTGCCCGATTCAGCGCTCTATGCCGCTTATCGCACCCTCGATGCCATGACGGGCATGCTGCCGCCCGAAGTCCTTAAGGTGATGACCGACATCAATATGCGAGTGGGCGTTATGGCTCGCTACGAAGGCACCACCGATATTCCCGAACATGCTCATCTGGTTTACGACAAAAGCCTGAATTGGGATGTCAGAGCTCGGGGCCTGGGCGGTGATATTGAAAATCCGCTGACTACCTGTGCTGAAGAAAACCTGCTTTGTTATCAGATTGATAAATACCACGCCGAGGATATCCTGATTCACGAATTTGCCCATTCCATCCATCTGATAGGCATTGTGAGCATAGATAAAGGCTTTAACGACAGATTGCAGAAAACATTAGATGCCGCTATTGCCGAAGGTAAATGGCACAACACCTATGCCAAAACCAATATTGCCGAGTACTGGGCCGAAGGCGTTCAAAATTGGTTCAATGTCAATGCCGAAGTGGAACATCCCGACGGCAAACACAACCACGTCAATACAAGATCTGATCTTAAGAAATATGATCCGCGTCTTTATGCCATTTTAGCTGAGTTTTTTCCCGAAACCAGGGAGCAAATCTCCTGTCACAAACACATTAACCTCTATCGCAGGGTAAAACGCTGAGCGATCTTTTGTTATCTTCGGCAAAACCTTTTTGGGCAAAACAACCAACCCAAAAACAGCAAGGTGTCTTAGACGTATCCAAATGCAAGGCACTGAGATTTAGGGCAAAGGAGCATACTTGTAGTACGTGACTGAGCCCGAATATCGATAGTAACGCAGCAGTTGGGCACTTATAAGACGCCGGCTTTATTGCTCCAGCATCGCCGGCGAAAACTGCGCCTCGGGTATAGAAGAACCCATTTGAAATTTATCGACAGTCATTACTGACCGACGACTGTTCTTTACATTTTGCATTTCCATATTAAAGGCAAAAGACTTTCCCTTACCTTGTTCCCGGTAATCTTTGAGGATGTTCACCCGGTGAAGCTCTCCGTTTGCATCGTAATATTCGAGCTTTCGGGCAAAAAAGCTGACTTTGTCAATATAAGACATCCGCTTGCTGAATCCGTACTGAGCGGCAATGGCTTCGGTTTTGCAACGGGATTCAATTATGTGGCAGGTTTTGCCTTCTATCTCAGCTTCGCCCAATAATTTGTATTCAAATTCATCCAGGCCGGGTTTGCTCATGTCGGCGTTGGTGAATTCGCTGCCCATAAAATTTTTACCTTTTTCGCTGCTCACAATGCGACGAGTCTTGCGCAGGGCAGGCATATAAATCCACATATCGTCGTCTTTCTCTTCGTAATCAAAGATTAGCAGCGTGGTGCCTCTTACATCAGCCGGTTCCACAAAACGAATCATGGTTTTGGTCACTTCTCCGAATTTTCGGGTGGCCGTCGAAATAGTCCGGGAGCGCTCCTGACCGCTGGCACTGATGATTTTGAGTGTCGACACCAATTCCATGGACTCCGGTTCAATGACTTCAGCGGCTTTACGGATAACTTCCCGGGCATTTTGTGCATTGAGCGCTTGCGCTAAAAGCAAAATTGAAACAAATAGTAGTGATCTCATAATTAAAAATAAATGGTTGGTTGGTTAATCTTTATTGAGCTTTACTGTACATTCAGTTCATTACCGGAAAAATTCCGGCTTTTTATTGGTTCTCCACCGAAGAAGTCTGCACAAAAGGTATTATCTGCGCTTTATCAGGTCCCTGAGCTGCCGTTCCGGATTTATGCTGTTTATTTTCTTTTTTACTTAGGAATTTCGGTTTCCACAGCATACAGATAGCCGGGATCAGAATCAAGGCGCTGATCAGACAGAGCATTAACGAAAGGATTATCAGTAATCCAAAGGAACGCACCAGAGGGAATGCAGAGAAAAACAAAACGGCAAATCCCAGCATGACTGCAAAAGCATTGATTACTATTCCTCTGCCTATGGTTTTTAGAGTCATTCTGATAGCAGCGGGATAATTCTTACCTCTGTTGAGTTCCCATTGTATCCGCCAAAACACCTGTATGGTGAAGTCCACACCCAGGCCGATAGAAATAGACGATAGCAGGGCTGTCACTATGGTAAGTTCCATGCCCATCCAGCCCATGAGGCCAAATATACTTAAGACGGCAAAAGTCAGGGGAATACTGCCAATCAGGCCGGCCACCGGACTTTTGAAAATCAGTGCCACCAGGAGTATAATCGCCACCAGGGCAAACAACAGCGAATTGTTTTGCCCTTTCATGATGGATTCATTTAGTTCTTTTTCCACCAGACTGTAACCTCCTGTCAACGGAGCAAAATCACTACTTTTGTTGAGCTCGTCTATTTTATGCAAGACTGCTTCTATCTC
Source organism: uncultured Bacteroidales bacterium (assembly GCA_964488495.1). GTDB lineage: Bacteria > Bacteroidota > Bacteroidia > Bacteroidales > UBA1402 > UBA1402. The sequence goes on from CAZAUQ010000031.1 coordinate 6,633, forward strand.
CTCGATTGAGGCAGCCCGGTATTGAACTGTAAGCAAGCTGTGTTTAAAATCAAAATCAACAAATTGCTCCAAATCTTCGGGATCAGCACTCAGGCTGTACAGTTCCAGGTATTGGGCAACAGCCTCCCGGTTCGAAGGAATTTGATTGTAGCCCGGCTCAGAGGGATCGTTAAGTGCAGTACTGATTTCCCTTACGATGGTGGCGAGCGAGGTAACACTGCCCACCTGAGGCATTGTTTTGAGTTCCGACTCGTAGCGTTCCAGCTCCCTGAGCAAGGCGGGTTCTTTGGCATCGGCCTCAAACATAAGCGTAATGGTTTTGCTGCCTCCCATATGCTTATCGACTGCAGCTATAGCTTTGTTAAAACTATGATTATCGGGCAGAATGTTATTGGTATCCGGACTAAGTTTAAAAAACAGCAAGCCGGTTACTACTACTGCAAAAAACACCGTAAAACCAAGAATGACTCTCTTGGGGCGACGAATCACCACAGCGGCCGCCCGGTACAAAAAAGCAGAAATAGGTCCGTTGGGTTTGCCGCTTAAATCCTGATGCGGTTTGCCTTTTTTCATCAGCGACAATACAGCCGGGACGAACAACAAACTTGCTGCCAGAGCAAAGGCAATTCCCAGGCCGGTAACCACGCCCATCTGCCGGGCCGGTATCATCAAATGCGTAGTCAAACCCAATATTCCCACAATGGTAGTCAATCCGCAAAAAAGCACCGGTTTAAACAGGTACGAAAAAGATTTACGCACTATCTGAGGCATGCTTAAACTATGATTATGTGCATTTAAATCCTGATAACGGGCAATAAAATACACTCCGTAATTATTTGCAATGGCAAGCATCATAATGGGAATGAGCACACCGATTATACTCAGTTCCCAACCGAAAAGAGGAATCAGCGCCATACTCACCACGATGGAAAAAACCACCACCGAAATAGGCAAAAACACTCCTCTGGCTTCTCGAAATGACAGCCACAAAAACACAAACATCACCAGCAGGCCCAAAGGCAACAAAATCATAATGTCACGCCCGATCTTTTTGCTGGCTTCTTCGCGCAACACAGGCTGGCCCGTGATCATTAGTTTTTCGTCGCCCGGGTATTTCTCCAGTGTTTGCTTGATAATTTGCAACAATTCCGGATCTTCGAGCGATTTATCGGAACTCAGCATTATGAGGCTATAACGAAAATCGGCCGAAACCACCAATTCACTGGCCAGGTCGTTGCTTCTGATTCTTTCCCTGAGAAGTTCCATTTCATCGGAATTTTGAGGAAGACTTCCAATGAGAGGATCTACCACCATCATGCCCTCTTCCGAACGGATATCTTTGACACTGAACAAAGAAAAAACTCTCTTAAAAACAGGCTGCATCGAAAAAGCTCTGTCGAGTTGTTCTATGCGTTCCAGGCTGTGTCGATTTAATATATCGTCACTTTCCATTACTATCAGTATCGGCTCTTCCGCACCAAAGATTTCCTCTATTAATCGGTTGTTTTGTTTGGATTGCATCGAAGCCGGCAAATACGATTCCAGATCAGGATTAATAGTTGTCCTGGTCAAAGGCCAACTGCACAAAGCCACTATTAATATTGCCGTCGCAATGATCCACCAGCGATAGCGTATTATGAAATGTTGAGATTTCATCGTCGTTTATTTATTGATCAAAAACTCACTTTCAACTCCAGAAAAGCACCGTTCAAAACAGGGCCGGCATAGCTAAACATAGATTTATCGGGGCCCCGCATATAAGAATAACCGGCACTGAGTTTTAGGGCATCGTTGATATTCCAGGCCAATTTTGGTCTGAGCAGAAATTCCCCGGTAGAAAAATCATATAAGCCCGTCATTTCAACATTCAGAGCGTTATAGGTAAAATCTCCGGACATAGTCAGAGCCAGGGCATGGTTCGTTTCGAACTGTTGTTTAAAGATTTTGCGATTTATCAGATAAGACTCGTAACTGACCAGCTCATTGGCATATTGAGCCAGGGCAAAAGGATCCAGAGGATTACTCAAAACCGGCTCGGTCAAATCGGTAAAATCGAGCGTGTGTTTACCCACATATTGTAAAATGGCCGTAATGGGGC
>CAZAUQ010000031.1:8830-28619 GCA_964488495.1 uncultured Bacteroidales bacterium
TCGGTAAAATCGAGCGTGTGTTTACCCACATATTGTAAAATGGCCGTAATGGGGCCAAAAGTATGCTCCAGGCCCAGGACATAGCTCAAATCGCTATTGGGGATATACATTTTTGCCTCCTCGTTTTCAGTTAGATTGTATGCACCCTCGGCACGAATTATCCAGGACGAAAGGGGAAGAGCGACATCAAATCCAAAGGTGTTTTTACGATAAAATGCCGGAATATAAGTAATGACCGGGCTGCCGGAACTAAAATCGACATTATTCAGGTTGATGCCGTAAAATGGATCGTTCCCCCGAAACCAGGACAGCGAAAAACCAATTCCGGGCAACTCAACATTAAAGCGGGTTGCCAAAATGGCGTTCCCGATTCTCTGACCCGGCAGCACCGGATCGACAAAAGTAGCTCCCAGATTGAATAAATCATAGCGATACACCGAGGCCCGGTAAATTGGAATAGCAATTATTTCCCATTCCATCGACGAACTAAAACGAAGTTTGGTCCTAAGCATCAGATTGGGCATCTTTTGATCGTCGGGATTGGCCGACAAGAAAAAATAGTGATTGGGATTGATGTTGTTGGTCGGATTGAATCCATCCGTCCTGCCCCAGTTTACAATTTGCTCTCCAAGCAAAAAATCAATGGTTTTGGTACTGATGCCGGCATAAGCCTCTTTGATTTCAAACTCCGAAAACGAACTGCCAAAACGATTACCACTGCGAAAACGCAGATCGGAATTCATTACCAAAGACTTGGTTTTGTAATTGAGCTGCAAGGAAGTTTCACCAAACAAAGTGCTAAAATCGTAGTTTTCACCGGCACCGTAAGCCGAACCGCGAACATAACCGCCTAATTGAAGGGCTTTTTCGCTTTGTTCATCCATAGACTTACCAGCCGTTTCAAACAAACTCTGAGCGGACAAAAGGCCGACATAAAAAAGACATAAAAAGAAAATAATATAAGCTTTCATAACTCTGCGCATTTAAGTGTTGCGCCAAGTTATATTTTGATGTATCTCCTTTGGTCTTATTTTTAAAAGTTGGAGAACTTGTAGAAGTATGATTTTAAAAATTTGGACAAAGCGGTTAATTAATTTTCTGCATAACCAGCTGTTGGTAGTTTTTAGGAGTCAGGCCGGTTATGCTTTTAAAAACCGAGAAAAAAGTAGATTTGCTGTTAAATCCGCATTCATAACCAATGGCTTCTATCGAATAGGGATTGTTAGGTTTATCCAGTTGTCTTTTGACGGCAGCCACGCGGTATTCGTTGACAAAAAGGAAAAAGTGTTTGCCCAGGTGTTTGTTCAGCACTTCGGTGAGATGATGCCGGGGTATTTTTAAGCTCTCAGATAAGAGACTCATGCTGAATTCCGGATTTAGATAGGGTTTTTCTTTTTGAAAATAGAAGAGTATTTTTTGCCCGATTTTTTCCATTTGATCGGTACTTAAAAAAGAATTTTGGCTCTTGTCGGGCACATCAGGTTCTTCTTTTGTTTTAACAGAAAAAATATCGTGCTGTTTCAGTCCGTAGAAACTGAATACATAAATCAAAAACAGCAGGGCAGAATAATTGAAGAGCATCAGGGATTCGGTATTGAAAATAATGACATTAAACAATCCCCAGATAAAAACCACCAGACAATAGGCAGCGTAAAAAATAACCACAAACATTATCCAACCGATCTTTTTGATGCGATCAATGGTCGAAAACTCGTTTTTGAGCCTCTTGCGGTGACGCGACAAAATGATTCCGGTGAATCCCAGATATACTATCCACGAAACCAGCCCAAAAACACCAAACAATATCCTGTACCACAGCGTATTATCCGGACTGAAAAAACCCTCAAACGACAGAGGCTCCTGCAGACTCCACGAAAATATTTTAAAAATCAGATAGGGCAACAGATGCAGCAGTTGCGGCCATTTGAAACGAAAAGAAGGTTTTACCAGAGAACGGGTATAGAGGTACAAGGCCGGATTGAACAACAAAAAGGTATTGGACAAAAACACAAAATTGGTGTAGACATACGACTCTATACCGACTGTCAGGAATTCCAGGCTCAGTAAAAAAAGCCAGGCAGATAGCAGGTAATTTGAAGGGCTTTTTTCGTCTTTGGTTATGGTAAGAATCCCTGCAAAAAGGGCCTGAGCAAATCCGATCCAGATAATCACTTCCATACGCGCAATTTTCAGTAAAGATATAGAAATTAATCTTTGACTGCACAGAAAAAAAACCTACTTTTGAAACATCTTTAGTCAAAATCTTTGCCTTTTAAGGCTTATAATACCCTGGAAACCATATTGTCAATACCACCTTATTTACCAAGCATTTACCAAGCATTATGAAAAATTATTTCCCGATTGCATTGCTCTCCATCGCAGTGTTTAGCCTACAGGCTCAGGTTCCTGTACGAAACGCCGAAAATATTGATAAATACAAAAAAATCTGCCGGACATACATTCACAAAGAAATAAAAGGCATGTACCGCGAAGCCGGCGGAGCCTTGTCGTATCCTTTTTTGGCGCCCGGCAGCAATCAATACCTGGATATGCTGTGGGACTGGGATTCCTGGCTGAGCAATGTGGCTTTGAGACAAATTTTACTGGAAAAGGGCAAGGAAAAAGACCGCGACGAAGCTCTTAAATACGAACAAGGATGTGTGCTTAATGCCCTGAGTTACGGTGGCATGGACGGTTGGATTCCCATTTGGATAGAACGCGATGCCCCTTCGAGAGAGGAGATGCTGAGCACACGTAATCCCTGGAAAAGCAATATGCACAAACCCTGTTTGGCCCAACACGCTGCTTTTATCGTACAAAACATGAACGGCGATGCCGAATGGCTGAGAGAATCCTTTTATTACCTTCAGGCTTTTGTTAATAAATACCTTAATTACCACCGTCATCAGGCTACCGGACTGATGTATTGGGAAACCGATGAAGCCATTGGAGTGGACAACGATCCCTCCACTTTTTACCGCCCTGATGCAAGTTCAGGCTCCATCTTTCTGAACTGCCTGATGTATAAGGAGCTGTTGGCCATGGATTACCTGGCTCAATGCCTGCATTTAAATGAAATAGCAGCTTTCTACAACAAAGAAGCCGCTCAATTGCTCGAAAACATCAGAGAACACTGCTGGGATCCACGGGACGGATTTTACTACAGCGTAGATTTGAATCTGCGTCCCATCGAAAAACCCGACATCAAAACCCGGGAGGCCGGCAAACTCTATCTGCATACCGGTCAGCCTCGCACTTACCATTGTCTGATTCAACGTTTCAGCGTCTGGAGCGGATTTATGGCTATGTGGTCCGGGTCGGCCACCCGTGAGCAGGCAGCCTTCATGGTGGAGCGTCATTTTCACGATACTACTTCGTTTAATTCTGCTGCCGGTATTCGCAGCTTGTCTCCCCTTGAAAAAATGTACGACACACGGGGCAGCGGCAATCCCTCTTCCTGGCAGGGTCCGGTATGGATCAATGTCAATTATCTGGTATTCCGTGGGCTTATCAACTATGGCTACGAGGACGAAGCCAGGGAACTGGCCGAAAAAACCATCCTGCTGCTGGGTAGGGACATCGAACGCTTTGGAGCCATGCACGAATATTACCTGCCCGAAAACGGAGAACCTGTCCTGAACCGGGGCTTTCAGAACTGGAATTTCCTGGTGTTGAATATGGCTGCCTGGCTCGATGGGAAGGACGTTGTCCGGGAGTTTTAAAAATAGCACTCCCCGCCTTGCTTTCGACGGGGAGTGAACTGGCTGATTAGGGAATGAAAAATTTATCTTACTTACTAAGTATTAGCCTGCTGTGTCTGTTTTTTTCGTCTTGCCAAAAAAGCCCGGACATTCAGGAAAACTCATTCGACAACAAACAATTGTTTGATTACGACTGGAAATTTACCCTCGGCGATTATCCCGCAGCAAGCAACCCTGATTTCAACGACAGTTTATGGCGCAGCCTCGACTTACCTCACGACTGGAGCATAGAGCAGGCTCCCGATCCTTCGGAAGCTTCGGGCAACGACGGAGGCTACTTTCCCACCGGAACAGCGTGGTACCGCAAAAACTTTTATATCCCTGCCGAATGGTTGGGCAAAACTATTTCCCTTTGTTTTGAAGGAGTGTATATGAACTCCGAAGTATTTATCAACGGGCATTCACTGGGTATTCACCCCTATGGTTATACTTCGTTCATTTATGAGTTAACAACCTACCTCAACTACGGCCAAAACAACGTAATCTCTGTCAGAGTGGACAACGCTGCTCAAAAAAATTGCCGCTGGTATTCGGGCTCAGGCATCTACCGTCATGTCCTTTTGTATATTAACAATCCGGTGCATATTGATCCCTGGGGCGTTTTTATCACTAGTGGCAGTATAAGCGACAAAAAAGCCATCGTAGAGCTCAGTACCAGGATCAAAAACAAGAGTGATTCAGCGCAAAAAATCAGACTGTCAAGCGTGTTAAAGGACAAGAATGATCGAATTGCAGGCAAAAACAACAAGACGATACTGGTACCCGCCAACGAAGAAATAGAAATAATTCAACAGATTAAAGTCAAAAATCCCCAACTTTGGAGCCCTTCTTCACCGCAGCTTTACACCGCCGAAATCAGCCTGTTTCAAAAAGACAAGCAGCTCCATAAAAGCAGCAACATCTTTGGTATACGGAGCATTCAGTACAGCAGCGAAGAAGGCTTTAAGCTCAACGGACAAAGCATCCTGCTCAACGGAGGCTGCGTACACCACGACCACGGTTGCCTGGGAGCAGCCTCCTACGACCGGGCCGAAGAACGCAAAGTAGAATTGCTCAAAGCGGCCGGATTCAACGCCGTCCGCACTTCGCACAACCCCTTTTCACCGGCCTTTTATGAGGCTTGCGACCGACTGGGCCTTATGGTTATTGGCGAAGCTTTCGACGGTTGGAGAACCGCCAAGACCGCCCACGATTACGCTAACTACTTCGACGAATGGAGTCAAAAAGACCTCGAATCGATGGTATTGCGTGACCGTAACCACCCATCGATCATACTGTGGAGCACCGGTAATGAAATTATCGAAAGAACTGAGCCTCAGGCAGTAGAAACCGCCAAAAGGCTGGCAGACATAGTGCGCAAGCTGGATCCCACCAGGCCGGTGACTTCTGCTCTGACCACTTGGGGACAGGGTTGGACCATTTTTGATCCCCTGTTTGCCGAACACGACATCGGCGGTTACAACTACCAGATTCATAGCGCAGAATCAGATCACGAAAGAGTGCCGTCAAGAATAATGCTGCAAACGGAATCTTATCCCAAAGACGCATTTTACTGCTGGAATATGGTCAGACAACATCCCTACATTATTGGCGATTTCGTGTGGACAGCCATGGACTACCTGGGAGAATCGGGCATTGGCGGCTACTATTATCCGGGCGAAGAGGCAGTGGATCATTGGGTAAACGATCGCTACCCCTGGCATGGAGCCTATTGTGGCGACATAGACCTTTGTGGCAGACGCAAACCTGTTTCGCATTACCGCAGTATGCTCTGGAACAATACCGACAGCTTATACATGGCAGTATACGAACCCAATCCCGCAGATGGAGCCATCAGGCTGACGGGCTGGGCTGTCCGGCCCTGCCGGGCAAGCTGGACCTGGCCCGGGCACGAAAACAAAATCATCGATGTAGTGGTCTATTCCAAATACGATAAAGTTCGCCTTTACCTCAACGATGAATTGATGGGAGAAAAGCCCTGCGGTTTTGACCAGGAATTCAAAGCCGTATTCAGCATCCCCTACCAACAGGGTATAATAAAAGCCTGCGGAGTAAGGGGCACAGAAGAACAGGCAGTATGCAGCCTGCAAACAGCCGGACCGGCTGCCAAGATTCGTTTGATTGCCGATCGCATCAAGCTCAAGTCCAATGGCCAGGATCTCGCCTTTATCAGCGTTGAAATCACCGATGAACAGGGCATTGTGCGTTCAGATGCCGATCATTGCCTACATTTCATGATAGAAGGAGCCGGCTCCGTTGCAGGCCTGGGCAATGCAAATCTGAAGGATTCCGAATCGTATCAGGCCGCATCGCGCAAAGCCTTCCAGGGTTACGCGCTGGCCGTAATCAAAAGCAAACGACAGGCAGGCCCCGTTCAATTAACAGTGAGCTCCCCCGGTCTGCAAACAGCTACTGTCAGTTTGCAGTGTGAGCAATGAAAAACACATAGCCGTAATACTCTTTGTATTTAGTGAATAATTCGGCTTCGCGAATCATATTTTTTACCAGTGATTCAGCCATCTCGTTGTTGGGATATTGGCTCAAAAACAAAGGCTGTGTTTCCTTCTGAGGAGCAAAAAAATGTTCAGTCCAACAATTGTCCGGCAAAACAAAACAAGCCTTCACCGTATAGCCCGCTTTTTGCAATTGAGCCCATTTAACCGGAATGGTATCGATTTCTGGATAGGCATATACCCAAAAGTCATGGATTTCGGCCGGACGTTCTTCGCTAAACCAGCAAGCTTCGGTCAGTGCAAGATAGCCTCCTGCTTTCAAAAAAGATTTAAATAACTTTATACCATGTTCAAAACCGACGTTATAAATGGCTCCTTCCGACCAAATCAAATCGAGCGATTCCGGCTCAAAGGGAGGTTTTCCCATGTCGCCCACCAGGCCTTGCACTCGTTTTTCCAGACCCAGTCTCCGGGCATTTTGATTGAATATACCGATGAATTTGGGAAAGAGGTCTACGCCGGTGATCTTGCCGGGAGTATGTTGAGCCAGGGTCATGGTCTGGCCTCCGCTGCCACAGCCCAAATCGGCTATGCGGGAATTTTCGTTAAGTCCCGTCACAAAACTCAATGCCTTTATTGTGGCTTCGGGGCTGCCGGGTCCCTGTCTTTGAAGCAATGAAAAATAGTCGCAGATTAAATTATAATCGAAATCGTATATGGATGAATTTTCGTTATTCATGATCGTGAAAAATTAAAAATTGGGAATTGTAAGTATCGCATTCCGCCTGCCCATAGTTAAACGAATGTATTAAAAGAGGGAGCAGTCTTTGATAATAGTAAAATCTTCCGGCAAGAGTTTGCCGGTGAAACGGAGGGATAAACCAGGTAAAAGCCCTGTTTATTTAGCTCACCAAATCCTTCTTAAGACTTAACATCCAGTGGTTTTAGGACAGCAAATATAGTATGGTTTTTATTTTCTTACAAGATTGCTAAAGAAAACATGGAAAAATTCCATTGGGGCTTGTTTGTACTGTATAAAACCAATACTTTCGCAAAGTAAAACTTACTCTTTGTAAAGATATTGTTACTAACCCGGGTATTCATTCCTGATGGCTATTTCTTGTTCGAAAAACCATTAATACATTAAATATCTGGTTTTAAAGTATTTAATTGAAAATTATGAACAAAAAATGCCTGATCCTGATTGCCGTTAGTTTACTTATAGCTATCCAGAACTTCAATGCACAAAACTTACCCAGTTTCTCCGGAGCCGAAGGTTTTGGTGCAGTCACCGTTGGCGGACGTGGCGGTAAAGTTTACCATGTAAGCAACCTGAACAATTCAGGGCCGGGGAGTTTCCGTGAAGCTTGCGAAGCGTCAGGCCCGCGGACTGTGGTTTTCGATGTTTCAGGAATTATCCATCTTACCGAAGAAATTCGAATAACCAATCCTTATATAACCATTGCAGGACAAACTGCTCCCGGTGACGGTATAATTGTTGCGGGTGCCACTGTTAATATGACAGGTCGGGTTAACGACCTTTTGATCAGGTATATGAGATTTCGCCGAAGCTATGACAAAGAAGGACCATTTCCTAAACCTAATTCCAGTGCTGCGGGACAATGCCTGGTAGGAATGAGTGTTTCAAAAAACATCATGATTGATCATGTTTCAGCCAGCTGGGGAACCGACGAAAATATGTCCATGTACAGGTGTCAGCTTGACAATGGGAAACTGATTCCCACCAAAAACATCACCATTCAATGGTGTATTGTAGCTGAAGCACTAAATCCTGCCCAACACGCATTTGCCAATACCTGGGGCGGTCAGGGATCAAATCAGCACCATAACTTACTGGCATGTAATGTGGGGAGAAATCCCAGCATTTCGTTTTCTCATTTTATGGACTATCGCAACAATGTCATCTTTAACTGGCGCGACAGAAGCATGGACGGAGCCGGCGCAGAAGCTCACATGAACGTCATCAACAATTATTACAAACCCGGTCCTGCAACCGGATTCAACTGGGATTGGAGCCTGCCTTTACCTGCACTAAAAGTCAGAATAGTTCAACCTGAGATTCGTACCTGGAAAAACTGGGAAGCATTAGGATTAGACAAAAAAACGAGGTATGCCGGCCCGGGAGTGATTGGCTGGTGGTACGTTGACGGGAATATCATGGAAGGACATCCTGAAATAACCGCGGACAACTGGGAAGGACAATCTCTGGTAGACGGTAATTATTATTCCGGAGTTCAATGGAGTTCAGAGGTTAAGCCTTACCCGGGAGTCGGACCCGGATTAACAGATTCTTTCCCCGAATGGGAGGGAGATATGATGACCGATCACCTGGACGAATGGGTAAGGGTACACACACCGCATAAATATGTTGAATTCCCGCAAGATCCCTTAGACCCTTACGATGATGAGTATGGCGATATTTATAAAATTCCCGAATTACCTGTCATTGCTACGCAAACAGCTCAGGAAGCCTATCAATCTGTTTTAAAAGGCGCCGGGGCCATCTATCCCGTAAGAGATTCTGTAGATGCCCGAATAATCGTCGCTACCATTGATGGCAATCCAGGCAGTGGTTCACGAACAAACGGTATTATCGACCATCCCGACGAAGTGGGGGGCTACCCCTTTATAGCAGAGCTTTCACGCTCTGCCGACTGGGATACCGATTTGGATGGAATGCCGGATTATTGGGAAAAAGCCCGGAATCTGGATCCTGAAAATGCTTCGGACCGAAACGACGATTACGATACGGACGGGTACACCAATCTGGAAGAATATCTGAACGACATTGGAGCTTTTCCGGCAGTGCAGGCCATCGTATGGGATGGTGAATTAAACAATCGTTATGCCCAGATTCAAAACTGGGATTTAGCCTTTCAACCTTCCCGCTTCGATACGGCAATAATCGTAAAAGACTCCGTTGTTGTCGATGCTATCGACCAACACGCCGGAATTCTTATTTTACAAAACGGAAGTGTCCTCAACATTGACAAGGGATGTCTGGACATTGCTGTCCGGCTGGAAATAGCCGAAACATGCAGAACTAACGTTTTCTCTAATGCTCAACTATCTGCAGATCGTATTATCAACAACGGAAAATTAACATTACAGGGAGACGCTATATTAAGTGTAAAAGATACTCTTATCAACAACGACACCATTGATATTTCCGGATGGAACGGCAGCTTGCCTCCTGCTTTGGTTAACAATGGAATAATTATTGGCAAAGAGGGCACTCAAACTCAAAACCCCAGCTCCCATAATTACCTTTCAGTTTATCCCAATCCTGTAACTAATTATTTAAATTTTGAAGTTAACAACCCTCTCATCGAGGCAATAACTGTTCAAATCCATACCATTGCGGGTGCTCAAATTGAATCATATAAACTAAATGCAGAAAACTGCACGATTGATTTTACTCCATTTCCGGAGGGCATCTATCTCCTGAGGAGTTTCGGTTCGGGAATGAATACCACAGAAATAATTCAAAAGTTCTGAGTGGATTTCTTGCCTGTAAAGTTGAAGATGAGCACAATCGACTTCATATAGGCAAGGCAGCACTATTAATAAAAGAAAAATGAAACAAAGAAAAGCATTTCTTCTCCTCTTAGGGCTTATAGCCTGTGTCTTTAACAGTTATACATCTGATGCAAATTCGATTGCGAATGGTTTTGTGAACGGAACTACCGGCAGCCCCCTGGGAGGCTTCGGTGCAGGAGCGTTAAAATTTAACGCCAACAACGGCAGCTTTGCTCTGATGACTCAACCTCCTGCCGATGCGTACGATTTTAAGCTTATTCCTAAGGCCGGATTTCAATTCTATGTTCAAAGAGAAAGCGAGGTTATTTTCAGTGATAAAATGACAGCTCACGAAGTTGACGGACGCCCTCAGGACGACGCTATTTGGCCTCTGCACAAGGTCAATTTCGGCAGAATTAGCGGCATTCAAATTGATATGACAGGGTTTTCGCCTGTAGATAATAAAAATTACGATCGAATGAGTTTGCCCTACGCTTTCTACGAGCTGACTTTGACAAATTTGGAAAAATCAGCGGCAGAAGCGGCTATTGCTTTACAATGGACTTCCGCTAAGGATTCTTTTGAATATATTGCCGGTGAAGGTATTGCTTCCTCCAGTCTTGCCATATTTGCTTCCTGCCCCGATTCTAAAGCAGTTTTGAGCGCGGGTGAGCATTCCGGTCTCAGTTTTCGGCTAAGCGGGCAATGTACGCCTGATTTCCAAAAATCAAATCAGGCGACGGTGGCTATAAAAATCAAACTTAAGGCAAATCAGACAAAGAAACTTCGTTTTGTAGTTGCCTGGTACGATACCACTGATCCCGAAATGGCCTATTACTTCAATCTCTGCAAAAATGCTCAGGAAGTTGCCGACCTGGGCCTTCAGTATTTTGATGATTTACAAAAGAACGCCCGGTCACTGGTTGAACGGTTCCGGGCATCCAATTTACCTGATTGGTATAAAAACCAGACATTAAACACCTTGGCCAGCCTTACGACTAATTCTATGTACAAAAAAGATGGAAGGATTGCTTTTGCAGAAGGCCAATGGACTTGTTTCGGCACAATGGATCAGATGTGGCATGCCCGTCAGATCGTAGCTCAGTACCTGCCGTTTTTTGCCTGGCAGGAATTGCGCTACTGGGCCCGTACACAAATGAACAACGGACAAATTCACCACGATTTCAACCTGATGGGAGACAAGAATGAAAAAGCAAAGCGCTCCGTTATGGTTGACTGGGACGATACTGAACACAGCGATTATCGAAATATTCAGAAATGGATTGATTTGAATTGCGCTTTAATTGTTTCCACCTACGAAGCCTATCAAATAACGGCCAACACTGAAGAATTTGATTTTATGTGGCCCTATCTCAAAAAAGCAGCTCAACGCATTCTGGATCAGGTTCAGTTGTACGGAAATTCCGAGTACCCTTATACCTTCGATACTTCCGAGAACTCCTACGATGCCGGCGGAGATCCAAATCCTTTTAACGCCGCCTTTTCTGCTGTTGCCTACAAAGTTATGACCTTATTGGCCAAAGAAAAAGGGGAGTTTGATCTTGTCGAAAAATATACCGCAGCCTTACAAACCGTAGTTAATTCTTTCGAAAAAAGGTATTTAACTCAGGAGGGTTTCAAAACCGGCAAACATTGCGAGTCGTATTCAGGAGGCCAATGGCTGGCTTTTCATCTTAAACTCGGAGAACTGTGGGACGCTGAAAAAATCGATTTTATCATTCAGCAATTAGATAATTATTATCATCCTTTTTTCCGGGGATTGGGCTACGAAAAGGGCACCTACGACGAATGGACTCCCTATATTCTGACTCACTACGGTGGTTTATTGCTGAATACCCGGCGGGGCGATCAATGGTGGTTTATGCAAAAAGATGCCTACCTGCGTCAATATATGAACCGCGACAAAGTGTTTGACCATCCCTTGAACATTCTTCCCGTAGTGAAAGAGCCGAAATGGATTGCCACCAATATCAGCAGCGATAAACAATACATCAGCATGCCTGCTCTTTGGCGAAATTATTACGACATGATTGGGTATTTTCGCGACAGCAGAACCAATGAACTTTGGATAAAACCCGTATTGCCTGCCGATCTGAATCATACCCTCGAAAATGCACTGTTTATTTCGCCCGAAGGATTTGGCAGCATTAGTTGTACTGAAAGCGGCACCTCTTTTCAAAACAAAGAAATCCTGATTAAAACGGATTTTCGCCTGCCTGTATCGGCCTTGTATCTTGAAGACATTTTTGGTGAAAACGTTACTGTCAAAATCAACGGGAAGCCGGTATCTTACCAACGTGTCGGACAAGGCTACGCCAGGGAGCTTGTCGTCAAATGGAATGGCACCATTAAAAAGAAGGGATTAAAAATCTCTGTTTCAGGAGATGCCGGTTCTCCGCCGCCTGCATTGCCTCAACAACCTTTACTGGAAGATAAAGTAATTGGTGTTACAGAAGCAACATCGATCAATGCTTATGAATTTATTGAAGCAGAAGCAGCCGACAAAACAGCCGGTGTAAATGTTTTGAAAGAGGATCAAAGAACATGCATCGCCTCGTGCAACAACTTTGATTATATTGAGTTTACCCGAGTTGATTTTGGTTCAAAGGGAGCATCGGCTTTTACGGCTCTTGTGGCCAGCCCGCAAGACGGTGCAATCATCGAAATAGTGCTGGATGATGTTGCCGGACAGATTATCGGCAACTGTTCCATACCCGTTACCGGAGGTTTCGGGTCCTGGGAAACAGCGTCCTGTACAATTACAAAAACCACAGGTATTCATAATGTAATCCTGCGTTTTTCGGGCTCTTCGGCCGACGACCTGCTGCATATTGATAAGCTTAGATTTCTTGAAAACAACCATTCGGAAGATGGAAGATAAAAAAATATTGGGATTTCAGAGAAATGTCTTTTTTACCGGATTGACCAGTTTTTTAACTGACACATCCACCAAAATGATATACAGCGTAATGCCCCTTTTTTTATTGTCGATTGGAGCTTCAAAGACGTCGATTTCATTGATTGAAGGTATTGCAGAAAGTACGGCCTCTTTAATTAAAGCTTTCTCGGGATATTGGAGTGATAAGATTGGTAAAAACAAACCATTTATGTTGATTGGTTATGGAATTACCGCATTGATCACTCCTCTTTACGCTTTAGTCAAATTCCCCATTCATGTTTTATTATTGAGATTTGTCGAAAGAACAGGTAAAGGATTAAGAGCGGCCCCAAGAGACAGTCTTATCAGTGGCTCGATCTCTAATAATGAAACTGGTAAAAATTTTGGATTTCATAAAGCCATGGATAACAGCGGTGCAATAATTGGACCTTTAACAGCATTCTTACTATTGTACTTCTTCCCTTTAAATTATTCCAGAATATTCCTTTTAGCTTCGATTCCCGCTTTTTTAGGCGTTGTTTCAATTGCAATATTCATCAAAGAAGCAAAGTCAGTCAACAATGGGAATAAGCAAAAATTCCATATAAACCGGTTGCCAAAAAAATTTTATTTCTTTCTGTTTATTGTTTTTGTTTTTACCCTTGGCAATTCAGCTGATGCTTTATTATTGGTCAAAACAGCAGAGACCGGCATCAATAAATCGTACGTACCTTTTGTTTTTATGATTTTTAATACCGTATCTGTTTTGTTGGCCATACCTATTGGCAAAATATCCGACAAAATAGGCCGGGAGATATTGATTATTCTGGGATTCCTTGTTTACTCGATTGTTTATTTCTTTTTTGGCAAATTTAACAGCTTGAATATCTTTCTGTTTTTATTTATGTTGTACGGATTTTACAGTGCATTGGCAGATGGTAGTCAAAAAGCCTTAATTTCGGATATTGTCAGTAAAGACTTAAAAGGAACCGGCTATGGAATTTATCATGCAGTACTTGGAATTACACTTCTTCCTGCCAGTTTAATTGCAGGTTTGTTGTACGATCATGTCAATTCAAATGCCCCTTTTTATTTTGGTTCTTTAATGGCATTGATTGCTGCTGTTTTAATGATCATCTTTGTACTTATTGATGAAAAACAGTCATCCCAAAGGTCAAAACCTCCAGTCCCAGTCAACCATAGTAGTGACTAATTAATTTCTCAGAAATAAATAGAAAACATACCCATGTGATCATTCATGTTGAACCTTATTAACAGAGCTAAAAACGCCGGAGCTCAACTTTCCGAAATCCAATGAAATTGAAGATTACTTACTTGCTTAGTGCAATTTCCATCGCCCTGTCCGGATGTACTCAAAAAATTCAATATTCGGCTAACGATCGTCTTTTGTATGCAACGAGCTGTTTTGACAGTATTGAGGAGAATACGCGCACTAAAACATGGTGGTTTCACGGTGAAACAGAAACAACAAAAGCAGGAATTACAGCCGATCTGGAAGCCTTCAAAAAGGCCGGGATAGGTGGGGTGGTCTATTACGATCAATCACACGGCAAAGCTGAAAATGCGTTCGACGGTTTTTCCGGGGAATGGTGGAAAAGGCTTCGTTTTGCCGCAGAGGAGGCAGAACGCATCGGTTTGAGTTTTGAAATAAACATCTCCAACGGCTTTGTTGCAGGCGGTAAGTGGATTAACTATGAAAACGGCATGAAACGACTGGCCTCAACAGAAAGGCTAATTGACGGAGGCCGGTATTTCGAAGGAAAGATTGAGGCGCCTGAGAATAAATATAATTTCTCTGAAGATGTCGCCCTGCTGGCGTTTCCCGCCCCCGATGGTGCAGGCATTTCTTCTTCTGATCAGGCGGTGAAAATAAACTCTAATGTTGAGACAATCGACTTAAAAAATTTATTCGATCTACATTCGGAACGATTGAGCAAAATTTCTGCTCCTGAATCGGGTAAACCGGTGTATGTTACTCTTGAATTTGACGAACCCTTTACAGCAAGGAGTATAACATACCAATTGGCGCCCAGAGGAAAAGCAACTACAAGCGCAACCAACATTCCCGGCCCTCCGCAGGATACTTTTACTGGCACCGGCTACCGGATTTTGCCTGATATAGGGCAATTGGAAGTTTCTCAGGACGGAATTGAGTATTCAACAGTCTGTGATTTAAAACCCATTTACCGGGCACATGAGAGCTGGCGGCAAAAAACCATTTCATTTTCTGCCGTCACAGGCAAGTATTTTCGACTGAACCTGCACGATTGGTGGGAAACAAGCGATACATCACCGGAGGATCTGCAGCTTGGGAACCTGGTTTTAAACTCGGCGGCCAAAATTGATCAATGGGAGGAGAAGGCAGGTTTCTTTTCGGAATACATCGAAAAGGATAATACTCCGGAATTTACAGCCAAAGAGGCCATTGATTATTCAAAAATTCTCAACATTTCGGACAAGATGTCTTCCGACGGAATCTTAAAATGGGTTGTTCCCCCGGGCAAGTGGATAGTAATGCGATTTGCTTACGTCCCGACGGGAAGGAATACCAAGCACGGACGAAAAAACCTGACGGGCCTCGAATGTGACAAACTTTCTGCCCGGGCAGCCGAATATCACTGGAATCATTATGTTCAGGTCATTCTTGATTCCCTGAACAACTCCAACAGCGGAACTATTTCAGGCATCACCATGGACAGCCACGAAGGTGGCGCACAAAACTGGACAGCTCATTTTATCGAAGAATTTACTTCCCGGCAGGGCTATGATCCCACTTTGTACCTTCCCGCGATGATGGGCTATGTAATTAACAATACGGAGACTTCAAAAGGATTTCTTTTCGACGTCAGACGAACTATCGCCGATCTGATTTCGGACAATTATTACGGTACTTTTGAACGCCTTTGCAAAGAAAACAAATTGGAGTTTACGGCTCAGGCCATAGGGAATGCCTTATGTATTGTCGGTGATCCGATTCAGGCCAAAAGTAAAGTTTCAAAACCACAGGGAGAATTCTGGCCCATCCACCCCGATGGAAGTTACGACATTAAAGAAAGTTCATCGGCAGCCCATTTGTACAATAAAGTCGTTGCCTCTGCCGAGGCTTTTACCGACGCTAAGTATTATCATTCCCCGGCCGATTTAAAATCGTATGCGGACTATGCCTATGCTTTTGGAATCAATGAATTCGTGGTTTGCGCTTCGCCCTTTCAGCCATGGCTCAACAGAATTCCCGGCAGTACGGGCGGAGGCAGGCAATACGCCATCAACCGCAATAACACCTGGTGGGATTACAGCCGGCCTTTCTGGGATTACCAGGCCAGAAATGCACATATTTTACGCTTAGGTAAACCCGTCATCGACCTCTGCGTTTATCTGGGCGAAAACGCACCTGTCAAAATATTGACCCATCGCTTACCGGATATTCCCGGAGGTTTCGATTTTGACGCCTTTACATCTGATGCGCTGCACACCCGGATGTCGGCACAAAACGGCCTGATTGTTTTGCCCGACGGCCTTCGCTACAAAATGATGATTTTGCCCCGAAACAGCAATATCCCCTACAAGGCATTGGAAAAAATCGCAACAATGGTAAAGAACGGAATCAGCATCTATGGAGATAAACCAAGCTTTTCGGAATCGTTGCAAGACCTGAAAAAGCAACAATCCTATGCTAAACTGGCCGACGAACTTTGGGGCGAAAATCCAAAAACACAGGGATATAATCATTTCGGCAAAGGCTGTGTTTATTGGGGAATGCCTTTGCAAGAGGCTTTGAAGCAGGCAAAAATTGAGCCCGATATTGCACTGGAAAAAGGCAATACCAAAGACAATACCATTTATTTTTGCCACCGCAGCCTTGCCGATGCCCAAATTTACTTTTTGGACAACCACAAAGACATGGCAGAAGAAAATTTGTTCACCTTTTCAAGTTCCGGGAAATACGTCCAACTATGGAATACGGTTACGGGTAAACGCTTTTCAGTACCAATACATAGCCGGAACGTAAATTCTGTATGCATCCCCCTGTATCTGGCCGCCCGGGAATCGTATTTTATCGTCCTTAGCGATCAATACGAAGAGCTCCCCCCGGTGGTGTGGAGTAAATCCGGCGAAACTCTCGCTTTGCTAAATGAGGATTGGAAGCTCTGTTTCAATCCCGAATCGGGCGGTCCGGGTGAACTGGTATTTGATACCTTGCAGGATTGGACCACACACCCAAATCCCGGTATAAAATATTATTCAGGCACAGCCGTGTATACACGTAATTTTAGTCTTGAGCCCTCCGGTAAAAGGATTTATCTTGATTTGGGAAATCCCGGTTTTGTTGCAAAAGTAAGGATCAATTCCAACGAAGCCGGGTTTATCTGGTGCTCTCCCTGGCAACTCGAAATTACCGATTACCTGATAAAAGGCGAAAACAAACTGGAAATTCGTGTGGCCAATTCTCTGATAAACAGGATGATTTACGATGCCTCCTTGCCCGAAGAGCAACGTGTAACGTACTCCTATCCCGAAATTGTTAAACCACAGGATGCATTAATAGCGTCCGGACTCAGGCAGGTTAAACTGATTACGAAACAACCTGTCGCACTAATTCAATAATTCTGTATGAAAAGACTCCTATTTTTGCCCTTTATTTTTGGTACACTCCTGTGTTCCTGTACTCAAAACATCGATTTAACAAAGATGCCGGACAGGGGTTTTTACAGCAGCCGCCCGGCTCAGAAATGGGAAGAATCGTTGGTCAGCGGTAATGGAGTGATGGGCGCCATGGTCGCCGGGCATCCTTTTAAGGAAACAATAGTATTGAATCAGGCAGAATTGTATTTGCCCCTGTATAAAACGTTGAAACCAGTGAGTCAGGGGAACTACCTGGATACCATACGCGCCATGATGCTAGAGGGAAAATACAGCGAGGCATCTCAGTTTGTCGTTGATCTTTCCCATACCGAAGGCTATGGTCGAAAAAGAGCCAGCGATCCGTTTATTCCAGCGTTTCAATTAAATATTACGGGCGATTCGTCGCAGGTCAGTCGCTATTCCAGATCCGTCGATTTTACCAGCGGTGAAATCGACGTCAAATGGCAGGATGAGCACGGCGTATTCAGCCGTAAATTGTTCGTTTCCAGACCCTATAACGTCGTTGTTATGAAGATTTCCTCCAACAAGGTACCCATTTCAAATACCTTTCATTTGGCTCAAATTCTGGAAGCGAATGCAGGCCGGCTGGCTAAATTTGAATTGGATGAACGCTGTGGGATCGCTAAGGTTACGTCGGATGCTTCAAATAAAGGCCTTGCGTTCAGGGTATGGTACGAAAAAGCGTACAAGGATGGCTATGCAGGTTATAGCAGCTACGAAGGGTATGAGGGGGTTGTTATGATCAAGCAGACAGGAGGAAGTTTTGCCATTGTTGATGATCGTATTATCGTTAGTGACGCTTCTGAAATCATCATCATATCGAGGATTATACCATCAAAAGATATGAGCAACCCTCAAGTTGATGAGTTATTCAAGCAGTTAGAGGCCTGTCATACTGACTATGACAAGCTGCTCAAGAAACACAAGCAGGTTCATAATGACCTGTTTTCCAGAGTTTCCCTGGACTTGGGCGCAAGCCTGGAAGACAAGCAACTTTCCTCGGAAGCCTTGCTTCAGTCAGGAGGTGCCCATCCGGCGTTGATAGAAAAACTGTTTGATGCGGCCCGCTACAACGTCATCAGCACTACAGGCTTTAATCCGCCCAATTTACAGGGTGTCTGGGGAGCCACGATGACGCCTAACTGGTCCGGCACCTACACGACCAATGGCAATCTTCCTGTGGTTATTTCCCATAACTTGCAAGCCAATACACCGGAATTAATGGAACCCTTATTCAACCGGTTTGACGCTTACATGGACGACTTCAAGGCTAGTGCGCAAGAACTCTTTCATTGCAAAGGTATTCACATTCCGGCTGTTTTTACCACTCACGGTCTGAACAATCATTTCGATGCCACCTGGCCCATGACGTTCTGGACGGCCGGCGCTGCCTGGTACGCCCTGTTTTATTACGATTATTACCTGTATACACTCGACAAAACCTTCCTTCAAACCAGAGCGCTCCCCTTTATGGAGCAAGCGGCCTTATTTTACCAAGACTTTCTGACAGAAGGACCCGATGGAAAATGGGTATTCAACCCTTCTTATTCGCCCGAGAACCACCCTGTCAACAGCCAAAGCCAGGCTTGCATCAACGCGACTATGGATGTAATGGCGGCCAACGGCCTCTTTAGGGCGTTGATTGAAGCGAGCCGGATACTTGCAGTCAATACAGAGAAAATTCCTGTTTGGGAAACCATGCTTAAGAAAATGCCAGCCTATCAATTGAACGAACAGGGTGAATTGAGGGAATGGATGTGGGATGACCTTCAGGATAACCACAACCACAGGCATGCGTCCCATTTGTTTGGTTTATACGATTTGCATGATCCGCTCATCATGAACAATCCGGCTTATGTAGAGGGCTGTAAAAAGACCATTGAAAAGAGAATGGCCATCCGGCGTGACAATCAAGGTGGCATCATGGCGTTTGGTTTGATACAATTGGGATCCTCGGCTATAGCATTGG
This sequence comes from uncultured Bacteroidales bacterium, assembly GCA_964488495.1. Classification (GTDB taxonomy): domain Bacteria; phylum Bacteroidota; class Bacteroidia; order Bacteroidales; family UBA1402; genus UBA1402. The sequence continues at coordinate 28,118 of CAZAUQ010000031.1, forward strand.
GTGCGTCAGAAAAGGCCTATGATATTCTAACCTGGCTGGGAACCAACTATTGGAACAACAACCTGGTTTCCACGCACGATCCCCATGAGACTTTTAATGTTGATATTTGCGGAGGGTACCCATCCTTGATTATGAAGATGTTGTACTATTCTGAACCCGGCCTGGTGGATTTGTTGCCCTGCAAACCGGAAAACTGGAAAAAAGGAAGTATCAAAGGGGCCGCTTTGCGAGGAGGCATTTTGTTGAAAGAACTCAGCTGGGATGAAAAAAATGAACAGGCCGTACTTGTTTCAAAAATCGACCAGAGGGTTTCTCTTAAGATTCGGGGAAAACATCAAGGAGAAGTGGAATTAATAGCCGGCACACCTAAAGTACTTTATTGGTAGAGTATAAAAAAGGAAGATCCGCGCAAAAAACAGTTTCGGAAAGTAAATAAAAAGACCCTCTTGCAAAACACACGATATCCATGTGTTACAGGAGGGTCTCGGTACCCGAAGCCGGA
>CAZAUQ010000032.1:0-27171 GCA_964488495.1 uncultured Bacteroidales bacterium
CCTCCGATGACTACGGCTGCTATGGAATCCAGTTCATAACCGCTGCCCGCGTTGGGCTGGGCAGAGTCCAGTCTGGCTGTAACCATAAGCCCGGCTACGGCAGACAATATTCCTGCCAGGGTATACACTCCGAGAATAATTCTATTCACTTTGATGCCCGACAACAAACTGGCTTTTTTGTTGCCTCCGATAGCGTAAATATAACGCCCCATGCGGGTCTTGAGCATAAAAAAGGCAAAGAAGACTATAATGAGCAAGGCTACCCAAACCGGCATGGGCACTCCCATAAACCAACCGGTACCCAAAAAGGAAAAGCTAGTGCCCAGGCCGGTGATAGGGAAACCCTTGGTATACAACATTGTCAGCCCCCTGGCAATGGTAAGCATGGCCAAAGTAGCCACAAAAGGAGGCACCTTGAAACGGGTAATCATCCAGCCGTTAAAAGCACCCAACACGCCACCTATGAGTAAAGCGGCCAATATACTGCCCCAAAAGGTAAAGCCCACAAAAAGGTCGGCAGCGGGAAAGCTGAAACCGTTTTTGCTCAGCCCGGCTGCCACGGCACCACTCAGCGCCAGAATGGAGCCTACCGAAAGATCTATGCCTCCGGTAAGGATAACCATGGTCATTCCTACCGATATACAAAGATTGACAGAAACCTGGCGCAGAATATTGAAAAAATTGTCGCCGGTGGCAAAATTATCCGAAAGCACAGCCATGGCTCCTACCATCAGTAGCAGAGCAACCAGTGGTTTAATGACAGGCTTGTCAATTATTGCTTTAAAGTTTGTTTTCATAATCACTGCTTTTTAGACCTTATCCGGTAAGGCTGCTTTCAACAGGGCTTCTTCAGAAAATTCATTCCGCTCGAAATGTCCGCTGAGCCTGCCGGCGCAGAGGCATATTATTCTGTCGGAAATCGCCATAATCTCCGGTAATTCAGAAGAGACCACCACTATGGCCATACCTTGGGCGGCCAAATCATCCATCAATTTATAAATTTCATTTTTTGAGTGAATGTCGATGCCCCGGGTTGGCTCGTCCAGCAATATTATTTTTGGTTTGGTCAGAAGCCACTTGGACAAGACCACTTTTTGCTGATTGCCTCCACTAAGCTGAGAAGCTAATTGTTTACCGGAATAGGATTTAACCTTCAGCCTGTCTCTCATTTCTTCGGCCTTTGTCCGCTCTTTTTTTAACCACAGCAAGCCGTACTTTAAAAAATCTTTCAGTGAGGCCAGGGTAATATTTTGCTCTATGGACATTTCGGGAATCAGGCCCTCGGATTTACGGTCTTCGGGGATCAGTGCCAAACCCTCTGCCACCGCGTCATTTGTATTTTTCAACCTGAGCTGTCTGCCTTCGATAAACAGGTTGCCTTCTATTTTGTTACCGTACAAACCAAATAAGGCTTCCATTAAATCAGTCCTCCCCGCGCCCATCAATCCGTAGATACCCAACACTTCACCGGCATGCACTTTAAAACCTATATTTTTGAGCCGATACTTACCTGCATGCAATGTATCCCTGAGACAGAGATCCTTCACCTCAAGCAAACATTTCCCCGGGCTATGCTGTCTTTTGATAAAAAAATCCTTGCGTTCCCTTCCGACCATCTTGTGCACCAATTCCTCTACGGTAGTTTGATCCAGGGGGCAAGCTTCTATAAAACAGCCGTCCCTTAATACCGTGACATAATCGGCCAGTAAAGCTATTTCATCCATTTTATGAGTGATGTACACCACTCCCACCCGGTTTTCTGTAAGTTCCCTTATCAAGCGAAACAATATTCCTGCCTCTTTTTCGGATAAAGAGGAAGTAGGTTCGTCCATAATCAAGACCTTAGCATTGAGCGATAAGGCCTTGGCAATCTCAACCAGTTGCTGCTGACCCGGCCTGAGATCGATGACCAACTTATCGGGGCTTTCTTCAAAATGCAGTCTTTCGAGTAAGGCGAGAGTCTCCTTTTTCATTAGTTGTTGATCTACCAGTCCCAAGGTATTCAATGGCTCTCTGCCTAAAAAAACATTTTGGGTAATATCCAGATAGGGAATCAGATTCAACTCCTGGTGTATCATGGCTATTCCCTGTCTTTGTGCATCGGCCGTTCCGGAAAAGCGTACAAATTTACCGCAGAGCAACAGCTCTCCCTGATAGTCAGGATACACTCCTGATAATATATTCATCAGGGTTGATTTACCTGCTCCGTTTTCACCGACTATGGCATTTACTTTTCCGGCATAAACCTTGAAACCGACATCGTTTAAGGCCAGTACGCCGGGAAACTGTTTACTGATGTGCCTGGCTTCGAGTACAATTTCGGGAATCGGTGTATCCATGGGTTTGCCTCAGGTTAATATTTTGATTTTATATGGAATCAACACCAGTTCTTTCAATGGCAAATCATTGATATTCACCTCAATGGCAGCAACAAACTCTATCCTGACTCCTGCCTTGAGCTGCTCACGCAAGGGAGCCAGCACTTCTTGAAGGATTTTTTGGTTCATGCACGACGACAGCGCATTAAAATCCATCGTGTTCTGAAAATCGTCGGGAGAAAACCAGGCGGAGGCATCACGTGCCAGGTTGTTAAAAATATCCAACAAGGGAATAGTCGCCTTTATGTCCTGATTAAGAATAAGATATACATTTTGTTCATCGACGGCTTCGATTTCTGCCTGAGCCTGGATTACAAAGAAATAGTTGGAACCTATGCCCAACACTTTACCCTGTTTGGCGGCAAAGGCCTTAGCATCGTTTTGCAAACCGACAAAAAATTCTTCGCAGGGAAAGGCATCATGAATCAAATCCTCCAGTTTGTGTTCCCAACAGTAATCGACCAGTTGCCCGGGATTGAATTCCCTGAATTGTTCTTTCAGCTGCTTCTCGCTCAGCGATTCGGTATAAAAAGAAAAATAAAGGGTCGGAACGACGGCTGCAAAGGCCAGTATGATTTTTACGCTTTTTCTCATCACTTACTCCAGCTTTTCGAATGCTCCGTACTTGTGTACATTGTCTGGTGTTACAAGTTCTACGGCCACCGGTACTTTTTTCTGGAAATTACGATCAGCCTTGAGATAGCGGTCGGCAAATTCAGCAGCAGTACGAGCCATGGTTTTGGGAAATTGCATGGCGGTAGCCTCAATTTTGCCTTCTTTGATGGCATTAATGACATCCTGGCTTCCGTCAAAACCAAAGACCAGAATACTGCCGGCTTTGTCAGCGGCTAGTATAGCCTGATAGGCTCCCATGGCCATGGCATCGTTGCCGCAAAAGACAGCATCAATATCGGGATGCGCCTGCATCATCGACTCCATAACCTCCATGGCTTTATTTTGGTCGAAATCGGCCGTTTGCTGAGCCAGCATTTTAAGCTGAGGATAATTATCCACTACGCTGTGGAAACCTTTAGAACGGTTCCAGGTATTATTATCACCCACAATACCTAAAATCTCAACGTAATTGCCTTTGCCCTCCAATTTTTTTACAAAATATTGCCCCAGAGCTACACAACCCGAAAAATTATCGGAAAGAATCTGAGAAACAGAAGATTCTGCATCATTGATTTCACGATCCATACAAAACACCGGAATACCGGCTTTTTTGGCAGCTTTTACGTTGACCACCGAACCATTGGCATCGGTAGGATTGAACAATATAGCCTTATAACCGGAGGACAGGATATTGTCAAAATGCTCAGTCTCCTTTGAAGGATTGTTTTGAGAATCAAACAAAATAGCTTCGTAGCCCAATTCGGCGGCTCTTTCTTTGGCAGTCTCACCCAGAACAACAAACCAGGGATTGTTGAGCGTTGAAATCACAACGGCTATTTTGTCTTTGGCCTGCGTTTTCTTTTTGCCTCCCTGACAAGAGCTTAAGCTCAGACACAAAGTACAAACAACAACAGTCAAAAGCAAAGCAAACAATTTGTTTTTCATTGTGTTATTATTTTAAGGTCTACAAATGTACAATCACTGCCGCGAGACAATCTTACAGGTGGCGGTACAAATCCCAACCAAGGTAAGTGTTGATGGCTTCGTCCAGCACATCGGCCACCCGGCTGCGACACATAGCCACGTGATGTTCAAAGCCGTTTTTGCAAATATACCTCATCAGCTGCTGAAGATTATTCACTTTGGTAACAGCAATGCAACCGTCCATACCGTATGGTTCGTCGGTAATTTCGCCTTCGCCCAGGTAAGCTTTGATCATGCCGAAATTATCGTCGGTCGAAATTCTGAAAAAGGAGAAATCACCCGCGGAAGCTTTGCCTTTGACAGCGCCAAAAGTAGCTTCGGTACCCAGGACGCTGCCCAAAACACCCAGCGTTCCCAGTTCTACCGGATTTTTGACAAAACTTTTGGGGAAATTACCGCAGTGAGTACAAACACATTTATTATGTTCGCGGGCAAAATTATTGTTCCAGTCGGCCAGAGCGGCAGGTTGACCCGAAGCCAGGCTGAGCATATACATGGAGATAGCTCCGGCTATGTCTGTCTCACAGGCACTGGGTATCAGCTTTTCGCTCATCATGCTCATGCTGACGCAGGCTGCGCAGCCATAGTTCTTTTCGAGCGAATCCCAACACTGGATAGCCGTAGCGTCCACTTCGTTTTCTTTGATCCAGGCGTCAACAGCCAATCCGAATTTGGCCTGTACTTTCAATTTTTCGGTAAATTTTTCGGGTACCCGGGCATAAGCCTTGATTTCTTCGAGACGTTGTCTGAGTTCAGCCGAGTTGTTATCAAATTTGTTGGCTGCCGACAAAATCTCGGACAAATCAACCGGAACCACTGTAATACCGCTGGCCTGCAGTATTTTTTCGCTGGCCCTGACAGTCTGGAATCCGGCAGGACGGGTACCGATGGCACCAATTCGTGCTTTGTGTAAACCACGAACCACACGGCAAATCCGGGCAAAATAATCCAGATCACCGGCAAATTCTTTACTGTCTATGGCACAGGTGTGTAGGGAGGTCAGAGTAAATGGAATATTGTATTGATAAAGGTTGTTGCAAACCGATATTTTTCCGCAAAAAGCATCCCGTCTGCTGTCAAGGCCTACCTTGTCGTTTTCGTCATCGCAGGCCTGCACCAAAATCGGAACTTTGAGTTCGGCCAAATCAAGGGCATTGATAATACCTATTTCGAAACCGAAATTGGGTAATGAAATTATGATCCCGTCGATAGTGTCGCGGTGTTCTTTGAACAACCTGGCACATTTAATGCCGTCTTCGCGGGTTTCTATACTGCCGGTGGCTGTTTGACTCTCATCGAGAATGACGTAAGTATGACCAGCTTTGGTCAAAGTATCCAATAGAGATTTTCTGACGTCTTTGGCCAGGGCTGAGTTGAAATAATTGCGGGTTCCTATTATGATCCCAAAGCAAAGTTGCTTTTTGTATGACATAGTTGTATGGTTTATAAAATCTTTTGTACAGCTTGCTGCCAGGCAGCATATAAATGTTCTCTTTTATTATCTGACATTTGCGGCCTGAGCTGTTCCTCCCGGCTTCTCAATTTCGCCAGTTCTTCCAGGCTACGGGCCCGGCCTAAGGCCAGAAAATTCATATACACAGCGCCCAGAGCAGAAGCTTCTTCGATGGGGCTTATGTTAATGGGGGCATTCAGCATATCGGCCTGAAACTGCATCAGGAAACGATTGTGTACCGGTCCTCCGTCTACCCTGAGTTCTTCAAGTTTGATCTCTGCCTGCCTGAGCATTAAATCCACCAAATCCTTCACCTGATAAGCAATAGCTTCCAGTCCGGCACGTACTATGTGTGCTTTGCTGCTGCCACGGCTTAAACCGCATATGATAGCTCTGGCATCGGGTTTCCACCAGGGCGCACCCAAACCGGCAAAAGCCGGCACCAGATATACACCGGCATTGTCGTCCACACTCAACGCCAGGGCCTCGCTTTCGGCGGAATTAGCCAAAATACCGAGTTCGTCCACCATCCATTTAATGGTAGCTCCGGTGCAATGTATGTTGCCTTCGAAAGCATAATAGGTCTTTCCCTGGGCAGAAAAAGCTACCGAAGTCACCAAACCTTCGGGTGCCCTCAGAGGAGTCGAACCAATGTTGACCATTACCGAAGAACCCGTTCCGTATGTCGCTTTGCCCATTCCCGGGCTAAAGCAGCTTTGTCCGACTAAGGCACCATGAGAATCACCCAAGACTCCTGCAATAGGTATAGCCCGGGGTAACAGGCCCTGAAAGTCGGTACTGCCAAACACCTGGTCAGAAGCCAATATCTGAGGCATCATGGATTCGGGAATATCAAAAAGAGAGAGTATTTCCCTGTCCCAGCTCAGGCTGTGAATATTATACAACAAGGTACGGGAAGCATTGGTCTGGTCGGTGGCATGTACCTTGCCTCCGGTCAGATTCCAGATGAGCCACGAATCCATGGTACCCATACGGAGTTCTCCCGCCAGGGCGCGCTCTTTCAGACCCGGAATCTCCTCCAGTATCCATTGTACACCACTGGCCGAAAAATAGGGATCAATGATTAAACCAGTTCTGGAACGCAACATTTCTTCGTAGCCTCTTTTAACAAGTTCACGGCAAATGCCTGCTCCACGCTGACATTGCCAAACCACTACAGGGCTGACTGGCCTGGAAGTGGCTGCATCCCATACCAGCACACTTTCGCGTTGATTGGTTATGGCCACCGAAATAAGGTCCTGAGGGGCTACTCCGCTGTTATTTAATAAGGCTTTAACACCCTTGAATATATTTTCGAGAATTTCTAACGGATCGTGTTCCACCCAACCGGCCTTTGGATAATACTGATGATGCTCCAGCAAGAGGCGATGCTTCAGATTGGCTTTGCCGTCGAACAGCAAAAATTTGGTTGCCGAAGTACTCTGATCTATGGCCAGGGTGAATTTTTCGTTCATGCTTGGAGCCAGTTTAGAGCGGTTTTAACTATACCTTCTGCATCCAGTCCGTAATGCCGGAAAAGTTCCAGGGGCGTACCGGCTATCGCATTCTCGTCGGGTATGCCCAGTATTTTTACGGGTACAGGTTTGTGTTGTACCAGAGTTTCGGCTACTGCAGCTCCCAGGCCTCCGAACACACTGTGTTCTTCCACCGTGATAATCCGGCCGCTTTCTTCGGCTGCCTGCAGCACCGCTTCTGTGTCAAAAGGCTTAAGACTGTGCATATCAAGCACTCCGGCCTGTATGCCTTGCTTACTCAGCTGACGCGAAGCTTCCAGACAATGATACACCGTTTCTCCGGTACCTATAAGCGTCAGATCTTTGCCTTTGGCCAGGCGAATGGCTTTGCCAATAGTAAAGTCGATTCCGGCATTGTCGTGAACATTTGGTACGGCATTACGGCCCACACGAATGTACACCGGATGCTGATAATCCATCAGAGCCTCCACCAGACGGCGTGTTTCATAAATGTCGGCAGGCAGCACTATGTGCATACCGGGAAAAGCCCTCAATACAGCAATATCGTGCAGACTGTGGTGTGAAGCCCCAAGGGCTCCGTAACTCAGCCCTCCGCTAACACCCAGTATCCGGACCGGATAGTGAGAATAAGCCACGTCCACTTTGACCTGTTCCAGGCTGCGTGCCACGTAAAAACAAGCAGGTCCGCAGACAAAGACATTCTTTCCTGCAGAAGCCAGACCGGCGGCAATGCCAACAGCATTTTGTTCTGCAATGCCCACTTCGACAAATTGTCCGGGCAATTCTGCGGCAAAGTCTCCTAAAGTGACAGAACCCCGTGCATCGCTGGTAACAACAACAATCTTATCATCCTTCCTCGCCATTTCCAACAGCGTATCGGTAAACATTTTCCGGCAGGGCACAGTATTTGACATAGAATTCATTCTAATGGGTTAAATTTTGAATACGGGAATTGATTTCTTTCATTGCCAGTTCGAATTGTTCAGCACTGGGCACCCCGTGATGCCATTTGGCTACATTTTCCATATACGAAACGCCTTTGCCTTTGATGCTGTTCGAAATGATCAGTTTAGGCTTGTTTTCGACTTTGTCACTGCGTTCAAAACAATCCAGCAAGGCCTCCATGTCGTTCCCGTCCGTTTCGAATACTTCCCAACCGAAAGCCCTCCAGCGCTCAGCCATCGGCTCCAGACTCATTACGTCTTCAGTTTTACCGCTGATTTGTAAATGATTTCGGTCAATGATAGCAGTAAGCTTGTTCAAACGGTAATGTCCCGCAGCCATAGCGGCTTCGTATATTGAGCCTTCGCCTTGCTCTCCGTCGCCCATCAGAACATAACAGCGCGAACTGCTTTTGTCCATGCGGGCTGCCAGAGTCATTCCCACAGCCACCGGCAAACCATGACCCAGCGCACCGCTGTTTAACTCAATTCCGGGCACTTTGCGGGTAGGATGTCCATAGAGCTGTGTATTGAATTGACCGTAGGTGTCCAACACGGCATCGGGAAAAAATCCCCTGGCCGACAACACACAATACAAGGCTTCCACACTATGTCCTTTACTCATCACAAACCGATCACGCTCCGGCCAGTCCGGACGAAGAGGATCAACTTTCAACACTTCGAAATACAAGGCGGTCAACACATCAATCGCAGATAAAGAACCGCCGGTATGTCCGGCTTTGGCTGTGTAAATAATTTCAAGAGTCCTTTTGCGAATGAGCTCCGCCTGCAACTTCAACTTCTGAATCATATTAAGGGTTATTTGCTCCATAAGGTGCATTTTAAAGAGGCATCAAAGATAGACAGAATTCTTGTATACTAAAAGGCTAAAAGGCTAAAACTTCATAAGCCGTTCGTAAGGCTATTTGTTTTTTTGTTGTATTCCTCGATGGACTCATACAAAACTTCCTGAATCTTTGGCCTGACATCCAGTTTTGACAATAAATTATTGGTTCTGTCGGGGTGTACGCGATTACTCAGGAAAATATATATCAGTTCATGGACGGGGTCTACCCAAAAGCAAGTTCCAGTAAATCCGATATGGCCATAGGTTTTCCGGGAAGCCGAAGGGGCTACCTGTTGAGTTTTGACCGGATTGGGTTCAGCTCCGTCAAAGCCCAGCATCCGACGGCTCAGATCACTGCGTGTCGAAGTAAAATAACGCAGCGTGGAGGGTTCAAAAAAACGCACAGAACCGTAAGTACCTTCGTCCAGAAAAAGTTGCAAGACCTTCACCAGATCTGAGGCCGAAGAAAACAGGCCGGCATTTCCGGCCACCCCTCCCAAAAAAGCGGCAGCCTCATCGTGAGCATATCCTCTCAGTAACTGCCCTCTCAGGCAGGTATCCAGGCTTGTCGGAGCTATACGTCCGGCGGAGATTTTTTTTAATGGCCTGAACATGGTCGTTTCGGCTCCCAATGGGGCAAACAACTCATTTTCCACCCATTCGTCCAGGGTTTTTTCAAGCAAAGTTTCTGCAGCAAAACCCATCAGAATAAAACCCAAATCGCTGTAGGTATATCGTACTCTGCTCAAAAGAGAAGTTTCTGCAATAATTTTACAGACGCTGTCTCTGAACGAAGCATTCACGTAAAAGTTTTCAGCAGCCTGAAGTGAATAAGGGCCCTTGTATTCCCTGGACACCAATTCCGGTTTAAATCTGAAATTAAGCGGAACCCAACAAATTTCATCAAAACGCATCTGATGCAGCGAATCTGGTTTGGTAGAGAGAAACGGTCCCGGGAAACTGGTGGTATCGAGTAAATACTGATAAAAAGGCACAAAAGGAGACAAGCGGGCCTGATGGTACAAAACATTGCGATAGCTGAGATTTTCCTTATCGGTATGGCGTAAAGCAGGTAAATGATTACTCAGAGGCTCATCCAGTTTGATTTTTCCCTGTTCGTACAAAGTCATAATGGCTGGTGTACAGGCCAATGCTTTGGTCAGGGATGCCAGATCGTAAACATCCTCCTGGTTGACCGGCCTGCTGTGTTCTGCATCTATCCAGCCGTAGGCTTTGTTCCACACCACTCTGCCGTTTTTGGCTACTACAACCTGACAACCCGGAATCGCTCTCTGAATCAGCGCGTCTTGTACGATACTGTCAATTTTGCTCAATATCGGAGCACACATACCGCTTTCTTCGGGTATTCCGTAGGATAAGCGGGTTTTTTCGGTTTTCAGGCCATGGCCTGCAGGATAAACCGTTCCAACCGGAGCCGGCAATACACCCCGCATGGCTGTTCCGCCAAATATTGCCTGAGCGGCCGCTTCCTGAGCCGGCAGACTTTCTTCGTAAGCACATAGCACCGCATCGGGTTCACTCAGTGCCCGTCCGAATACCTGCATACGGTAGGGCGATGTAAAATAACAAACGCAAAGATTTTTCAGTCCGTTAAAACGGCTGAGCCATTCTATTTGATTGGTGTTGCCCGTGTAAACACAAACGATGATTTTTTCGTAGCGGCCGAAAGTTTCTTTCAGATCTGCTTTATCCAGCTCGTTACCCGGCATCAGCGAAAAAGCCTCCAGGGAACTGTAGTTTCTGAGCATTTTCACAAAAGGAGTTTCTGCGGGCCTTTCCAAAGAGATAACAGCCAACGATTTACTTTCAAGGTGCCTGAAAGGCAACAAATCGTACTGATTGCGCAATAAGGTAATGGAATTTGCATACATATAGCGGTTCAGACGCTGAACTTCAGCTGTATTCAAGCGTTCCGGCAAAACGCTTATGTCTGTGGGTTTATAAGCTCCAAGACCCAATATATATTTATATATCAACACCTTGCGACATTTTTCATCGATCTCTTGCTGACTCAAACGTCCCTGCTTTACGGCCAGTAGAATAGCCTTCAGATCGGCCGGCGGATTGGGAGGAGCTAACAAAATATCGTTGCCGGCCTGTAATGCCCGGATACAAATTTCCCCGCTTTGGCCGGAAGCACCTTTCATCGCCAAAGCGTCAGTAATGCATAATCCATCAAAACTCAGTTCTTTTTTGAGCAAACCCTTAATAACTGCTGCCGATTGAGAGGCCGGCAACTGAGCATCTGATTCCAGTGCCGGCACCGACAAATGCCCGGTCATCACAGCCGAAACACCTTGTTGAATCAAATGCCTGAAGGGAACCAGTTCCAGGCTGTCAAGCCCGGCTCTGGAACGATTGAGCCTGGCAAGTTCCAAATGAGAATCCTCGTAGGTGTCTCCATGTCCGGGAAAATGCTTTATAACCGCCATCACACCACCCTCTTCGAGTCCCTTTGCATAGGCTGCAGCATAAGCGGCCACCCGTTGCGGGTCGGAACCAAAAGATCGGGTATTGATGACGGGATTGGCCGGGTTGGTATTGACATCCACCACCGGAGCAAAATTGATGTGAGCTCCGATCATACGGCATTGCCTGGCCATTTCCAAACCATAATCGTATAGTACGAAAGTATCCCTGAGAGCAGCCAGCATGGTATTTCTGGGAAATGAGGGTGTACCTTCCAGACGCATGGCCAGGCCCCATTCAGCGTCCATGGATATCAACAAAGGCACTTTGGCCAGCGACTGAGCCCGATTGGTCGCCAAGACCTGTTTAACGACCTGGCCTTTGTCAAATAAAAGCCCTCCTACTCCTGTTTGTTGAACCAGTTCTTCAATTTTTTTCTCCCAGGTTCCGTTGTTGGCACTGACTATGGGCATCAACAACTGAGCCACTTTGGCTTCGGGGCTCAGGCCTTGCATCAGTGAATCGGCCCATAAAGAGGCGGCACGGTATTGTTCTTTGTTCCTGAGCAAATAGGGCTTAGTGGACGATTCTACGCTAAAAAGACCTAAAAACCAAAAAATCAACACCAAAATCCATCCTTTAGTCATACATTCTTTCTATTTGGGGACAGCTTTGCCCTAAGTGTGTAAGGTCTGTCTGTTTTTGCGCTGCGAATATACGTTTTTTCAGACGCTTTTCGGCTTGTATTTTCCCATTTTACAGCTAAAAAAACTTATTTTAATCCGGGCTTAATTAAAATAATGAAGTACTTTTGCGCAAACACCGTTTCCCATGAGAAAATACCGTTGCAGTTGTTTGTTGGGGCTTTGTTTACTAAGCATCTTCCCCCTTTTTTCGCAGCAATTGTCTGCGACGGACAAGGATGGTGAAAAATCGAAGCTGCTGAACAAAACAGGCTTGTTTTTTTCCCTTAACCTGCACAACGAACTATGGAAGCAGCCGCAAAATGCCCAGCCATTTTTCGACGGCCTTGAAAATTGCCGGAGTTTTAGTTTTGGCGTTTTTGAGAACCTGCGTCTGATGAAAGGTCTTTATTATCAGCCGGAACTGTCTTATATGGTTTACAACGGCCCCGGGGAACATCGCCTGACCATGATTTCGCTGGTGCCTGTGCAAATGCAGCTGGGTTATCACCTGGGCTGGGTAAGGCCCTTTGTCTCCGGAGCCTGTTTTGGCAATCTGGTCATTACAGCCAGGCAGTCAGACGGCAGCCTGCTGCCTATGAACGGATTTGCTCAGCGCAGTGCCTGGGGCTTTTATTACGGTGGAGGGCTGGATATTATCAGTGCAGTTCAACTCAACTTTAAATTGCTGCATTGGATGGAACAGTTTAATAATTTGCGGCCAGGTCCTCTGAGAGAATATCAACTGGGACTGGCCTTCCTTTTTTAAAAAATCGTTTATCTTTGCAACATTCTGATAAACTTAATTGAAAGCTTTGGTTATGAAATACGGATTTGTCAAAGTAGGAGCAGCACTGCCCGTGGTCCGGGTTGGAGACTGTCTGCACAATGCAGAAGCCATCATAGAACTTATGCATGAAGCCGAAAAAGAACAGACCGCTGTAGTCTGTTTTCCGGAATTGGCCGTTACTGCCTATACCTGCGGAGATCTGTTTTTTCAGCAGCACCTGCTTGACTCTGCAGAGCAAGCCCTGATCAGGATAACCGAAGCCAGCACCGGCATGAAGCTCCTGGCTTTTGTAGGCTGTCCCTTGCGTCTGAACAACAAACTATACAACACCGCTGTTTGTATTCAGAACGGCAAGATACTGGCCGCCATACCCAAAACTTATCTGCCCAATAAACACGAGTTTTACGAAAAACGCTGGTTTTCTCCGGCAGGCGAAAACCGGCACGACACTCTGGAATTGTTTGGTCAGCAAGTTCCATTCGGCAACAATATTCTTCTTTGTTCGGGGCAACTGAAAGTAGCGGCTGAAATCTGCGAAGATTTATGGGCTCCCATTCCCAGGAGCAGCGTTCATTGCCTGGCGGGAGCCAACCTGATTGTCAATCTGTCAGCCAGCAACGAACTGAGCGGCAAAAACCGCTATCTGAGGCAATTGCTTTCACAGCAATCGGCCCGTTGCCTCTCGGCCTATGTTTACGCTTCCTGTGGCTGGGGAGAATCCAGCACCGATCTGGTTTTTGCCGGCAACGGTTACGTACTCGAAAACGGGATTTATTTGGCCGAAAGCAAACGCTTTCATATGGATAAACAATTGATCTGTTCCGAAATTGACATTGAGCGCCTGCTCTCGGAGCGTCTGGCCAACGATTGTTTCATCGAGGAAGCACCGCCCTGTATCAAACTGAATTTCGATCTGGCACCAAACGAAAAACTCAAACTGTCCCGGACAATCAATCCCCATCCTTTTGTGCCCGCAACCGAAAGCATAGACGAGAGTTGCGAAGAAATTTTTTCCATTCAGGTGGCCGGCCTGGCCAAACGCCTGCATCAAACCAATATTTCCCAGCTGGTTCTTGGCATCTCCGGAGGCTTGGATTCTACCCTGGCCCTGATGGTGGCTGTAAAAACCATGGACAAACTGGGCCTGGACAAAAAAAACATTCACGGCATCACCATGCCCGGCTTCGGTACCAGCCAACGAACGTATCAAAATGCCTTCAACCTGATGAAGGCGCTGGGTGTCAAAATCAAAGAAATCGACATCAAAGCAGCCTGCACACAGCATTTCAAAGACATAGAGCACAATCCTTCGATACACGATGCTACCTACGAGAATACACAAGCCCGTGAACGTACGCAAATCCTGATGGACTACGCCAATAAAATCGGAGGGCTGGTGACAGGCACCGGCGATCTTTCGGAACTGGCCCTGGGCTGGGCCACGTACAACGGCGACCATATGTCGATGTACGGAGTAAATTCCGGCATTCCCAAAACCCTGATTTGTCATTTGCTGCATTGGGTAGCCGACCATACAACTGACACCAAAGCAAAAAAAACACTGCTCGACATTATTGACACACCGGTCAGTCCGGAATTGCTCCCCCCGGGTCCCGATGGCAAGATCAGCCAAAAAACCGAAGAAGTGGTAGGCCCCTACGAGCTTCACGACTTCTTCCTTTTCTACCTGCTTCGCTACGGTTTCAGGCCTTCAAAAATCTTATACCTGGCTACACAGGCTTTTAGAAATCAGTACAAACCCGATTATATTCGTCAATGGCTCAAGGTGTTTATAGAACGTTTTTTTAAACAACAATACAAACGATCTTGTCTGCCCGACGGGCCCAAAGTGGGTTCGGTGAATCTTTCGCCCCGGGGCGACTGGCGTATGCCCAGCGATGCCGAATGTCGTCTTTGGCTACTGGATTTAAATGATTGATTTTTTTGTTATCCGGTTGCACAACTCAATATTTTTTCTTTTCTTTGCAGCCGTTTTGCGTAACCGCTGTCGAGTATAGTGAGGCTCGGGAATGTTGCGTCATTTCTAATGACTAAAAGAGTATTTATCATGGACTTGATTAAAGTTGCCGAAGAAGCCTTTGCTACCGGCAAAGTTCATCCAAAATTCAAAAGCGGCGACACAGTGACTGTTGCCTACCGCATCAAAGAAGGTAACAAAGAACGTATTCAGAACTACCGCGGTGTCGTGATTAAGATCAACGGCAGCGGCAGCAAAAAACGTTTCACCTGCCGTAAGATGTCTGAAAACATCGGAGTTGAAAGAATTTTTCCCCTGGAATCTCCCTTTATTGAATCAATAACCGTAAACAAAATCGGTAAGATAAGAAGGGCTAAGTTGTATTACCTCAGGGCCCTGACAGGAAAAAAAGCCCGCATCAAAGAAAAAAGATTTTAAGGGCGCTCTATTCCATACAGAAAAGCAACCGGCGCAAGCGGTTGCTTTTTTTGTCTTTATACAAATCATTGCCTGTATCTGCCATGAAAAAAAACATCGTTCTATCGGTCCTGTGTAGTCTCCTGATCAACATGAACAGCATTGCCCAGGAAAATCAACCTGTACAAACAGCTGCAGAAGACAAGGCCATTCAATACATGACTGCCCAACTCAGGGCTTTTCCCCAGGAAAAGGTTTACCTGCATCACGACAAACCATATTATTCCGCCGGTGACACCATCTGGTTTCGGGCATATATGGTACATGCCACTCTGCATCAGCCAATGACCTACAGCCGTTACATTTACGTAGAATTGGTCAACGACAGCAAACAGGTGGTTTCGAGAATTAAAGTAAGACCCGAAGAAGGGCTTTATTACAGTCAGATGCCCCTCAAAGCAGATATTGCAGCCGGGAAATACCATTTGAGGGCCTATACCAATTACATGCGCAATCTCGAGGAGGATTATTTTTTTCATAAAGAAATTTACATAGGCAATTTAATCACTCCCGAAGCAGAGACAAACCTCAGCGATGCTGCCACTCCCGTTCAGGCCGCTGCTACAAACAAAGAACAAACTCCGCAAGAAAACAGACAACAATACGACGTTCAATTTTTCCCCGAAGGAGGACATCTGATCAGCGGCAACATGCAAACCATCGCTTTTAAGGCTATCGACCCTGAGGGCTGGGGAACCGATGTACACGGCCGTATCCTGAAAAACGGAAAAGACGAAATCTGCACTTTCAATAGCAGCCACCTGGGTATGGGCTACTTTGGGTTGTACACCGAACCAGGCTGCCGGTATACGGCCGTTTGCGAAAACCAGGCCGGTGAAAGCCTTACTATTGAGCTGCCTCAGCCCAGCGATTCCCGCTATGCACTAAGTGTCAACCAATTGCCCGACAGGTTGCATTTGAGCGTGCTCAGACCTTACGAAAATCCGCTGCAGGAAGAGTTGTCAATTCTGGTCCATATGCGCGGCTTGCCCCTCTTTAAATCAAAAGTCGCGACCGGCACCAATTTACTCAGTATTCCCAAGTCGGCACTGGGCTCGGGAGTACTGCATATTCTCCTGCTCAATGCCGAAGCCGAAGTACTTAGCGAACGATTGGTTTTTATTAAAGGTAACGATCGAACCGGTGCCGAAATCACTTTCGACAAAAACACCTACAGCCCCCGCGAAGCCGCCAGAGCTGATCTGCAAATATGGAACAGTCTGGGACAAGGCTTTCAGGGTAATTTTTCCCTGAGTATAACCGACGACAATCTGATTAATACCGATTCCAATGCGTTGAGCATAGATAGTTATTTATTGCTGTGCTCCGAACTCAAAGGTTATATTGAACAGCCTCAGGCCTATTTTTTACCCGGAAACAAAGCAGCGGCCTCACAGCTGGACATTTTAATGATGACCCAGGGCTGGAGGCGTTACAACATTCCACAACTCATCAAGGGAGAACTCGATCAGGCTAACCGCTTTGAAATGGAGGTAGGCTCCACTTTGTGCGGAAAAATTCAGACTTACCCTTTCAGAAGAGGCCTGCCCAACGTTAACGTTTTCAGCCTGAACAGCAAACACGGTTATTACAATGCCACTGTTACCGATATCGGAGGGCGTTTTTGCTTTGACGGATTTGAATTTCCCGACAGCTCGGTCTTTTTTGTACAAGCCGAGAAAAAACCGGGCAATGTCATCGAATTGGTGGCCGAAAACGATGATTTTCCTCCGGCAGTCCCTTACGGACTTAAACCCAAAACCGCTCTTCAGGACGAAACTATTGAGACTTTTCTCAGTTCCAGCCGCGACAGGTATTTTTACGAAAACGGCCCCCTGGTTATCAATCTTGAAGAAGTACAGGTGATCGGTAAAAAAGAAGACAGAGCCAAAAACCTGCGCGAAGAAAGAGGTGCCATGTATTTTTCGTCCAGTTACACCATCGAAGCACAAGAGATTGAAGAAATGGGAGGCGCCACCCTGCTCGATGTTTTAATCCGTGTCCCCGGTATCACTCTGAATGCCAACAATACCGGCGTGTTGTTACGTAACGCCACCCCCCTTATCCAGGTTGACAATTTTAAAGGCAGGATGGAAGATCTGAGTATCATTAATCTTTCGGAAGTCGAAATGATCGACATTCTGAAAGATCCGGCCGAAACTGCTCTCTATGGCAACGAAGGACAAAACGGAGTCATCTGTATTTATCTGAAACGTGGTGGTGGAAACGCCCCCAGGGAACTGGGCAGCCATCAAAAACTCATCACTTTTATGGGCTATACACCTCCGGTTGATTTTTATCAACCTAAGTATTCAATTTCTTCCGTAAAAGAAAGTACCAAACCTGACCTGAGAAGCACCATTTATTGGAAACCCAATATTGTAACAGACGAAAACGGGCAAGCTGAAATCCGCTTCTATACGGCAGATCTGGCCGGGACGTATACCCTTATTCTGGAAGGTATCAGCCCCGAAGGAGAAATACTGCGACATGTTCAAAAAATCGAACTTCGCAAATAGAGATTCTGATTAATTCAGGTGGTCCTGAGATCTTTACCCCACATCATTTTAGCTCTGAGCGTTTGTACAAAACTCTGGCTTTTTCTGCGCACGATTCGTATGGGAAAATCTGCTCTGATCACACGTAAATGCGCATTTTCAGGCAAAGGGAAAGAACGACCGTCCAGTGCCGCCAAAAATTGCTGACTGCGGCTTTCAACCCTGAGATCAATCACGGAACCATCACTCAGCACAATGGGTCGTACAGTCAGGCTGTGAGGAGCCACGGGAGCCAGAATTATACTGGGATTTTCAGGGAACAAAATAGGGCCGCCCACACTCAGGGCGTAGGCTGTGGAACCGGTGGAAGTAGCCACAATAAGGCCGTCTGCCTGATAATCGTTCAGATATTCCCCGTTCAGCGAAGCATGAATATGCAACATGGCCGAAATATCTCTCTTGAGTATGGCAATCTCGTTCAATGCGTAGGGATAATCGGGCAGCCCGGAGTCGGGACTTTGCAGACAGAGCTGGTTGTGGTTTTCCAAAACGACATCACCCGCCAGCAATTCCGATATCATAGCCCTCGTTTCCTTGTAATCGGTGGCAGACAAAAAACCCAGGCGTCCGGTATTAATTCCCAGGATGGGAATGCCTTTTCTGCCCACTCTGCGGGCTACATTGAGCAAGGTGCCGTCACCCCCTATACTCAGGGCATAATCGGCCTTGAAGTCATTGTCTTCCAACAGGCTGAATGATGAGAGAATGGAATGTAAACCCATTTGTTTCAGACTGGCATAGTATTGACCACACAACAACACTTCCACCTTCGCACGGGCAATCTCCTCCAGTATAGATTTGATTTGATCGTGTTTTTCTGCCTGAAAAGGTTTTCCAAAAAGGGCAATTCTCATAGGTTTGGAACTTAAATATCTTAATTATTTATAATAATAATATTCTTTCCGAAAACTCAAACTTTCATCGGATTATTCTATTATTTTTGTACTCTTTATTAATTTACATTATGTTTGATGCCGTGACTGTTAAGCCGACACAAAAATGGGGAAAATTATTTATATGACAAAGTTAAGTGTAAACATCAATAAAATTGCCTTGTTGCGCAATGCAAGGGGAGCCAATTACCCCAATGTATGCGAAATGGCCTTGCTTTGCGAAAAATACGGAGCCGATGGCATTACGGTACATCCCCGGCCCGATGAGAGACATATACGCTATGATGATGTGATGGATCTTAAACCTCTTTTAAGTACCGAATTCAACATCGAAGGCTATCCTTCGGAAAAATTCATGGATCTGGTATTAAAAGTCAAACCGCATCAGGTGACCCTGGTGCCCGACGCTCCGGATGCCCTGACTTCAAGCGCCGGCTGGGACTGCTTTAAACACGCCGCATTTCTGACTGAGGTGCTGGATGCTTTTTGTTCGAAAGGAATACGAACATCCCTCTTTGTCGAAACCGACAGTAAACAAATAGAACAGGCCGCCAGGCTGGGTGCTGACCGGGTAGAACTGTACACCGGCCCCTATGCCGAACGTTACGTTAAAAATCCCGATGCCGCTATAAAACCCTATGTACAAGC
Source organism: uncultured Bacteroidales bacterium (assembly GCA_964488495.1). Taxonomy (GTDB): domain Bacteria; phylum Bacteroidota; class Bacteroidia; order Bacteroidales; family UBA1402; genus UBA1402. Next base: position 19,172 of record CAZAUQ010000032.1, read on the forward strand.
CGCACAAACAGCCAGAAAAAACGGTTTGAGCATCAATGCCGGTCACGACCTGAATTTACATAATTTGCCCTTTTTCCGCCAGAGCATTCCTTTTACCGAAGAGGTTTCCATAGGACACGCCTTAATCGTAGATGCCCTGCTGATGGGCCTGGAAAACAGTATTCAATCTTATAAAAATTGTCTTAAATAGTTATTTGTATGAACTTCTTACTCTTACTTCAATCCGTCGCCGGAGATACGTTGCCCGATTTATCTGCATTGGCAGAAGGCGTAGAAACCAGCCAACGTATGAACTTTTTTGATATGGCTGTCAAGGGCGGCTGGATAATGATCCCCCTGCTGTTGCTTTCGCTGGTGGCGGTATACATCTTTATTGAACGCAGCATTACCCTGAATAAGGCTTCCAAAGAAAATCCCAATTTTATGGAACGCATCAAGGATTATATTTACGACGGCAACATCGATTCGGCCATCAAATTGTGCAAACAGGCTGATAATCCCGGAGCCAGGATGATCGAAAAAGGCATCTCACGCATAGGTCGCCCCATGCACGATGTGCAGGTGGCTATCGAAAACCTGGGCAACCTGGAAGTGGCCAATATGGAAAAAGGCCTCTCCTTGCTGGCAGCCGTATCAGGAGGAGCACCTATGATTGGCTTTTTGGGTACTGTGCTGGGGATGGTCAAAGCTTTCTTTGACATGGCTTCAGCAGGCAGTAATGTGGATATCACTCTGCTTTCATCCGGTATATACACTGCCATGGTAACAACCGTAGCCGGTTTGATTATTGGTATTTGTGCCTTTTTTGCCTATAACTACCTGGTGTCGCAAGTGAGCAAAATAGTCAATAAGATGGAGGCCAAAACAATGGAATTCATGGATTTATTGAATGAACCCGCAAAATAACAAATGGCTATGGCCTTAAAAAGACAAAATAAGATAGATTCGAGCTTCAGCATGTCGTCTATGACCGACATCATCTTTTTGTTGCTCATTTTTTTCATGATTACATCGACGGTGGTACACCCCAACGCCATCAAGGTACTCTTGCCACAAAGCAAGCAACAAACTTCAGCCAAGCCCCTGACCAGGATTACGCTTGACCGCGACCTGAATTATTACGTGGCTTTCGGTAACGAAAAAGAAAAAGCCATTGCCTTTGAGGACATTGAGCTTTTTTTGCTCGAAACCATACAAAAAGAACCAGAGATGTATGTAGCACTGTATGCCGATGAAAGCATACCTTACCGGGAACTCATCAAAGTTCTGAATATTTGCAACGAAAATCATTTTAAATTGGTATTGGCCACCAGGCCTGCAAAAAAATGACATCCAAAAAAAATGACATAATCGCCATTTCCGGCACTATCCTGGTTCATATCCTGTTGATCGTGTTTCTGTTCTTTTTTGGCTATTCGGCTCATATTCCTGACAGCGAAGAAGGTGTGACGGTGAATTTCGGGAATATTGACCTGGCCGCCGGCACTTTTGAACCCCGGGGTGAGAGTCTGAGCGATCAGCAAACCCGGCCGCAATCACCGGCCGATAATACACCGCTGCAATCAAACAACGAAGAATTAATCAGTCAGGAAGATGAGTCCATAGCACTTGAAGACGCTCGCAAAAAAGAAGAGGAAGAGGCTCGTAAAAGAGAAGAAGAACGTATAAGACAGGAACAGGAACGCAAGGCTGCCGAAATCAGGGAACAAGCGGCCCAGGCCTTCGGATCTCAGCAGAGACAACAAAGCGAAAGCCAGGGTTACGGACAGGAAGGCAGCGGCAACCAAGGCGACATACAAGGCAGTACCGAATCGGCCAATATTACAGGCAGCGGTGCTGGTGACGGCAACTTTTCGCTGGATGGCCGCTCTATAAGCGGCAGTTTGCCCCGCCCCAGCTATTCCATTGAAGCCGAGGGGGTGGTTGTGGTACGCATTACGGTGAACAGCGCCGGAACAGTGATCTCAGCCAGCATAGACCTCCAGGGCACCGACACCGACAACACTGAATTGCGAAACGCTGCCTTAAATGCAGCGAAAAAGGCAAGATTTAATGCCATTGACGGTACCCGCAACCAAACCGGTACCATCACCTATCGTTTCCTGTTAAGATAATATGCACTGAAATAGCGATTTCAGTACTTATTTTATACCTACCTAAATTGAACCAATATGAAACTTTTATTGTTCTTAGCTCCTGGCTTCGAAGAAATAGAAGCTATAACTGTCCTGGACATAGCGCGTAGAGCCGGGCTTTCCATTCGTTCTGTTTCCATAAGCAACGAAAAAGCAGTAAGCGGAGCTCACCAAATCAGCATTAATGCCGATTTGACCTTTGACGAAGTAAACTTTGATGAAGCCGAAGCCCTGATTCTGCCGGGCGGAATGCCGGGAACCAACAACCTCAACGCCCATGCCGGGCTAAAGAAACAATTGGTCAACTTTGCCCGGAATCCCGACAAAACCATAGCGGCTATTTGCGCAGCTCCATTAATTTTGGGAGATCTTGGTCTGCTGGACGGCAAAAAAGCCACCTGCTTTCCCGGCTACGAAAGCCACCTGAGCAGGGCTAAATTGTCCAGAAAACCTGTAGTCAGAGACGGCAATATAATCACTTCCGACGGGCCGGCTCACGCCATGCTGTTTGCCATAAAGATTGTAGATTATTTAGGAAATACTTTCCTGGCAGATGATATTACCAAGGGGTTGAACTATTAATTTATAGCCAACGTTTCTTTTTGAAATACAACAAGATCGCTCCAGAGAACAGTACCATCATGCCCATGGAAATCCAGAAGCCTGCCGGGTTGTTCAGAAAGGGCATTTTTACGAAGTTCTGGCCATAAATACTGGCCACCAGTGTGGGTGGCATAAAAATCACCGACACAATGGTGAAAATCTTGATGATCTTGTTCTGATCAATGTTAACCAAACCAAGAAAAGTATCCTGCAAGTAATCCAGACGCTCAAAACTAAACTTGGTGTGGTCTATCAGTGAATTTATGTCCTTAACAATTATCGTCAGTTTAGCCGTCAATTCCTGGGGCATTAATTCACTCTTGAGCAGATTGGAAATGGATCGTTGTTTTTCGATGATGTTCTGACGTATGGCCAGAATTTGTTCCTGCAACTGAGTGATGTCCATCAGCACATTTTCGTCAGCATCCCTGACGGTATCACTCAAAACAGTAATCTTGTCAATAAGGTCCTCAATTAGGTCGGCATCCCTTTCAACCCTGGTTTCGAGTACGGCAACCATCACGTGGTAACCGCTTGGGTAGTTGCGCGGACTGGTTGTAATTTTTTTGGCAGCTTCCAGCAAGGAAGGTAATTCCTCGTCGTGCACCGTTACCAATATATTATCTTTAAGAATAAAAGACACTGTATCGGTTTCGTAATCACTCAACAAAAAGTTTGAGTTAACAACGAGGGTATCGGAAGTTTCAATGTAACGGGAGCTCATTTCGATCTCTTCCATTTCTTCCTCTTCCTGGATGTAAATTTTCAGGAAATTTTCCAATTGACTTTCGACTTCTTCGTCCACATTGTTTAAGTCTATCCACAGGAATTTCTCAATGGGTGTCTGCTTCAAAAATTCGAAGCTGCGGCTTACTTTTATTCTTCCGTTTTCGTGGTAAAAAAGTTTTATTTCGGCCATATCTCTTAGTTTTATCCGATGCTTGCACCGGAGGGTGAATTACTGTAATAAAAATCGCTTACCAGCTCTGTCAGGTATTCAAATTGCTTGACACTGAGCTGCTCGGGCCGCTTGTCGAAAATAGCTTCCGCATAAAAAGGAGCTTCTTTGCCCAGCAAGGGTTTCAATGAATTGCGCAAAGTTTTTCTGCGTTGATTGAAAGCAGTTTTAACTACCTTTCTAAACAAGTTCTCGTCACAGGCCAGTCTTAGATTGCTGTTACGACTCATGCGAATAACAGCCGATTTCACCTTTGGTGGAGGTTCAAAAACATGCTCACTTACAGTAAACAAATAATCAATATCGTAATAGGCTTGAAGAAAGACGCTCAGAATACCGTAGCTTTTCTTGCCGGCCGGAGAACAAATACGTTCGGCCACTTCTTTTTGGAGCATTCCTACGCAATACTTCACCTGATCTCTGTTTTCGAGTACCTTGAAAAAAATCTGAGAAGAGATGTTGTATGGATAATTGCCGATCAGGCAAAAAGGCTTGCCCTGATAAAGGCTGTTTACATCTGTTTTTAGAAAATCTTCGGCCAAAATACGGTCGTCGCCCAATTCAGGAAAATGCTCATACAGATAGGCAATGGACTCCCTGTCTATTTCCACCACCTTGAGGTCGTGGCCTTTATCGAGTAAAAAACGAGTTAATACACCTGTACCCGGACCTACTTCAAGTACGGGCATACCCTTGCAGTCATCCAGCGTAGCTGCGATACGAAGGGCGACAGACAAGTCCCTGAGGAAGTGCTGTCCCAATGCTTTCTTTGGTCTTACAATCGTCATCCACAGCTTTAGGGAAAAAATTAAACATAAACCGGAGTAATAGCCTACCGGTCCTTTTATTTTACGGTTGACGTATTTTTTGTCGCTGCAGAATGAATCCGGCCAACAAAATATACGTATTTTTGCCGCGGTCACAAAAATAAGCATATTTATTGAATTGTAGTACGATGGATAGAATAAAAAAGCTCTTGAAATGGATAATCCCTTTATTACTGGGAGTTATGCTTTTTGGGTGGATATACAAACGTATGGACTGGATCTCCATCAAAGAGATTTTTCAACTGGGCCTTCGTTACGAATGGATGCTGGCTTTCCTGCTCATTTTTGTAAGCGGCATGATAGTGAGAGGACTGCGCTGGCAACAATTGCTGGAGCCGGTTTGTCCCGAAGCTGATACTAAATCGACTACACTGGCCGTCTTTGTTGCTTACGCCGCCAATCTGATATTCCCGAGAATCGGCGAAGTCGCCCGTTGCGGCATTTTGAAACAATACAAAAAGGTTTCTTTTACCAAAGCTCTGGGGACAGTCCTGGCTGAACGATTAATCGATTTAATCTGCCTGCTCATCATGGTGGTAGTTATAGTCGTATTTCAGCTGGATGTGTTCAGGCAATTTTTTACCGAATATCCCGACAAAGCCAATGGCCTGATGAAAATCCTGTTTTCCTGGCAACTATGGGCTATACTGTTTGCCCTGGTTCTGGCTGTAATCATACTTTGGAGGCGTTTACGAAAATTCCCTGTTTTCGACAAAATCAACAAAGGACTCGATAAACTCTGGTTGGGCATGAAAAGTATTAAAGCCCTAAAGCGTCCCGGCTTATTTATTTTTTGGAGTATTTTTATTTGGCTCTCGTATTTTGCCACTTTCTACATAGGCCAATATTTCTTTAACATCCCTTTCGGCCTGGGCGTAATTGCCATGTTTACAGCACACATCATGGGCAGCCTTGGTATGGTGGCCCCGGTGCAGGGAGGCTTGGGTGCCTGGCATTTTATGGTAATCTACACCATGGTTTTGTATGGAATCAGCGAAACAGCTGCCGGAGCCTTTGCGCTGACAGTACACGGCCTTAATACTGCACTCACTTTGTTCTTCGGTTTTATATCTTATCTTTGGCTATGGCTGGAAAATAAAAAGAGCAAAATCAAAAAATAAAAGACAGGTAAAATAAAGAAAACGCCTGTTTAAAACAGTGCGACCACAAACTGATAAATCAAGTAAAAGGAAACCACCAGTTTAGATACGGTTCCCAACAAAAAACCAAAAAAGGAACCCAGGCCGGCTTTCAGTGCAGCCCCCGACTGTTTGCCGGCTACCATCTCCCCTATAACGGCTCCTATGATGGGGCCCAGTACCAAACCCAGGGGCGGAAAGAAAAACATACCGGCTACCACCCCGATACTACACCCCCAGATTCCCTGCTTGCTGCCGCCAAAGCGTTTGGCTCCCAGTATGGGGGTTAAATAATCGAATACTTGAACCAAAACCACCAATGCAGCCCAAAAGATGAGTTGTTTTGCACTGAACTGTACCCTGGTGCTAAGGTGTAACAGTATAATTCCCAAATAATTCAACGGCGAAGCGGGAAGTACGGGCAAAACGGCACCGGCCAAGCCGGCCAGCATACAGATACTTCCCAGCACAATGAGCAATATATCCATTCTATTTTTCTGAGGGGTTTTTAACGAAGCTCAAAAATAAAACACTTAATTTGATATTCCCAAATAATTTACGTTTATTTGCGTCTGTTTTCAATGAGTCCTTTGAAAACAATAACATTTACTACTATGGACATATCCGACACCGACAAGCTGCAGGAAAGCGCAGGCTTGGAGCAGACACCTGAAAAAGTTGACCAGAGCAAACAAGCAATTACAAACGATACTCAAGACCTGCCCGCAGAAGAAAAAACAAGCCCGGAAGAGGCTGCCCCGTTCAAATCCGGGGAAGCTGATGCTGCTGTTCAGGAAATAAAAGCACCAAAGGCTAAAACGCCCAGAACCAAGTCAAAAACCAAGGCTGAGAATGAGCCAGAAGCCGAAATTGCGGCCAAGGCCGAAGTTGAAGCTGAAACGGTTGAAATTGAAGCCCCGGCCGGCACCGAAGCTGCAAGTGACGAAGCAAAAGCCCCGGCCTCCATCGAAGCAGAAGCCGAAACGATAAGCCCGGCCGAAACCCTCGCTGAATTTGCTTCCCATATTGACTATTCCGTCATCAAAAATTTGATAGACCAACTCAGAGAACTCATACAAACAGAGAGTATCGATATTAAGAGCAAGGTCGAAAACATCAAACAATCCTTTTACAAACAACATAAACTGGATATCGAATCTTCCAGGAAAGCCTTTATCAAAGCCGGCGGCGATCCTGCCAATTTCGACCTGAGCGAAGCCAATGCCATCGAAGCCGAATTCAAAGACCTGATGAATCAGTGGCGCGAAAAACGTATTCAATGGACAGCCGATTTTGAAAAACAAAAGAAGGATAATCTGACCAAAAAGAATCAGCTCATCGAAGTTATCAAAGCCCTCACCGACAGCTCCGATGACATTCGCAGAAAAATCCCCGAATTCCGAAAACTCCAGCAGGAATGGAAGAATATCGGACAAGTTCCCTCCGAAGAAGTAAACGAACTCTGGAAGAATTATCAATTCGAAGTTGAACGTTTTTACGACCAAATCAAGATCAACAACGAATTCCGCGATTACGATTTCAAAAAGAATCTCGAAATCAAAACCGAGCTCTGCCAGACAGCCGAACAACTCAAAGAAGACAGCGACGTGGTAAAAGCCTTCAAACGCCTGCAGAAGCTGCACGAAGATTGGCGCGAAACCGGCCCTGTCGCACAAGAAATGCGCGAAGAAATCTGGCAACGCTTCAAAGACGCCTCTACCGAAATCAACAAAAAATACCAGGCCTTTTTTGAAAGGCTCAAAGAAATAGAAAACGAAAACCTGGCTCAAAAGACTTCCATTTGCGAAAGCCTGGAAGCCATTGATTTCGGCAAACTGAAAAGCTTCCGCGACTGGGACCGCAAAACCACCGAAGTCATCGAATGGCAGGAACGCTGGAAAACCATAGGCTTTGCCCCCAAAAAGGCCAACGCCAAGGTCTTCGAACGTTTCCGCACTGCCTGTGACCAGTTTTTCCAGACCAAAAGCAATTTCTACAAATCCGTAAAAGAGGAGCTCAACCAAAACCTGGAAAAAAAGAGAGAACTCTGCGAAAAAGCAGAAAGCCTCAAAGACAGCACCGACTGGAATACCACCTCGGACCAGCTGATTCAGATTCAGAAAGAGTGGAAAACCATTGGCCCTGTACCCAGAAAATATTCAGATGTATTGTGGAAACGCTTCATCTCGGCCTGCGATTATTTCTTTGAACAAAAAGAAAAAAATTCCACCAGCCAGCGCAGCGTGGAATACCAAAACCTGGCCGCCAAAAAGGAACTGATTGCCCAGGTAAAGGCCCTGGCTGAATCGGAAGAAAACACCGACAAGGAAAACGAAGA
>CAZAUQ010000033.1:0-25983 GCA_964488495.1 uncultured Bacteroidales bacterium
CTGGTGACTTCGTGGCAATAATGCCGGTCGATGTACAATTGGGTGGGTCCGTCGGGGACAGTCGTTATTACGTGCTTGTCCCATATTTTGTCGAATAAGGTTTTTCCCATGTTCGTAGTATTTATTTAGTGTACAAATTTGTTGATGGCGTCAATATAGGCTTCGATAGAGGCGGTTACTATGTCGGTGTTGCCCGAGAATCCGTAATAAACCGAGCCTTGATGTTCCACCTGCATATGCACCTTGCCGGTATCGTCGCTGCCTTTGGCAATGGCCTGAATCAAGAATTCCTGCAGGGTCATTTCCCGGTTGATGATGCGTTTCAGTGCCTTGATTCCGGCATCAACCGGCCCGTTGCCCGAAGCAGAGGCTTCGAATTTTTCGCCGGCAATATCGAGTGTAATACTAGCCACCGATTTTACACCCTTACCCGAAACCACCTGGAGATGATCGAGTTTGATTCGTTTTTTCTCGGTTCTCTCCTCGCCTGTCAGCAACAAAATGTCTTCGTCATTGATGTCTTTTTTTCGGTCGGCTAATTTAAGAAATTCCTGGTAAACTTCCTGCAACCGCTCTCCCTCAATCTCTACGCCCAACACATGCAAGCGGTGTTTCAGTGCAGCACGTCCGCTGCGGGCAGTCAATAAAATGGAGTTTTCGTCTATGCCGACGTCTTTTGGATCCATGATTTCGTAGTTTTCGCGGTTTTTGAGCACACCGTCCTGATGTATGCCCGAGGAATGTGCAAAAGCATTGCGGCCTACCACGGCTTTGTTGGCTTGCACCGGCATATTCATCAGGTTCGATACCAGACGGCTGCTGTGCATGATATGCTGGGTGTTGATGTCGGTATGTACGCCCAGGTCTTTGTGGCAGCGGAGAATCATGGCTATCTCTTCGAGCGAAGTATTGCCGGCTCTTTCGCCGATGCCGTTGACAGTCACTTCTACCTGACGGGCTCCGTTAAGTATGCCCGACATAGTATTAGCTGTTGCCATACCCAGGTCGTTGTGGCAATGAGTAGAAATAACTGCCTTGTGGATATTGGGCACATTCTCCATCAAAAAACGGATTTTAGCTCCATAGACATCGGGCAGGCAATAACCGGTGGTGTCGGGAATATTTACTACGGTGGCTCCGGCTTTGATAACAGCTTCCACCACCCTGGCCAGGTAAACATTGTCGGTGCGGCCGGCGTCTTCGGCATAAAATTCTACGTCTTCTACGTATTTTTTGGCGTATTTAACGCAAGCAATGGCCCGCTGCAAGATATCTTCCTGATTTGAGTTGAATTTATATCTGATGTGATAGTCCGAAGTGCCAATACCGGTATGAATACGGCCTCTCTTGGCGTATTTGAGGGCTTCGGCAGCCACGTCAATGTCTTTTTCGACCGAACGGGTCAGGGCACATATCACCGGCCAGGTAACAGCTTTGGAAATTTCCATCACCGATTTAAAATCGCCCGGACTCGAAATAGGAAAACCCGCTTCAATAATGTCCACCCCCAATGACTCAAGGGCTTTGGCCACTTGAATCTTTTCTACTGTGTTCAACTGGCAGCCAGGCACTTGTTCGCCGTCGCGCAGGGTGGTGTCGAAAATAAAAACTTTGTCTGACATAATGTTTAGTATTAAAATATCCATAAAAAAAAGCTCCTCCTGCCTGGTAGCAAGAGGAGCTCTATATTTTTGCGATCGTTGTTCTCTGATATATACACCTGTCTTACTACCTAACTATTGAATAGTAGAATAGCAATTAGAGACAGGGAAATCAGAGCTGAATGGATCATAATTTGTTCACTTGTGGCCGCAAATATAGCTCTTTTTTGTAAAAAACAAGACTTAAGCTATTTTTTTTGTTCAATTCGTTGAATTTTTACGGCGTTCATACCTTTGGGGCCTCGCTCTAATTCAAAATTCACCTGTTCCCCCTCCCTAATGTCTGCATAGGCATTGCTGATATGAAAGAAGTATTTTTCTATGGTATGGGCTTCTTTGATAAAGCCGTAGCCTTTATCGTCGTTGAAATGTTCTACCCTGCCCGTTAAAACACTGTCTTCTTCGGGCTTCTTGGGAGTTGACACCGCTATACTTTCGACATCAATGTCCGATTTGGCACGAGGTTCGGGAGGAGTGTCGACTATTCGCCCGTATTCGTCGACGTAAGCAATCATATCTTCAAAAGATTTGTTGCCTGCGTTGCTTTTGCGTTCTTCTTTGCGTTTCTGTTTTTCTACTTTCTTACGCTGTTTGTTTTTTTCTTGTTCTTTTTTGTTGTACGAAATGGCCATGTTTTGGATTGAATGGTTAAGTGCTTAATAGTTTATTTTTAGTTGTTATTTGTTTGAGTCTTGTTTGAAAGTTTCTTGTCGGGAATTTATTATCGGAGATTATTACCTGGAAACTGCCAGTTTGTATTCCTTTATAAGTCGGGCAATTACTTCTTTTACACTGCTGATGCGATCGGAAAGATAAGCATTGGCTCCGGCAAAGGCATAACCTTTCAACATATTTCCTTTGGAGGCCTGGTACAGGGCTTTGATGATGCAATAAGGACTTTTGGTATAATCGCAGGTTTTTATGCAGTGATATGGACATCCTTTAGGTTTTTCGCTGCCCTGCTCTACTCCTTGTAAAAAGGCACCGCCAAAAGCTCTTCCCGGCAAACCCACCGGACTTTGAATAATTTTCAAATCTTGTTTCGAGGATTGTACATACACCTTTTTGAAGGTCTCCGAAGCATCGCATTCATTCGTGGGGACGAAAATACTGCCCATTTGAACGGCCGAGGCTCCCAGTTTCATAAAACGCAACACATCCTCTCCTGTAGAAATGCCTCCGGCGGCAATAACCGGAATACTTTTTTGACTACGGTATCTTTCGGTAACAGCCAGCACTTCGGGAACCAGTTGTTCCAAAGCAAACTGCTCGTCCTCTATTTGCTCTTTTTTAAATCCCAGATGCCCACCGGCTTTAGGGCCTTCCACGACTATGGCATCGGGTAAATAATTGTAATTCTTTTGCCATTTCTCGCAAAGAATAGAAGCTGCGCGCGCAGAAGAGACAATAGGTGCCAGCTGAGTTTGGCTGTCTTTGCTTAAGTAAGAGGGCAAATCGAGAGCTAAACCGGCTCCGGCAAAAATTATATCGGCTTTTTCCTCGATGGTAGTTCGCACCATATCGGCAAAATTAGATAAGGCTACCATTATATTTACACCTATAATTCCCTTAGTTTTTTCACGGGATTTGTGCAATTCTTCCCTAAGTCCCCAGATGCAATTAGTAAGATAATCACCCGGATGTTTTTTGTACAACAGCCCCAGACCGGCACAGGAAATCACACCAATACCGCCTTCGTTGGCCACCGCAGCAGCCAGACCCGAGAGAGAAATACCCACTCCCATACCACCTTGAACAAAGGGCAAACGAATTTGCCTGTTCCCTATTAAAAATGATTTTATCATCCGACAAAATATCTACGAAGCTATGAAAGTGCTTCGGGTGAAAAGAATTAACCTAAAAACTTTGAAACTAAAAGCAACAAAGATACAGTATATATTCGGGCTAAACTAAAAAACCACCGCAAACTATGGTACATGATATGCGTTATCTCAACTGCTGTATTTCGCTTTGCAACACCCAAAATAACGGCAACAATTGCATATAATTGGTTATCAGACGTTTATACGATTGTTTTAAAAATGAATACGATAAAAATGAATATTATTGATAAACTATTTGTTAGTTTGTACTTTCTAACTAATTTTGCAACGACAAAAAACAGAGAGAATGGATAAAATTATTCCCATCATTTCCAAAATATCGCAAACCTTAGGCGAAATGGAAGAGCTTGCTAAAGATCATTTTGGCTTGCAAGAACTTACTTTGACACAGATGCACTATCTTGAAGTGATGAACTCGCTTCAAAATCCAAACATCACCGAGCTGGCTTCGGCATTGCAACTAACCAAACCTACGGTTACAGTGGCGTTGGATAAGTTGATTGAAAAAGAGTACCTCATTAAAGTTCAATCGGATGAAGACCGCCGCACCTCACATCTTCATTTAACGGAAAAGGGGCGAAGTATCAACCAAATGCACGAATATGCCCACCGCCGTTTTGCCGAATTGATGAGCGAAAATCTCGATCCGGAAGAGTTGCATCAATTGTTGCTTCTATTAGAAAAAATGGTCAAACAATGGTGACATCATAAAATAAATATTAAACACTTAAATATAAAAGTGTTATGAATCTTGAAAGCAGTAAATATAAAGGTTTAACCGACGAAGAAGTCATTAACAAACATCAAAAAGAGGGTTTTAACGAGTTGCCATCGTCAAAATCGAAATCGATTTGGGGAATTGCATTGGGTATTTTAAAAGAACCGATGTTCATTTTATTGGTGGCATGTGGCTCATTGTATTTGGTGTTGGGCGACATTCAGGAGGGCATTATGTTGATGGGGTTTGTGCTCGTCATCATGGGTATTGAGTTTTTTCAGGAGCGCAAAACCGAGAAAGCATTGGATGCCCTAAAAGACCTGGCAAGTCCGCGTGCCGTAGTTGTTCGCAACGGCGAAGAGCAGCGAATTGCAGGCAGAGAAGTGGTTTCAGGCGATATCATCGTATTGCGTGAAGGTGACCGTGTGCCAGCCGATGCCACGGTACTTTCGTGCGTCAATTTGCTGGTGGACGAATCGTTGCTCACCGGCGAATCGGTGTCGGTTCATAAAACAGAATATACCGGTAGCGAGGAAGATACGCAACCAGGCGGCGACAACCGACCTTTTTTGTATTCCGGCTCCATGATTGTTCAAGGTACAGGAATTGCACGCGTTACGTCTATCGGCATTCATACACAAATCGGCCACATCGGGCGTTCTCTCGAAGATGTGAAAGAAGAGCCGACAAAACTGAACCGGGAAATTGGTAAACTGGTCAAAAAACTTACACTTTTTGGCCTTGTTTTGTGCGCGGTTGTGGTCGCTTTGTATTACCTGACGCGTGACGATTTATTGCAAGGATTTTTAGCCGGTATCACTTTGGCAATGGCTATGTTGCCCGAAGAGTTTCCGGTGGTGTTGACTATTTTCCTGGCTTTGGGCGCATGGCGAATCTCCAAAAAGAATGTGCTGACACGCCGTCCGGCAGTCATCGAATCGTTGGGATCTGCCACCGTGCTTTGCACCGACAAAACGGGCACGCTGACACAGAACAAGATGACCTTAACTCGTTTGTATAATGGGTCGTCCTTTTTTACACCTTCCAGGACCGAATCGCTACCAGAAGATTTTCACGAAATCATTGAATACGGAATTCTTTCGAGCCAAATCGACCCGTTTGATCCGATGGAAAAAGCCATCACTAAGATGGGAACAGAGCAACTTTCCAACACCGAACATATTCATCACGATTGGAAAATGGTCAAGGAATATCCGCTGTCGAAAGAGTTGCTGGCGATGTCGCGCGTATTCACCTGCAACGATTGTGATTGGCTTGTGGTGGCAGCCAAAGGTGCACCCGAAGCCATTTTCGAGCTGTGTCATCTCTCGGTTGAGGAGCAGCTACGTTTGGCAAAAGAAGTAGAAACAATGGCAAACAACGGACTTCGTGTACTGGGAGTTGCCAAAAGCCGTATCGAATCATTGGAAGTGCCTGAAATTCAGCATGATTTTGAATTTGAATTTGTTGGGCTGATTGGTTTGGCGGATCCCATTCGCGAAAATGTTCCATTAGCGGTGGAAGAGTGCCACAAAGCCGGTATCCGTGTCATAATGATTACCGGCGATTATCCCGTTACTGCTAAAAACATCGGTCGGCAAATCGGTTTAAACAATTGGACCGAGTGCATCACAGGTCAGGAGTTGAACACGATGAACGATGAGGAATTGAGCAGACGAATTCGTACCGTCAATATTTTTGCAAGGGTTATTCCCGAACAGAAATTGAAGATTGTGAATGCTTTAAAACAAAATGATGAGGTGGTTGCCATGACAGGAGACGGCGTGAACGATGCGCCCGCGTTGAAATCAGCACACATTGGCATTGCCATGGGCGAAAAAGGTACCGATGTGGCACGAGAGGCATCATCGCTGGTGTTGATGGACGACAATTTTGCCTCCATCGTGGGTGCCGTGAAAATGGGCAGGCGCATCTGCGACAACCTGCAAAAGGCTTTAGCCTACATCTTTGCTATTCACGTTCCGATTGCCGGACTTTCGCTTATTCCCGTATTTTTCGGTAACATGCCACTGCTGTTGTGGCCTGTGCATATTGTATTTTTGGAACTTATCATCGATCCTGCATGTTCCATTATTTTTGAAGCCGAAAAAGAGGAAGACAACATCATGAGCCGACCGCCCAAAAGTAGAAATGAAGCCTTTTTCACCGGACGAAAAATCTTTATCAGCTGTATGCAAGGCATCTCCATTTTAGCCATTGTATTAGCCATTTATCTGATAGGTTTGTATTATTGGCAAATGCCTGTGGGAGAAGTTCGTGCATTGTCATTCATTGCTTTGATTGCCGGAAATATCGGAGTCATTTTCACCAATCGTTCATGGTCTAAAAATATTTTTCAAATTTTAGCAACGCCCAATAGCGCCGTAAAATGGGTGGTGTTGAGTGCCTCTTTGTTTTTGGTATTGGCTAACATCATTCCATTTTTGCAAAATTTGTTTCAATTCGATCCAATCAAATTATGGCAAGGCGTTTTGTGTGCATTCCTTGGCTTTTCCGGAATTTTCGGATTTGAATGGTATAAATGGACGAAGAGAAAGAAAGTTGTTGGAAAATAGAGAAAAAAAAGCGGCAACACATTGTGTTACCGCTTTTTTTATTGATAATGACTTATCGTCTTACTTCACTTCTTCAAAATCCACATCCGTCACATTGTCGTCCTTGCCGGCATTTTGAGAGGCATTCTCCTGAGGTGCACCCTGAGGTTCCTGGCCAGCTCCTGGCTGAGCATTGGATTGGTTGTACATTTCCTGTGATGCAGCCTGGAAGACCTTGTTGAGTTCGGCGGTGGCAGCATCGATGGCAGCAACATCCTGAGCCTTGTGAGCAGCTTTGAGCTTATCGAGAGCAGCCTGGATTTCGGCTTTTTTGTCGGCCGGTAATTTATCACCCAGTTCTTCGAGTTGTTTTTCGGTCTGGAAGATCATACTGTCGGCAGTATTCAGCTTGTCGATGCGCTCTTTTGCTTTGGCGTCGGCTTCGGCGTTAGCCTTGGCTTCTTCTTTCATGCGTTGTATATCGGCATCGGTCAATCCGCTGGAAGCTTCGATGCGTATGCTTTGAACTTTGCCGGTAGCCTTGTCCTTGGCGGATACATTCAGAATACCGTTGGCATCGATGTCAAAGGTTACTTCGATTTGAGGTGTTCCGCGGCGGGCGGCAGGAATACCGTCCAGATGGAAACGTCCTATGGTTTTGTTGTCTTTTGCCATGGGGCGTTCGCCCTGCAGTACGTGAATTTCGACCGAAGGCTGATTGTCGGCAGCCGTGGTGAAGACCTCGGATTTTTTGGTAGGTATGGTGGTGTTGGATTCGATGAGTTTGGTCATGACGCCTCCCAGGGTTTCGATACCCAGCGAAAGAGGTGTTACATCGAGCAACAACACGTCTTTGATATCGCCTGACAAAACGGCTCCCTGAATGGCAGCGCCCACGGCTACGACTTCATCGGGATTAACTCCTTTGGAAGGTGTTTTGCCAAAGAATTTTTCGACCAGGTCCTGGATGGCGGGAACACGGGTGGATCCACCTACCAGAATAACTTCGTCTATATCTGAAGCCTTGAGCCCGGCGTCGTTTAAAGCCTTGCGGCAAGGTTCAACGCAAGCCTGGATATACTTATCGGCCAGCTTTTCAAATTGGGCGCGGGTAAGTTTCTTAACCAGGTGCTTGGGTATTCCGTTCACCGGCATGATATAAGGCAGGTTGATTTCGGTAACGTTGGAACTGGAAAGCTCTATTTTGGCCTTTTCTGCAGCTTCTTTGAGGCGTTGCAAAGCCATGGGATCTTTGCGCAGGTCAACGTTTTCGTCTTTGATGAATTCTTCGGCTAACCAGTCGATGATGACCTGGTCAAAATCGTCACCGCCCAGGTGAGTATCGCCGTTGGTGGACTTTACTTCGAACACGCCGTCGCCCAATTCCAGGATGGAAATATCAAAGGTACCACCGCCCAGGTCAAAAACGGCAATCTTCATATCTTTGCTTTTCTTGTCCAGTCCATAAGCTAAGGCAGCTGCAGTAGGCTCATTGACAATACGTTTTACCTTGAGTCCGGCAATCTCTCCGGCTTCTTTGGTGGCCTGACGCTGCGAGTCGTTAAAGTAGGCGGGCACGGTGATAACTGCATCGGTCACTTCCTGTCCCAAATAATCTTCGGCTGTTTTCTTCATTTTCTGCAGTACCATGGCCGAAATTTCCTGAGGAGTGTAGCTTCTGTCTTCGATCTGTATGCGGGGGGTGTTGTTTTCGCCCCTGTTGACGGTGTATGCCATTCGTTTTACGTCGGTCTGGACATTATCGAAACGTTCTCCCATAAAACGTTTGATGGAAGAAACAGTGTGTTTCGGATTAGTAATGGCCTGACGTTTGGCCGGATCACCCACCTTGCGTTCTCCGCCATCGATGAATGCTACGACAGAAGGAGTGGTCCGTTTACCTTCGCTGTTGGCTATCACTACCGGATCGCTGCCTTCAAGTACGGCAACACAAGAATTGGTGGTTCCTAAGTCTATTCCAATAATCTTTCCCATAATATAGTTTTTTATTCGTTTAAAAAGTTTCTTGTAATCTGTTTGTTGATGACCAGGATTTTTTTGATAATCACCTACTACTTGTCAAAAGTCGTGCCATACAGACAACAGGACAAAAAAATGCCGAATTGTGGCAGAGGCGCTGACAATTCGGCAGAATATGCTGATGCTGAAAGTAGTTAGTCGTTCATAGAGGCTAAGAACTCTTCGTTGCTGTCTGTTTTTTCAAGACGGTCTTTCAGGAATTCCATGGCTTCGATGGGATTCATGTCCGACAAATAACGACGCAGTATCCACAGTCTGTTCAAGGTAGTCTGATCTAACAACAAATCTTCACGCCGGGTACTGGATGCCAGAATGTCAACGGCCGGATAAATTCTTTTATTGGACAAGCGACGGTCGAGTTGCAGTTCCATGTTGCCGGTGCCTTTGAATTCTTCGAAAATAACTTCGTCCATTTTGGATCCGGTTTCGGTCAGAGCCGTGGCAATGATGGTAAGACTGCCTCCGTTTTCGATGTTACGGGCAGCACCAAAGAAACGTTTGGGCTTGTGCAGGGCATTGGCATCGACACCTCCCGACAACACTTTGCCCGAGGCGGGCGACACTGTGTTGTAGGCTCTGGCCAGGCGGGTAATAGAATCGAGCAGAATAACCACGTCGTGTCCGCATTCAACCATACGTTTGGCTTTTTCGAGCACTATACCGGCAATCTTGACATGCCTGTCGGCCGGTTCGTCAAAAGTGGACGAAATGACTTCCGCGTTGACGCTGCGGGCCATATCGGTTACTTCCTCGGGACGTTCGTCTATGAGCAGGATAATCATGTAAACTTCGGGATGATTGGCGGCTATCGCGTTGGCAATATCTTTGAGCAAGACTGTTTTACCGGTTTTCGGCTGAGAGACAATTAAACCTCTTTGCCCCTTGCCTATGGGCGAAAACATATCTACCACTCTGACCGAAGTGTTGGCAAAGGCTTTTTTGCCGGTGAGATTGAATTTTTCTTCGGGGAAGAGCGGAGTCAGATGATCGAACGATAAACGGTCTCTGACGTAGGAAGGATCGCGTCCGTTGATTTTTTCGACCCGGACCAGCGGAAAGTATTTCTCTCCTTCTTTGGGCGGACGGATGGGTCCCAGGACCATATCACCTGTTCTCAGTCCGAACAATTTAATCTGAGATTGTGAAACGTAAATATCGTCGGGCGAGGACATGTAATTGTAGTCGGAGGAACGCAGGAAACCGTAGTTTTCGGGCATTATTTCCAAACAACCGCTACCCATCAGTATACCTTCGAATTCAAAGAGTTTCTCTTCTTCGGTTTTGGGTTGACGCTGATTTTTAAAACCGGGATTGTTCTGTCCGTTGCTCTGGCCGTTGTTGCCCTGGTATTTTTGGGGACGACCTGCATTGTAAGCTTCCTGGGTTTTGGGAAGTAAACCTGCCAGCCGACGGGCTTCGATGAGAGCTTCTTCGTCTGCAGTCAGCAGGGATGGTTTCTCTTCGGTGTTGTTTTGGGGGCTTTCGGGGAGTACTTCTTCTACATCGGCGTTTTCTTCGTACAAGGCTTCTGCCTGTTTGTCTTCGGGAGCATGTTTTTCTTCGGAGGAAGTTCTGTCCTCGGGAGCTTGTCTGTTTTCTACGGTTTGACGGTTTTCTTGTTTTTTATGCCTGGAAGCATCGCGTTTATGCTGATGCTGTTTATGACTCTCAGCAGCATCTTTTACCTCAGCGTTGCTATTAATCTGTGCAGTTTTATCCTCCTGCAGGATTTGGGCATTCTGATCTTTTGTGTTTTGAGGAGCCTCGATAGTTTCACTCTTCGGACTTGCCTCCTGTGCTTGCGCAGCAACGACATCATGTCCCGGGGTATTCTCAGCGCCTGACTTCTTTTTTCTGGGCCGGCCGGGTTTTTTGTTTTTATGTTGTTCGCTTTGCGGCATACTATTGCTTTGAGGAGCTGCCTCCTTTTGCTGTACGGAGTCTTTTGGTTGTACGGGATCTTTTTGATCTGAGGAAGGTTTTGGAGTATTCTTGTTCAATACTTCTTTTTGAATAACCTCTAAATCGGTCACCGGTAAAGAAGAAGCAGTAAAGTTTTTTTCTTTTTGCATCTTATTGGAAGCATCCGCGAGATTTTTGTCTTTGGAAGCATTCTGGCTGCCGCTTTTGGGAATACGTTTACGTTTGTGACGTTCGTCGGTAAGGCTTTCTTTCATTTGGGCCATAGTACGGCTAGCCGATTGAAGGGCCTGTTCATCCAGGATGGCGTATATCAGGGCTTCTTTGGATGAACTGTCCACTTTTTTAATATTAATGGATTTAGCAAGCTCTACGAGCTCTTGCAAACTCTTTTCATTGAGTTGCACAATATTGTAGTTGGGCATAAAGGAAATAAACTAATGTTTTTTGATGATGTAAGGCAGAGATGCCTTCATGAGGAAACAGCCGCAAAGATAATTAATTAATTTGTTATGCCAAAATAACCGATAAAATTACCAGGCCTGGCTATTTTAATTCTTTAGAACAGACTAAAACAATAAATCCGTTTTGTTGAGTCAGTTACACGATAGCGATGATCAATGCGCTCTCCAAGCACCCAGACAATGTCTTCGCCGGACAGCAGGAGCCAGGATGATTCTTTTTGAAATAGATTTTTTTTACGATCGCAAAAATAATCACTAAGCAATTTTCGGCCCTGCATACCCAAAGGAATAAAACTATCACCGGGCAAAGGCCTGCGCAACAGCAAAGGAAATTGTAGTTTATCGGCATCCAGGCAGGCACATGAGGCCGAACGAGAAAAGTCTGCGCCGGCTTCCATCATCGATAGCTTCAGCTTTACCGGCTCAGTCCACGAAGATACTCCTTCTTTCAATTCATAAACGACATCGTCCCCGGCTTTGATTCTGCTCAGTAAAAAACACCCCCGATCGAGCAAAAGACGATGAGTGTCCGAAAAATACTGTCTGCCGCTTTGTCTCTTTCTCCCCTCCCAAATTTGTTCTATGCTTCGGAAATTAAAGCCGTAATCCGAGAGCCATTCATATAGTATGTCAGTGGCCAGAGGCTCTTGCTCCAGGGCTGCAATTCTCAGGCTGATGTATTGTTCGGAGGCTGCTTCGGCTACCGCCGCAGGACTTTTTTTATCTGTCGGCCCGGCTTCCACTTCTTCAACATAAGAATATTGTTCGTCCCGGAAAGAGGTTTTCAGCTTAAGTCTGCTCATTGCCTCTGCAACAGCCTGTTCGTAGAGTGATGCCGGAGCGGCCAGGTGTTGCATGCTGCGAAGTATAGCTTCGACAGCCGAAGGCTCGATACTTTCGAATAATGGCAGCACTTGATGGCGTACCTTGTTGCGCCGGTAACATGTTTCCTCGTTGCTGCTGTCGGTGACATACGAGAGTTTTTTATGCTTAAGCCAGGACATGATTTCCTGCCTGTTCGTGCAAAGCAAAGGTCTTATGACCTTGCCCTGAAGAGGGCTGATGCCTTTGAGCCCTCGTATACCGCTACCACGCAAGAGGTTAATAAAAAAAGTCTCAATGCTGTCGTCGCTGTGGTGCCCTACAGCTATTTTGGCAGCTCCCGTTTCGGAGAGCATTTTGTGAAAATAATCGTAACGCAGTTCCCTGGCCGCCATCTCGATGGAAACAGAGTTTCTTTTGGCATAGGACTTAGTATCGACGCGCTCCACATACAAAGGAACGGAATGTTCCCGGCAAAAACCGACAACAAAGGCTTCGTCGCGGAGGGCTTCCTCTCCTCTGAGCTGAAAATTCATATGGACAGCCACACAGTTGTAGCCCAGACTTAACAGCACATCCAGCAAAGCAAGGGAATCCGCTCCCCCGCTGAATCCCACCAAAACCTTGTCTTTGGCGTCCAGCAAACGATGCTCTTCAATAAACGATTGAACCTTGTTCAGCAAGTCCATAGTAAGCTGCCTTTATTCTGTGCAGGCAAAGGTAGAAAAAACATCCGATATGCCCTTTGGCTTACCCAAGTATGAAAATAAACTTGTACATTTGCGGGTTAAATTTTGCATATCTATGATTGAACGTATTGAAAAACTCTTGAACGAAGCAGATACCTGGTCGGCTCAGGACCTGAAAGAACTCGATGATTTGCGTGTCAAATACCTCAGCAAAAAAGGAGAAATCAGTCAATTGTTTAACGATTTCAGGCTGGTGCCCGCCGAACAGAAAAGACTGGTCGGACAAAAGCTCAACGAACTCAAAGACAAAGCTCAACAACGCCTGAACGACATAAAAGAACAGCTCGACAATCGGAAACAAGACAATCAGAATTTCGATTTAAGCCGTAGTGCTTATCCCCACCCCCTGGGTACACGTCATCCTTTGTCGATTGTAAGGAACGAAATCATACGTATTTTTTCGATGTTGGGCTTTACCATAGCCGAAGGACCCGAAATCGAAGACGACTGGCATGTATTCAGTTCGCTGAATTTCCCGCCTGAACACCCTGCCAGAGATATGCAGGACACTTTTTTTATAGAAAAAAATCCCGATTTGGTTTTACGCACACATACTTCGTCGGTACAAACCAGGGTGATGGAAAAAACCCAGCCCCCCATCCGCATCATCTGCCCGGGAAGGGTTTATCGCAACGAAGCCATTTCCTACAGGGCGCATTGCTTCTTTCATCAAATCGAAGCACTTTATGTCGACAAAAATGTCTCCTACGCCGATTTAAGACAATTGCTCGAATATTTTTGCAAGGAAATGTTCGGAGAAGAAACCAAAATCCGCCTTCGTCCTTCCTACTTCCCCTTTACGGAACCATCGGCTGAACTGGATATTTCCTGCAACATCTGCCACGGACAGGGCTGTCCCTTTTGCAAACACACCGGCTGGGTAGAAATTCTGGGCTGCGGCATGGTCGATCCCAACGTACTCGAAAACTGTGGAATCGACAGCTCCGTTTACAGTGGTTATGCTTTGGGTATGGGTATTGAACGCATCACCAACCTTAAGTATCAGGTAAAAGATCTACGTATGTTCTCAGAAAACGACCTCCGCTTTCTGGAGCAATTCCGGGCTGCTTACTGATGACTCTGCAGGAACGTTACAAACAGGTAATAGACTGGTTTTCGGCCAGCATGCCCGAAGCCCGCACCGAATTGGAGTTCCGGAATCCTTATCAATTGCTTGTTGCTGTTGTTTTGTCGGCTCAATGTACCGACAAAAGGGTGAATATGATCACTCCCGCTTTTTTCAAGGCTTTTCCCGATGTGGAAACTTTGGCCCGAAGCAGTGTCGAAGATGTTTTTGAATACATCAAAACCTGCTCTTATCCCAATAATAAGGCTAAACATCTGGTCGGGATGGCTCAGGCTCTATGCCGGCAATTCAATGGACAAGTACCATCGGATATGGATGAATTGCTGAGCCTGCCCGGTGTAGGCCGCAAAACAGCCAGTGTGATACTGGTTTGCGCTTTCAACAAGGCAGCAATGCCTGTGGACACCCATGTATTCAGGGTTGCAAACCGCCTTGGGCTTACTCCCGACGCTAAAAATCCTGAACAAAGCGAAGTTCTCCTGATGAAATACTTTCCGGAATCGTTGCTTGGGCTTGCTCATCATTGGCTAATCCTGCACGGACGTTATGTCTGCCAGGCCCGTAAGCCCAATTGCCCGGACTGTGGCCTGACTGCCTGCTGTGAATTTTTCAGTAAAAAAAATAAAACTCAGGTTTAGTAATTGAGTTTTATTTGCTTATTTTTACTCGAATTTTAAGCCTGAAAAACATGATCATCGGTATCCCAAAAGAAATCAAAAACAACGAACACCGGGTGGCCATGACGCCCTCGGGAACCAAAACCCTGTTCAACAAAGGTCATAAGGTGTATATACAAACAGGGGCAGGTATTAACAGCGGTTTTAGCGACGAAGAATACCTCGAACAAGGAGCTCAGCTTCTTCCTTCCATAGAAGAGATTTATGAGCGTGCACAACTGATTGTCAAAGTCAAGGAGCCCATAGCCCAGGAGTATTCTTTGATAAAAAAAGACCAGATCATATTCACATTTTTCCATTTTGCCAGTTCTGAAACACTGACCAGTGCCATGATCAATAGCGGAGCTGTGTGTATAGCCTACGAAACGGTGGAAACCGCAGATCACCAATTGCCGCTGCTGATACCCATGTCGGAAGTGGCCGGCAGGCTGGGTCTGCAAGAAGGCATGATGCATCTGGAGAAACATCGGGGAGGTAAAGGTATTCTGCTGGGAGGCGTGCCCGGCGTGAAACCGGCCAAAGTACTGGTACTGGGAGCAGGTATTGCAGGTACGGCTGCAGCAAAAACGGCAGCAGGCATTGGCGCCGATGTCTGCCTTTGCGACATATCACTGCCCAGGCTCACTTATCTCGACGACATAATGCCCAAAAACATCAAGACCCTGATGTCGAACGAATACAACATTAGACGGGAATTGCCTGACACCGATCTGGTGGTAGGCGCCGTCTTACTACCTGGACGCAAAGCTCCAAAACTGATTACAAAAGATATGCTCAGCCTTATGCAACCCGGCTCTGTTCTGGTGGATATCTCGATAGATCAAGGCGGCTGTTTCGAAACCTCTCGTCCGAGTACACACGAGAATCCCACTTATGTGGTGGACGGAATCATTCATTATACGGTAGCCAATATTCCCGGAGCTGTTTCGATGACTTCTACCAAAGCGCTGACCAACGCCACTATGCCATATGTGTTGCAATTGGCTGATCAGGGATGGGAAGAAGCCTGCCGGCAAAACGCCGCGCTTCGGGCCGGACTTAATGTTGTTCAATCTAAAGTGACTCACCGTGGTGTGGCCGAAGCTTTCGGTCTGGAATACCGGGAATGGCCATGCTGAGAAATTCAGCCTAAACTTTCTTTCTTATTCAGTGAAGACCAGACCGCTGACCTCTTTGCGTATGCTGCTCTCCTGCCCTTCGGCCAGGGGAATTCTGAGATTATGGAAGCTGGAATTGTGCACATCCTGCAAATACATGGCCGGACGCAGATCTTCTTCCATAAAACGGACATCCAGATTTCGAATAGTCAGTCTGTCGACGTGACGCAAAAACAAAACCGAGGCGGGCAAAGGGCCAAACATGGAAGGCTCGGGATATGACTTTTCTTTTTCGGGCGGCTCTGTGCCGTCCCATTCTTTGCCGGCGCTACCTGCCTTCACAATACGGACATCACTGATGGTAACATCCTCAATCTTTGCCTGTGGTATGCCGCTGATTAATATACAGGCAAAGCGGGAATCGATGTTGTAGCAATTCAGATTACTGATGCTGATGCGTCTCATGGCTCCGGCTGCTTTGCCCTGAGGGCTGCGCATTCTGGCACCCAGGCGTAAAAAGACAGCCGAATTGACAATATTACGCATGGTGATGTCAGAAATCACTATGTCTTCCATCACCCCGCCATCAACGGTTTCCAGAGCCAGGCCTCTGCAACGGTCAAAAATACAGTTGGTAATTACAATATTCCTGAATCCTCCGCTGGATTCGGTGCCGAACTTGATGCGTCCGGTGGTAAAATCCTGATCCGGTGCCTGAGGTTCATCCATCTGGTAAGTGCCGTCTATCATACTGCCCTGGTCGTAGCCACTGACCATACAGTTGCTGATATACACATTTTCGGTGTCTTTGTAATAACCCAATGCGTAACTGGCTTTCAGCACAATGGCGTCGTCCCAGGGAGCATTGACGCTGCAATCGCTGATGCGGACATTGCGGCAGGCGTCAATATCAAAACCGTCGCGGTTGGTGTCGACTTTGACCCCCCGGATGCCGAGATTCTCCACCCCGGTGGCCAGGAGAGCAAAATGTCCGCAACGAACCATGGTGATGTCCTGAATGTCCACATTGACACATTCCTTAAGAGCAATGGCTTTGTTGGCCGCTCCCGGCAGCTTGCTTTCTTCACGGCTCAGTCCGTAACCGTAAACAGTGCCAAAGCCGCTGATCCGGATATTTTTCAATCCCATACCCCAGATCAGGCTGTTCTGCCAGTGGTTGTGTCCAAAATCCTGAAAAGCATCGTGGGGATTGGGTTCTGCGGGATCATAACCCTCTCGGGCCGAGGGACGGGCTGCTTTCAATACCGCTCCCTCATCCAGGTACAAGTGAATGTTGTCGCGAAGGCGAATGGAATACGAAAGGTAAGTGCCGGCAGGGAAATAGACGGTACCCCCTCCTGCATGAGAAGCTGCTTCTATTGCCTGGTTGATGGCCGGTGAATCTATGTTTTTATCGTCGCCTTTGGCTCCGTAATCCCTGACGTTGTAAAAGGCAAAAACGGCCGGACAGATGAGCAGGCAAAGCAATGAGCTTATAATGATTCGGTAAACTTTCATGCTTACAGTTTTTTATCTGATTGTTGAAAAAGAGCCGGCAACATAAAAGCGTTGTAATCGCTGTTCTTGTTTTGCCGGTAAATGCAATAATAATACGTGGAGTTGGCTTGCAGTGGATTGCGGGCTACCATGACCGGAGCATCGGTTTTCTTGCCTGATTCCCAGAGCATCAGCGGATTATCCATGCTGCGGGCATTGCCCAGGCGTGTTTCGGTATCCATAGGAGCTACACCCATCATCACCCTGAGACTGGTACAGCTGCCGTAATAAACAGTAAAGGTATTGTTTTCGCGACTGAACACATTGTTGGGGCATTGTTCTGGTTGAAGAAAGAGCTCTCTTTCGGCCGGATCTTCCGAACCGGAGCAGCCTCCGTAAGCCCAGACCAGACTGAGGTTTGCGGGCAGCTCAGAGGTCCTGAGTTCCACAATCAGACCGTTGCTGTGCTGCAGAGGCCTGAGTTCAAAACGCAGCGCATTGGTGCCGGGAAATGGATCCTGAAATTCCATGATCCAGCCTTTGGAGCCCGGATAAATGTTTGCTTTCCGGGCATCACTCAACCAGAGTGATTTATCATCTGACATCAGGCCAACTTTGAGATAACCGGCTGTTTCGGGCATAAAGAAACCAACATTGCCGGCTCCGTAAGCCAGTACTCCAATCCCGTCCTTGTCGCCTCTCAAGAGTAATTTTTCAGCCCCTTTGGCCGGACGGCCTGCTGAATTTTTGAGGGTCTGTTCCCCGGCTGCAGAACCTGATACAGCTACAGAGTTGGTTTGTGATGCTGTTTCGGCCAGGATCAATGAACTGCTTTCTGAACGGCTGGCAGCTGCACTTATTTCCAGTTGAGCTTCTCCCCCGATTCCTTCGGCTTTGGCTTTGATTGTAATCTTGCCCTGATGGTCTTTTGCTCTGACAATGGCAATACATGTTCCCTGAAAAGCTGATTTTTCGGGAACAACGTACATTTCGTGGTTTTGTGGATTGGCATTGCCCGTTGCCACCAGAAGGCCGGCACCCTGTACTTCGAACTGAATGAGGTGATCGGCAGTAGTACAGGGTATCCCTTTGCTGTCTACCAAGGTGGCTCTGACCACAGCCACTTCGTCCCAATCCTTAGCAAGAACCTGTTTGTTAGTAGTGAGAATGATTTTGTCCGGAGCACCGGCAGTGTGATAACTGGTTTCGGTCACTTGTTTTCCCTGATTATAGCCTACTACTTTGCATTCTCCGGGACGAAAAGTTATATTGTAGACCGCAGGAGCGGCTTTCTTATCCATGGTTTTGCGTCCCTGGGAAACTCCGTTTAGCAAAATTTCCACTTCTTCGCAATTGGAATAAACTTCGATCAAAGCCCGATCGTAGGCGCCAATATCTATAGGTGTCCAGTCCGAAATCCAGTCGCCTTCGCCGTTGTTGTCCGATTTACGGACCATGGCCACCATGGGTTCGGTGGTCCACCAGCTTTTGCGCTGCAATCCGGCCGGCTTTGTTTCGGCGGTGATATCAAGCAGTGAAATGGTATACATCACATTCGGCCAAAGGGCTTCGCCCAGGTAATCGATGCCTGTCCACAAAAATTGTCCGCTCATATAGGGTTTATCCCTCAAAACCAGCCAGGAATCGATGTCGTGGATGTTTTCGGTACCAATCACGGCTTTTTCGGGATGTGCTTCACGATAAGCCACCAATTCTTCCACCCGGTAGTTTTGCCCTACCACGTCCATCATTTCGGCAAAGCCGTTCTGATACACTCCAGAGCTGTTGGGACGGAACAAGGCCATAGTCACAGGGCGTGTGCCGTCGTATTCATGAACGCAATCCTGCAGGTTTTTGTATTTGGCAAAGCCGTCGGGATTATTCAGGTTATCGCGTATTTCGTTACCTACACTGAACATTACCACCGAGGGATGATTGCGGTCGCGCAGCACCTGGTCACGTAGATCCTGGTACCACCATTCTTTGAAGAAAAGATTATATCCTTTTTCGGCGTGATTCTTGGCGGCCTGCCAGGTATCGAAAGATTCATTCATTACCAGGAAGCCCATTCTGTCGCATAAATCCAAAAATTCGGGAGCAACAGGATTGTGTGACAGACGTATGGCATTCACACCCAATTCCCGTAGCTTTTCGAGCCGGTATTCCCACAAACTAAGTGGTACTGCCATGCCTACGGCACCTCCGTCGGAATGCACGCAGGCTCCGTACATTTTTATATTCTTTTCGTTAAGGTAGAAACCTGTTGCCGGATCGAAGCGAATACTGCGAATGCCTGTAGTCACGATTTCTTTATCAAGCAATTCCTTTGCTTTATATAAAGACACTTCCAGAGTATAAAGTGCCGGATCTTCCAGGCTCCAAAGCCTGGGTTTCTTAACGATCAGAGTCTGATCTACACGCCCTGATTCTCCGGCTTTAAGTGCTTTCAGGCTGTTTTGACCCTTGCGGACTTCCTTACCCAGAGCATCTCTGAGTATACTAACAACCTGTATATCTGCGCTTTCTTCTCCATCATTTCGAACATCTATCTGCACATTGAGTTCAGCCTGTTCTGTACTTACTTTAGAACTGCGCACAAAAACGCCCCATTGAGGCAGATATACAGGCGATTTAAAAGTCATTCTGACATGACGGTATATACCCGAACCGGCGTAAGAGCGCGAAGCCGGCTGTATGGAATTGTCCACTCTTACACTCAACTGGTTGATTTCTCCAAAACGGAGATATTCGCTCATGTCGTAAGAAAAACTGATGAAACCGTTGGGGCGTTTGCCTAGTAAATGCCCATTGATATAGACTTCGCTGTTAGCCATAACTCCGTCGAATTCAATAAACACCCGGCGTCCTTTATATACGGCGGGCAATTTAAATTCTTTGCGGTACCAGGCTGTTCCGGTGGGTAAATAACCACCTCCCCTGCCGCTGGGATGGTATTTGTCGTACTTACCTTCGATACTCCAGTCGTGAGGCAAATCCAGTTCACGCCATCCTTGCTGTTCGATAAATACTGAATCGGCCGCCAGATCGCGCAAACTAAACTCCCAGTTTTGGTCCATGGAGATACTAAGACGTTCCGCTTGCAAAGACGAGCAAATAAAAGCAAGCAACACGACAAGAAATAATAGCTTTTGTCTGTTCATAATCGGAGTTGTTCTTATTTTAGTAATCGTTTAAATTCTTCTGACACTATGACAGCATTCATTTTGGCTCCCAGTTCCGAAGTATGAGTATGGTCTCCGTAATAAAGAGTATTTACGAAGTTTTTCCCCAACACGTCGTACTTGTCACAAATCAATTTGTTTAAATCAATAAAGTAGGCTCCTTCGATACTTTCGGCTGCTTGTTGAGCCCAAAGAGCATAAGTCTGGTCGTTACGGCCTACTTTGCCTTCCTGCCACAAATTGCGGGGGATCAGACTGCATACCACCGGAATGGCTTTTTTATCGAGAACGTCCTGAATGTAACGCCGGATATACCAACCGTAACTGTGCACCAAAATAGTGTCTCCCGTGCTTTCCATCACAAAAGTCTCCGCCTGATCACCGTTGCCCTTGAGTGTGGCACGGGCGCGTCCGCGGTGGGGTTCACCTCCGTCGTTGTGTCCGAATTGCATCAGCACGTAATCGCCTTCTTGTACCACATCGAGCACTCGTTGCCATAAACCCTCTTCAATAAAGGTTCTGCTGCTGAGGCCACCCAGGGCATGATTTTCGACCGAGAAGGAATCGGGATTCAAAAAGTCGCCCAGAAAGCTGCCCCAGCCCCATTGCCCGTTGCGACCGCTGCCGTCGGAATTGCGCACCGTGGAATCGCCTATGGTAAATACAACCGGCCGGCTGCCTTTGCGACTGTGTCCGGGCTGCTTAAGTCCGTGATTATTCTCTATTCTTTCTTCAAATATGGGAGCTGTGGTGTTGATGTGATGGGTATAAAACTGTACAGCCGAATCGTTCATTTTGGGATGGAAGGCCTCCAGCAGCCTCAACACTTCTGCACCGGCCAATAATACCGGGCCGTATCCATGTGCTGCGTATGGACTGACGGGCCTGCAGGCATAAAAAGCCGGATCAAAGCCCAGCCCGGTTCCTACGCAGGTACCTTGTACCATACCCTGTGCATCCACTTTTGCTGCGACGGCATTCCAGGCTAACAAAGTTGCCGGGCCGTAAGCCCGGGCATCTATCCAGCCCTTGTTGATGGCTTTGGCAAAAGCATAGCAGAAAATGGCCGAAGCCGAAGTTTCCAGATAGGTGTCGTTTTTGTCGAGCAATTGATGCCATAAACCTTCGGGAGACTGCAGCGCTGCCAAAGCCTTGATCTGAGTTCTGAGCAAATCCAAAAGATAAGCCCGTTGCGGATGCGATTCAGGCAAAACGTCTAACATTTCGACCAGAGTCATCAATGCCCAGCCGTTGGCTCTGCCCCAGAAAAAGTCGGGGTGACTGTCCATTCCTTCGACCCAGGCATGCCGGAACAGACCTTGTTCGGGCACAAACATTTTTTCAGCAAACTGCTTATACTGACGGCAGGCTTCATCGTAATAACGTCGGTCGCGGCTTAAAGCGCCCATTTGCACCAAGGCAGGCAAACTCATAAACAAATCGTCAAGCCATACGGAATTGAAATATGGGCGATTGCGCGATAAAGTTCCGTCGGACAGGCGGGACTGTTTGTGCATAATATAATCGACGTAGTTGTTTATAATTGGCTTCAGGTCGGTATCAGGCATTTGCGGAGCGGCTTTTATCATGGCGGCACACATGGAACCGCAATCGTCCAGGGCAGAAGGTTGAAGCATTTGTTTCAGCTGGCTGTCCACCGAACGACCGGCTTCCATCTGCTGCCTGAAATACGGCGCTGTTTGGACTAAAAAACGAAAACGATCCAGCGTATAATTAGTAAAACGTTTATTATTTAAGGCTTGTCCGGCCGACAACATACCCGCATAAGTGACTCCCCATTCGTAACTGGCCAGTCGGAAAGCACCTTGTTGCAACTTGTCTTCGCTGTCTATCAGGCTGTAATCGCTCAGGGCCTGCTGCGTTGTGCCGTCCAGCACCTGTATCGGAGTAAATGTTTCCAAAAATACGAGTATGCGTTCCAGTACCGATTGAATGTCGTTTTGTTGGGGAATACCGTAAGGCAGCTTGTAATCGGGCTGGATTAAATGCAAAGGAGTATTGAAATCGTTCTGTTGGGTTTTAGAGGTTTTAGCCTGAACCTGAAACACCAGGCTCAGTACAATAAAACAACTGATAAAATAAGGCATCACTTGTCTGTTAAAAAACTTTTTTTTCATGGCGCATTTTTTGATGTTTACAAAAATAGGCTATCTGGTTCTTAGATATATGCTTAATATGATATTTTATTTGTTAAAACTGAGCCTCCAGGCTGTAATTTTGAGTACTTTTGAACTCTTTAAGTCCCGTTTATGAAAAGACTTGTTCTGCTTTGCACTCTATTATTGATGCTGTCCGGATGTAAAGATCGGCAAGCCGGTCTGTTGTTGACCAGGGAAGCTCCGGATATTTTTCCCGATTATCAGTTTGTACATATTCCCTGGAACATTGCTCCGCTGAATTTTATTATCAACAATCAAGGCGACAAAGCGATAGTCTTAATCGAAGGCCCGGAGGGAACGCTTCGTATCAGGAGCGGCAAAAAAGTACATTTTCCCCTGCGGAAATGGAAAAAATTCCTACAGGAAAATAAAGGAAAAACTCTGGAAGTCAAGCTACGCCTGAGACAAGAGAAGGCCTGGGTTGAATATCCCGCTTTTGAGTGGTATGTCACCCGTGAGGCTGTTGATCCTTATTTGGTGTATCAACGCATACAACCCACCCGGGGGGTATGGTCCAATCAAGGCATTTACCAACGCAATCTGGAGAATTACGATGAGAACTGCCTGTTGGACAACAGCTATACCGACGCTGACGGCCTGAACACTTTTGCCTTCAACACCGGTAATTCAGATCAACTTATCTTTCATAAGCGAAAACCCTCGGCACAGACTTACCTGCTGCTGAACGGAGAAAAGACGGAACTACCTCAGCAGAGCCTCAGCCTGATGGCCTATCCTTCCTGGCATCCCTCAGGTAAGTTTGTGGCCTTTGCCGTCAATCATTCCGATCTTCCTTTTTATGGGAACACAGGTTTGCCGGCACAGATATACAATCCCGTTTCGGACATTTTGGTCTACGACCTGGTAAACAAGCAGTTAATTACCGGCCCCGAGTTAATTTCTAAGGATAGTTACGAGACTTTTCCGGCTTTTTCGGCCGACGGCAAAAGTCTGTATTTTTGTACGGCTGCCAAAACCGAGTCGACTCAAAAAGGGGATATTAGCTACGACCTCTGTCGCCTGGACTTTGATCCCGAAGACAGACGCTTTGGCAACCGGGTAGACACCCTGGTCAGGGCAGAGCGTATCGGCAGAAGCGTTTCCTTCCCCAAACCCTCTCCCGACGGACGCTTTATCCTGCTGACCCTACACTCGGGAGGGCGTTTTAACCTCTGGGGACAGGACAGCGATTTGTTTTATTATTTGCTGCAGGATGAACTGCACGGAGTAAAATCCTGCTACGCAAGCAACAGTGAATACGCCGAGGATTATGCCTCCTGGTCGTCCGACGGAGCCTGGTTTGTCTTTGGCAGCCGCAGGCTGAACGGTTTGAGTTCACAGTTGTATCTGAGTTATATAGATGAAAAAGGACGACCACGTAAAGCCGTTTTATTGCCAGTAAAAGATCCGGGCTCTTATCTGAACCCGGATCAAATCTCCTGTCATCTTCCGGAACTCCTGCTCCGGGAAACGCTTAGTATGGAATAAATCAATTAGTCTTCTGCTATAACCAACACATTGAAAGATTGGGGTTTTACCACAAACTCAAACTCAGCACCTGTCAGCAGGAAACGGGCTTCGCCCGGAACGATACGGAAGGGTTCGTCCAAAGTATTAACCACATTCAGGTCATTGGCCTGCATCATCAGCCATTTGGCATCGGGATTAAATTTCTTCAGGCCGGACAGTTCAATCTTTATGTGCTGCATTTGATTGCTGCTGTTGCCAATCTTTAGAATAATTTCTTTTTTGTTCTTATCCCTGACGGCACTGGCATACAAACCGTTTTGGCCGCTCAGGGCATTCTTGCCGCTGGTTGCGCGCAGAACTTCGGTACCCTTGTAAAGGCTGTATAATTGCTGTACATACCAGTTGGGGGTCCTGACACTGCGTAAATTATCGAACCAGATCAAATCGGGATTCCATTGCCAGGCATCCACATGGGCAAACAAGGGAGCATAAGTAGCCAGTCTGACCACATCGGCATTGCGTTCCAGCCCGGTCATAAAACAAGCTTCGGACAAGGCGGCACGAAAATTATTGGCTTTGCCCCGGGGATGATCGTGCGAGGCGTATTCGCCTGCAAAAACTTTTGGTCCCTTACGATCGTACTTGTCGTAGCGAGTGGCATTGGCAAAAAACCAGTCCGGATCTTTGTAATAATGCTCATCTACCAAATCCACCTTGAGACGTTTCATTTCGGGCCATAAATATTCGAATTGCTCGCCTTCGGCCGAAGGGCCTGAACTGCCTATGATCTGAATATCGGGATAAGCCAGGCGTATTGCGTTTACAAAAACTTCGAGACGTTCGGGAAACTCCTTCCCCCATTGCTCGTTGCCTATACCAAGGTATTTCATATTGAAGGGCTCGGGATGGCCCATGTCTGCTCTTAATTTCCCCCATTTACTGTCTGCTGGGCCATTGGCAAATTCAATCAAGTCAAGGGCATCCTGTACGTAAGGATTCAGTTCTTCCAATGCAACGTGAGCACTCATATTGTTGTTCTGAAACTGGCAGGCCAGGCCCACACTAAGCACAGGAAGTGCTTCCGCACCGATATCTTCGGCCAGCTGAAAAAATTCAAAAAAGCCCAGGCCATAGGATTGAAAATAATCCGGGAAAAAGCGATGGGTAAAAGTATAATGCCAGCGGTTTTCGTTAAGGGGACGGTTTTCGACCGGTCCTACCGAGTTTTTCCAGTTGTAGCGGGTATCCAAATCGGTGCCTTCGACTATGCAGCCTCCGGGGAAACGGAAAACGCCGGGCTTAAGATCTGCCAAAGCCTGAGCCAGGTCTTTGCGCAAACCGTTTTCCCTGTCCATCCAGGTTTCTTTGGGAAATAGAGAAATATGTTCCAGGTCAACGGCGCCCTGACTGCGGGAATCAAGGAAAATACGAAGCAGAGCCTTAGGTTCTGTCCGAGAGGCCGTGATTTCCACCGAATATTTTTGCCATTCTCTGGAATTGATGCTCAGGTTTCTATTGTCCATAACATTGTTTTGCGCATCAATAAATTCAATGCGTATGGTTTGAGCTTTTCCGTCGATCGATCTGCCCCAAACCGAAAAGCGATAGGAAGTACCTTCTTTAAGGCCTATACCCCTGAAACCCTCGTTTTCGAGCCCTGTATGCTTATCTCTATGACCGGAGGGGGATAATCGCACATAATGGGGATTGCGTTCAAATGGAGCTTCAATGGTCCTTAACTCTACTTTGCCAAAGGTTTTCCAGCCCATGAGGTTTTGAGGAAACTCAAAAGAACGGTTTTTGATCAATTCGGCATACAAGCCTCCGTCTGCTCCAAAGTTGATGTCTTCGAAGAAAATGCCGTACATATCGGGATTAATATCTGAGACTGTCTTGTTTGTTTGCACTTTCCACACGACAGGATCATTTTGGGCCTGCAATCCGGACATAAACAGCGAAACGGCCACTATTAAAAAAATTTTTTTCATAATAGAATTATTATATGAATTATACATTTTTT
>CAZAUQ010000034.1:0-25304 GCA_964488495.1 uncultured Bacteroidales bacterium
TGCACCTCAAAACCACTTATCTGGAAGTTCCTCTGAACATACAGGCAGGAGTAAGTTTGGGCAGTCTGGCCCGTGTTTACGGACAAGTAAGCCCCTATCTCTCCTACCTGATCTCCGACGATGTAGACGGAGCCGAAGACTTCTACGCTGCTTACAAGGATTTCCTGAGCAATTACGACGGAGCGCAGCCTTTGAACTCCTTTGACTACGGAGTTGGCCTGGGAGCCGGTGTCGAATTGCTCTTTCTGCAATTGTCGGTTAAATACGATTTCAGTCTGAACGAATTCAAAGAAGTGGCCGGTACAGTTCTGAATGACGTAAACCCCCTGTTCAGTTCACTGAGACACCGCAACCTGAGCATCAGTCTGGCCTTTCTGTTCTAAACAGATAAGAGCCAAAAGTATACTCATAACCAAAGAAGGGGAGTCAACATCAGACTTCCCTTTCTACTTGTTTTACTCCCTTGATGGTTTTGATTTTCTTGATAAGGGCTTCCAGTTGATGGGCATCCTGTACTACAACGGTTAAATAACCTTTAAACAGGCCGTCATTGGAATCGATTCGAATGGAACGTAAGCCCAGGTCACTCTCTTTGGAGATAAGCGAACTGATGTTGGTTACTATGCCAATGTCGTCTTTGCCGATTACCTCGAGCGAAGCAGCGTATTTTCCGGTTCCCGATTTTCCCGCCCAGCGGGCTTTCACGATACGATAAGGAAAGCGGGCTTTCATTTGAGGAGCATTGGGGCAATCAATACGATGAATTTTGATCCCTCCTGTAACCGATACAAAACCGAAAACCTCGTCTCCGTATATGGGATGACAACACTTTGACAGGGTAAAATCGAGGCCTTTCAGGTTTTGATCAATCACAAGAATGTCTTCTTTTGCCTGCTGTATTTGCTGAGACAGGGGTTCTATGACATATTTCTCGGCAGTAGTAGCCTGTGGAGTGTCGTGTATAGTTTTATCGGGCTGACACCATTCCACATACTGATCAATGAGCTGGTTCAGGTCTAGTTGTTCTGCACCCAGGGCAGCATAAAAATCGGTCAGGGTTTTGTATTTAAATTTTCGCATTACCCTGGTCATCACTCCTTCGTCAAATTCCAGTTTACGGTTTTTCATGCGCCGGTGTAAAATTTCCCGCCCATATTCCGCTTGTTTCAGGGTTTGTTCCTTCAGGGTTTGCTTAATGCGGTTGCGCGCTCTGGCCGTTACTACATAATTCAGCCAATCCTGTTTGGGGCTTTGGTTGGCACCGCTTTGGATTTCGACGGCATCGCCGTTTTTGAGCGGATAGCGTATGGGTACATTCTTGCCGTTTACTTTTGCACCCACACATTTATTGCCCAAGGCTGTGTGGATGTTATAGGCAAAATCAAGCACCGTGGCTCCGGCAGGCAATTTACACAATTCTCCCTTGGGGGTGAACACATAGATTTCCTTTTCGTACAACTCCAGCTTAAAAGCATCCATCAGGCGCAGCGAATCGCTTTCCTGATTGCTGAGGACTTCGCGGATATGGGTCATCATTTCGTCCAGACCTTCTTCACTTTGTATACCCTTGTATCTCCAATGCGCAGCCAGGCCTCTCTCTGCTATTTCGTCCATTCTGGCGCTGCGAATCTGCACTTCTACCCAACGGCCACCGGGACCCAGCACGGTGGTATGTAGTGATTCATAACCATTGCTTTTGGGAATGGACAACCAATCTTTTAACCTGGAGGGATTGGGTTGATACATGTCGGTGATCAGGGAATAAACATGCCAGCAATCTGACTTTTCACGCTCCCGCCCCGTATCAATAATTACCCTTACGGCAAAAAGATCGTAAATGCTATCAAAAGATATCTGCTGCTTGCGCAGTTTATTCCAGATAGAATAAATGGATTTTATCCGGCCTTTGATCTCAAAGGGGACATTGAGGTTTTCGCTGAGTTTTTGCCTGACCGGTTCAATGAAAGCCTGGATGTATTCATCTCTGGATCGCTTGGTTTCATCAAGCTTACGGGCAATTTCATCGTAGATGGCCCGCTGGGTGAACTTCAGGGATAAATCCTCCAACTCAGTTTTAATCGAATAAAGACCCATACGGTGAGCCAGGGGAACGTAGAGCGAAAAAACCTCGCGGGCAATTTTTTCCTGCATTACCTCGGGGTAATGCTTAAGCATCCGCATAGTATTCAGACGATCGGCCAAAAGGATCAGTATCACCCGGGCATCCTGGGCAAACGAAAGCAATAGATTGCGAAAGTTATCGTTGTCAAATACTATGTTGCGGTCATAGAGTTCGTTGACTTTGATCAGGCCCCGCATAATATTGCCGACAGAGGGACCAAAGTCCCGCTCAATCTGCCTGAGTTCAAGGCTATGGATTAGTTTGGAGTCGTACAGCAGAGCGCTGATAACCGATGAACGCTTCATTCCTATTTCGCGGGCAACTACCAGGGCATTCTGAACACAGCGTTCCAAAGGTTGCACTTCGGGTACGGGACGCTCCAGCAGATCTTCTTCTATGGCTTTTTTCCAGATAGAGCGTATTTTGTCTATATGCCAGGGAAGTATGTATCCTTGTGTCAGATGCAACAATTGACGATAGATGCGTACGATGTTCCGGCTTTCAGGCTGAGTGATGATCATAAGTACAAGCTAAAAAGTCATGTAAAAATACATTTTTTCTATCAAAATAAGCTACCTTTGCCCTAATTATTAGTAGCTCAAAGTATGAGACACATCGCTATAACAGGAGACTTAGGCAGCGGCAAGAGCAGTGTGGCCAAAATTATTTGCCAAAAAGCCAATTATGAATATTTCTCAACCGGTTCGCTCCAGCGGAAACTGGCTGCCGAAAAAGGCATGAACACTCTGGAATTGAATTATTTGTCAGAGAAAACCAACGAAATAGACGACTACATAGATGCTTTTCTAAAAAACATCGATTCGGACGACAACATCAAAAAACCTTATGTGTTGGATTCACGTCTGGCATGGCATTTTGTAAAAAGTGCCTTTAAAGTTTATCTCAAAGTCCAGCCTGAAATTGCCGCCAAAAGAGTATTGACCGACAAAGTCCGCAGCAACGAGCCACAAGCCTCCGATCCTGAAGAAAGCAAAAACAGCCTGCTGGAAAGGCAGGAAGTCGAAGCCAGACGATTCAAAAAACTCTATCACATCGATTATCGCAAACTCGACAATTACGACCTGGTGATCGATACTTCCCATTTCAGCCCCGAAGAAGTGGCCGCTCAAATACTTGCCGCCGCCGATCCCCTGAGCATTCTGAGCGAAGAAGACCTGAAGCAGATACAAGTCAAAGGCATAAGCACAGAGCAAATTCAGGAACAACTCAAAAGTTTTGTACAAGGCTTCCCCTACCTGAAGCTGGCAGCCTCTGCCTCTGCGGGCAACGGTATAGTAAATATAGAACACGACCGCGAGAATAGTCTGCTCGAAGTCTGGGAGCATTACCTGGAGGGACGGCACAAAGTACTGAAATTTGTCCCTGCATCCGGAGCGGCCAGCCGGATGTTCAAAGACCTCTATGCCTATTTGGAATCAGAAACAGAGGAGCCCGTCGGTAATGCTGAAAAAATTTTTATCAGCCATTGCGGTTGTTTTGCCTTTTCTGAAGAGCTCAACAAATCCTGTATACACCATTTAGGCGCATCGCTTGAATCGCTACAGGAACAAGGCCGCCACAAGGACATCGTCAGACAACTCTTAATGCCTGAAGGCCTCAATTACGGAGCTTTACCAAAGGGCCTGCTCAGTTTTCATAAATACCCGAACGCTCCTCGCAAAGCCATGACAGAGCATTTGGTGGAGGCTGCTCTGTATGCACCTAATTACAACGGAAAGGCTTACGTGCATTTTACTGTTTCGCCCGAACACCGCAGCCTGTTTGAAATTGAATGTCAACAGGTAAAAGCAGACATCGAGCAACAGTACGGAGTGCAGGTTGAAGTGAGTTTTTCGGTACAAAAAGCCTCTACCGATACCATAGCCGCTGATAAGAACAATCAGCCTTTCAGAGATCAGGGAAAATTGCTTTTCCGCCCGGGCGGACACGGAGCTTTGCTGGAAAATCTGAACGACCTGGACGCAGACGTCGTATTCATTAAAAATATCGACAATGTAGTTCCCGATCGGCTCAAAGACAGTACAGTCCAATATAAAAAACTGCTGGCCGGCCTGCTGGTCAGCCTGCAGGAAAAAATCGCAGACTATCTGAAACTGCTGGATACCGGCAAATACACCCGCTCTCAGCTCATTGAAATCATTCAGTTTCTGCAACAACAATTGTACACCCGTCACAAAGACACCAAAATAATGGAAGACGCCGAACTGGTGCTCTATCTCAAAAAGAAACTCAACCGCCCCATCCGGGTTTGCGGCATGGTTCGCAACGAGGGAGAACCCGGAGGCGGCCCTTTCCTGGTGTACAACAAAGATGGCAGCACTTCACTGCAGATATTGGAGAGCTCACAGATAGACACGGACAATCCCGAAAAGGCAGCCATGTACCGGGAAGGCACCCATTTCAACCCGGTAGACCTGGTTTGCGGTATCAAAAACTACAAGGGGAAAAAATTTGACCTCAGGCGTTATGTAGACAAAAACACCGGCTTTATTTCCATTAAATCGAAAAACGGTCAGGAACTCAAAGCCCTGGAATTACCCGGCCTTTGGAACGGAGCCATGTCAGACTGGATTACGGTTTTTGTCGAAGTACCTATTGGCACCTTCAATCCTGTTAAAACCGTCAACGATCTGCTCAGGGAACAACATCAGGACGAAGAACCCTCCTGCTTGTAAGGCTCCAGCCCCAATTCAAGGGCTTTTTGAAGCATAAATTCCCTGGCGGCCCCATATTCGTTTGGAATCAGCCCGTCGAGAATAGCCTCTTTGATGCTGTTTTTGATTTCTCCTACTACTTTACCGGGAGGCAGTCCAAATGTGTCCATAATTTCCTCTCCGCTCACCGGAGGTTGCATATTGCGGATGCGGTCGCGCTCTTCCAGATCGTTCATCTTTCTGCGCACCAACTGAAAATTTTCCAGGAAACGCTGCACCTTTGCCGGATTTTTGGATGTTATATCGGCCTCACACAATATCATAAGGTCTTCTATATCGTCGCCGGCGTCAAAAAGCAGACGGCGTATGGCTGAGTCACTCACTTCCTCTTCTACCAGGGCAATGGGACGCATATGCAAGCCTACTAGTTTTTGCACATACTTCATGTGTTCGTTCATGGGCAACTTGAGCCGGCGGAAAATTCCCGGGATCTTTTTTTCGCCCAGAAAGTTGTGGTTGTGAAAAGTCCAGCCCAATTTGTCGTCCCAACGTTTGCAGGCAGGCTTGGCTATATCGTGAAACAAGGCAACCCAGCGCAGGTATAAGTTATTGCTTTGATCTGCCACTTTGTCGAGGACTGCCAGTGTATGTAAAAAATTGTCTTTGTGTCCTTTGCCATCCTTGGTTTCTACACCCTTGAGGGCTGCCAGTTCGGGCAGGATAATATCCAACAGTCCGGAATTATCCATGAGGCGAAAACCTTCCGAAGGTCGCTCAGCCATCATCATCTTTTGTATTTCATCGATGATACGTTCTGCCGAAACTATGGAAATACGTTCCTTGTTGCGACGAATTGCCTTAAAAGTCTCCGGATGTATGTTGAATTGCAAGGTTGTGGCAAAACGCAAAGCTCGCATCATGCGAAGCGGATCGTCACTAAAAGTCATATCCGGATCGCAGGGTGTACGTAAGATTTTCTTTTTTAAATCGCTCTGTCCGTCAAACGGATCGATCAACTCCCCAAAATCAGCTTGGTTCAGGCTGATGGCCATAGCATTGATGGTAAAATCACGGCGCAACAGATCCTCTTCGAGGCTTCCATCCTCCACAATGGGTTTACGGGAATGTCTTTGATAGGATTCCCGTCTGGCTCCTACAAATTCGAGCTCCAGAGGGCCATAGCGTAACTGCGCTGTCCCGAAATTCTTAAAGACATTAACCCGGGCTGATCTTCCCAGTTTGGCAGCCACCGATTCCGCCAGTTCTATACCCTTTCCTACTGTAACTATATCGATGTCCTGAGAGCTGTTCTTTAGAAAAATATCTCTTACGTATCCTCCTACCAAACAACATCTTACATTCATTTCTTCGGCCACCTCAGACAAGAGAATGAACAAGGGCTCTTTGATGTTTTCACTTAAATTCACAAACTACAACTACTATTAGCCGACAAAAGTACATTTTTTTTCATTGTTTACTCTACTTTTGTGTGGACTAAAATCAAAACTTATGTCGTTTAGGGTTTTTGCCTACCATGCGGCCATCGGGTTTTGCCTGATTATCATGCAGTCTTGTGTTTCCAACAAAAAAGACCTGCCCGATACTTTCATTCAAAAAGCCCGTGCAGCCATTGATCAGAGGCAATACCAAACGGCAAAAAACTACATAGACAGCATACGCATAGTTTTTCCCAAAGATTACGACAAAATTCGCGAAGGCTTGCAGGTGATGCGTGAAATTGAATTTGCTGAACAAAAACGCACCCGGGAATATTGCGACAGCTTATTGAATGTAAGACAAAGTCAGTTTCCCGAAAAGCAAAAGAATTTCAGTTTTCAACGCAACAAAGCCTACGAAAGCGTAGGCTATTACGTAAATAACCAACAGTTACACAAAAACAATTACAACCGAACCTTTTTGCAGACTAAAGTAGACGAAAAAGGCCGTCTGATTGTAACCAGTTATTATTCGGGCCCTCAAAAAATCAATCATACCAGGCTGCGAATCTATTCCTCCGACGGTCTCTTTGCGGAGACTCAGGATGTACCCAGAGACGGCGCTTTGAATTATGCCTTCAGGGACGGAGGCATCAACTACGAAATTGTACGTTTCAATGAAAAGAAACTCAATGGTCTGATTAATTTCATTTTGTTAAACAACGGAGGCAACCTCAAAGTGGAGCTTATAGGGGATGTAAATAAAACTTATAGCATGCGTCCCGAAGACAAAAATGCCCTCAAGGCAGCCTGTGAACTTGCTACCGTTCTTTCGGACATCACCAGACTGCTCGAAGAAATAAGGCTGGCTCAGGCCAAAATGGACTACATCCGGAGCAAACAGCTAAGTAAGAACGAAGATTAACGGGTCAGGCTAAAGCGGAAACTCAAACCGAAATCCTGAGTCGTCACCGGATAGGACGACACCAGCGGAATACTGGATTCCAGAGAATAATAAAACTTCAGATTCAAATTACGACTGATTACATAATCGGCTTGCAAGTCCAGGGAAACCGTTTTGTTACCCGAAGTAGCTTGCGAGTAATTTTCCTCAATTTTTCGAATCAGGGCCGAGGAATTTTTGAAGGAGAAGTCGGCATTGAATCTCATGTCGTTTTTAACCTTGGAGTTTTCCAAAATACCCCAGGGATGGAAATCTGCCACTTTATAACTGCCCCCCAATACGTACTGCACTTGTCCGGCTTCGACCAGTTGGCCTCCGCTGATACTCAAATTAAGGCTGCGCGAAGTACGCAGTTCCGTTTTGACACTCATCCCGTTTTTAAGGGTGACCTGAATGTTAAACAAGGGACTGAAATTTTCGGTCAGGCTGATGCTGCTGATGTCATACATGGACGAAGGCAGAGGATTACCCGTAAGCACATCCCTGACAAAACCGACATCCTGCCCTCCGGCACTGACAAAATTATTGTACGAGGAATAAGAGGTAACATTGTAAGCACAATTATAGGCATGATTCAGGGTAATTGACCTGAAATATTTTGCCAGGAAGGGAATTTTCGATAAACCATCGTAGGAAATACTCCAATTGGGCAGCATGGCTTTGATGGAAGGGAAAAGATCCAGACTGACCTTGTGTGCAGAACGGCCGGTATAGGCGGCAATGAAGGCAGGGATCAGCACATCGGCCGAATTGCGATCGACACTGCCGTATTGAGCATCGTAGGCTTTACCGGCCAGCTCGCTGCCTGCCAGAAATCCTTCGTTGGGATAACTTAGCCCATTTACCCTCTGTTGCATGCGATCGGCAATGACAGCCCGGTTCTGCACAAATTGTTCAAAATGCCTGGAATAATAACCATCCTTTGCTGAAGCACCTCCAAAAGAAGTCAGCAAAGCCACCGTCGTTATTGAAAAACTTCCTGTCTGAGTACGGGGCATACCATCAATCATGTATTGCACCTGCTTGTTGCTGTTGCTGCTGCGTTGCGCATTCAATTCTATCTTCAAACCCTGGATGGGTAACACCGAAGACCTGATTTTCAATGATTTGTTTTCGGTATAAATAGCCGGCGAAACCACTGAATCAGACATAACCAGCCAATTTCTGGCCATAGATTGTTGCAGGTAATCGTTGGAATAAAAACCGCTCGCAAAATCCCAACCCGGAGCTCTGCCATATACTTTGTCTTTGAATATCAAACCTGTTTCAGGCCTGAATCCGGGAATAGTAAGTCCGTTTGTCTGATCGTACGTGATTTGAAGATTTCGTACTGACATCAGCAAACGCGATCCCAACTGCAGAGCTTTGTACCAATCTTTATCGTCCAGCGAAGGTTTCTGAACAATGAGTAACTTGATTTGCATACTGTCCCTGCTCCGAATGTTCAGGTTGTTTTCATCTACGATTTTATAGCGAAGGGCTACATCCTTGCCCTTGGCGTCTACAGCCCTTATTATTAAACGCTTATTTTTTAAGTTATGTTTCACTTCGAACTCTTCGCCCGGTATGAGTTTAAGTTCTTTTTCGTATTTGGCGGCTTCCTGTTTAGGAGCAGTACGCTGATTGCTTGAAACCCTGGCGGGCGTGGCAGGCGTATTTCTGCCGGATGAAGCAGGTTTACTTTTGCCGGATGAAGCGTATATCTGATTGACCTCGCGCAAAAAGTCAGACTTATTGTACAAGGTTTCAAAATTAAAGGAAGGATTGAAACTGATGTTACGATTGTTGGAAATGGTATTTCCCATCTCCAGATCCCTGATCTCGGCGCTTTTATCCCATTTGTAAGTGGCATCATACTGAGCGTTGGCAGTAATAAAATCCAGTACCGGAATCCGGTTGAAAGGAATGCTCCAGGTAAACCTGATGTTTTGCTGGTAATTGAGCGGCGTACCCAGGCTGCGTATACTCTGTCGTACCGTGTCTTTCCAGTTCTCGTATTCATCGGGATAAAGTATTTTGTTTACCGGAGAATTCAAGGTCTCCTGAATACGGGA
Source organism: uncultured Bacteroidales bacterium (assembly GCA_964488495.1). Lineage (GTDB taxonomy): Bacteria > Bacteroidota > Bacteroidia > Bacteroidales > UBA1402 > UBA1402. The sequence continues at coordinate 9,252 of CAZAUQ010000034.1, forward strand.
ACTGTTGTTGGTAGCAAAACTGAATTTCATGTTCTTGGTGAAATTCCAGGTCAGGTTGAAATCGGTGTTCCAGAGAAAGTTTTTACTGAAATTAAGGGGAATATTGTTTATCAGGCTCAAAGAGGTCAAATCCCTATTCTGAAGCTCGTAATAATAGCGCGACAAGCGGCTGCCGAAGGTGATGGAATTGGGTATCCAGGTCAGGTTGAATTCCTTGATCATTTTTAACCAGGGAGATTCCAGTTTCTTACTTTTGGCAAAGGGTTCCCAGGCTTTGAGCGGAGATGTATAACCGTAGGTGATACCGGCGTTATAATTGCGGGTGATTTCATATTCCGTGCTGGCATCATGTTTATAGGTTTCGCTGTAACTGCCTGAGGCCGAAAAATTGGCCGGGTCTATGGGGAGGGGTGTTTTACTCTTAACATTGAGGCGCAGGTTCGATACATTCAGATTTCGGACATTCACTATTTTGGAGCTGTAATCCAGAATGGAATCCTTCTCCGCCTTTGTGTCGGCTGTCTTCAGCACATCTTCAAGCAGGAGATCCTGATTCAAAGGATCGTATTTGGGTGTATGGCTCTGACGGGAAATGGAGTAATAGACGGGGAAATTCAAAATTCCCTGTTTGGGATAAAGCTTGCCCAGATCGAAATTCATCGCCAGGTTCATCAGTTTGTAATCTTCCAGCCTGCGCTCGGCCACCCGCTGTTCGATACCGCCAAAACCTACCGATTCGTAACGGCCCGCAAAAGTGACCGTTCCCAGATCGGAGACAGCCAGGGTGGCATTGGTCATGGCTGCCCAGCCTCCCTGATTGGCAAAACCTTTCAATCTTAATTCATTTATCCAGACTTCTACCGACTTCAGGGTGGTTCCGTTGTTGCGAATTCCTATCATGATGGTTTTGACCTCCGACAAGCTGGGATTACCCATTATGCTGACTTTATTCTTTTCTTTGATAGGATCGTATTCGTAATAGGCTTTGGTATAGTTGATGCCTCCGGCTTGTGAATTACGCCTGTTTTTGATGGTGGTAAGCAACTCAAAAGGCAGATCTATAAAGTTTTCATCCGGCCAGACTGATTCAGGATTATGAACGTTGGGCTGAGATATTTTCAGAGGAACTTCGTACTCGTAATAATTGTTCTGGTAGTCGGAGCCTAAACGAATAAAAACCGTCATTTCGTAATTGGCGGGGGGATCCAGGTCTTCGGGCAGCGCTTCGCCGTGCACAAACAACTGCAGTCGTTCGTATTGCCTGAAGTCCAGGCCGGTATTTTTGTAAACCGCGCGGGCATCACCCGGGGCTAGTTGTCTGATCCTCAGCGCCAAAGATTGTTCGTTTTGTTGATATACTCCAGGCTGACCGGGATCTCCCTCCCTTTGTACTCCGGGAGGCAAAACATAGTGTATAGGCTCACGCGAAGAGTTTTCTTCCAAATCAACCGTGGTGACTTCCATCATGGTTTCAGCAGCGGGCACTACACCCGTGGGAGCCAGGTCTTTGGTATAAACCCGCCAGTCGCCCCTGACCAGGTCCAGACTACCAAAACGCAATACAGTGCTGTCCTGAAAACCGGTCATAAACATCCGGATAAAACGAATGCTGTTGAATCCGTTGATGGTGCCTATTCTTTTGTCGTAGTCCCTGACGGGTATTTTAAACTGATACCAGCTGACTTGTTCCGATTTGCCGTTTTTGAGGCGTACCACTGAGGTTCTTTTGTCGTTCACAAAGTTTTGGCCTATTTCCAGGTCTTCTTTCCTCAGCGACACTTTGTATTGATAATAACGTTCTGTTTCATTCAGGGTAAAATCGGCATTAATATCTTCCACATCGGGCAAGGTAGTGGAAGCCGTTTCGTAACTTTCACCGGTATCAGCACTGGCCTGTGAATTACCCTGGGGGCCGCTGTAGTATTTGTAACGATCCAGGATGCTGGTTTTGAAGCGGTCGTAATCGCTGCCCCTGTAGTAGTGGTAATTGTCGCCCGACGGATCGTTCAGAGGCGAAAAGGGATCGTTTCTCCAGCGTTCCAGCACATCGGGATTCAGGGAATTTTCCAAGGCATTCAAATAATCGGCCCTTCTGTCAGCTTCTTCTTCATCGCTGAGCCCGTCCAGACCCACATCCTGGATACGCCTGATTCCCTGGGTATTGTCAAAGGCATATACATTGACGGTTTTGTTGGAAACCTTACCCCAAACGGTTTCGGACACGTAGCTTTGATCGCTGCCCATAGGTAAGCCGTTTTCAAATGATTTGCGGCCATCCTTGAGTACGTCTTCCGATATCTCACCCAGGTTGAAATACAAGTCTCCTCCGTTGTTCACACCCAGGCTGTCGTAAATAAAGGGATCCATCAGCCAGAACTCGATGTATTCCACATTGGCTGCTTCGAAATTGGTCATGCTCGATTCTATTCTGCGCATGATTCCTCCCCAGCGCTGTTCGGGATTGGCCAGGGTGCCGTCGGCCTGCATGCCGTCGGTGTCGAAATTATAGGGCCCTCTTTGTTTCGGGTAATAGGAAATATTCATCACCGAAAGCAATCCGGTCTGATTAAATTGCAAATCGCGGTCGGGATAGATTTCTTTTTCGTTGACAGCCCGCACATAATGATTGGACAATTGCTCATTGTCGTTGCGGATATGATCGGGGGTCTGAGAGCGGCTTTGGGTAAATATCTGGTCTATAGTATACCAGGATATCAATGAACGATTCATGCCGTAGCGCAAATCGTTGGAATAGGCCGCTTCGGGGAACAGCCCTCCCATGGGATCGTAAGGAGTACTGGCCAAAAACCATTGAGTAATATCCCTCAGGCTGAAGGTCTTTTTGGCAGCTTCAAAATCGTCCACGTAAACGGTATTGTCAATTTGTTTGGAGGCTCCGGGTATCAATTGGGCCACTTCTGCCTTGACCGTCAGCTGTGATGGTTTGGTTACATTGATCAGAGGCAGTTTATCAATCAGATTGGTCAGGCCCTGCGATTGTATAGAAAATCCGGTATTGAGCCCCATGATGGTATTGTTGAGGGGCTCCGTATTCATGTCTACTTTGTTGGTGAGAGGTTTTTCGGAAAGATGCATCAAAGTGGCTCCCATGCTGAAATCCTTACTGAAAGCATATTCCATATTAAAGCCGGCCAGCGATTTGCGCACCATATTATAAACACCCTGATCTTCACAGCTGGCATTGATGGTTGTTCCCGAAGACAAAAGGTTTTCGTTTATAATGCTCACTGTTCCGGAGTAGTAATCAACTACATAATCGACGTTTTCGGTCAGCAGGACTCCGCCTGCCGTTACTTTGACCGAACCCGGGCTGACATTCATCGTGCCCAGCGAAATATCCGCTCCTCCCTGAGAAGACTTGTATTCCCCTTCGATGCGAAATTTGTTTTTTTCGGTCAGCTGCTGAACAACGGTCAAGGTAGAATCGTAGAGCTCCTGAAAAATATACTTTTCGGCCAGGGCATCGTCGCCTATGGCTTTGCGCAAATGAGAGCCAAAAGGCTCCAGTACAGGAAAAACAATTCTTCCGTTGGACGACATCACCGTATATCCTTCCACGTAATCGAACTGCCCGTCGGGAATAGGATCGCGATTCAGGTTCAGTCGGTCCATGTTCATCACCCTCAATAGAATCTGGTTGGCTATCTTTCCCTCGCTCAAATAATTGACGTACAATCCCAGGGTATCGTTCTGAAAACTGATGTTGAGCTTGAAGTTGTCCATTGACATACTATAGGCTCCCAGGGCATAGACGTTTTTCATCATCAGGTCCCAAAAGGGAGCCTGAGGCGAAAAGTCGGTACCTTTGAGCAACTTGACCAACAGAGCCTTGGGCGATTCCACTCCGTCGGTTGAAAATTCGCCCACCTGGTAAACCTTGCCGTTTTTGGTGTATTCAAAAGCCACAGCCAGTACCTCGTCCGAACGCAGAGCCTGATTCAGGCTGATATAACCCAGGCTGGTGTTGAGCTTATATTCGGAGGGTTCCAGGCGGCGGGCACTCTCCAGGCGTTCGTAATCCTTGCCTATATTTATTCCCTGAGCGGTCAGGGGTTCCAGCACCGAGGCAGAGATGTTGATCTGCCTGGCATCGGCGTAATTCTCTACAATTTCTGCATACAGACTGTTGGCATCGTTGGAAGGATAGTTGTTCTGTCCTTTGATCCAATAGGCATTGGATATCCGATCGGGCTCGGCCATATCTGCAAATGCCAGAATGTCGCGGGCATTGTCCATGACCGCCGTTTTGTTGGTCACCCAGACTTCCACTTTGTTAATGACTACACCCGAAGAAATATAGGGCAGGTTTTCCATCCATTGGTCGTAATGATCCCTGAAGTAATGCGAAAGAAAGTAATGACGGTTTTCGTCGTAGGCATCTACGGAAATCTCAAAGGGAGTGGTCTGCACCCCTCCGCTCAGGCTGGCCGATTTGGTTTGAGTATTTTGCTGTGAAAGTACAGCGGCAATATTGAGTTTGCCAAACTGCAATTGGGTCTTGACTCCAAACAGTGAGCTGGCTCCGTTGATCAGGGAATTCTTGACGGGCATGCTCACGTTGCCGGCTTCCAGGCTTTTGATGATTTCGTCTTCCTTGCCTTCGTAGCGCAGTTTTATGGCTTTGGTATCAAAATCAAAAGTGGCCTCGGTGTCGTAATTCATGTTGACGTTGATCTTATCGCCCACCTTGCCGTTGACACTGAGTTGTATGCTTTGGTCAAAATCGAAAAAAGTGCGGTTGCGGGCCCGTTCCGACAAAGAGGGATTGTCAACGATGTTGTTTTTGACACCAAAACTCACTTCGGCCGAACCCTGGGTTTTGAGCTGCACCCCTCCCGGGCCGAATATCTTTTCGGCGGCTCCGATATCAAACTGCAAGTCTGTCAAAGAGAAAGCTTCCTTTTTTTTGCTGTAATCGACCTGGTTTTTTTTCTTGAAAAAATCCGCCCTGGTTTTGGCATCCCAGTAAGCCCTGAATTCTTCGGGAGTAAGACTGATGGGTGTACTCACCTCGTTCCCGCCGATATAGGTGCGAACCACATAATCACCGCTGTTCAGGTCGTATTCTATACTGCTTTTCAGGTTTTCGGGATCCTTCAGGTCACCCATCACCGGCCTGATCAAATCTTCGTACGAAAGCGGGGCTTGCTGAGATACAGGATACCTCAGGCCAACTTTATCTTCAGAGCCTTTCGACTCGTCAGCCTGAGCAAAAAGCTCTTGTACCGTGACCGGAAGACAAAGAACAATAAGCAGCCATATGTACCGAATACCCTTCAAGAACTATAGTATTTTTAAAGCGGCTTTGATTACCTGTTCCACAGGTATACTGGGTAATTCTTTTAATACAGTGTTTACGGCTTTGGCAGATTGGGAAGGAGCAAAACCCAACATCTGAAGGGCCGCCAGCGCTTCCTGACGCACCTGATTTCCTGCGGCGGAAGCAATACCAGTTTCGCCACCGCTCAAACCGCTGCGACTTACCTTGTCCCTGAGCTCTACAACAAGGCGCTGAGCCGTTTTGAGCCCTATGCCTTTGATCGATTGCAACGTATGCACATTTTCACTGATTATACTGGATTCCAGTTCAGACACCGTGAGCGAAGAGAGTATCATTCTGGCTGTATTTGCGCCTATACCAGTCACATTGATCAGTTTACGAAAAGCATCCCGTTCTTCGGAACGATAAAAGCCGTAAAACAAATAGGCATCCTCGCGTATTACCTCATGCACAAAGAGAGTGCATTCCTGCAGACTTTGCAGTTCAGTAAAGGTATTCAGGCTGATTTGCAGATAAAAGCCGATACCGGCCTTGTCCAGCACTACAAAAGTGGGGGTCAGCTGTTTTATTTCTCCCTTGATGTATTCAATCATAAAGCAAAATTTAAGGCTTCAGGCCATTGTCCGTTGTTTTGAACGGCTTTTCAGAATAGTAATAACGCAAAAAAAGCCGGAAACGTATAAAAAAGTGGCACAAAAAAAGCCACCCGGCACAAAGTTAGGCAATCCCGATCGAAAATAAATTGTCGGAAGCCCTCTCAAGCCTTAAAAAATGAATACAGCCGACTTAGTTTAGATGAATAATACGTATCTTTGCCGCCGTTTTTTATAATAACCAAGCCATTATCGGTCTGTCCGGTAAAAAATAAATACAATGGAAACTAATCCCCTGCTTTTGGCCTTGATTGGTACGGGCATTACCTTTTTGTCTACGGTATTGGGAGCCTCCTTTGTTTTGTTTTTCAAGAACGAGATTAATCCTGCCTTTCAAAAGATTTTTCTGGGTTTTGCCGCCGGTGTTATGATTGCTGCTTCGGTGTGGTCTCTGCTGATTCCTGCCATCGAGATGGCCGAAGCCCAGGGTAAAGTGCCATGGATCAGGGCTTCCATAGGATTTTTGTCGGGCGGTTTCTTTCTCTGGCTGCTCGACACCCTGTTGCCTCACCTTCACCCCGGCAGCAAGACTCCCGAAGGTTTGCCTTCCGGCTGGCGGCGAAGCACCATGCTATTGTTGGCGCTCACCTTGCACAACATACCCGAAGGCATGTCCGTTGGTTTGAGCTTTGGTTTTTCGGGAGCCGTGGAACAAGGTTTTTCATTGGCTTCTGCTTTTGCACTGGCTATAGGGATAGGTTTACAAAACATCCCCGAAGGCATGGCCGTTGCCCTGCCTCTGAAACAAGCCAGTGGTTCGCGTCTCAAAGCCTTTTTGTACGGTTCACTGTCGGGTATCGTTGAACCTGTTGCCGGCGTTCTGGTTGTTTTCCTGGCCGGTTCGGCTTTCGGTTTTATGCCCTGGCTGCTGGCTTTTGCAGCAGGAGCCATGATTTATGTGGTGGTTGAAGAACTAATTCCTTCGTTGCAGGAAGGTAAACATTCCAATTTGGGAACGGTAGGTGTAATGATCGGATTTGTCCTGATGATGATTCTTGATACTACCTTATAAAATAGCTGTTGATGAAAAAGTTTTCTGCTTTTTTTCTCTTTTTTTTGCTGTTCTTTCTGAACTCCTGCCTTCAAAACAATCACAGCTCAGCCGGCAGGGAACTAAGGTATTTGCCCGATGGCTCTGATTTTGTGTTTCGTGCCGATTCGGTCCGTAAATTCAATCGTGCTCTATACGGCAACAACCAGGCCTTCAGATTAGAAACCGGAGATGTGCCCGAATTTGGTTTTTACCGCTCTGTCATGTCGGGCAATCTGCGCTTTGCTTTAGTCAAAGGCGAACAAAAAATCTGGCTGCATCAGGCTGAAAAGATAGAAAGCCGCTACCGTCCGGGACTGCGCATCTACACAATTAAAGACCCTGTCCTGGGTAAAGGTAGCCTCGAATTGCAAGCCTTGGCCCGTTACGACAGTGAAGGAGCCCTCTTTCGTTTCGAATTCAGTCAGCCCGAACCCGGATTGCAATTAATCGCCGTGTACGGCGGAGCCCGCGGAAAACGCTTCAGCCGCGACGGCGACATGGGTGCCGACCCCGACGACGCTTTTGAACTGAAAACAGCCTATTGCCGGTATAACCATTACAACATACAGGATTCTGTCTTTCAACTTTGGTATGGAGCCTCCGGGGATGTTTCGGACTGGACAGCAGACGCTTTAAACAACCCGGCCAACAAACTCAGAACGTTGTACGGTATTTTTCCCGAAGAAGCTGAGCTTAATCTTGGTAATGCCGAGAAACCCAACGATCTGGACCATCTGCTAAATGCCGAACCTCAACAAAACCAACCACTTCTGCTGGCCCGGCTGCCTCTGGATAATAAAGCGGTTTTTTACATAACCTTCGGCATGGGGCTAAAGCCTGAAACTTCCGTAACAGAGTCCGGATTCGCTTTTGAGCAGGCGCTGCAGGACGCTGCCCGCATTGCCGGAAGGCTAAGAATCAATAGCCCCGACCCCTACATCAACGCCATGGGCGGAGCCCTGGCCATGGCAGCCGACGCCATCTGGGAAAGCCCCTCCTACCTGCATGGTTCCATAGGTTGGCGAACAAGGCTGGCCGGCTGGAGAGGTGCCTACACCGGTGACGTCCTGGGCTGGCACGACAGAGCCAGGGAGCATTTCCGTGCTTACGGAGCTTCACAAATGACTATTCCTCCAGATAAAGGGGTAATCATGGATACCGCCCTCAACCTGGCCCGTTCGGCCAAGGTGGCTGGCAGCGATATGTACAGTTCCGGTTATATTGCCCGTTATCCGGACAACCCGGGCACTATGAACCATTACGACATGAATCTCTGCTACATAGACGAACTGCTTTGGCATTTCCGTTGGACCGGTGACCTGGACTTTGTGTGCGAAATGTGGCCGGTACTGACCCGCCACCTGGCCTGGGAAAAGCGTTGCTTCGACCCCGACGGCGACGGACTCTACGATGCTTATTGCTGCATCTGGGCCAGCGATGCCCTGCAGTACAACGGAGGGGCGGTTACCCATTCAACAGCCTACAATTACCGGGCAAATCAGATGGCGGCCGAATTGGCTGTCATGATAGGTGAAGATTCCGAACCCTATCGCAAAGAAGCCGAAAAAATAAGGGAGGCTGTCAATCATGTACTGTGGTTGCCCGAAAAAGGCCATTGGGCTGAATTCCGCGATGCCTTTGGATTACAAAGACTGCATGAACAAGCCGGCGTCTGGACCATCTACCACGCTATAGATGCAGGGCTGCACGATCCTTTTACGAGCCGGCAGGCTTTGAATTACATTGAACACGAAATTCCTCATATTCCTGTTCGGATAAACAACGAAGGACTTTCTAAGGCTTATTTGCCCGAAACAGACCTTGCCATGATCTCCACCTCCAACTGGCAGCCTTATGTCTGGTCGGTCAACAATGTAGCCTTTGCCGAAGTGATGCACACCGCTTTGGCCTGTTTCCAGGGAGGCAGTCCGGAAATGGGCTTCAAACTGATGAAATCGGCAGTTATGGACGGCATGTACCTGGGCGGCAGCCCCGGTAATGTAGGGCAAATCAGTTATTACGATGCCGCCCGGGGCGAAATTTACCGCGACTTTGCCGATGTTGTGGGCGTCTATTCACGTGCAGTGATCGAAGGACTGTTTGGTATCGAACCCGATCTTTTGCACAACATAGTGTATCTGCGTCCGGGTTTCCCGTCTCAGTGGGACAGTGCTTCGATAGAAATTCCGGACCTTAGTTACCGTTTCGAACGCAAAGAAAATACCAGCCATTGGCAGATACATTCTAACTTTGACCAGGATCCGGAATTTTTGCTGGAACTGCCTCTGCACTATGACCAAACCCCATTGGTGAACTTAAACGGAACAGAATTGACCGATGTAAAAATCATCAGTTCGGTTGAAAAACCTCTTATGCAAATCCTTTGCCCCGCGGGAAGGTATTTCGACATAGTTATAACAGAGCAAGGAAACAAATTGGAAACATGGACGTTCCCTGCTGTCATAGCCACAGGTGAACAACTCTCTCTGCCGCTGCCAGAAAAGGCCGAAATCCTGGACATATACGATCCTCAGTCGATACTGGAACCAGGGCAAAACGACAGCAAACATTTTAATGCATTAGTGCGCGGCACCAAGGGCTCTCACAATTTCTTTGCCTTACTGAAACAAGGGCAGGTCAGCTGGTGGCAGGTCCTGTCGACGGAGCTCAGGCAGGGGCTGGAAATTATCCCCGAAGCCGGTAATCAAGAGGAAAAACAACTTTCGTTCCGTATCCGCAACAACTCCATGAGCCAAAGCGTTCAGACAGAGATATTTTTGAACGGGGAAAAAATTAAATCGCTCAGGCTGTCTGCACAAAACCTTTCTGCTCCCATTCGCAACAGTAAAGCTGTTCGTATGGGCAGTAACCTGATAGAAATCAAAGAAAAAGACAAAGTTTTGGCGCAGAGCACGGTCATCAACTGGAACCTGCCCCCGGCAGCTCCCGAACAGCAGGAAAGCATTGATTTGAGTTCCTGTTACAACGACCAACTCAGGAACATTTTCCGGTACGGCAAATACCTCAGTCCTCGTTCCCTGTACACCACGCTCCAAATCCCTACCCAGGGCATAGGCGACTGGTGTAGTCCCATGCATATTGTTCAAATCGACGACAGCGGACTACGTCGGGCAGCCGGCCAGAATAACCTGATCAACACCAGCCTGGGCCTGCGGTTTGCCAGCCCCGGCGACAGTTTGCGAAACAACATTCTTTTTGTTTCTCAATGGGATAATTATCCCACATCGGCCCGCCTTTCTTTGGAAGGCAAAGCCCGGCATGCCTATCTGCTAATGGCCGGTTCCACTAACCACATGCAATACGGCCTGCCCAACGGTAAACTCAGTTTCTATTACCTTGACGGCAGCTGCGACAGCCTGTTGCTGATCAATCCCGAAAACTGGCCTGCCATAGAACAGGATGTCTTCGATGACGGACTAGCCTTCAGACTCAAGGCTCCCCGCCCCTGGCGCTTACTGCTGTCGACGGGAGAAGTAAGTAAAGAACCCGGTAAGCTCTTACAACTCAGGGGAGCCGCCAACCGATACATTCCCGGAGGTGCCGCCACCATACTGGATGTTACTCTGAATCCGGACAAAGAACTGAGTCATTTAGAATTCGAAGCTTTAAGTAACGAAGTGGTTTTGGGTTTGATGTCCCTGACCCTGATAAAATAATTATAACAGCTATTATGCTCTGTATAAATATTATAACATTATACGAAAAAAAAGCTAAAAAAAATTCTCTTTTAGCGACAATAAAGCAGAGCATTTTGAGTTATTAGTATAAACTATGATTTGCGTATGATATCGACAGCTCTACTCATCTTTTTTACGGCTTTTATTGTTTCCTGCATCGCCATGCCGAACATCATCAAGATTTCGGTTAAGAAACTATTGTTTGATGCTCCCACCGAAGAACGAAAAATTCATAAAAAGAACATCTCCAACCTGGGGGGTATAGGCATTTTCATAGGATTCTTTTTCAGTATCTTACTGTTTAGAATTATCTGTGATTCATTGGAACTCAGTAGCTTAGCAGCAGCAGCCGTGTTGCTGTTTTTTGTGGCCCTCAAGGATGACCTTATCCCCTCCTCTCCCCTCAGCCGGCTTTTTTATCAAGTGCTGATTGCTTCGATTATAGTTTTTATCGGCCAGGTGCATTTTAACCACATCCCCATTTTTGAAGCCGGGACAGCCATGCGCCGTTTTGTCAATATTTTGTTTTCCCTGTTCTTTGTAGTGGGTGTCATCAACGCGATGAACTTTATTGACGGTATTGACGGGCTTGCCGCAAGTTTGAGCGTATTTCTGAGCCTGATTTTCGGTTATATCTTTTACCAATACGGCCAACTGGATTATTCCTATACTTCGCTGGCTCTGGGCGGAGCCGTTCTGGGCTTTTTGATCTTTAATTTTGCACCCGCCCGCATTTTTATGGGCGACATAGGTTCCATGCTGATTGGAGTTTTTCTGGCTATTTTCGGCATTAAACTGGCCAATATGGATACCCTGCCACTGGGCCTGTTGCAGATCAGCTATCCGGGTACGATTATGTATGCGCTGCTCATTGTACCCATTATGGACCTTATTACGGTAGTGGGTATAAGGCTTTACCTTAAAAAATCTCCTTTCCAGGCCGACAAACGCCATTTGCATCATCGTCTGCTGGTGCTTGGGCTAAGCCATCCGGCCATTTGTTTTAGTTTATTATTCTTCAATATCCTGGTGTTGGCAACTGCCTTTTTGTTGCAAAAAACCGACAGCTCTCTCTGGACCGCTCTGGCTGTTACTTTACTGGCCATAACCTGTGAATTGCTGGTTTTATGGTTTTATTCCAAAAAGAAGAAGCTCGACGACAAAGAACTCGATATCACTAATCATAAATAAGAAGGATAGAAACTGACCTTCCTTCATAACTTTCGCTTTATGCAAAAAATTAAAGTCGCTATCATCGGATACGGGAACATTGGCAAATACTTACTGGAAGCCCTGCAAAACGCTCCTGACTTTGAATTGACCGGCATTGTTCGCCGTGATCCTCAGGGTGCTCAGCCTGTTGAATTACATCCCTATCGGGTAGTCGCCTCCGTTAAAGAACTTCCCCAAACCGAGGTGGCTATTTTGTGTACTCCCAGCCGCAGCGTTCAAAAATACGCTGCCGAAATGCTGAGTCTTGGCATCAATACCGTTGACAGTTTTGATATTCATGGCGACATCTGGAATCTGAAACAAAAACTCGATAAAATTGCCAAAGAAAACAAGCAGGTATCTGTTATTTCGGCCGGCTGGGATCCGGGCAGCGACTCGGTGATTCGTGCCCTGATGGAAGCTTCCGCTCCGAAGGGCATTACTTATACAAACTTTGGACCCGGAATGAGTATGGGCCATACCGTTGCCGTCAAGTCGGTGCCGGGCGTCAAGGCTGCACTTTCTATGACCATTCCTTTGGGCACCGGCGTACATCGCCGCATGGTCTACATCGAAGTAGAAAAAGGATACGATTTCAATACAGTTGCTGCCGCCATCAAGGCCGATGCCTACTTTGCACACGATGAGACGCATGTAATGCAGGTGGAAGAGGTCAATGCCCTGCTCGATATGGGACACGGTGTACATATGATACGCAAAGGCGTTTCGGGCAAAACTCATAATCAGCAGCTGGAATTCAGCATGCGCATCAACAATCCCGCTCTCACTGCCCAATTACTGGTGGCCGTAGCCAGAGCAAGCACAAAGCAGGCTCCGGGTTGTTACACTATGATAGAATTGCCGATGATTGATTTACTGCCCGGTAACAAGGAAGACTTGATTCGCCGGTTGGTCTGATTATCGTCCCAGTTCCAGACAACCCATAATAAAAGGCCCGGTGGCTTTGCCGTCGTTGTGTCTAATTCTTTCGTTTACGTAATACTCAAAACTACCGTCCCGGTAAGGATTACCACCTAAGCCGGAAACAGCACAGCAATAGCTGAGCGAAATGGTATTATCTTCGTTGGCCACTATACGGTGTGCAATTAATCCGTCTAATACCCGGTCGGCGGCCTTATGGTATTTTCGGCTCAGATAGCCTTTATTATAGCCTTTGGCGTAGGTATACATCATCATGGCAGAAACCGAAGATTCCAGGTAATTACCTTCGCGCTGACCCTGATCCACTACCTGATACCAAAGCCCGGTACGTTCGTCCTGCCAACGCAACATGCCGGCAGAGAGTTTCTTTAGCAATTGTATCACTTCACCCCTGCGGGGATGATCTTCGGGAATATAGTCCAGCACATCCACCAGGGCCATGGCGTACCAGCCTATGCTGCGGCCCCAGAAATTGGGTGAACAGCCTGTCTGCGGATTGGCCCAGGCTTGTTCGCGGTTGGAATTCCAGGCGTGATAAAACAATCCCGTTTTGGGATCGTAGGTTTGTCTGCCCGCCAGAGTCAGTTGATGAATGACCTCGTCCATCCATTCGGGGGCATTATATTCCTTCGCGTAGCGGGCAATAAAGGGGCCGGCCATGTACAGACCATCGAGCCACATTTGATATGGGTAGATTTTTTTATGCCAGAAACCACCCTGGTGAGTACGGGGCTGCTGACGCAGCTGCAGATTCATGATGCTGTCAATGGCCATTTTGAAACGGGGCTCCCCTGTTTGGGCATTGAGGTCAAAAAGGACTTTGCCCGAATTTACAAAGTCCAGGTTGTAGCTAAGGGGTTCGTAAAGATAAATTTGTCCCTCGGGACCTATAATACTGTCGGCCCAGCGATACACGTAATCGTAGTATTTTTGGTCTTCGGTGGCCTGCCACATAGCGAGCATGGTTTTGGCGCCCAGGCCCTGGGTATATCCAAAAAACAGTCGACGTCCGTGATCAAATTGCCAAAGCTCGGGAAAGCGTTTCATTTCTGATTCGGCCATCCGGACAGACCAAAGCGTAGAGTCAGATTCAGGTTTTACCTGTCCGACCTCCTTGTTCTGCTGGCAGCCCGATAGCAGGAAAGCCATACTCAGTAAGAGAGTTGTAAATGGTTTGTTGATTTTGAGTTGCATGCTTTATTCGTTTTTGAGCTGTGGTTAATCTTCCCATTGACGGTAACGTATACGCCGTGGGCTTTCGTCGCCCAAACGCATCCGTTTGTTTTCCTCATATTCAGTATAGGAACCTTCAAAGTAAAATACCCGGGAATTACCCTCGAAAGCGAGGATATGGGTGCAAATACGATCCAGAAACCAGCGGTCATGGCTGATAACTACCGCACAGCCGGCAAAACTTTCCAGGCCTTCTTCCAGCGCTCTCAGGGTATTGACATCGATGTCGTTGGAAGGTTCGTCCAACAAAAGCACGTTGGATTCCGATTTAAGGTTCAGGGCCAGATGCAGGCGATTGCGCTCACCGCCCGAGAGCACACCGGCCTTTTTTTCCTGATCGGCTCCGGTAAAATTGAAACGTGACAAATAAGCCCTGGCATTAATTTCCTTGCCGCCCACCCGGATAAATTCCTGACCGCCGGAAACAATTTCATACACACTCTGGTCCGCTTTGATGGCTTCGTGACTTTGATCCACATAACCAAGCCGTACCGTCTCTCCTACTTCGAAACGGCCTTTGTCGGCTTGTTCCAGGCCCATGATCAGTTTGAAAAGGGTGGTTTTACCGGCACCGTTGGGGCCGATTACACCAACAATACCATTGGGAGGCAGGTTGAAATTCAGTTGTTCAAACAGTAATTTATGCCCGTAAGCTTTAGCTACATCTACCGCCTCAATTACCTTGTTACCCAGGCGGGGGCCGTTGGGAATAAACAATTCCAGACTTTCTTCGCGTTGCTTCTGGTCTTCGTTCAGCAGTTTGTCATAGGAATTCAAACGGGCTTTGCCTTTGGCCTGACGGGCTTTGGGAGCCATACGTACCCATTCCAGTTCGCGTTCCAGGGTGCGGCGGCGCTTGCTGGCCTGTTTTTCTTCCATGGCCATGCGCTGAGTCTTCTGTTCCAGCCAGGAGCTGTAATTGCCTTTCCAGGGAATGCCTTCGCCCCGGTCCAGCTCCAGTATCCAGCCGGCCACATGATCCAGAAAGTAACGGTCGTGGGTGACGGCAATCACCGTGCCGGGGTATTGTTGCAAATGCTGTTCCAGCCAGTCGATCGATTCGGCATCCAGGTGGTTGGTCGGTTCGTCGAGCAGCAGCACATCGGGTTGCTGCAAGAGCAAACGGCAAAGCGCTACCCGACGGCGTTCACCACCCGAAAGAGTGGCTACTGTCTGGTCGTCGGGAGGACAACGCAGGGCATCCATGGCTCTTTCCAGTTTATTATCGATATTCCAGGCATCGGTGGCATCAATCTTGTTCTGTAATTCGGCCTGACGGTCGAAAAGCTTTTGCATTTTGTCGGCATCCTCGTAATATTCGGGCAAGGCAAACAGTTGATTGATATCCTCATATTCTTTCAGGACATCCATTACTTCCTGCACGCCCTCCATCACTATTTCTTTGACGGTTTTGGCATTATCCAACTTAGGTTCCTGTTCCAGGTAGCCAACCGAATATCCGGGCGAAAACACCACATTGCCCTGGTATTCTTTTTCGATACCGGCAATGATTTTCATCAGGGTTGATTTTCCCGATCCGTTCAGGCCAATGATACCGATCTTGGCACCGTAAAAAAAGGAAAGATAAATGTCTTTGAGTACTTGTTTATGAGGTGGAAAGATTTTGTTCACACCTACCATGGAGAAGATTATTTTTTTATCGTCGCTCATATTTCAATTCCATAAAAGGGCTGACAAAGATAATAAAAATCCTAACTTTGTGCTGTATTCATTCATACACCATTATACCTTTTACACAGCTATTTTCGTTGATACTATGATTGGACAAGAGCAGGTTTACGCCAGACTCAAAGAGCTGAACATCGACTTTCATTACCTGGAGCATCCGCCCACTCCCAGCATCGAAACCGGCAAACAATACTGGGAACATCTGCCGGGCATTCATTGTAAAAATCTCTTTTTCAGGAACCACAAGGGCAACCGGCATTACCTGGTGGTGTTTCATTGCGAACAAAACCT
>CAZAUQ010000035.1:0-6981 GCA_964488495.1 uncultured Bacteroidales bacterium
TCTAAAAAAAACATATCTTTGTGCGTAAAATTTTTATTTTTTTTACAAAATCCTCAGAGTTCATGAACTGCACTATTCGCTTTGTTATCAGTTTTTTATTCCTAATACTGAGTCTGTCGTCAAGCGCCCAACAGGAACTTGCTCAGCAAAGAATGCAAAGCATTAAAAACGACGGTACCAATTATATCTGTGCCGAAGGCTTAGGCATGGATATGGAAACGGCCGATAAACAAGCCATGAACTTTTTGATCGATCAAATTTCGACCAACATCAGCTCCGAGCTTGAAACCCTTTGGGAACAAACCCGGGTGGGCAATGATTTTCAGTTTCAGGAGAAAGCGCGGCAAATAGTGCGATCCTATTCCTGCGCCTCGCTCGACAACGTCGGACAAATAGTTATCGAGGAAGCTGGACAGGATTATAAATACAGGGTGTTCCGCTACGTCGACCGCAAAGAAATTGAGCGCAGCTATGCCGTCCGGCAGGAAAAAATACTCGATTTTATACAACAGGGACAGGAGCAGGAAGCCAAATTGCAGATTAATCTTGCCCTGAAATATTATTACTGGAGCCTGGCCCTTTTACGTTCACATCCGCACGGAGCCGCCATTAGTTTCGAAGATCTTGCAGGCAACCTGCAAAAAGCCTATATCTGGCTGCCCCGAAAAATAGAAGAAATCCTCTCCAATATAGATGTCCGGATTGCGGAAATCATACCAGGACAAATGAATATCAATTTGCTGTTCACCTACTGCGGACAGCTTTTGCCTAACAAGCTGGATTATTATTATTGGAACGGTTTCAGAAACACCAGGCTTTATGAAGCCAAAGACGGTCAGGGTACGGCCAATTTTGACGATATGCTGCCCGCTAAGGATTTTCCCCTGTACATCGAAGTGGCCTACACCCGCGAAGCCGAAAATTACGATTCAGAATTGAATATGGTCATGAACGCCCTGGGCGAAATGAGCTTCAAAAACAAGAATAAAACCGTCAGCATGGAAATTCCGGAACTTGCTGTTCCGGAGCCTGTGGTATGCTTTGAACTGAAACCCGAAAGCATAGTAGACAAGCATGCCGTGCTCATCAGCGACAAAGACAGCATTCTAAGCATTATGTCTAAGCTCGAAGAGGCCTTACTTTCGGGAAAACCCGAAGAAACCAGAGATTACTTCACCCCCGAAGGCTACGAAATGTTCAATACCATGCTGTCGTACGGAAAGGTAAGTTTAGTCAGAAAGCCCGAGTACCGTTTTTTGAAAGACGGCAAGCAGACACTATGTAAAAGTATGCCGGTACAATTCCGTTTTACTACGGCCAACAACAAGGATTTTGTCGAAGATCTCTGCTTTAGGTTCACACCGGAGCTCAAAATAAGTTCCGTAGCCTTTACACTCACCCGGCAAACCGAGAACGACATTCTGACAGACGACAAGAATTGGGACGAAACTTCAAAATTAATTCTGATTAATTTTCTGGAGAATTATCAGACAGCCTATGCCCTGAAACGCTACGATTACCTGGAAAGCATCTTTTCCGATTCTGCTCTGATCATAGTGGGTACTGAGTTGAAAAGAACAGCGGTATCGAAGGATATGGAAAATTTTGTCAAAGACAATATACTGTACGAGCAAAAAAGCAAAACGGAATTTATGGAAAGCCTTCAGCGCAGTTTCAAAAGCAAGAATTACATCAATCTGCGTTTCGAAGACATCAATATGATGAAAAAATCGGGTCAGGAAATTTACGGCGTACAGCTTAAACAAAACTATTATTCCAACAATTACAACGACGTAGGTTATCTTACTTTACTGGTTGACTTGTCAGGCGAATTGCCTGTGATTCATGTCAGGGTGTGGAACAAACAAAAAAATGAGTATTTATCGGCCAAAACCATCATAACCAGGCCTTACGGCTATCAATTGGGAGAATGGTAAAAAGCAAACTTAATGGTTTGTGTATGAGGAAGTGTTGTGTTATCTGGTGTTTGATTGTCTTTATCCTTACTGGAGCAAAAGCACAAATATATGTGGATGATTTCAAAAGAGTTTCCAGCGGGGAAGCCTTGACCAATCAAAAGAAAGACCACAACGGACAAATTTGTGCCCTGATCAAAATAAATACCCGCAATCTGGACGACACTCAGCGAAAACGGCTGCGCTTTCAAACCGATGCCGTATCACAAATTGTCAGCATCGATTATCCTGTCGGGGCCATCTGGTTGTATATCTCGCCCGAAGCCGAATATCTCGAGATTGCCCATCCCGATCTTTCGGTGTTCAAATACGTATTCAAGGAACTCATTCAAAGCAAGAGTGATTATGAAATGACCCTGAGTACGGCGGTGGTAGAAACTATCGTAAGGCCCACCATAACCGAACAGTATCTGGTGATTACTGTGGTGCCCAAAGATGCCCTGGTCACTCTGGACGGCGAATTGATCATACCTGACCAGGAAGGCAATGTAACCCGTCGGGTTCGCATCGGGACGCACGAATGCGAGGTGGATGCTCCTATGTATTATAGTGAAAAACAAAATATTATAGTCACTATCGACCAACGCAAAGAAGTGAGCATCCGTCTAAAACCCAAATTTGGTTATCTCTACATAGAATCGTTGCCCGAATCGGGAGCTACCGTTTTGATAGACGGCCGGCAAGCCGGTACCACCCCTATGTTGAGCGATAAACTCGAAAAAGGCGAATACCGCGTTTTGGTGGTCAAGGATATGTTCCGTCAGATCAGCCAGCTGGTTACGGTAAATGAAAACGACACCCTGCAAGTGGTGTTGACCATGCCGGCCGGTTTTGCCACACCTACTTTCACTACTCACCCCGATGCCGAAATATGGATCAACGAAGAACGCAAAGGAAAAGGCAGCTGGACGGGCCGTCTGTTGGGCGGCACCTACCTGGTGGAAGCCCGCAGGGAAGGCTATCGTGCTGCCATCAAGTCCATCAATCTGGAAAACGGCGAAGTACGCAACTACGATTTAGGTTCTCCCACCTTAATGTATGGTATACTCGATTTGAATACCATACCGCCGGGAGCTACGATAACTATCGATGGTAAAAACAACGGGCTTAGTCCGCAAATGTTTCCCGATTTTCCGGTGGGCACCTACGAGGTTCGTTTCAACAAAGAAGGCTACGAACCTTTCACTCAAACGATAGTCGTTACCGAAACCAAGGCGGCCGTGATTTCTCATAACTTAGTCAAAATAGGACAAACAGCTCAGGATCTGACACAAACAGAGACAAAAACTCCCACTAAGACAGAGGATTCCCGACGTATTCAAACTCAAACTCAAACTCAAACTCAAACCGAGACTCCCACAAAGACACAGGAACAGACAGAAAATCAAACGTTGACTGAAGAAAAGAGTAAATTTCAGGAGTCCGAGAAAACTCCGGTAGAAGACAATCTCAGCGGACAGGGCACAGAATTGTTTACCAGCCCGCCCAAAGTACCCAAAGCTCCCAAAAAACAAGAGGTATCTGCTTCATCCAAACCATCGATTGCCTGGTTTATCACTCCCGGCATGCATGTTTCGATCAACCGGGCTCAAGACCATATTTCTCAGCGAGAATCGCCGGTTTTTCCGGATGTGTTCTCCGGCTATTCACTGGGCACCGGTCTGATAATCGGCAAGAGCGGATTTTATCTGAATTACAAAACCAATCGGAAAAAGCCTTCCTACGATTATGTGTATGAAGACGGGAATTTGTATCTGGCAGACAGTGATGGCAGTGCCATGTACGGCACCACCTTACCCGATGGGCTGATAGTAGGCGCTTCCGGCCAGGAATTTTATCGCAAGGCCTTTACTGCCGGTGTAGTGTGGCAAGCTGCCAAACATCTGCACTTAATGGCAGGTGCAGGTTATGGATCAGATAAACGGGTAATAAACGCCACCCGAAAGCTGGATACTTACGAAGAAGATATCCGGATCAGAATCAAAGGACCCGACGAAGGGCTGGAAGCCGAATTGGGTATGGGACTGGATTTCGGCCCCATCGGTCTCAGCGCTTCGGTGAGCACCTTGAACTTTAAGTATTACGAAGCGGGCATACATTTGGGACTGAGGTTTTTTCTTAGAAAATAAGCGATGAGAAGTTTTGCAAAACATATGTTGAATGCCTTGCTGCTGTTTTCGATGACAGCCTGCATGGAGTATGAAAACTTCGACGGCGTGGTGTTGCAATCAACTCTGCCTACGCTGAGCACTTATGCCCTGAGCAATATTACTAGCACGTCAGCCAGATCGGGAGGTTATATTTCATCCGACGGCGGAAGCCCGGTAACTGCCAGGGGCCTCTGCTGGAGCACCAGCTCTCCGCCCGATATGAACGACTATACTACCAGCAACGGATCCGGCCTGGGTGGTTTTACCGTG
The DNA here is from genome assembly GCA_964488495.1 of uncultured Bacteroidales bacterium. Lineage (GTDB taxonomy): Bacteria > Bacteroidota > Bacteroidia > Bacteroidales > UBA1402 > UBA1402. The sequence continues at coordinate 4,397 of CAZAUQ010000035.1, forward strand.
GACATCACCGGGCTCAGCCCCAATACTACGTATTATGTGAGAGCTTATGCTACCAATGAACGGGGAACAGCTTACGGGACGTTACGGGTTTTCACCACGGAGATTTCCGCGGATCAATTCGGAACGATTACAGATATTGACAACAATATCTATAACACTATAGAAGTAGGCACTCAGACCTGGATGCTCGAAAACCTTAGAACGACTCGGTTTAGTAATGGAGATGAGATAAGTTATGTTACGGATAATACCGATTGGAGCAATTATGGACTATCCGGCTGGCCGGCTGCAAGCAGCATTAATAACAACAGCTCATTCGACGCTGAATATGGAAGACTCTATAACTGGTATACAGTAAACGACGGCCGTAAGCTTTGTCCTGATGGTTGGAAAGTACCCGGTCACGACGATTGGGTGGCTTTAACTGATTTACTGGGCGGAGAGGACGTGGCCGGGGGAAAACTCAAAGAAGCCGGCACCACCCATTGGGTTGAACCTAATGTGGGAGCCACTAATGATATTTATTTTTCGGCCCTGCCTGCCGGTTATCGTGATGAAGATGGGTCTTATTACTATCTTGGTTATAGGGTACTTTTGTGGTCATCAACCAGTTGGGATGATGAATGGGCTCGCATACGTTTTATAGACAACGACAGTACTTCGTTTAGAGGCAATTATATCAGTAAAAAGGGCAGAGGATATTCGGTGCGCTGCATCAAAGACGAGTCAACTTCAATACAGATAAGTACCAATGCAGTGAGCTCCATTACTGCTGTCTCGGCTCAAAGCGGAGGAAGCATCACTTCCGACGGCGGTTCTGCCGTTATTGCCAGGGGAGTTTGCTGGAACAGCTACGGTTCTCCTTCCACGGGCGACTACAAAACCGAAGACGGCAGCGGAACCGGAGAATTCACCAGCAACCTGACAGGCCTGCTGCCCAACACGACTTATTACGTCAGGTCTTATGCTATCAATGCCAATGGTACAATTTATGGAAACGAAGTAAGCTTTAACACCTTGACTGTGCAATTCGGCAGCCTCAGCGATATCGATGGCAACCAGTATAAAACGGTGATCATTGGCGATCAGACCTGGATGGCCGAAAACCTGAAAACAACCCGCTTTGTGAATGGGGAAGCTATTCCGGATATCAGCGATTATCCAGATTGGAGCAATTATGCATCGCTGGGTCTGCCTGCTTCTTGTCAGGTAGAAAACAACGCCGTGAACCAGGCTGTTTATGGCAGGTTCTACAATTGGTACGCGGTTAACGACAGCCGTAAGCTCTGCCCCGAAGGCTGGAAAATTCCCTCGAAGGATGAATGGATCAGCCTGATGAATAACCTGGGCGGTGCAGCTCTGGCCGGAGGCAGGCTCAAGGAAGCCGGCACGGATCATTGGGCAGCGCCCAATACAGGAGCCACCAACGACAGCTATTTTTCGGCTCAACCCGCCGGAGATCGTCAGGAAAACGGATACTTTTACAGTTATGGTTACCGTGCTTATTTTTGGACTTCGCTGGAATACGACCTGAGCAAAGCTTACATGGTTTATTTGGACAATGAAAGCAGCAGCTTTTACTATGATTATATTCCCGCCAAAGGCAACGGAATATCTGTTCGTTGTATCAAAGACGACAGTGGCGGCGAAGATCTCGATACTCAGGATGAACATGTCTGGTAATTCTTAGAAAAAATGAAAACCATCCTAAATAGGCTTATTCCCTGCTTTCTGGCTTTACTGTTGCTGGAGGGATGTACCAGTGATGTCTTTTCTCCCCGGGGCGACAAGCAGCAAAACCCGCAAATGAGCATAGAAGCCTGGACAGAAAACGCCCTGACCAAAACCCTGCTCAGCGGAGAACCCGGCGACTCCATACGCAGCATTTGCTTTGTGCCCCTTGACAGCATTGCCTATTCTGCCGACCTGGCAGAGTTTAAGCCTTTTGTCAACCAGGGCAGCGATACGTTGCCTTACGCTACTTTTACGGGAGATCTCGTTGAAGCAAATATGTACATTGCTTTTTATCCCTGGAAGGGAGCCCTGAATCTGAATACCAGAGATACCTTGTTGGCCTTATTCTTGCCTTATGAACAACAATATGAGGCTAAGGGTTTTGCAAGCGGAGCTTATCCCATGGTCTCCTGGAGTTACGATACCAATTTGTATTTTAAAAATCTCTGCGGACTGCTTAAGCTGAACCTGCAGGGAGACGTGCAAGTAAGTTCTCTGAGCCTCTGTGCTCCGGGCCTGGCCGGCGTTGCCGGCGTTGATATGCGCTATCAGGGAGTGCCCCAATTGATCATGCCCACACCGCTTACTTACGACACTCTAACCTTGGATTGCGGCGATGGCGTCCAACTTGACGCTGAGCAAGCCACAGCCTTTTATTTTGTGCTCCCTCCGGCCGTATACGACAGCATGACTCTGATTGTTCGTACTTCCGATCTGCAGCAAATGACCAAAACCACCAGCAATCTCAGGATAGTACGATCGTCCGTCACCCCGACTTCGGTCATTGATTTTGTCAGCGACGACAACCCAAATCCCCAAAACGATACCATTTGGGATATTCAGGGCAATGT
>CAZAUQ010000035.1:7081-25021 GCA_964488495.1 uncultured Bacteroidales bacterium
CGAATGTGGAAAGTTATTACTTCGACAAAGCCTATGGTTTTTCGGTCCGTTGCATCAAAGACACAGTGGCTTCTCTTACTGTGACCACCAGCCCTGTGGTGTCTATCACGGCCAATTCAGCTCAAAGCGGCGGTAATATCACATCCGACGGAGGTTTTCCGGTTACGGTGAGAGGTCTGTGCTGGAACACTAGCGGTGAACCCACTACAGCCGACAATAAAACCGATGACGGCAGCGGAACAGGGGAATTTACCGGCATCATAACCGGCCTGCAGCCCGATACCACCTATTACGTGCGGGCTTATGCCACTAACAACAACGAGACAGTCTACGGCAATTCTGTAGAGTTTAAGACGGCCGAATTAACTTCCTCTCAGTTTATTGATTTGAGAGACGGGAACATCTATAACTTTGTTCTTATCGGCGATCAGACCTGGATGGCAGAAAACCTGCGCTATTTGCCCGAAGTTGTTGGCCCCGGTACAGGTTCGGAAACAACACCCTATTATTATGTTTATGGTTACGACGGCACCAATGTGACGGATGCCAAAGCAACAGCAAACTACAACACGTATGGTGTGTTGTACAACTGGCCGGCAGCCATGGCTGGTTCTGCCTCGAGTACTGCCAATCCCAGCGGCATTCAGGGTGTTTGCCCTGCAGGCTGGCATATGCCGAGCGATGAGGAGTGGAAGCAAATGGAAATGTTTCTTGGCATGTCTCAGGAGCAGGCAGATGGGACTGACTGGCGAGGTACGGACGAAGGTGGTAAATTAAAGGAAGGTGGTACAACGCATTGGGTTAATCCCAACGAAGGCTCAACAAATGCAAGCGAATTTACAGCCTTGCCGGCTGGTTGTCGTGACGGCTATGGTTCATTTTCCAATATTGGCTACTACAATTTCATTTGGACTGCTACAGAGAATACGGCAAGTGTAGCCTGGAGCAGGTATCTGTATTACTTTTCAGGCAGCGTTGTCCGGACCGGCTACAGTAAGGAAAACGGCTTTTCTGTCCGTTGCATCAAAGATCCTGTATCTTCTATCATCACCACCAGTCCTGTTACCTCCATCACGGCCAATTCTGCTCAAAGCGGCGGTAATATCACATCCGACGGAGGTTCTCCGATTACGGTGAGGGGCATTTGCTGGAACAGCAGCGGTGCACCAACTACTGCCGACAATAAAACCGAAGAGGGCAGCGGAACCGGGGAATTTGCCGGCACCATGACCGGCCTGCAGCCCAATACCACCTATTACGTGCGGGCATATGCCAGCTCCGATCTTGGTACTAGTTATGGTGAAACCGTATCTTTTACCACTCTAAGCGAAGGTGGTGGCTCGGGAATCTTGCTGGAAGATAATTTTGATGTCTATCCTTCGGAGCAGAACTGGTATTTTGACTTAGGAGACGGTTTGTTTACACATCAGGATTCCAAAGCCATTCTGTCGACCAATTACAACAGGTATACGGTTAAATTTTACTCAAAATTGCAACGATCAGTCAATGAGGGCACCTTGACTTTTGTTACCAATATGCTTACCTACGAAGATAACAATACGGCATACGGGCCTTTGTCCAGGGGGCTGGTTTCGGGTAAAGACAGAAACAATGCCATAGAATTTATTAATATAACAGGTAGTATTATTCAGGCCAGAACTGTGTCGAACGGGGTGGCAACAACTACAGATTACAATGTGGGAGCTTCAGTATGCAATTACTACGATTATAAAATAGTAGCCTCAAATACCAAAGTTGATTTTTATTTCAATAATAACCTGATAGCTACGCATACGACCAATATTCCTCTTGTTCCGCTGAATGTATATTTCGATACCAGCAGCTGGGCTGGCAATGTACCGATATATATCAACTATGTACGTTTGGAACTGGATCCCTATTAATGGCAGAGAAACTACAAAAAAAAATTGTACTTTTGCGGCGCATTTTCAAGCCGTTTTCCAGTGAAATATCTTAAGCTGTTTCTTTTAAGAGTTGTATCTGCATCCATTTTTGCTGGCATTGCTATAACCGCATATGCTCAGGCAAATCATAACCATCCTCCTGCCAGACTTCAACTTGTGTCTGCTCATCCTCAAGAGGTGATCGGGCCTGAGCACCCTGATGTTGTTCTTAGCGGAAATTTTTCGGGTTTTGAAACCGGGCAGGTAATTAAAATGGAAGACACTTATCATATGTTTGTAAACGAAATGTTTATTCGTCCTTTTCGTGATTTGCGTATTTCTTACTGGACAAGCAAAGATGCTGTGCATTGGGAGCGTCGGGCAACCATCAGAGAGAGTATTCCCGGCCGGTCTCCTAACAATCCGCGCTCTGAAGTGTGGATTACCGGAGTTGAATTCAACCAGGACGAAAATGCCTGGAATATTTTTTATGTGGCTTACAGGGCAGGAAATGAGGCAGAAGGAGAAATAGCCAAATCGGATTACAGTGGCAGAATATGGCGTGCAAAATCTGTCGTTCCCGGAATGAAGGGCATCGCCGGCCCTTACGCCGATATGGGCATAGTCTTGCAACCTGACGAACATTCTCAGGCCTGGGAAGGTCAGCAAGCCGTTGCCAGTTTCAATCCTTACAAAGTAAACGATACCTGGTATGCCTTTTACGATGGACACAATTATATACCGCAAAGTGGCTGGCCAACGGGACTGGCCCGGGCAAACAAACTGGAAGGTCCCTGGACAAGAATGTCCGAAAGCTTCAATCCATTGCCTATCGTCGAGGAATTTATGGAAAATGCCGTTATTACTCAATTGAAAAGCGGAAAATACCTGGCAGTTTTTGATTCATTTGGTGATAGGGAAATAGGCTACAGTATATCTGAAGACGGTTTAAACTGGAGTAAAGAAAACAGAATTAAAGTTCAATCCGAAAACAATGAATGGGCCAAAGAGGGAAATCATTCCTTGCGTACTCCGCTTTGTGCCGTCGAAGAAGAGGACGGTACTTTTACCGTAATCTACACTGCTTTGATGAATGGACGGGAAGAAGCCTTTTATGCAGTAGGAAAATGTACGCTGGCCTGGGAATGAAAATACTGATCATATAATGAAAACTTTTATTCAAAAAACAATCGTTTCAACTCCTGTTGTTACAGTAAGGCTTACTCCATCTGCAACTCATACCACATTAAGAAAAATAATCCAACTCCATGCTAAACAAATAGTATCCCTTTTGTTTGGATTTTGCTTTTTTTTAAATGCCGGTGCCCAGGAATTCATTCCGCTTTGGCCTGCAGACAAAATGCCGAATTCCAAAGGATTGCCCCTTGAACATAAAGAAGATAGGCAGCGAATTACTCAGGTGAAAACCCCCGGTATGTATGCTTTTCTGACATCAAACGAAGACAATAAAGGCTGCGCCGTTTTAATTTGTCCCCCCGGAGGTTATCAAAAACTGACCTATAATCTGGCCGGTTTTCAGTGGGCAAAATGGTTCAATACCATGGGTATAAATGCTTTTGTGCTGATTTATCGCCTGCCGAATTCTCCCGACCTGATCGAAAGAGAAAAAGGGCCGGTTCAGGATGCCCAAAGAGCGCTCAAAATTATCAGAAGTAAGTCCTCGGTCTGGCATATCGATACGAACAAAGTCGGAGTAGTCGGAGCCTCTGCGGGCGGACATCTGGCATCAACCCTCGGAACTCATTTTGAAGACTTTTCTCTTATCGGAGATTCAATCGATCATTATTCTGTCCGGCCCGATTTTATGGTATTGATCTCTGCAGTTATCAATATGGGTGAATATGCTCACAAAGGAAGTGTAGAGGCATTTCTGGGCACTGATGCCACCAGGGAAAAGTGCGATTATTATTCCAACGAAAAACAGGTAACGGAACAAACACCGCCTGCTTTTCTTGTTCATGCCCGCGACGATAATACCGTACCCGTACAAAACAGCATTCAATTCTATAATTCAATGTTAGACAAGGGTGTTGACGGCAGTTTGCATATTTTCCCCTACGGCAAACATTCTATTTCGTTGAAAAATGAATCGGGCATGCTTAATTTATGGACAGCCTTGTGTGAAAACTGGCTTTATGAAATGGGAATATTAAAAAATTAAGTATTTAAAAAGTTGCTTCTTATGACAACACAGATTTTGTTATTGATACTCGGATTCGCTTTTTTGATCAAAGGGGCTGACTGGCTGGTAGACGGAGGTGCTGCACTGGCCCGAAAGTACCGAGTTCCGGAATTGGCCATAGGCCTTACTATCATTGCTTTTGGTACTTCTATGCCCGAAATGGTGGTCAACGTCTTTGCTGCTTACAACGGGCATTGTGATATTGTCTACGGCAATATTTTAGGAAGTAATATTTTTAATCTTTTAGCCATACTTGGTATAGCAGGTTTAATTTCTCCATTGATAGTTCAGGCCAGTACGGTATGGAAAGAAATACCGCTGTCCTTAATTGCAGTAGTATTACTCTATGTCCTTTCCAATACTATTTTTACCCAAAACCAACTGCTGACAAGATGGGATGCCCTTATTCTTTTGGCCATGTTTGCCCTGTTTCTCTATTATGTATCAAGGCAATTGAAAAAAGAGATTAAAACTACCGAGCCAAAGGGAAAAGAATTTACTACGTTTAAAATCGTCTTGTTTATAGTTTTGGGATTGGCTTGTCTGGTAGCAGGAGGAAGGCTGGTAGTAAACAATTCGGTTAAGATTGCCGAGGTTTTAGGTATCAGCCAGACCATAATAGGATTGACCATAGTGGCAATTGGAACTTCGCTGCCTGAGCTGGCTACTTCGGTAGTAGCCGCCATTAAGAAAAACAACGATATAGCAGTAGGCAACATCATCGGCTCCAATATTTTCAATATTTTCTTTATTCTTGGAATCAGTGCCCTGATAAGGCCTATAGAATATAATATCAAGTTTAATTTCGAAATGTATTTATTGAGCTTTGGAACCATCCTGGTATTTATAGCCATGTTCCTTGGCAAGAAAAGACAACTCGACCGTTGGGAAGCCGGTATACTGTTATTGATATACGTTGGATACAACTTATTATTGATAAATCAACAAGTATAAATCAAGCTTGCTCCGGCCGTCTGCCGTTACAAAAAATCCTGCCCGAAGCTGCAAAGCTACAGGCAGGATTTTTACATTAAACAAAACAGAATATAAGTTCGGATCAAATCAATACGGATCAGATCAAAGGTCAGATTAAATCAAATGACTCCCTGAGCCATCATGGCTTTGGCAACTTTCATGAAACCGGCCACGTTGGCGCCTTTGACGTAATTGACGTAGCCGTCTGGTTGAGTTCCGTATTTGACACAAGCTTCGTGAATGTCGTGCATGATATCCTTCAACTTACTGTCTACTTCTTCTTTGGACCAACTCAGTTTCATAGTGTTCTGGGTCATTTCCAGTCCCGATACCGATACCCCGCCGGCGTTGGCAGCTTTGCCCGGAGCATAGAGAATCTTGTTTTCCAGAAAAACGTCAATGGCTTCGGGAGTGGAAGGCATATTGGCCCCTTCGGAAACGGCGAAACAGCCGTTGGCAATCAATTGGCGCGCATCGTCACCCGTAAGTTCGTTTTGGGTGGCGCTTGGCAAGGCAATAGTGCATTTTTCTCCCCAGGGACGGGCACCTTCCACGTATTTGCAGTTGTATTTTTCGGCATATTCGCGAATACGGCCGCGTTGAATATTCTTCAGGTCAAATATATAATCCAGTTTTTCCCGGTCTATGCCTTCGGGATCGTAGATATAGCCGTTGGAGTCGGAGAGGGTTACTACTTTACCGCCCATTTCCAGCACTTTTTCAGCAGTATATGTGGCCACATTGCCGGAACCGGAAATTGCCACTACCTGGCCTTTGAGGTCGTTGATGCCTTTGCGTTTGAGCATATTCATCAAAAAGTAGATGTTGCCGTAACCGGTTGCTTCGGGGCGTATGAGTGAGCCTCCAAATTCCCTGCCTTTGCCGGTGAGGGTACCGGTGTGCTCGTTGCGTAGCTTCTTGTACATACCAAACATATAGGCAACTTCGCGTCCGCCTACACCGATATCACCGGCGGGAACGTCGGTGTCGGGGCCAATGTATTTGCTCAGTTCCAGCATAAAAGCCTGGCAAAAGCGCATGACTTCAGCGTTTGATTTTCCTTTGGGATTAAAATCTGAACCACCTTTACCTCCACCCATAGGTAAAGTTGTCAGGGCATTCTTGAAAGTTTGCTCAAATGCCAAAAACTTCAGGATGCCGGGATAAACCGAAGGATGAAAGCGTAATCCGCCTTTGTACGGGCCAATGGCGTTGTTGTGCTGTATGCGGTAGCCCATATTGGTCAGGTAATTGCCCTTATCGTCCATCCAGGTGACCCTGAACGAAAAAATACGGTCTGGTATGCAAAGTCTTTCAATCAGGTTAACCTTATCAAACTCGGGATGTTTGTTGTACTCTTCCTCGATGGTCATCAACACTTCTTCTACTGCCTGGTGATATTCAGGCTCATTGGGAAATCTCCTTTGGAGATTGGCTAATACTTCTTTTGTTTTCATATAATAATTATGCATTTATTTGGGTGTTCCATTTATCTATGTTTCTGGCTTAAAAAAAGTCCGCAAATATAAAAATAATTCTCTAATTTCCAAGTAATTTTTTATGTTGTAAAATATAAAAAGACCTGTGTTACCTTGAAATTAGCCGATTAAAATTTGTTAAGAATAGGTGGAGTTTGTCTTGTAGTGTTACCTTTGTAATTCAAAAAGTAAATTCTTGCAATTATTATGCATATTTTCTGCATAAGATTGTCAACTTTTTGTAAGAGAGAGGAAATTAATATCAAATCAAATTCATTTTTTGCATCTTAGAATCTTTTAAAAAACAAGTAATGAAGGACATTTTTGAAAGGATACAAGCGACTCCGGGTCCGCTTGGCCAGTATCAAGGCGCTGCAGACGGCTATTTTATGTTCCCGAAACTCGAAGGTGAAATCCAACCCATCATGCGTTTCAACGGCAAAGACGTGTTGGTGTGGAGCTTAAACAATTATCTGGGTCTGGCCAACCATCCCGAAGTGCGTAAGGCTGATGCCGAGGCTTCCAAAGAATGGGGCCTTGCTTATCCCATGGGAGCTCGTATGATGTCGGGCGATAGTGTGTATCACAAGAAACTGGAACAGGACCTGGCTGATTTCGAGGGTAAGGAAGCAGGTTATTTGCTTAATTTCGGTTATCAGGGTATGGTGTCTATCATCGACACCCTGATGAGTCGCCGCGATGTCATTGTGTACGATTCCGAAGCGCATGCCTGTATCATTGACGGATTGAGGCTGCATTTTGGCAAGCGTTTTGTATTTCAGCACAACGATATGAAGAGCTTCCGTACTCAGATGGAGTCGGCAACGGCCTTGGCCGAGCAACAAAACGGCGGCATTCTGGTCATTACCGAGGGCGTGTTTGGCATGGCCGGTGATTTGGGCAAGCTCGACGAAATCGTGGCCATGAAAAAGGATTTCAAGTTCCGTTTGCTGGTGGACGATGCTCACGGCTTCGGCACCATGGGCGCAACTGGAGCAGGCACGGGCGAACATTTGCATTGCCAGAAGGGCATTGATATTTATTTTTCCACTTTTGCCAAAAGTATGGCCGGAATTGGCGCTTTTGTGGCTTCAGACAGGGTTATCATCGATCATCTTCGTTTCAACATGCGTTCCCAGATTTTCGCCAAGTCACTGCCCATGCCTATGGTTTTTGGTGCCATGAAGCGTCTGGAATTGCTCAAAACTAAAAAGGAATTGCGCGAGAAACTCTGGACCATAGTTCGCGCTCTGCAAAATGGCCTCAAAGAAAACGGCTTCGATATTGGCCGCACACAGTCGCCTGTAACACCGGTCTTTCTGAAAGGCGGTGTAAGCGAGGGTTCCAATATAGTAGTTGATTTGCGTGAAAATTACAATATTTTCTGTTCAATAGTGGTCTATCCGGTAGTGCCTAAAGATGTGATCATGCTGAGAATAATACCTACGGCAGCGCATCGTATGGAAGATGTAAAGCGTACTATCGAAGTATTCAGCGAAGTGAAGAAAAAACTGGAAGCCGGCGAGTATAAGCAGGAAATTCCTAATATGAACCTGGTAAACAAACAAAAATGAAGTATCAGCTCAAGTGTGTTCAATGCGGTCATATAAGCCCTGGTTTTGCAGCCTGGTTTGAACAGGATCAGACGTGTCCAACCTGCGGCAGCAAGCATTCCGAGGCAGAATACATGGCTGATTACACACAACTGAAAAATTTGTACAAACAGGAAGCTGAGAGTTTTTGGCGTTATTTCGATTTTCTTCCCCTCGAAAAGCGCGAAAACATAATCTCTTGCAAGGAAGGTGCTATTCCCATTGAATCCTGGGATTTTCTCAGTGAGTTCGCCCGCGAACACTACGGCATCCAATGCCGGGCTTTGGTTTACCGCAATGACCTGAACGGAGGTACGCAAACCTTCAAAGACGTAGCAGGCTCTATGGCCGCATCTCTGTTCAGAGAGCATGGAATCAGGCAGTACTGCATAGCTTCCACAGGTAATACAGCCACGGCCTATGCCAAATACCTGGCTTTGGCAGGCATAGCCATTAAAGTATTTGTGCCTGCTAATATCAACGAAGATTCTGTACAGGAAATCCGAAGTTTCGGCCAGAAGGTGGTTCGTTCGAAAGGCAATTACGCCCAGGCCAAAAAAGAGGCAGCCGACTACGCCAGTCAGAACAAGGTTTTGATCTCTGCCGGTAATTTTGATCCCATTCGCGTGGAGGCCAAGAAAACTATGGTCTTTGAGTTTATGCGTCAATTGGGCAAAATGCCCGATGTGTATATTCAGGCAGTAGCCGGAGGCACAGGGCCTATTGCAATTGATAAGGGAGTACGTGAAATTGAGAAGTATTATCCGGAAGTCACTTTACCCAGGATGTTGCTGGTGCAACAGGACCTTTGCGATCCTATGGTAAAAGCCTGGGAGCAGTCCGTCAGTGAGGGCTTTCCCGAAAATTACAACAAGCATTATCCGGTCATAGACAATCCGCAAACGAATGTGTCTATTCTTTCTACCGGCAATCCGGGTATGTATCCGGTGATTGCTCCCATAGTCCGGAAAAGCGGCGGCAGTTTTCTGCGCATCAGCGAAGAAGGCTTGCCTGTCCTGGCACGCAAAGTATACGATAATACGGGTGTTTGTTTGGGCCCGGCTTCTATTGTCTGTCTGTCCGGTTTTTACCAGGCACTCAGCGAGGGGAGAATCAAACAGGGCGATACTGTCCTGATCAATTGCGGCGAAGGAGTACAGCGATCAGCTGACTTTCATAAAGCAGTGATGGCTGTTGCCGGCAAATAAATCGAATTTGTAAGTTAGCTTATGGGAAATTTATACGATTTACTCAGGGAAGATGTCCGCTTCGAAGAAGCTTTGCATTCCTGTATGAATTGCGGCATTTGTACTGCCGTATGTCCGGCGGCTGAATTTTACGATTACGATCCCCGGAAAATTGTGGATACCATTCAGCGTCGTAACGAGGACGAAATAGAAGCCCTTTTACGTTCTGAAACCATCTGGTATTGCGGGCAATGCCTTTCGTGCAAAACCCGTTGCCCACGAGGAAATATTCCTGCTGTACTGATAGCTATCCTCCGGAGTGTTTCCCAAAAAATGGGCTATTTTATCGAAAGCGAAAAAGGCTTACAGCAATTCGCTCTTTCTAAAAAGATTGCAGGGACCATTTTGGACATAGGGTATTGTGTGCATCCCGACACCATAAAATACGAACTGCATCCCGAACAGGGGCCGGTCTGGAAATGGTATACCGAACACATTGAGGAGATTGCGCCTCGATTAGGTGCCAATTACCACGGCGAGGGCCCCGGCGCCTTGCGAAGCATCCGTAAGGATACAATGGAAGAAATCAATAAGATTTTTGAAGCTACCGGAGGCAAAGAGCTGATGCGAAAGGTAGAAAACGGGGCAAAAAACAAAACCAACATCCGAAACGACGAAGAGTTGTTCAACTTGGTCTATAATCGCAACACTGCCGAAGAATGACGACAAAAAAACGCTATTGGAACGAATACCAAAAGGAGATTGCCGACGATAAGTATTTTTATGAGCGCAGTTGCATCCGGCAAACTTTTTTCCCGGGTTCCGAGACGGCTTTTTTGAGAATGCTAAAAGAAGAACTGGGTAAGGATATTCTGGATGTCGAAAATCAGCACACCTGTACAGGCATAGGTTTCTATACCGACATAGTACCTTTAGAAACCACCATGACTATAGTGGCTCGTCTGTTATCACTCATGACCGAAGCCGGTTATGAGAACTACGTGCCCTCTTGCGTTACTTCTTTTGGTGTGTTTTCCGAAATCGTCGATCTCTGGGAACACCAGCCGGCCATGCTCGAAAAAGCCCGAAAAATATTATATGAAACCACCGGCAGAACTTTTGACATACCCAAAAACATCGCTCATCCTTCGGACATCATCTATAAGTTTCGCGAAGAGCTCAAAGAAAAAATGCGCTACCGCCTGGTGAATCGCTTCACCGGCAAACCCCTGCGGGTGGTGGAACACATAGGCTGCCATTACGCCAAAATTTTTCCTGACAAAGGGGTGGGCAAGGCTGAATTTCCTCACGTGCTGGCGGGTATGATCGAATCCTGGGGCGGCGAAGTGATAGATTATCCCGAGCGCCGTCATTGTTGCGGTTTTGGCTTCAGGCAATACGTGGTCAGAGCCAACAGGGGCTATTCGGTGGCTAATTCCAAAAAGAAATTTGAATCGATGCAGCCCTATGAACCCGATTTCATAGTGTCCAATTGCCCGGGTTGCACCATGTTCATGGATAAATGGCAATACACCATAGCCGAAATGGAACACAAAACATACGACAAAAACGGTTTTGGCATACCGGTGCTCACTTACGAAGAAATGGCCGGGCTTTTGCTGGGTTACAACCCCTGGGAATTGGGGCTGCAGCTGCATCAGGTGCAGTCGGAGCGTTTGCTTGATAAATTGGGCATTACTTACAATCCCAACGAGAAGTACAAAAGCGTAAGCGGCAAGATTTTGCCCAATCCCGAAAAGCCGCAGTATCTACGTGTTTAATCCTTTGGAGATGAAAGAAAAAGAAAAAACGGGCCGCAGCGACGAAAGCCCCAAACCCAGAGAAGTAAAACGCAGGCTGAAAGCCTTCAAAAAGATACGTCGCAAAAAACGACTCGAACCCGAAGAAGTGGAGTTGCCTTTGCAGGTAGCCATTATCGGAGGAGGAGTGGCCGGCATGGAAGCTGCCTCGGTGCTGGCTGCCCATCGTTGCCCGGTAAGTCTGTTCGAGGCCCGTTCCGGTCTGGCGGCCAATGTGCTGAACAAATACAAGTTATTCCCCGATTTCTCGGATGCTGATCAATTGGTACAAACCATGGTCAAGGCCCTGGATCATCCGCTGATCACCCTGCACAAAGACACCGAGATCGTGGAGATCATAAAGGAACCCGATGCCTATACCTTGCTCGACAACAAAGGCATTTCACACACCGTACCGGCTGTATTGCTGGCCAGCGGCTACGAGCCTTTCGATGCCAAACGTAAGGAAGAGCTGGGTTTTGGCATTTACGATGGTGTCATCAATTCCCTGCAGCTCGAAAGTATGCTCAAAGAACACAAAGTGTTGAACAGCCTGGGCGAAGAACCTCAACGAGTGGTCTTTTTGCAATGCGTCGGTTCGCGCGACGAAAAAGTGGGCAATCACTATTGTTCCAAAATTTGTTGCGTCACCGCCGTTAAGCAGGCCATAGAAGTCAGACGTCAACTGCCCGACACCGAAGTTTATGTGTTTTACATGGACCTGAGACTCTGGGGCCAGGGATACGAAGAATTGTACCGTCAATCGCAGGAAGAGTACAATGTGCATTTTGTAAGGGGCAGGATTTCGGAAGCTGCTTCCACTTTTGATGGCCGCATACAGATTAAGTCCGAAGATACTTTGCTGGGACAGCCGCTCAAGATGATTACCGATTTGCTGGTATTGATGATAGGCATGGAAGCCTCGCCCGGTACCCGGAAACTGGGCAAAACCTGCGGGATCGAAGGGCCTAATGGTTTTGTCCGGAGCAAAAGCGTGCATCTGGAAGATAATCTCAGCGACAGGGACGGCTTTTTTCTGGCCGGCAGCTGCAAACGTCCCATGCATATCGCCGAGGCCGTGAACGATGGCCGTTCGGCAGCCCTCGAAATCATAAAATATCTCAGAAAATAAATATGGCCGACTTCGGATTTAGTATTTCAAAACCTCAGTCGATCGACACCAACGATATGGATGTCAATCGACTGCAAGCTTTGGAAGCCAAAGTGCCTTCGTTTAAACGCTGCATAAGTTGCGGAGCCTGCACAGCGACCTGTTCCGCCGGACAATTCGGCAACTTCAACATACGTCGCATCCACAACCTCTATCGTTGGGATCAGCGCAAAGGATTGGAAAAAGAGTTGCAGCAATGCATGCTTTGCGGCAAATGTACCCTGGTCTGTCCCCGCGGAGTGAATCTGCGTTCCCTCATCATTCATTTACGTAAAGCCCTGGCTGACAAAAAATAAATCAAGCTTATGTCTCCCAACTTCCATCCTTTTGTACTTCCTTTCACCATCGGTACGCTGGCTTTGTTCAGCATTCTGATTATTAAGTACAATCGCTGGATCAGTAAATTCGACCGTCAGCAAAAAAAACTTATACGCCGCAACTTATTCACCGGTAAGCTTATTCCGGCCATTTGGGAAATGATCAGTGAAGGTTTGTTTCACCGAAAAGTGAGTAAATACAGTCGACGGCTGGGTTACATGCATCGGAGTATAGCCCTGGGCTGGTTCCTGCTTATAAGCATTGGTTTTATCGAAACGGTCTTTCATTTTAAGGGCCAGGGGCATGCTCCCTGGATTGGCGTTTTCTTTCGTTTTTTTGTACGCGATAATCAGACTCTTTCGGCCCGGATTTTTGCCCAGGTGATGGATTTGTTGCTCTTGTACATTTTGTCGGGAGTAGCCATGGCTGTCTTTAAATCGGTTTTTTCCAAAACGGTGGGCATGCGCAAAACTACCCGTCTCAAGTTGTTTGATGCCAGTTTACGTTATTCGCTCTGGTCGATTTTTCCTTTGCGGCTGTTATCCGAAAGTGCTACCGCAGCTTTAGTTGATAACGGCGGTTTTTTAACCCAGGGTTTGGGTAATGTAATGGGAGAGCGTTTTGCCGGGATCATGGAATTACCTTTTTGGACTTTGTATTCTATAGCCTTGGGCTTGTTTCTCTGTCTTTTGCCTTTTTCCCGTTACGCTCATATTTTCAGCGAACTGATGTTGATTTATTTCCGTAAACTGGGTTTGCGTGAAAGGGAAAAGCCTACAGGCTTTACTCAATTTGAACTCTCGGCCTGTTCACGCTGCGGCATTTGTATTGACAACTGTCCCCTGGATTCCGAGCTGGACATCACCGATATTCAGCCGGTTTACTTAATTCGCGATATGCGTAATCGTATGCCGCATCACAACGCCATTGATAATTGCCTGATGTGCAATCGTTGCGAAAGCGATTGTCCGGTAGGTATACAGATTTCCGAAATTCGTCGGCAGGAAAGAGACAAAAAAGAACTGGACACCCACGATAATTACGGCTATATAGAAGATGTGCAAGCTTTCAATGCCATAGGCCGGGTGATTTATTTTGGTGGCTGTATGTCGCATTTGACCCCGGGCGTCACCGAGTCGATGAAAAAGATCTTCGAAGCCGTTGGCCAGAAATACTGGATGATGGACGAAGACAGAACCATCTGTTGCGGACGCCCCCTGTTACAACAAGGCTTTTTCAATCAGGCGGCTGAGTTGAGGCGCAAAAATACCCAACTCATTATGGAATCACGCTCCAAAACCCTGGTGACTTCCTGTCCCATTTGCTATCAAGCTTTTCGCAAGGAATACAATTTACCGATCAAGGTGGTGCATCACACCGAATACATCGCCACTATGCTGCGTCTGGGTAAACTTAAACTCAATCGCAGCGAATTGAGGGTCGCCTATCACGATCCCTGCGAATTGGGCAGGGGCTGTGGTATTTACGACGAACCGCGCGAGGTGCTCTCGGCTCTGGGACAGCTATTGAAACTGGAGCAGGAACGCAAAGACAGCCTGTGCTGCGGTTACAATCTGGGCGACACCGTACTGGAGCTTAACCAGCAATTGAAAGTGAGGGATGCTTCGCTCAACAATCTAAGCGATGCTCATCCCGATGTCATTGCCACTGCCTGCCCTTTGTGTAAAAAGGCTTTTCAGCATTCTACCACTCAAAAAATCAAAGATGTGGCAGAGCTGGTAGTGGAAAACCTTCGATAAATTCAGCAGACTAGACCAGTTTTTGCTCTATAGCCATTCTTACGAGTGTAGCCGTATTTTTAGCTCCCAGCTTGAAGAGTAGATTTTTTCGGTAGCCTTTTATGGTTTCGGGACTCAGGAAGATGCTTTCGGCAATTTCGGGATTGGTATAGCCTTCTACAATAAGGCGCAGGAGTTCGCGCTCCCTGGGAGTGAGCCATAGATCTGCCTTTTCCTTGTTTTTAAGAATTATATCAACTTCGTGGCAAAGAAAGTTTTCGCCGGCTGCCACGGCCTGAATGCCGGCCATCATTTCTTCGGCCATGACATTTTTGAGCACATAACCACGGGCTCCGTTTTCGAGCATGCGCCTCACCATGGAGTATTCTCCGTAGCTGGTCAGGGCCAGTATTTTGAGTTCCGGGTAACGACTCACAAGTTCTTTACACAAATCTACTCCATTGGCATCGGGCAGGTTGATGTCCAGCAAGAGCACATCGGGCAGTTGTCCCGGCAATATTTTATGACAACCCGCAGCGTCGTGAGCCACCGCTGCCACCCGTGCTATACCCGATTCATTGATCAATTTACTGAGGCCTTCGACCAACATCTTGTGGTCGTCAACAATATAAACCTGTATCATTGTTCTGAGTTGAGTTGAAATTCAATGTGGATTTCGGTACCGGCAGCAGGCGAAGAATAGAGATTCATTTTTCCGTTGAAGGATTGTACTCTGTTGCTGAGGTTGTTGAGTCCCATACCTTTTGGAGTATTTTCCACATCGAAGCCTTTTCCGTCGTCCTGTACCGTTAGCGAGATGCGGTCGTTTTCCTGGATGATCTGCAGGTTAATATGTGAGGCTTCGGCATGGCGAAGGGCGTTATTAACCAATTCCTGTGCGCAGCGGTAAATCAGAATCTCCAGATTGCTGTCTATGCGTTGTTCATTGCCGAAATAATGAAATTGCAGTTTGGGATGATCACCGACAAAATCGTTCAGAGCCGTTTTCAGTCCGTAACGCAGCAGCGACTCCGGCATCATGTGATGTGCTACTCTGCGTAATTCCCTCATAGAATCGTCCAGCAGGCTGATGGCCTTGTCAAAACGCAATACATCCTGTTGTTCCATGTAAGCTCCCGTTTTCATGTCGTTTAAATTGAGTTTTACTACCGATAACATGCCACCCAGACCGTCGTGCAAATCCCTGGCCAGGCGGCTGCGCTCAGCTGTTTCGCCCTCCAGGGTTGCCTGTACGGCAACAAGCTGTTTTTCTTGCTGCAGGCGTTTTACTTCCTGTTCGGCCAGGCTTTTCTGGTTTTTAATGAGTCGATGCCTGAACATAAGCAGAATCAGGGCCAGGAAAAGTATCAGCGTCAAAGCTGCACTAAGCCAAAGGCTTAGTTTTTTTTCTTTTTCCAGTGCCTGGATTTTTATAGCCTTCTTTTCGCTTTCGTATTTGACTTCCATTTCAACCAAAGCTTCCTGGATGGATTCATTCAAAAGCACATTGCTCAGCGAATCCAGATCGTGCTCATAGTAATTGACTGCCTCATAGTCGTTTTTTGCATAAGCAAGGTCAACCAGTGCAGCAAGGCAACGTTTTTCTTCGTGGCGCATGTTTTTTCCCTGCATCAAGCCAAGTGATTCTTTGAAATAACTTTCTGCCTGCTCAAACTTATTTTTTCGCAGTGCACAATAGCCCAGTCTGAGTGAGGCGTTGTTGATGCTTTTTGGCAGATTAAGTTCCCTGGCAATTTCAAGTGCTTGCAGGTCATAGCTTTCGGCTTCGTCGTAATATTCTGTTTTATACAAGCAGTCGGCTATATTGATCAGAGTGGAAACTTCGCTGTTGCGTATATTCAGATTCCTGAAAATTGGTAGAACTTCGTAAAAACCTTTCAAGGCCAGTTCATACCTGGGCGGCTTTTGATTCATATAACAATTGGAAAGGTTCATCAAAGCGTTGGCGTAATTGTAACCTTGTGGCTTATCGCTAAAAAAAGCCACTGCTTTTTCCCCGTAACTTACTCCTTTGTCGTATTGCTTCATGTACCAGTATAAACACATAAGCAAAACGTTGAAGCGGGCTTCCAGCACCAGGTCGCCAGATTTTTCAACATAAGGCAGAGCCCGGATAAAATGTTCGGCTGCCAGTTGATAATCTCCTTTATAAGTAAGCGTAGTAGCCATATTACCCAGAATAGTGGCTATTCTTCTGGGGTTATTTTCCTGTAAGGCCATATCCAGCACTTGTTGATTGACCAGTATAGCCGAATCGTATTGTCCTTCCATATTGAGAACATAGAAATAATCCGAAGCGTAAATATAGTGTCCTCGTTTATAGCCTATCTTTTTACTCAAGGCCAGTGCCTGATTGTAGTAGCTTTTGGCCTTTTGAGGATGAACTTTTTCGATTTCTTCTCCAATATCGAACAGGAGCCAAACTTTGTTGCTGTCGTTTTTGGCCTGGGTTAAACTATTCAGCAGACTGTCTAGTGTCGTATTGCTTTGAGCCCGGCTATACTGAACTGTTGTTTCGCAAATGAGCAGAACCAGCATAAGAAAACAAAACCCTGGGTGTTTTTGAGGCATATAGATTTTTTTTACAAAAAAACAGAATTAATATGGGAAAACCTACCCCCAAAGGGGTGTATTTTGAGCGAAGTTGAAACAACGAATATAAAATAAAATACCACTATTAATGAGTGCATAGCATAAAAAAAATTATATTTGATGCTCAATTCTTGAACATCTGTTCGGAGTGGCTTTAAAAAGGAATTAATAACAAAATTCGGCACGTTAATTGCATTGACCACTATAGTTTTGTGGTTAATTGCCTACTCAAAGCTTAAACGTGCAACATAGAATAGTAGAAAAATCCAACCATTTGTAGTATGAAAGATTTCTTTACACAACTCACTAAAAGACAAATTTTATTGCCGGACAAAGTGCATAGCGTGCTGAGCTCCTGCAAATCTTTCCGGGTTTTTGACAGCGTTGAGCAGTTGAGTATTGCTGCAGTAGGCGGCGAGCAGCAAAGTTGTTATGAGGTTGCTTACGATATTCCGGGCAAAGGTCTGGTTTCGGAAGCGGTGGTACACAAAGTGAAAAACGGAATTTCTGTCAATTATACCGAAGCCTATATGCGCCGTCGTGACCCCGATACCATGGCTATAGCAGACAGTCTTCCAACAGACAAAGAGCGTTTCGAAGATAAGTATGCTTATCCTTTTGTAAAATTGCAGGAGGAGACTTTGACCTGGCTCAAAGAGCAAGACCTGGCCGTGTTCTTTTATTTTGCAGGTCAGGGCAAGATCGGCTCCGGAGGTATTGCCATTGCTCCGGCCAATGCCGGCTTTTTCGCCATGGGCCTGGCTATGTTGCAACGCATAGTGCCTTTGGCTGAACTGGAAGAAGGTTTTCAGATCGAATCGGCTATCTATGTAGCTCCCACTTTCAGGCATACCCATTTCAAAGGAAAACAAGTGGTTGTGCACCAGCGTTCCGAACATTTGCACGAAATATTTTCATACAATCTCTATCCCGGTCCCAGTGCCAAAAAAGGCTTATACGG
>CAZAUQ010000036.1:0-19395 GCA_964488495.1 uncultured Bacteroidales bacterium
TGCTCTGGTGGCAGGTAAAAATTTCGATTATTTGTGGATACTCTCACGCGAGAACACTATTCCGGGGTACATAGAAGAGAATTATCTTCAGATAGCCGAAGACGCCGGTTACGACACTTCACGGCTCTTGTGGGTGGAACACAACGAACAGGAATAATTCTTATTTATACGAAAAAAAATAACCCGCTTATAAAGAGCGGGTTATTTTTTGGGCTGTGGTACCACCAGGAATCGAACCGGGGACACAAGGATTTTCAGTCCTTTGCTCTACCAACTGAGCTATGGTACCTTGCATTAGCGGCCACAAAAGTACAATTCCTTTTTGAAACCACCAAACGAATCCATCAAATAATTATCCCGACGCCCCCATTTAGTTTTGAAGATTTAAAAAGCTTCACTACCTTTGCAGCGTCTTAGCACATCGGGATGTAGCACAGTTGGTAGCGCGCTACGTTCGGGACGTAGAGGTCGGAAGTTCGAGTCTTCTCATCCCGACCAAAAGGCACTTAAACGTAGAATTCTCCGCTTAAAAGTGCCTTTTGTTTTTTGAAATACACCGGCGTTTTTTTAAAACTAACAACAATGCTTACACTTAAGTACATCAGCGAAAACACCAGGGAATGCATAGAGCGTCTGGCTGTTAAACATTTTAATGCAGAAGCTCTCGTGGGAGAGATTTTGGAGCTTGATTTGCAACGACGCAATGCCCAGGCTCAGTCGGATGCTTACGCGGCCGAACTGAATACTCTTTCGAGATCTATAGGCCAATGGATGAAAGAAGGCAAAAAACAGGAGGCTGCCGAGGCTCGCGAAAAGACCCTGCAACTCAAAGAAGAAGGCAAAACGCTGGAAATTGCACGAAAAGAGGCCGAAAACCGAATTCAGGAGCTATTAGTGCAAATTCCTAATCTTCCGCACAGTTCAGTACCGGCCGGCAAAGGAGCCGAAGACAATGTGACGGAACGCTCCGGCGGCCGTATGCCCGACTTGCCTGCCGATGCTGTACCTCACTGGGAGTTGGCCAAAAAATACGATTTGATCGATTTTGAATTGGGAGCCAAAATCACCGGAGCCGGTTTCCCGGTATACAAAGGTAAGGGAGCGCGTTTACAAAGAGCCTTGATAAACTATTTCCTCGATCGTGCCCGCCAGGCAGGATATCTGGAAATTCAGCCGCCCTATGTGGTGAACGCCGCTTCGGGGTACGGCACGGGACAGTTGCCCGACAAAGAGGGGCAGATGTATTATGCCGGACTGGATGAACTTTATTTAATTCCGACGGCCGAAGTACCTGTGACCAATATCTACCGCGACGTCATATTGGACGAAAAGGATTTGCCGGTAAAGAATACGGCCTATTCGGCCTGCTTCCGTCGCGAAGCCGGAGCTTACGGCAAGGATGTCAGGGGCCTGAACCGCCTGCATCAGTTTGATAAAGTGGAAATTGTGTGTATTGAGCATCCCGATCGCTCTTACGAACGTTTGGAAAAAATGGTAGCCCATGTGCAAAGCCTGGTCGAAGAGCTGGAATTGCCCTGGCGCATTTTGCGCCTGTGTGGGGGCGATATGAGCTTTACTTCGGCGCTGACTTTTGATTTCGAGGTTTATTCTGCCGCTCAGCAACGTTGGCTCGAAGTAAGCTCGGTATCGAATTTTGAAAGCTTTCAGGCTAACCGTCTTAAATGTCGTTTCCGCGCTGCCGAAGGCGGAAAAATTCAGCTTTGTCATACACTCAACGGCAGTGCGCTGGCTTTACCCCGCATAGTGGCTGCCTTACTCGAAAACAATCAGACGGCAGACGGAATTCGTATTCCTGAAGTGTTGCGTCCATACACCGGATTTGATATTATCGATTAATCCGGCCGTTTTATCTGTTATAAAAAAAGTAAGAGGGCGCCGCAATTTATTACGGCGCCCTCTCTTATGTGAGCTTAGAAGTATTTTGATCAGAGTTTCGGACCGGCAGCTACCAGTTTCTGACCGGCTTTGTTGTTTTTGGTAAACTTGTCGAAGTTCTTGATGAAGCGGGCAGCCAGGTCTTTGGCTTTGTCTTCCCAAACTTTGGCATCGGCATAAGTATCCTTGGGATCAAGAATAGCCGGGTTTACGTTGGGCAAAGCGGTGGGTACCTTAAAGTTGAAATAAGCGATGTTTTTGGTGGCTGCTTTGTCGATGGAACCGTCCAGGATGGCATCGATGATGCCGCGGGTATCTTTGATGGTGATACGTTTGCCGGTGCCGTTCCATCCGGTATTAACCAGATAAGCGGTGGCTCCGGAAGCTTCCATCCTCTTAACCAATTCCTGAGCATACTTGGTAGGATGCAAAGCCAGGAAGGCAGCTCCAAAACAGGCGGAGAAAGTGGGAGTGGGTTCCGTGATACCGCGTTCGGTTCCGGCCAGTTTGGCGGTAAAACCGCTCAGGAAATAATACTGGGCCTGTTCGGGGGTCAGTATCGATACGGGAGGCAAAACGCCGAATGCATCGGCCGACAGGAAGATTACTTTCTTGGCATGACCGGCTTTGGATACAGGTTTTACGATATTGTCGATGTGGTAAATAGGATAAGAAACGCGGGTGTTTTCGGTAACACTACCGTCGTTGAAGTCGATTTTACCATTGGCGTCAACGGTAACGTTTTCGAGCAGAGCATCGCGACGAATGGCATTCCAGATGTCGGGCTCATGTTCCTGGCTCAGATGGATGGTTTTGGCATAACAGCCACCTTCGAAATTGAAAACGCCTTCGTCGTCCCAGCCGTGTTCGTCGTCACCAATCAGTTGACGTTTGGGATCGGTCGAAAGAGTAGTTTTGCCGGTACCGGACAAGCCAAAGAAGATTGCGGTGTCGCCGTTTTTCCCTACGTTGGCCGAGCAGTGCATGGAAGCTATCCCCTGCAGAGGCAGGTAGTAGTTCATCAGGGTGAAGATGCCTTTTTTCATTTCTCCCCCGTACCAAGTACCGCCTATCACCTGCATTTTTTCGGTCAGGTTGAAAACAGTGAAAGTTTCAGAGTTTAATCCCAATTCTTTATATTGAGCGCCGGCGTTGGTTTTGGATCCGTTGATGGAAACAAAATCGGGTTCGCCGTAATTTTTGAGTTCTTCTTCGGTGGGACGGATAAACATGTTCTTTACGAAGTGGGCCTGCCAGGCAACTTCCATAATAAAGCGCACTTTAAGACGGGTAGCTTCGTTGGCACCGCAGAATGTGTCTATCACATAGAGTTTCTTGTTGGATAATTGCTTGGCAACAAGATCTTTCAGAACACCCCATGATGCTTTAGGCAGGGGTTTATTGTCGTTTTTATATTCGTCCGAAGTCCACCAGATGGTGTCTTTGGAAATATCGTCCATTACAATGAATTTGTCTTTGGGTGAGCGCCCGGTATATACACCCGTCATGACATTGACAGCCCCCATTTCTGTAACCTGTCCCCTTTCAAATCCCTGTAACCCGGGATCTGTCTCATCCTTGAATAATTGTTCAAAAGAAGGATTGTGAACAATCTCTGTTGTACCTTTGATTCCGTACTTTGATAGATCTAATGATTTCATTTTTAAATGATTAAAGAATAAATTTTTTGAAAACTCCTTATTGGGCCAATTTTACCGGGTGCAAAGATAAAAAATAAAATCGGATGCCGCTAATTAATTAAAGAAAAATTTCAGTAATAGATGAAATTATTTTTTTCGATGGTTTCCAGCACCCTTTTTTTGATTTCGGCAGCGGAGGGGTTGAGTTCTTTGGTGCTGAACGTTCCTCTTTTGCAGTCGATCCGTTCGTACACCATTAAATAGAGGTTGAAAATGATGTCAAGGCTCAACCGGGAAGCGGGTTCCATAAGGGGTTTGATTCTTTGCAGTGTATTATAGGTTTCGGTGCGGTATTGATCGGCTATTTCACAATAGTCTGCCATCATATTACGAAAGCCCTGACAAAGAGGATCTCCCAGGGCCATTTTTTGAAGCATATTGCGACTGAGGCCGTGTTTTTGCATTAAATCGTCTGCATAATACATCAGGTTGTTGCGCTGATCTTTGACGAAATCTCGCATTATGTGCACCAGGTAACTGAAAACGGCACAGGAAACGGCTGCCCCGCGTACGTCAAACAAAGGCATCAGATAAGTGTTCTCTTTTTTTCTCAGACCTGCCAGATGTACAAAAATGGAGGCCGGAGCGACAGAAGCTCCTTCGGCGTAAGTCAAAAATGTCTTCAGGCTGGCAAATCCGGTATGCTTGATGTCGTAAATCATGGCCTGGGCAAAAGCTCTCATTGTCCAGACAGGAATGCCGAAGCGTTTGAATGTTTGTGATACCTCCTGAACCATAGCGTTATCTGAACTTTGCTTTTCGATTTCGCTCAACCATTTATTGACTTCTGCCATAAGTCGATCTTTTTCCTGCAGAGAAATGACCGGATGTTCCGTTTTGTAATTATCTACCAAATCGTCTATGGCACGCATCAATTTATAACAGCTGACGGCTGCCTGGTATCGTTCTTCTTCCCAGAAAGCGGCAGCAATCAGAATATTGGGATGATCTTTAATATTCTCAAAATCCAGGGAGTTGCAGCGTTCAATGAATTGGTTTTTTAAGGCATCCATGGCAAAAGCTTATTTATAATCGTTCAAAATGCGCTGAGAGCAAAGTTTGGCAGAAAGCAATACCAGAGGGACTCCGTTTCCGGGATGTGTGCTGCCCCCTGCAAAATAGAGATTCTTATATCGGGCGTGTTTGTTGTGTGGCCTGAAATATCCCATCTGAAAAATATTGTGGTTGATACTGCCAAAGACTGATCCTTTGCAAACATGCAATACAGATTGCCATGTTTGGGGCAGATAGCAGATTTCAAATTTGATGTGTTGTTCAATATCAGTGAGCCCTTGTTTTTTGAGTCTGGCTATGACATAGTCTCGTCCGCTTTGTCTCAATTCTTGCCAGCGCTCCTTGTTGGAATCGTCCAGGTGCCCGACGGGAATAATGATGGTCATGCTTTCCTGTCCCGAAGGAGCAGCAGTGGGATCGGTACGGGCGGGTGTATGAACGTAGAAGCTGGGTTCGTCGCTCATGCTGTTTTTTTCAAAAATAGCTTCCAGGCCCTTTTTGTAATCAGCCGACAGCAGCACATTGTGATGCCCCAGTTGCGGATATTGCTTGTCGAGTCCCCAATGAAATACGATGGCTGAACAAGAATAGGACTTTCGTTCCAATCGTCGGGATTTTCTGCCGGGTGGTAACAACTCCTTATATACATAGGGCAGGTCGGCATTGGCTACAACGATATCTGCTTCGTGAATCGATCCATCTTCGAGCTGAACTCCCTTTACACATCTTTTGCCGGTTATTATGCTTTTTACTTCGCAGTTGCAGCGGATATCCACTCCCAGATCCAGAGCTTTTTCCTGCAACACTTCTACTATACGGTGCATGCCTCCGGCCGGGAAGAGTGATCCTTCACTAAGTTCTGCGGCGGGCAGCATCGAAAACAGCGCAGGAGCCTTAAGCGGATTTTGACCTACGTAAATATTCTGAAAGGTAAAAGCGGTTTTAAGGTAGGGATGTTTAAAGAATCGGGCGGTGTACGACTGATGGCGAAGGTGAATTTTAAGTTTAGCCAGCAACATGAGGTTTCTCAGGTTGACAAATTCAAACAGCCGGTAGAAATTTCTTCCCAGCAAATGCTTCATGGCAAGCAGATACATTTTATAGCCCGTGGCAACATATTGTTGGGCTTGTTGAAAACTGCCGGCTTCGATTTTTTCCAATTGTTGTTTAAAGAAAACTTCGTCGGTGCTAAAGTCAAGAAAATCCGTTTCGTTGTAAATAAGTCTGTATATAGTAGGCAGGGCAGTACCCGGTAAATCCTTGTCGAGCGACAAACCCAGGTAATCGAAAACTTCACGGTAAATACCGGGCATCAAAAAAATGGTGGCACCCAGGTCAAAGCGGTGTCCGTCGCGTTTAATTCCTCCGCAGCGCCCTCCGGTTTCGGGATTTTTTTCAAAAATACTTACTTTGAAACCCTGTCGGGCCAAGGCTATGGCTGTAGCAAGGCCGGCTACTCCTGCGCCAATAATAATGACTTTCTTGTGTTCCATTTTTCAATAGTTCCGGCAGATTTTTTCTACACGTTTTTGTTGTGCCGCGAAAAATTATTAATCCAAGGTTGTTTAATCTTGTTTTAGTGTCTTAGCAGGGCTTTATTCAAAAACAGCAAACTTTGCTCGTGCATGGCGCGGCTAAAAAAATGGGGTGAATCCCAGATCTCTGTCCTGAGCTGATCTCCGGCTCCCTGGCTTTCCCAGACACGGCGCATAGTTTCGAAAGCATCCAGGCAGCCCTGCAGGGGGAAGAGCTTATCGCGGTTGCCGTTGATGAAATACATGGGCTTGGGGCAGGCTATGGAAGCCACATGGGGATAGTCCAGGTAATTCCTGATTTCCGGTAACAACATTGAATAGGCGCTTCCTCCCTTGTTTTGGTTGTTGCTCAGCGTCATTAAGTGTTCTGTGGTGTTCATCCAGCAAACAGCAACCGCTGCGCTGACTTTTTCGCTTGCGGCCGCCAGCATCCAGGCCCGGTGGGCGCCCATGGAAAAGCCCAGGGCGGCTATGCGCTTAGCATCTACACAGGGTAGGCTGCTTAAAAATTCTACGCTTTGTATGTCGTCATTGGTGATGTGTCCACACCAGGTCCTGCCCAGTTGAAACATATTGGAAGCCAAGGCCTGTTGTCTGTTGTAATCGTGTCCTTCAACCGAACCGCGTTCAGACCAGAACAGCGCATCTATAGCCAGTACCACGTAACCCTGTGAAGCAAAATAATCGCCTGTATAAATACTGTCGTAACACTGTACCGACCATTGATTACATTCTTTTTCCAAAGCCGGCGAAGGATGAATGGGTTTAATCATTTTTTCCTTGCCAATGGAAAATTTGGCGCCGTGATCGTGCAACATTACGACGGCCGGGAAGGGACCTTCTCCTTCGGGAACAAGGAGGTAGGCCGGAATGCGTTCAAAAGAACTTATATTAATAAGTATTTTTTGAGCTTGATATGGCTGCCCACCTTGATAAGCTCCTCGCTTTTCTTCGTCCAGTACCAGCATATCGAAATCTCCGGCAGGTGGCGGGACCGGGCCCATACAGTCGAAAAGTACCTGTCGGGCTTGTTTTTTCCACTTTTTGAAGCGGTTTTTTTGCTGAAGTTGTTTTGGGTTTCCCTGATGTTCCCAGGCCATGGGAAAAGTTAATACCTCTTTGACCTGTTGGTAGAACAAAGGCATATTGTTTTTCAGCCCGTAGGGCGTGTAGGTTTCGGGTTGTTCAGACTTAAGGTTAAAACACCAGAAACATAAACCGATCAGGCAAAGTACTTGCAGTTTCATTTGATTTCCCAAGTCTCCAGACTCATGAAAAATTCGTTCAGTGATTTATAATTGTGTTTGGGTTTGATATCCTCGAGCTGAGTATAGACCTCCCTGTCGTAGACCGGAGCTTCGGCATCGCGTATAACACCAAGAGCCAGCGGAAATTCGGGTCCTCTCATATGACCGAGCTTGAAGTGCAGGGTCTTGTCCTGGCATTTGGCGTCGTGTACAAGGATGTCCTTTTTGCTGATGCCGTTTTCGCCCAGTTTAACAACTTTGAGTTTGAAACCGTCAACAATCAGGCCTTTGTCCCGGTCTTTGCCGAATATCATAGGCTCACCGTGACGCAGGAAAATAGTGTAGTCTTCGCGTACTTCTTTGGCACTGACTTCTTTATGTGTGCCGTCGTTAAAGATGACGCAATTAACCAGCGCTTCCACTACCGAACAGCCTTTGTGTCTTGCAGCTTGCTGCAAGACTTCCTGTGAATTTTTAAGATCAACGTCCAAAATACGGGCAAAGAATTGTCCGCCGGCTCCAAAACAAAGATCGGCAGCATTAAAAGGATCTTCAACAGTGCCGTATGGTGAGGATTTAGAAACAAAACCACGTTTGGAGGTAGGGGCGTATTGTCCTTTGGTCAGTCCGTAAATACCGTTGTTCATCAGCACAATGTTGATATCGACGTTCCGGCGTACGACATGAATAAAATGGTTGCCTCCGATGGCCAGGCAATCGCCGTCGCCGGTGATTTGCCAGACAGACAGATCGGGATTGGCCACTTTTACGCCGGTAGCTATGGCCGAAGCCCGTCCGTGTATGGTATGAAAACCGTAGGTGTTAACGTAATAGGGGAGGCGCGAAGAGCAACCGATACCCGAAATGACGGCAGTATTGTCGGGAGAGATACCTATTTCAGACATAGCTTTCTGAATGGAGTTCAGCAGCGCGTGATCGCCGCAGCCCGGGCACCATCTTACGTATTGGTCGCTTTTGAAATCGTTGATTGTATAGGATGCTTGCATGATGTTCTGTTTATAGGATCGCTGTGAAATGTTCGAGAAGTTCTTCGACAGTAAAGGGTTGTCCCTGTACCTTGTTGTATTGAAGTATTTCTCCCTTGATTTTCAATTTGGAGCGCAGGTAAGAAGCAAACTGTCCGGAGTTGAGTTCACAGACCACTATTTTTTTGAACCTGTTCAAAACTTCTTCGGTATTGGCCGGCAGGGGGCTGATGTAATTGAAATGAGCCAGTGCGGCTTGTCTGCCCTGTTCGTTGAATTGTTGCACGGCCGAAAACAAATGGCCGTAAGTGCCGCCCCAACCGACTACCAGCAATTCGGCACTACTGTCTCCGCTTAGTTGTAAAGGAGGAATTACTTTGGAAATATTGTCGATTTTTTGTTGACGTAAATCCGTCATCAGCTGGTGATTGGCCGGATCGGTGGAGATAGCTCCGGTACGGGAATCTTTTTCCAGACCCCCTATGCGATGCGCAAAACCCTCCATTCCGGGAACGGCCCAATAGCGCGAGCCTTGTTCATTGCGCAAATAAGGAGCCCATTTTCCCTGCATTTCTTTGTTAACAAAAGGCGGTACGATGGACGGGAATTGGCTTAGGTCCGGTAATCTCCAGGCCGAGGAACCGTTGGCCAGAAAGCCGTCTGTCAGTAAAATAACCGGAGTCATATGTTCCAGAGCCAGTTTGGAGGCCATATAAGCAAAATCAAAACAGTTTGAAGGGGTGCTTGCCGCCATTACTACCAGGGGTGATTCCCCGTTGCGGCCGTAAAGAGCTTGCAGCAAATCGGATTGTTCAGTTTTGGTTGGTAGTCCGGTGGAGGGGCCTCCTCGTTGAACGTCAATAATGACCAGGGGCAATTCAGCCATGACGGCCAGGTTGATACCCTCGGATTTTAAGGCCAGTCCCGGGCCTGAAGTAGAGGTGACAGCCAGGTTACCGGCAAAAGAGGAACCTATGGCAGTACAAATTCCGGCAATTTCGTCTTCGGCCTGTACGGTGATGACACCCAAATCTTTGCGGGCTGCCAGTTCCTGCAGGATTTCCGAAGCAGGAGTAATAGGGTAGCTGCCCAAAAATAGCTGCAGGCCGGCTTGTTGAGCAGCGGCAATCAGCCCCCAGGCCGTTGCTTCGTTGCCTTTGACATCGGTATAAATGCCTTTGGGCATATCGGTGGGCTGAATATTGTAGGTGGACACCGATGCATGAATGTTGTGTCCGTAATTGTATCCGTCGGTGAGAACTTTGATGTTGGCTTGCAAGACTCCCGGTTTTTTGCCGAATTTTCGGTTGAGCAAATGCATGGCTTCTTCGATGGGTTTGTTGAAGAGCCAGCAGATTAACCCCAGAGCAAACATGTTTTTGCTGCGTAAAATCTCTTTCTTGCTCATGTCGCTGTCGGCCAGGCTTTCTTTGACAAGGGTTGAAATGGGCACTGCTACAAGTTGCGCTGCTCCGAGTTTGAGTTCCTCTATAGGGTCTTCCGTTTTGTAAAGAGCTTTCTTTAGGCCGTTTTCATCGAATGCATCGACATCAATCAAAACAACAGCGTCTTTTTTGATATTCTTCACGTTGACTTTGAGGGCAGCAGGATTCATGGCGACCAGCACATCGGCTTTGTCGCCGGGAGTATACACTTTGTTTCCGATGTGTACCTGATAACCCGACACTCCGCTCAGTGTGCCCTGAGGAGCCCTTATTTCGGCGGGATAATCGGGGAAGGTGGAAATTTCGTTTCCAAAAATGGCAGACAGTGTAGAAAACAAGGTTCCCGTAAGTTGCATACCGTCACCTGAATCGCCCGAGAAGCGTATGACAGCCCTGTCCAATTCTTTAACCGTTACAATCATAAGTAATACTGAAAAAAACGCAACAAAGGTACGTTTTAATTTTATAATTTTGCGGCTGTAAAAAGCCCGATTATGGACAAAGATGTGTTAAAATCAGAAATAGAGCGACTTAAGTCTGAAAAGAATGCGGTAATTATGGCGCATTATTATCAGGTAAGGGAGATACAGGAAATAGCTGATTTTGTGGGAGACAGTTTAGCCCTGGCACAACAGGCAGCCAAAACAGACGCTGATATCATAGTGCTTTGCGGTGTACATTTTATGGCAGAGACAGCCAAAATTATTTCGCCAGGCAAAAAAGTCCTGATTCCCGATGCAGAAGCAGGCTGTTCGCTGGCCGACAGTTGTCCTGCCGATGCCTTTGAAGCTTTTGTCAAGGACCATCCGGATTATACGGTTATCAGTTATGTCAATACCTCGGCGGCGGTCAAAGCCCTGACCGACATTGTGGTTACTTCGAGCAATGCCCTGCAGATCATAAACAGCCTGCCCAAAGATGAAAAGATCATTTTCGGACCCGACCGGAATCTGGGGAATTATATTAAAAGTTTGAGCGGACGTGATATGCTCATCTGGGACGGAGCCTGTCATGTGCATGAACAATTTTCGCTGAAGAAAATACTGGAACTCAAAAAGCAACATCCTCAGGCTGAAATTATTGCACACCCCGAATGCAAACAAGCTTTGCTGAGCGTCTCCGATTTTATTGGCTCTACCTCGGCCCTGATAACTTATGTTCAGAGAGCCGATGCACAGGAGTTTATTGTGGCCACCGAAGCGGGAGTTTTGTTTGAAATGTCAAGAAAATGTCCCGATAAAAAATTCATACCCGCACCTCCCGACGATGCTTCATGTGCCTGCAACGAATGCGCTTTTATGCGGATGCATAACCTGGAAAAACTGTATCGCTGTCTTCGCGACGAGCAGCCGGAGGTATTGGTGGAAGAACATTTGCGTCAACAAGCGCTCAAGTCTATTCAAAGAATGCTTGACATTTCTGCAAGCATTAAATAAATTATATATGTTGAAAATTGTATTTGCCAGCCATAACAGGCATAAAAAGCAGGAAGTGGCTGCGATCCTGGGAAATTCCGTAGAACTGATTGACCTGAAGGACTTGAATTGTACCGAAGATATTCCCGAAACTCAGGACAGCCTGCAGGGCAACGCCTTGCAAAAGGCTCGTTTTGTACGTGAAAAATACGGCCTGGATTGTTTTGCCGACGACACAGGTTTGGAAGTGGAAGCCCTGAATGGAGCCCCCGGGGTCTATTCGGCCCGTTATGCCGGCCCCGCCTGCAATTTTGATGATAACATGGATAAGTTGCTGCTGGAATTAGAGGCCAAAGATAATCGTAAAGCCCGTTTCAGAACGGTGGTGGCTTTGTTGCTCGATGGCCGGGAATATCTTTTCGAAGGTGAAGTCAGGGGTGAGATTTTGAGACAAAAATCAGGCAGCAAAGGCTTTGGTTACGATCCCCTGTTCCGCCCCGAGGGTTACGAATTGAGTTTTGCCCAACTGGAAGCGGAGCAAAAAAACCGGATCAGCCACCGGGCAGAGGCCGTGCGAAAAATGGCCGTTTTTTTGAATACTTACAAAAAATAAATAATATAAAATACTGGCCTGCACAATATTTGGCCCTTGTTTGCGGTTATTGCTAGTGATGAAAAAAAGGCTCTGTTTATTGCTATTGTCCGGACTTGCCGGCCTGCTGTGCTTCAAAGCTGCAGCCCAGCCGCCCGTTGGGGAATGGCGCAGCCATTTTTCATACCGTAATGCCACTCAGGTGGCTTGTACCTCAGACAAAGTGTATGTGGTGGCCAACAAACACTTGTTCTCCTATTCACCCCTGGACCGTTTCATCGAAGAATATTCCGTTTTGAGCGGACTCAGCGGAGGCCAGGTGCAATTTATAGCCCAAAACGGGCTCAGCGATTGTTTGCTGGTGGTATACGCCGACGGCAATATGGATATACTGGACGGCGACAGGGTAATTAATCTGCCTGATTACAAAGAAAAGAGTCTGCCTGCCGACAAAAGCATTTACCGTCTTCGTATGGACGGAAGATACGCCTATCTATGCACTGGAGTCGGGGTGCTTATCATTGATGTACAAAAGCAGGAAATTCTGGAAACATACAACCTACGCAGTGTCACAGCGAATTATACGGCAGTGCTCGATTTTGTACGCCTGGGCGAAAATTATTATATGCTCACCGAACAAGGCCTTTATCGGGGAAATACCGGAGACAACCTGTCGGATAGCAAAAGCTGGACAGCAGAGGATTTTATACCTGGCAAAACCGCTACACAAGTTGTTTCACGCAAAGATTCCCTTTATGCTTTGGTGCCTGCTGAGGGCATCTATTGCTACGACGGATCCTGGAAAGCTTTTTATTTAAGTACCGGCATAGTGGATATATCAACACAGGGCGATAATTTGTTGGCTCTGACCACGGAGCTGCCATTGGTTTTTGCTCCCGACAACAAGCTGCTGGCTTTTCACGACAGTGATGTATCGGGCGATTATTCCTTGTATGAATACGATGCACAGATGCAGGCCAGGCTGAAGCGAATGTACGGAATTGCCCTGAATGAAAAGCTTAATCGAATATATACCACAGCCGGCAGTGAGGGCCTGCTGGAATGGCTTTATTACCCCGAGGCCGGGGCCTATATTGTCAGTAACAGTAAAATCCTGCCCAACGGACCTGGCGTGGACACGGCCTGGAATTTGTATTTCCGCAACAACGACTTATATGTTGCCAGCGGCGGGCGCTGGGGCGATCGTTATAATTTTACCGGGGATGTCATGCGTTTTCGCGACAACAATTGGGCTTCCCTGATCAACCGTGACAGTATTGAACGTAAGACGGGCTATCCCTTCAGAGATATTTTAAACGTAGCGGTAGATCCTGCCGATGAAGGACATTTTTTTGCAACCTCCTGGGGTGAAGGGCTTTATGAGTTCAGAGTGGCTGAACTTGATAGTTTACATGCTTACGGTAACAGCCCTTTTTTGCCTGCCTGGGAAGGTTTGCCTAATCGCTATATACGGATTGACGGAGCAACATACGATGCTCAGGGTAATCTCTGGGTTCTCAATTCGGCTTATCCTGCTTTCCAGGCTTCGGGTTCCGGAGGGCTGCATATCTTAATAAAAGAAAAGGGGGAGTGGTTTTCGCCCGGCTATACCAATTTAAAGCCTGCACCCTCGCTGAACAAAATTCTGTTTACCAGCAACAACATGGTCTGGATCAATGCCGAACGGGAGGTCTACGGTATTTTTGTGCTGGATTACATGGGCAGTCTTGAAGATACTTCCGACGACCGGACTCGTTGGATTTCGTCTTTTACCGATCAGGACGGGATAAACCTGAATGTCTTTACGGTGCATTGCATCGTGGAGGACCTCAACAACAGACTTTGGATAGGTACCAATATGGGCCCTCTGATGTTGGCTTCGTATCAGAGTATTTTTGATGAAAGCCCGGTGTTTTACCGGGTGAAAATTCCCCGCGACGATGGAACGAACGAAGCCGATTACCTGCTGGGCAACAGCCGGGTTTACTGCATCGCCGTGGACGGGGCCAACCGCAAATGGATGGGAACCCGCAACGACGGCCTTTACCTTTTGTCGGCCGATGGCACGGAAACCATACACCATTTTACCAAAGAAAACAGCCCTCTCCCTTCGGACGAAGTCTGGTCTGTTACCATCCATCCCGAAAGCGGGGAGGTCTTTATTGGTACCGCCGGAGGGCTGGTGTCGTATCGCAGCGATGCCTTGCCTGCCGCTTCCGATTACAGCGAGGTTTATGCTTTTCCTAATCCGGTGCATCCCGGCTACAGGGGTAAAATAACTGTAAAAGGCCTGACAGAGAATTCCCAAGTGAGAATTACCGATTTGAGCGGTAATTTAATTGTCTCGGGTTATTCCCTGGGCGGCCAGTTCGGCTGGGATGGTAACAATGCCCGGGGACAAAGGGTTTCTAGTGGGGTTTATCTTGTTTTTGCTGCGGATAATCAGGGAGAGAAGGGGGTTGTGTGCAAAATTGTAATAGTTAATTGAGCACATAGCGTTAAGTCCTATTAGAGCTATTTTGCATTTCGAGCCACGAGTTTGTGGCTTTTTTTATATATTTGTCCAGTTTTGTGCTTTTTTTCGTATGACCTTAAATAATCGTAATATCTATACTATGAAATTCAATCTCCGTTTACGGAAGTTGCTCCCGCTCATATTGCTTTTACTCTTAAGCAATTATGCCTGCCAGAACAAAATGGATCTCTATTACCAGGAACCCGACTGGCTCAAAGGAAGTATTTACGAAGTGCTGCAGGAAAGAGGGGATTATTCGGTTTTTCTTAAAGGAATTGAGTTGGCCGGTTTCAAATCGATAGTCAACGGTAAAAGTATCCTTACGGTTATGGCTCCCTCCGACAGCGCTTTTGGGGCTTATCTGGACGATCATTACGAGGGCAAAAGTATCGAAGAATTACCCTTACCCGAATTGAAAAAGCTCATTGGTTTTCATATTCTGTATTATGCCTTCGACAAAGAAAAACTGATCAATTTCAGACCCAACGAAGGCGATGGCGCCACCAAAGACGAGAAGTTGATCAATGCCGGTTTGTATTACAAGCACCGGACCAAAAGCCAGGACGGTTTAAGCCTCGAAATTGATACGGCAGGCGCTGAAGTCAGTGTATATCATATGGAGCGTTTCTTGCCGGTGTTTTCGTACCAGATGTTTCAGACCAAACAAATTGATGCGAAATATAACTACGAATATTTCTTCCCGAACACCGCCTGGAGCGACAATACCGGTTTCAATATCTCGAATGCTGCTGTAACGGATTATTCGGTTTTGGCCGATAATGGCTATGTCTATCTGGTGGACAAGGTGCTTAAACCTCTGGAGACTATTTATACCGAGCTCGCCTCCAACGAGGAATATTCCGATTTCCTGGCATTGTACGACAAGTACGAGTATTATCAGCTGGACCAAAACCTGACGCTGGAATATGGGGACGGGACTGATCTCTATCAGCACTATCATTCCTCTCCTTTGCCCAATATAGCCTGCGAGTGGCCGGTAACCGATTATAAAAAAGTTTCGGATCTGGCGTTTGCTTCTTACAGTGTGTTTGCTCCCGACAACACGGCTTTCAGAAGTTTTTTCAGCGAATACTGGGAGGTG
Organism: uncultured Bacteroidales bacterium; assembly: GCA_964488495.1. GTDB lineage: Bacteria > Bacteroidota > Bacteroidia > Bacteroidales > UBA1402 > UBA1402. Next base: position 15,448 of record CAZAUQ010000036.1, read on the forward strand.
GGCGGTTACGATTCCCTGAACGAGGTAAGCAAGGAGTCTATTGAATATTTATTGTATAACAGCGTATATTCTTCTTCGGTGGTATTTCCCGAAGAAATCACCAAAGGCCTCATCGAAAACAGTTACGGTACCGTTATTAAGTTTGATGTTGACCAAATTCCACAGGCCAACCGTAAAATCTGCGTCAACGGATCTTTTTACGGCTGCAGTGAACTCACTCCTCCGGCCATGTTTGGTTCGGTGACAGGCCCTGCCTTTCAATACAAAAAATACAGTTACTTTCTGAAAATGCTCAATACCGCCGACCTGATCCTTACGCTTTGTTCGGATGCCACGAGTTATTTTATGCTTTATCCCTCGAACGAGCTGATGAACCAGGACGGTATTACACAGGTAGAGGAAGTCTTGTACAGAGGAGCCAACAAACTCTCCAATTCCTCTCAACAAAATTATGTCTATGCTCATGTTCTAAGCCAGGATGCCATTACCGGCTCCTATGACGATTTGCTGTCGGATGCAGGAACGGGAAATCATGTTTTCAGAACCTTGTCGCCGGGCATGTTTCTCTATTGGTTCATGAAAGACGGTAAAATAACCAACAGCATTAAATATACAGAACTACTTTATAATCCTGCTCTTACCGAAGAACAAGTTTTTTGCGATTTGCAGGAGTTGAGCTTCAGGGATGGCTGGACCAACGGCAAATGCTATGCCTATCAAAACGATGCTGCTCCTTATTTGTTTGAAGGCTCCATGGAAAATGCCATCTATTCCAAGTTCGTGCCCATGATGATAGGAAACAGAAACAATTCTGCTGCTATTTATCATGGTTTTGTGCAATTACTGGAGTTGTCCGGCTTGCTCGATTTTGATTCTCAATCGGTGTTGCCGATGGTGGAAAGCTGCCTGATGTTTGTTCCTTCTACTGCTGCCATCAAGCAAGCTGTACAGGAAGCCCGGCTACCGGGCATTGTCAGCGGAAGTGCCACGGTGGACGAGGCCGGCTATTTTGGCAAATGTACTGTGACCAACGCCGATTCCCTGCAGTATTATCTTTTGAAGTATTTTATTCCGATGAGTACCGCGGTGATTTCGAATTATCCTTATATAGGCTGGGAAGAAAATACCGAAGGGGGCTTGCCGACCTTGCAGAGTTATGATGAACCTGTGGAGGGGGGCAAGGTGGTGACCATCACTACAAAAATGAATGTGAGCGATGCCGGTGGCAAGCTGAGCGTACAGGAACTGGATAACGACGGAAATCCTGTCGGAGCAAGAATTGATGTGGTGGAAGACTATCATTATTTCCCTTTCATCTTTGATGATGCCTGTATTCATTTTATTAAAGAGGTATTGTAAATCTGGCTAGAAAAACTCCGTTATGACAAAAAAAATATATTATACTTTGATTGTTTTCCTGCTGGCTGCCACCACTGCGCTTCAAGCTCAGGACTTCATCACGGGCAAGGTTTACGAATTGACGGGCAACGATAAACTAGTTTTCCCCGGTGTCAATGTAATGGTAGTGAACGAACAAAATCGTATGCTTAATGGCACCACTACCAATCAGAACGGAGAATATTCCATCCGTATTCCCCAGGTGACAGGTAAACTGAGGGTGGAATTTTCCTTTATCGGGATGAAAACCCAACGCTTCGACTATACAGGCCAGAAAACCCTGGATGTCACCTTGCAGGAAGAGACCCAGCTGCTGGCCGAAATGGTGATAGCCAGAGAAAGAATCGATAAAAACGAATTGGGTATAACAACCCGTGAACAGACCTTTGCTTCTCAAAGCATCAAGATGGAAGATTTCATCGAATCCTTGCCGGTGACCTCGGTAGAGGAAGCCCTGCAGGGGCGTATGAGCGGTGTTGATATTATTGCCGGAGGCGACCCGGGAGCCAAAAGTTCCATCAGAATCCGCGGAACGGCTACCCTGAATTCAAATGCCGACCCTCTGATCGTTATCAATGGAGTTCCTTATACCACCGATATAGACGATTCTTTTGACTTTGCCACGGCCAACAACGAGGATTACGCCGACATGCTCAACCTGAATCCGCACGACATTGAGAGTATTGAAGTACTCAAAGACGCCGCCTCCACATCGGTTTATGGCACCAGCGGCGCCAACGGAGTCTTATTGATTACCACCAAAAAAGGCAGCAAGGGTAAAACCCGTTTTACACTCTCATCAAAATTTACTGCCAAAGTAGAACCTGATCCCATACCTATGCTCGACGGCGATGAATACGTAGCCTTTATTCAGGATGCCATCTGGAACACTGCAAATGCAAGGGGTATAGCCAATTCTTCTTCTTTGCTGGAGTTGCTTTTTGATACCCCCGAAATCAATTACAATCCCGACTGGCGGTATTTTGACGAATACAATGCCGATACCGACTGGTTGTCGTATGTAAAGAAAAACGCCACCATTTCCGACAACAGTTTTTCCATGTCCGGAGGCGGCGATAAAGCCACTTACCGTTTTTCGCTTTCTTACCTGAACGAGGGAGGAACCACCCTGGGTACTTCGCTGCAAAGGGTAACTTCGAGCCTGAACATTGGCTACAACTTTTCGGACAAATTGAGAGTAGACGCCGATTTCACCTATTCCGACACCGACAAGGAGGACAACTGGACAACTGCCGTCAGAGCTGAAGCTTTGCGTAAAATGCCCAACAAAAGCCCATTTTGGATTGATGATGCGACAGGTGCGCCTACCTCGAACTACTTCATTCGCCAAAACAGTGAAGAATTTCAGGGTGCCTTCAAAGGTTCCTCAAATTTTCATCCTCTCATCATGGTAAACGACAGTTACAACAACAGCGATCAAAAGGAGGAAAAGATGACTTTCAGGCTGAACTACGATATTTTTACAGGCTTGGTTTATACAGGCTATGTATCACTGAAGTTCCGGACGGTAAACAACAGGAAATTTTTGCCTCAGGCAGCTACCGACGTTACCATAGACAACAATTATGCCAACCGCAGTACAGATGCCTATTCCAGTAATTTGTCCCTGCAAACCGAAAATAAACTGATTTTCCGCAAAAACTGGGAAGGTATGCACAACCTGGTGGCCACGGGTCTTTGGAGAACTTCTCAGTCGGTAAGCTCCAACTATTCCACCGAGATTTACGGAGCTGCTTCGGCCGGCATGTCCGATCCCGTCACCGGCGGAGCTATACGCGGACTGGGTTCGGGTGATTCCGAGGTAAGAACATTGTCGGGTATCGGCAATTTCAATTATACTTTTCTAAATCGCTATATTATCAACGGCACTCTGAATTACGAAGGCAAATCCAGCCTGGGGAGCTCCAACCGCTGGGGTTTGTTCCCTTCGGCAGGATTGGCCTGGCATCTGCAGGAAGAAGAGTTTATGTCGGAGCTGCTCTGGATCGATCAGTTAAAAATACGGGCAAGCCTGGGGCAAAGCGGTCAGGCTCCCGGAGGTACAGCTCCTTATATAGGCACCTACAATGCCATAGGCGAATACATCACCAATCCGGCCGTTGCTCCTTCGTCGATGCAATTGAACAAACTCAAATGGGAAAGTTCTACCGAATACGATGTGGGAGTGGATGTATTCATGTTCGAAAACCGTCTGAGCATGACCTTTGATTATTATTATAAATACACCAAAGACTTGTTGCAAACCAGTGTTTCCATTCCGGCATCCACCGGCTACGACAGCAAAGGCAATACCATCTCGTATTTCAATTCCGGAGAATTGAGCAACCGGGGCTGGGAATACCGCATTGATTACGATGTATACCGCAATACCGACTGGAAGGTCAGTGTAAATTTCAATATTAACCGCAATATCAACCGAATAGAATTACTGCCCGAAAATATTTCGGAAACAACGTATACTCTGTCCAACGGGAATTACGCCCAGAAGATTGTAGCCGGTATGCCGGTGGGTTCGTTTTTTGGTTTCCA
>CAZAUQ010000036.1:19495-24615 GCA_964488495.1 uncultured Bacteroidales bacterium
ATTACGCCCAGAAGATTGTAGCCGGTATGCCGGTGGGTTCGTTTTTTGGTTTCCAATACGCCGGGGTTTATCAAAATATCGAGGATACTTACGCCAGAGACGAAGACAATAAGGTTATGCTGAATTTGAAAGGAGAACCGATAGTGATGAAAAACGGAACTTTTGTTTGTTATCCCGGTGACGCAAAATATCAGGATGTCAATTACGACGGACTGATCAACGAAAAAGATATATTGTATTTAGGTAATTCCATGCCGGTGCTTACCGGAGGCGGAGGATTCAACATTAAATACAAAAACCTGAGTCTGATCACCTTTTTCCATTATCGCCTGGGCCAGAAAATCATCAACGAAGCCCGGATGGAAAGCGAGGCCATGTACGGTACCGATAATCAGAGTAAAGCCGTTTTGAAACGCTGGCGCAACGAAGGCGACGACACGACCATTCCCAGAGCTTTGTGGAAGTACGGCCTGAACTACATGGGTTCGGACCGTTTTGTGGAAGACTGTTCATTTTTGAGGCTCAAAACTCTTTCGCTCAGTTACAACCTGCCCAAAGAATATTGCCAGAGGCTCAGGACCAACAGTATCAATTTTTATGTGACCGGTTACGACCTGTTCACCTGGACCAATTACACCGGACAAGACCCCGAAGTAAACCTGCCATCCAGGATTACCGATTTGGCCATGGACAATTCTCAGACCCCCCGAAGCAAGCGTTATTCATTTGGTATTTCTGTTAATTTCTAAGATCAGTACAATGAAAAGAATTAAGAATATCAGCCTTTTGATTAGCATTGCCTTCCTGTTGCCTGCTTGTAACGAATGGCTGCAAGTCGATCCTCAGAATGAGCAGTTAAGCTATAAATACTGGTCTTCGCAGGAAGATGTGGAAGCCGTGGTGAATTCCGGTTATTTTTTGCTGCGTGAAATGGTGACCGATTACCTGATTCCTTTTGGTGAGTTACGCAGTGGTCAGGTGTTTAGCATCAGGAGCAATAAATTACAAAACTTTCAGGTGAAAGCCATAGATAAAGAATTCAGCAATTGGGGGCCTTTTTACGAAATCATCAACATCGCCAATGTGGTGCTGGCCAATGCACATCTTGCCGAGAGAATAGACGATACTTACGAAGTGGAGGAAATGAATGCTCATCATTGCGAAGCCTATTTCCTGAGAGCCCTGAGTTATTTTTATATTGTGCGCAACTGGAGGGAGGCTCCTTTGATTACGGTGCCTTTTGAAGACGATTCCTATAGTTACAATGTGCCCAAGGCAAGCGAAGCCGATCTGGTTGAGCAAATCAAGACCGACATCAGGACGGCGCTGGCTACCGGAGCAGCCAAAGAATATTACGAAACCGCCTGGGAAACCAAGGGACGCGCCACCAAATGGGCCTTTTTTGCCCTGATGGCCGATGTTTGCCTATGGTCGGAGGATTATGAAACCGCACTGACCTACTGCGATTATTTGTTGAAGGCCAATTCGCCCAAGACCCCGACATTTCTGTCTTTGCCCACCCACAATTCCTGGTTCTCGATGTACAATCCGGGCAACAGCAACGAAGCCATTTTTGAACTGCAATGGAATTACGAGGAATATCAGACCAACAATCTGCCGGTACTTTTTGATAACACGGCCACTGATCGTTTATACGAAGTATCCTATCAGTTGTTACAGGATTTCAACGCCGAATATGCTTACACGCTCGAAAACTTCATCGAAGCGGTACGCAGTATGTACGGAGGTTATTACGTGGCAGATGTTCCGGCTTTTGAAATTGCAAACGCAGGTTATGTGTGGAAATATTGCGGTTCCAAAACCCTTTCGGACAAACGTACCCGCAGTTATTACGATCCGAATTTCATCGTATACCGGGTAGCCGAAGTGATTCTGATGAAAGCCGAGGCGCTGGCCCTCGGGAGTGAAACCGAACAAGACTGGCGCGAAGCTGTAGACCTGATTAATACCATCAGACAACGATCCAACCTGGGGAATTTTGAGGACAATCTGGGTGTACGCGAATACACTGAAGACCTGAGCCGCGAAACCCTGCTCGAGTGGATCTTGTACGAACGTCGCATGGAGTTCGTCGGAGAGGGCAAAAGCTGGTACGATGTGCTGCGCTTCGGCCGCCGAAACGACAATGCCTTTAAAAGCAAGTTTTTGGTCGAATCTGTGCTAACCTACAACAATCAGGCAGGTCAATCCTGGCTGAGTTCGGTGTTGAGCAATGACGACGCACTTTTTCTCCCCATCTGGGAAGAAGAATTGAAAAGCAATACTTTGTTAGTTCAGAACCCGTATTACTATTGATATGAAAAAGTTCAGTATACTCAGCATTCTTGTACTGTTACTCCTGTCTGCCTGCAGAGATCCCTTTTTGGATGAGCCCTTTATAGAATCTACGGGCGAAGATCTGGAGCTGTCAAATGCGGAATTTTTAAAGAAATACGAGGAGAAATATTCCTTATGGATACAGCTGCTCAAACACGCTGACATGTTCAATGCGCTGAACGATGCCAGCTCCGTGTCGACGGTGTTTGCTCCCGACAATCAGGCTGTAGAGAATTTTCTCGAATGGAGAGGGGTGGAGAGTGTCGAAGAACTTGATTACGAATATGCCCGCTACGTAGCACAGGTGCACATCCTGGCTCAAAACCTGCCCGAAGCTGTGTTTATTGCTTATGTCGAGAACGGTTCCATACCAGTTAAAACAATCTTCGGTACTTATTTAAGCACTTCTTACGGCTTTATGAACAACGAAGTGGACGATATTTATTTGCCTCAGGTCAAAGTACAGGACTCCCTGTCCATTTATCTCAACAATCAGGCAAAAGTGACCGCCCTGGCGAGAACTACGGCCAACGGCCAGGTGTATACCCTGGGCGCTGTAATTCGTCCTTTGGCCGAAACCATTCTTGATATTTTAATCCCTTACCGGGAATACGAAATCTTTATCGAGGCAGCCCGGCTTACCGCTTACGACAAAATCGTGTCGGTATACGCCGATACCGTTTACAACCTGGACGGTAGTTTTTCGGTGAACAACATCCGTTTTACCTGTTTTGCTGTACCCGATTCTGTTTACAATAAGGCCGGGATCAACAGCGCGGAGGAATTGGCTACTTATCTGGGCGCAGGGCAAAATTATACCGATAGCCTGAATGCGTTATATCAGTATATGTCTTACCACTTTCTGGGACAAATCTACTCTAAAGACGCTTTATTCAACTTCAAGCGCGAAGGGCAGATGCTGATTTTCGATACCAAATTGCCCGGTCAGGTGATAGTATCGGAGCAAGTGGAGGGTGTATCAAAAATCAACAAAGTGGCGGGAATAATCCGCAGCGGCATTCAGGCCCGCAACGGGGTCATTCACAAGATTGACCATATCATGCCGGTGTATGAACCCGAGCCCATCACCGTAGTCTGGGATTTTTGCAATTATCCTGACATTGAGTCTTTTGTCAATACCTACGGAGCTTCCAAAAGCCTGGGGGATTTGTTCAGTTCTCCTCTGAACAACAGAGAATATCCGGTAGATCTCAGCGAAGATCAACTGGACGGCAACAACGGAACGCTGACTTCGATTTTATACAAAGCCAATGCGGCCAAAACCAGTTATAAAACCTGGCGCAAAGTCGGTTTTTTAAAGTGTGCCTACAACAGTTCCAGGGATAAGGAAAACAACAAATACGATGCCTACATGAACAACCTGCTGACTCTCAACCTGGGTTATGCCGGTTGGATACAATTACAGACACCTACGATTATCAAGGGCAAATACAAAGTGGTGTTTTATTACGCCAGTTCCATTTCGTTTAAAAATTATTACGGCGCAGGCAGCCTGACCAAGTTCAACCTGGATGATTACCAAAAGTCCATTTATATGTGGAAAGGTTTACCGGCCAAATTTACCGACGAAACCAAAATAAGCAACGAAAATGCCAGCGGACTGGCCGAAGATGTATTGTGGGACGAAGTAGTGTTCGATTATTCGGGCAGGCATACTTTCAAAGCCATTATGATGGACATCAACGCCAAGACCAGCGGCTCGTACCGGCAAATGTGGGATTATATAGAATTTATTCCAATCAGCGATTAACGACATTCTTATGAAAACGATACACGGCATAATTGGCTTTTTCATGACATTCTTACTGCTGTATTCTTGTCAGAATGCCTGGGAGGAACATTATCTCCCGGAAGCTGTCAGCTCCGAAAACATGGAAGTATTCAGGGGCGATGCGCTGAGCTTTATCAAATCGAGCGAGGATTTAAGCCTGTTGAGCGACCTGATGGAAAGCTACGGCATAAGTTCCGGTATCACCCGGGACGGAGGCTATACTTTTATTGTATACACCGATTCAGTGATGCAAAACAGGCCTGCGGGCAACGACTCCCTGCTGGTGTTGAACTGTGTTTCCGATCTGGCCCTGCCTCCTTCCAGGCTCAAAGAGGGTTTCGGTATTTATACCCGTTCAGGTAAAAATATATGGGTTTACGAAAGAGATAGCTGCATTTACCTGGATGAGGTAAAAATCAGCCGCAGCATCAAGGTGGACAACGGTTATGTTTATTATGTGGAAGACTTAATTCCCATACGCCAATCTGTTTATGACCACCTGAAGCAACTGGGGCCGGACTATTCCCGTTTTGTTGCCTTGGTAGAGCGTTTCGAAGAACGCTATTTTGATAAGGAAAAAAGTATACCCAATGGCATAGATCCCATGGGAAATACAACCTACGATACCACCTGGTCTGTACGCAATACCTTGATGGACAGATATACGGCTGAGGGCTTAAAATACTGGGACATGCGCTCGGAAGATTTCGTAAGCACTGTATTCATACCCTCGAACGATTTGATCGATCAGGCCATAAATGCAGCTTTAGACAGCATTCCCCTCTGGCTGGGCCGCGATACTACCGCCGACGATCGGGCCAAATTTGAACGCTGGATAGTCAGAGCCTGCTTTGTTGACAGGCGCCTGAGCGAAGAAGAACTGTCTCCGCAGGCTCCGTCCTTTGATTGCGTGGGGGCTCATCAGCTCATTATCGATCAGAGCCAGGACGTCATGAAATACCAAAGCATAGAGCCTGCCCGCTGGAATCCG
>CAZAUQ010000037.1:0-12764 GCA_964488495.1 uncultured Bacteroidales bacterium
ATCAACAACAACCTGTTCTACAAACGTTGGAGCGAACAACATGCACCTGTTGCACACATTAGCCTGCCAACAGCTTTGGCCGCCGATACACAATCGATCGAGGTTGAGGTTTTGAACAACTTCTTCTATCCCAACAACGTTGTTTCTGCTGTTGACGGACAAGCCCTGACACTTAGTGGAGCCAGTGCAGTCAGCCCGAGCTACAACAATTTGTTTGCTGCCGATCTGGGCATTACCGATGTCTTTGTTGACGAAGAAGCGCTGACTATCTCTAAAGGTTCGCCCCTTTATATCAGCGGAACAGGAAACAGCCCGATAGGAATATCAGATCGTTACATTGACAGGACCCAAAGTGGAGTAATCAGGGTTACCAATACTTTTGAATTTATTACTGCTTTAGATATTGCCATTGGAGGCGATGTTATCGAAGTTGAAAACAACCTGACCGACACCCTTGGTATCTATCAGATTGGTTCCGGTCTGAACTTCCCGCAAACTTTCGGCAACCTGACTGTCAGAGCAGCCGAAGGCCATTCACCCCAGATCTTCGGACGCCTTTCGTCCAGGAACGGCATGAAGGTTGACACCTTCCTGGTTGAAGGCCTGCACTGGTTTGGAGGTGACAGCAGCATAGTCAATTTCAAATCAGACAGCTATGCTCCTTTCTATATTAATGCTGCCGACTCAGTAATGAACGCCTTTATTGTACGCAACTGTACTTTCACCGATCTGGATTATCAACCCATTATGAGAACCAACAATTGCGACAGCGCATTGATTAACGAGGTTGTGTTTGAATACTGTACTTTTGACAATATGGGCTGGAACAAAGCTTCCGGTAATCAGGGTTATCATTTCTTCCAATTCTTAAGCAAGACTAGCTATGAATTGGATAAGTTTACCTTCAGGGAAAACATCGTCAAAAACTTCCACGGAAGTCAGCTTTTCAACCTCGGCAGAGAAGGTTCACCCTCGCATAAGGGAGATTCAACTATTTATATAACGATTGAGAACAACACCTTCTACAAAATAGGAGGAACCGGATCTTCTGCCAGACAATTCCTGGGCTTCGACAAAAAACCGGCCGGCTTTGATGTTTACATTAACATCAACAACAACCTGTTCTACAAACGTTGGAGTTATCAGAATCATCCTATCAGCAACATTGCTTTGTATACTCCTGATGAGGGTCAGATTCTCGATGTTAAAGTTCTCAAGAACTTCTTTGCTCCCGATTCTGTATGTGCTCAAAGGGGTAAAACACTCAGTTTGCCGGTATCCGCAGGCGATGAAACCAAGGTTACCTTCGATCGTTTGTTTACATCTACTTTGTTCCTTGATAGCGTATTTTACAACGAAGAGAAATTGCAGATAAGCGAATCCTCGCCCTTGTACACCGCCGGATTAAACGGCACCTACGTTGGAGCCAAAGCTACTTATATTAATCCTGACGGCGTTAATAAACCCAGTGTTTCCAACAAGGACAGAAATGTGTTTACCAAAAACGGTGTACTTTACATACAAACCGAAAGTAAACAAACAGTAGAGATCTACAACGTCCTGGGAAAATTAATTCATTGCGTTCAGGTCAATGAAGGAGTTAATGCTATCGATGGTCTGAATACACGACAGATCTATTTGGTTAAGACAAACAACGATGTCGTAAAAGTGATCCTGTAGGCAGATTGCTTTGGTGATAAAAACGAATTTATTTCGGTTTTAAACAACCATCAGTAATAGCTGAAACTCAAGCCCCGAACAAAACCGTGATTGGTCCAGTTCGGGGCTAACTTTTTGCCTGGTGTTAAACCTTTGCCGGTAGCATCTCAAGTGAAGCGTCGTGTACGACGCACCAAAAAGTAAACCCCAAAAGTCTGCAGACTTTTGGGGTTTACTACACTTAAGAATATTCTTACTGCCTTGCAATAAAAGGCTTTTAAGAAGATTACAAATACATATTTACAATAGCTTCGTACAATTCCTGCTTTCCGCTTACCTGGCGGGGTTCTCCGTTCTTGAGAGCGATTGCTCTGAGGTCTTCCAATCCCAGACGCCCTTCTTCGAAAGCCTTGCCTTGACCCTCATCAAAGGAGGCGTAACGTTCTTTACGCATTTTTTTGTAGGGCGATTTTTCCAACATTTCGGCAGCTGCGAGCAAAGCACGGGCAAAAGCATCCATACCGGCAATGTGGGCAATGAAAATATCTTCCAGGTCGGTGGAATTTCTGCGTGTTTTGGCGTCGAAATTGGTGCCGCCTGTGCCCAGGCCGCCGGCTTGTAAAATAACCAGCCAGGCTTCGGTCAATTCGTTCAGGTTCATGGGGAATTGGTCGGTATCCCAGCCATTTTGATAATCGCCCCGATTGGCATCGATGCTGCCCAGCATGCCGGTATCGGCAGCACATTGCAACTCGTGTTCAAAAGTATGGCCGGCCAGAGTAGCGTGGTTCACTTCGATATTCACTTTGAAATCTTTGTCCAGGCCGTGGGCTTTCAAAAAACCAATAACCGTTTCGGTGTCGGCATCGTACTGGTGTTTGGTGGGTTCCATGGGCTTGGGCTCAATCAGGAAAGTTCCTTTGAATCCTTTGGCACGGGCATAATCGCGGGCTTTGGTCAGCATCATGGCTAAATGGGCTTTTTCGCGTTTCATGTCGGTGTTGAGCAGGCTCATATAGCCTTCTCGTCCACCCCAGAATACATAGTTTTCGCCACCTAGGGCAATAGTGGCATCCAGGGCATTTTTGATTTGAGTGGCAGCGTAAGCCACAGAAGCAAACTCGGGATTGGTGGCAGCTCCGTTCATATAGCGTTTATGGCTGAATACGTTGGCTGTGCCCCACAGAAGCTTGATACCTGTTTCGGCTTGCTTTTGTTTTGCGTATTCGACAATGGCCTTGAGATTGGCTTCGTATTCCTCTATCGTTTCGGCCTCATCGACCAAATCAATGTCGTGAAAACAATAATATTGTATGCCTATTTTGCTCATAAATTCAAAGCCGGCATCCATTTTGGCCTTGGCTTTTTCCAGGACTGTTCCTTTGTTCCAGGGAAAGCATTTCGTGCCTCCGCCAAACTGATCACCGCCTTCGGCGCAGAGAGTATGCCAGTAAGCCATCGAAAAACGGGTCCATTCGGCCATGGTTTTGCCCATAACTACTTTGTTGGCATCGTAATAACGAAACGCCAGGGGATTTTTGGATTGGGGTCCTTCGTACTTGATTTTCCCGATACCGGGAAAGAATTCTTTAGTTGACATAATTATTTCGTTTTGTGTTGATATGACTATATATACTGTTTCCAGCGATTATAGGCTTCCAGATAAGCGGCCTGCTCAGCCGGATTGGGATCAATCCGGGTTATTCTTTTGAGTTTACCGAAAGCTTCCTGTGGTGTGGAATAAATACCAGCACCTATACCGGCTCCTCTGGCAGCTCCCACCGAACCATCGGTGTCGTACAGTTCAATTCCTGCTCCCGTAAGCGTGGAAAGGCTTTCGCGGAATAAAGGGCTCAAAAACATATTGGCATGTCCTGCCCTGATCAGAGCAGTATTGATACCCATTGCCTGCATGATTTCCATACCATAGGCAAAAGCAAACACGATACCTTCCTGCGCTGCCCTGAGCAAATGCGCCTGGGAATGCCTGTTGAATTGCAGACCCTGTATGCTGCAAGAAGAAGCTTTGTTTTCGAGCATGCGTTCCGAGCCGTTACCAAAAGGCAGTATAGACAGGCCGTCAGCTCCAATAGGTGCGGTAGCAGCCAGCTCGTTCAATTGAGCGTAACTCAGGTGATTGGAGGCAGAGTTGCGTTTAAGCCATGCGTTTAAGATGCCGGTGCCATTAATGCAAAGTAAAACTCCTATGCGGGTTGCCTCTGCGCTGTGATTGACATGGGCAAAACTGTTTACCCTCGATTTGGGGTCGTATGCCAGGCTTTCGTTCACTCCATAAACCACACCCGAAGTACCTGCTGTGGCAGCAATTTCTCCCGGATTCAACACATTCAGTGACAAAGCATTGTTGGGTTGATCTCCGGCGCGATAACATATAGGAGTGCCTTTGGACAGTCCTAATTCTTCGGCTGTAGAAGCCAATAAACGCCCCTGTTCCGAAAAAGAGGGCATAACGACGGGAATCCACTCCCGCGGTATTCCCCAATAATTTAAAATAAAGTCTGCCGGCTGATGCTTTTTGAAGTCCCAGAAAATGCCTTCGGATAAACCTGAAGCTGTAGTAAGGGCTTCTCCGCTCAGACGCAGGGCAATATAATCTCCCGGCAACAAAATCTTGTCGATCTGTTCAAACATTTCGGGCTCGTTTTCTTTGACCCAGGCCAGTTTGGCAGCGGTGAAATTTCCGGGTGAATTGAGCACATGCGAGAGGCAACGTTCCTGCCCGAGTTCACAGAAAGCTTTTTCTCCGTAGGGTACAGCTCTGGAGTCGCACCAGATGATGGCGGGACGCAATACTTTTTGCTGTTTGTCGACCAATACCAGTCCGTGCATTTGATAGGAAATGCCGATGGCTTTGATTGACGATGGTTCAATCCCGGTATGTGATAGTATTTCTTTGGTGACGATTTTAAGGTTCTGCCACCAATCTTCGGGATCTTGTTCGGCCCAACCTGCCTGGAGGGCCTTTATAGACATTTCGGTGGCCGGTGAAAAAGCCGAGTAAATACAATCGCCGCTCTGTGCGTCTACCAAAGAAGCTTTAACCGAAGAACTGCCTATATCGTAACCTAATAAATACATGATCAGGCTATTTTGTGTGAACCCTTACCTATTTTGACATCGTAAACCTTGGGGGCACGGTTGAATTCTTTTTTGTAGGCTGCTATGGCTTCTTCGATAAAGGCTGAGTAATGGCTTTCTTCCAAAAGATTTATGGTACAGCCGCCAAACCCTCCGCCCATCATACGGGCACCCAGGGCTCCATTTTTGACGGCAATGCTAACCAAAAAATCCAATTCCTTGCAACTGACATTGTATTCCTTGCTCAAACCCTCGTGCGAACCGTACATCTTTTGTCCGAATTCTACATAATTATCGTTTTTGAGGGCTTCGCAGGCATCGAGCAGGCGTTGGTTTTCTTCAATAACATAACGACAGCGCCGATAAGTACTCTCTTTGAGTTCCTTTTTGAAATCGTTCAGTAAATCCAGGCTGACATCGCGCAGCAATTTAACCTGAGGATGTTTTTTTTGAATAATGGACACCCCTTCTTCGCATTCTGCACGGCGAATATTGTATTCCGAAGCTGCCAGATTGTGCTTAACCTGAGTATCAAGCAAAACCAAACGGCAATTCCGGGGATTGAAAGGCACCAGTTCGTACTCAAGCGAACGGCAATCGAGGCGTATCAGGTGATCTGTTTCGCCAAAAACAGAGGCGAACTGATCCATAATGCCGCAACGAACCCCTACGGCGTTGTGTTCGGCTGCCTGTCCGATCAGGGCCATATCCAGTTTGCTCAGCCCCAGATTAAACAAATCGTTCAGCGCAAAAGCAAAAGTCGATTCCAAAGCGGCCGAAGTCGATAAACCCGAACCAATGGGAATGTCTCCGCCAAACACACAGTCGAATCCGCCAAGCTTCAAGCCGCGTTTGCTGATTTCACTCACCACACCATAAATATATAAAGCCCAGGAGGCACTTGGTTTTTCGTCCAGGGCAAATTCGGCGGTTTCCTTCATGTCGTAGGAGTATACTCTGACGGTGTCGCTTCCGTTGGGATATATGGCTGCCACAATGAGCTTGTCAATAGCTCCGGGAAATACAAAACCACCGTTGTAGTCGGTATGTTCACCGATCAGATTTACCCGACCCGGAGAGGCGTACAGGCTGTACTTTGAGCCGTAGCGCTTCTTGAATTGTGTTGAGATAGCTGTGTAATCCATTGTTTTTAATTGCTGATGTGTTCTGTTTTCACCAAAGTTTCGAGGGGTATTCTCCCGCTTCGACTAAGTCTTTGATCTTGTTTACTACCGTAGGCCGGTCTTCGGCATAAGTCACCCCAAACCATTTGGAAGTTGTATCCAATACTTTACAGACAGCCTTGCCCTGATTGATCAGGTTGTTTACCACCCAGGGAATGTAATATTCGGCTTTGGGATTGTTTATATTTTCTTTTAGAAACTCAATAAAGTTGGCTTCGGAATAATCGAAATAATCAGGGGTAAAACCCCACATATTCATCGATACGGGAGCGTTTTCGTCCACTGTCACCAATTGCTCGTTTTCGTCTTTGTATTTGACCTTTCCGTCTTTGTCACGGATTATCCAGGTGCGTTCCACCACGGTGGTCAGACAATCGTTTTCGTCGGTCTGACAAATTCCCCTGGCCACAGATCCGCTTTCGGACAAGGTATTGCCTACCCTGTAACCCACCATGCAATATTGGTTCTTTTTCCCTTGCATTTCGTTCAAGGCCCGTGCCAGAACCACATAACTTTCTCTGCCGTAAAAATCATCGGCGTTAATCACCGCAAAAGGTTCTTTGATGACGTCTTTTCCCATCAACACAGCATGATTGGTGCCCCAGGGTTTTTGTCTTTCGGATGGACAGACAAAACCTGCAGGTAAGCTGTTCAGATCCTGAAAAACGATCTCCACAGGAATAAATCCCTGGTATTTACTTATGATTTTGGTCCTGAAATCCTCTTCGAAACTTTTGCGGATAACAAAGACAACTTTGCCGAATCCGGCTCTGGCTGCGTCAAAAATGGAATAATCCATAATGGTTTCTCCTCCGGGGCCCAATCCGTCCAATTGCTTGAGTCCTCCGTAACGGCTGCCCATTCCTGCCGCTAAAACAAATAGTGTTGGTTTGGTCATTTTCTTTTTTGTTAAGGAACACAAAGGTAGGCAGAATATTCTTATCTTTGCAGAGCTTAAAAAAAATTTAAACATGAAAAGGCTGTTTTTTTTCATATCTGTACTGCTCATCACCAGCCAAACCTATATGATTCATTCCGAAGAAAAAGAGACTTTGATCCTGATGGAAACTTCCATGGGCAAGGTCAAAATTAAACTCTACAACGAAACCCCAAAACACAGGGACAATTTTGTTAAGTTGGTAAACGAAGGTTATTTCAACAATCTGCTCTTTCACCGCGTCATCAAAGACTTTATGATTCAGGGCGGAGATCCTGAATCGCGCAACGCCCCTGCCGGCAAACAATTGGGATCAGGTGGCCCGGGTTACACGATTCCTGCAGAGTTTGTTTACCCCAAATACTTCCATAAACGTGGCGCTTTATCGGCTGCACGCACCGGAGATCAGGTGAATCCACAAAAAGCCTCCTCAGGCTCCCAATTTTATATTGTCTGGGGCCAGGTTTACAAAGCCTCAGACATAAGCCAACTGGAAGCTCAAAAAATTAATCAGCTTAAAAACGCCTATTTTCAGCAATTGGCCGGAAAACAGCAAAGCAAAATCCAACAGCTGTACCAGGCCAACGACCAGGCAGGCCTGCAAAAACTTCAGGACGAACTAATCGCCCAAATGGAAGCCCATTTCCAGGCAAATCCACCCCAGGGACTCAGTCCTGAACAAATCAAGGCCTATACCAGCCTGGGCGGTACTCCCCACCTGGACAACGAATACACTGTCTTTGGCGAAGTGATTGAAGGCCTGGACATTGTCGGAAAAATACAATCGGTCGAAACCGGCACTGCCGACCGCCCCAAAACAGATGTGGTCATACTCAGCATGCAGGTGATCGGGAACTGATTATGCGATTCTTCTCACACCGGCTGAACAATGGTCTGCGCCTCTTGTATTGCCCTGTAAGTAATACAAGAATGACTACCGTTAATCTTATGTATAACGTGGGATCCAAAGATGAACATCCCGAGCACACGGGCTTTGCACATCTTTTTGAACACCTGATGTTTGCAGGCTCTGCCCGTGTGGAAGATTTTGATAAGTCAGTGCAGGAAGCCTCCGGCGAAAACAATGCCTGGACCAGCCGCGACGTCACCAATTATTACATAACCCTGCCCTCGCATAAGCTGGACACAGCGCTGTTTTTGGAGAGCGATCGCATGTCTTCGCTCAACATAAATCAACGAAGCCTGGACATTCAAAAACAGGTAGTGCTTGAAGAGTTCAAACAACGCCACCTGAATCAGCCATACGGAGACGTTTCCCTGCTATTACGTTCACTGGCCTACGAGGGTCATCCCTATTCCTGGCCCACCATCGGGAAGTCTATGGAGCACATCGAAGCTTTCAATCTGGACGATGTGAGCACATTCTACCGCCAATACTATAGCCCCGACAATGCCGTATTGGCCATTACCGGCGATTTTGATTTCAATCGTCTGACAGAGTTGACACAAGAATACTTTGGAGCAATAGCAGCCTCTAAGCAAAACAAACCGGATTTACCTGCCTGGCCCCGACAAGAAGGCCCTCGTTTTCTGGAAGTAGAACGCCCTGTACCCAGCCCGGCATTGTATAAACTCTGGCGGGCGCACGCTGTATGCGAAGAGGAGTACATTACCTGCGACCTGCTGACCGATGCCCTGGCCTCGGGCAATTCCTCGAGACTTTATCAACAACTCGTCAAAGAGCGCCAGGTGTTTAGCCAGGCAGACATCTACGTAGGCGGTGAAGGCCAAGCCGGAGCCGGCTGCATCATTTTCTCGGGTAAACCGGCTAAGGGTATCAGCCTCAAAGAAGCCGAAAAAGCCCTGGAAGCCTGCCTTAATCAAATAGCTGCTGAGGTTCCCGGACAAGAAGAGCTCAACAAACTAATCAACAAACACGAATCGGCTTTCTTATTCAGCAATACCAATGCCCAACACCTGGCTACACAGGCCTGCTGGTACGAAATCCTTGGTTCGGCGGATAATTACCTGCAGGAACCCGAAAAAGTAAAAAAATTAAACGGCGAGGATCTCCGTTCCATGGCCGAAAAGATCTTCAGGCCAGAAAACTGCTCTACGCTGTATTACCGAAACGCCTGATCTACAGAGTGGTCAGTCTTTGTTTTTGAGCACATCGCCCGGATGAATCCAGATTTCTTTGCCTACGCCGTCGTCAATTTCCACTTTTTCGGGCGGTACCAACAATTTTTCCGGATTCAGGATGTATTGATGCAAGAGGCGTAAGCCGGTAGCGTAATAATGGCCGTCACACACCCTCTCGTCCATGACAAACTTAAGGCTCATGATTTTTTTGGTGCTCAGGCTGCCGTCGTTTTCGATATGATTCAGCGCTTTTACCCTGCCCATGGCAACAAAAATGGTACAGGTGCCAAATTCATAAAGGTGGTGATATATGGCCGGTGTTCCAATGGAACCCACATTGGTAAAAAATAAGCTGCAATGCCAGGGACTGATGCGTTCAATGGCTCTTGGCAACCAGCCGATGTTGTCACTCCTGCGCATCAAAAACACAAAGAAGCGAATAAGTGAATCGGGAAAATATCCAAAAAATTTCGATACCTTGTCAGAACCGTTCTTATCTTCACTCTTTACTTTTAGTTCATATTCTTCCTGTAATTTGCGGGCTACGTCAGCCAAGGTGTCGGTGGGTTCAAACTCTGGCTTTATCAGGGTTTCTTCGCCTTTGTCGGTGAGGGAACGCTTGACAGCTATGGCAATGGTTATGTTGTTGCGTGCATAAAGCTTGTTCCAGATGACAAAGCGATTCAGATAGGGCCTTTGCGAAAACATCCTGACCAATGCAGCCAACACTACATGCATACGACTCAGGCCGGGAATGTCTTTCTGGTGTTCGGTAATAAAATCCTTCAGATGGTCTGTCTCAAAATCTTCAGTTACAAAATTCTGAGCATCGACTCTGGTACGTAAAATATAGGGAATGATGTTGAACACAGCATCCACCTTGCGCACTCTCCAACCGTCATAGCGGTCGTAGATGCCTGATTTGAAGGTTCTTTGCATAGGGAGCAGTATAAAAAATTAATTTCCTCTTAATCAGGCAACACCTTTCTGCCTGAGCGCGACAAATATAGAGAAATTTTTTATATCGGTTCTATCTTAATGGAATTAACCACCCAATTGGGATCGGTCCCTGAACGCGAGAATTCAAAGTCCAGTCTTTCGTTGTCTGTGCTAAGCTCAAAAGTATTACTCAAAACCTGGCCGGTGGCTGTAGTAAAGTTCGATATTACTACCCGGCCGTTCACTTTGACACACATCTGGTCGTGCATATACGATAAATCGCCTTGTTTGATGGTCACTTTATAAGTGCCGTTTTTGACGTGTACCCGAAAAACTACCGGCGATCCGGACATGTTGAAATCTCTCTCCTCCTCGTTCATGGCTTCTCCTCTGTCACGGGAAATTACAGGGCTTAACCAGCCGTAAGACTCCTTCAACAAGTTATTGCCGGTGATTTTTATGGCTGAGGCTACCAGAGGCGAATCCTCCGTTCCAAAATCGAAAAAGGCTTTTTTCAGCAAACGAGGCTTTTTGACCACCACCCGGCAACTGCCTGTGACTCCATTGAAAGCTGTCGCTTTTATGTTTGCCCTGCCGGGAGCTAAACTGGTCAATATTCCGTTTTCAACGCTCAGCACTTTTTCGTTGGAGGAGCTCCAGCTCAGGTTTTTGTTCCTGGTGTAAAAAGGCCGGAAATTAACTTGAACCACTCTGCTTTCTGCCGGATACATACTGAGCTCTTCGGGCTGGATGCTGACCTCTTTTAAATCGTCGGTTTTTTCCATTTTGGGAAAAACCAGGGAGGTATGGTAACGTTCATCGGCATAAAATTCATAACGTCCACGCATCCAGATGACATCGAAAAAGTCTTTTTTGTGATGACGGGGCACGATGGGCCGGACATTCACCAGGCCTTTGGGGGTATTCTCTGTGAGAGCCTCCGCTTTCCAACTCTGTCCATGATCTGAGGTGGTATATTTAAAAATCTCGAAGACTCCGTCCACCTGTTTGGACAAATAGACGATGGATGGATCGTCGTAGTCCAGAATAATGCCTCCGGAATAATTGGGTTCAGGCTCAATTTTTCCTTTAGGCGTTTGTGGGAACCATTTGCCCGCTTTGGTGAGTTCTATGCTTGTCCAATTCTTTCCATTCCATCGGGTATAATGATAGCGGTGGTCGGTGTCTGTGGGAAAAGAAGCATAAACCATCACCGGGAAACCGCTTTCGGCTTCCAGGGCTATGTCCCAGATCCATCCTTTGCCGCAGCTAATCCCGTCGTAAACCACGTCCATTTCTGTAACATCCACCGGACCTTGGGCAAAATTCCTGATCAAAGAACCGTCTGCCCGGTAAAAGCGATTGTCTTTAAAACGGCAGTAAAATATCTTATTATCCGACACATCCCTGGGATGCCCGGTAGTAGCCGCCATGTGAATGCTGCCGTCTGCTCCCTGACAATAACGCATGTAAGGACGTTTGCCGGTACTGACAATGAATTCCTGCTGAACGCCGAACGTTTCTCCATTGTCGGTGGACAAAATCATATGGGGCTTCCAGGAGCTGCCGCCCCTGAAAAACAACAAGATGGAGTCCTTGCCCAGCTGAAAAGGATAAGGATAGGTGACCGTATGACCAAATTCGTACATCTCGCTCCAGGAACTGATGTCTTCGGGTTCGGTAGAAATAAATCGTTTGATGGTATTCCCGAAATGGGCTGCCGTGAAAACGATGATGCGTCCGTCGTCCCGAATAAACAACGTGGGATTGGCGTGATCGTCCGACTGGAATTTTTCCAGGACTACGTGTTGAATAAATTCCCCGTTTTGATGATTGTACGAAGCTACTACTATATCTCCGTCTGTATTGACCCAGGAAAAGTAGGTTTGTTCTTTTTCGCCTTTGTGATAAATGGCCCTGGGATCGGCAAACCAACACCAGGCTCCGTTGACGGCCAGCGTATCAAAAGCGTCCTGCTTTTCGCCGGGTATGGGGTCCACGCCTTCGCTGGTCATTTGCACTCGCTCCAAACTGCCGTCTTCGTTGTAATACAGATAATCGACACATACCGAACGGCTGTAACTGGTGCCTTGGGTCTGCATTGCGCCGTTATGGTAGAAGAAATACCATTTCCTTTTGTATTCTATAATAGACTGATGGTTGGTATTTGAATTGCCGGCTATTTCGTTCAGAATACCCTTGAATTCCCAGGGGCCTTCGATGCTCCTTGACATGGCATAATGTATCTTTTCGGGGAAGCCCGAAGCGTATGTCAGGTAATAGTTGCCGTCTTTCTTATGTATCCAGGGTGCTTCGGTAAAACTAAAATCATCGAACATGACTTGTTTTACAGGGCCATCGAGCTCTATCATATTTTCCTTGAGCTTTGCGTAATAACATTCGCGATTACCCCAGAAGATCCAGGCCTGTCCGTCGTCGTCGATAAAAACTGCCGGATCGATGCAAGCCCAGCTGTGCGTACTGGAAAAACAATCGGCATTGGTCAGCAAAGGTTTACCCAGTGCATCCTTGTAGGGCCCCTGGGGGCAGTCAGCTACCGCCACCCCTATCCCCGTTGCGTTGGTGCTCACATAAAAATAGAACTTCCCGTTGCGCTCCGTCACATGAGCCGCAAAAGCCTGACGGGAACTCCATTTAAAGTCGGCTCCGTACAAGGGGATAGGATGCTCCCTGAAGTGCTTCATATCTGTAGTGGAGAACACGCACCAATTGTGCATAATGTAGCGGTTTTGCCCACCCGCGGCGTCTTCGCCCGTAAAAAGCCATAGGGTATCCTCGTGTACCATAGCAGCCGCATCGGCCGTGTATTTGTGGGTAATCAG
>CAZAUQ010000037.1:12864-24336 GCA_964488495.1 uncultured Bacteroidales bacterium
GCTCCCTGTGCGGACATCAAAATTGCAGAACTTGTCATAATAAGCCAAACAAAAAATGAACGATTCATATTCTTAGTGTATTTTATTTGAGGCGGTAAAAACGATTGTTTTCAGTGTTTTCCGGTTTGCCTTCCTGGCAAAGATCAAAAATAAAACTTAAAATTCCGTGCAAGGCCGAGAAATAATGCAATTTGGAGTAATATAAAAGACTAAACAACCTATGCCTTTGCCTTTATTTCACTAAGTTTGTTTCAAAATCCATTTAATCTGTACTTATGAAAATTGCCATTGTTAGCGGAGGAGCGCAGGGTATAGGCAAAGCCATCGCCCTGAAACTAAGGAATGAGGGCTGCGCGGTTGTTGTGCTTGATTCCAATCCCGAGTATCTTAAGACTTTGGAGGCAGAAAACAGCGGCCTTTTTGGCATGCTTTGCGATGTGGGCCATCCCGAAGAAATAAACCAAACTGTAG
Organism: uncultured Bacteroidales bacterium; assembly: GCA_964488495.1. Taxonomy (GTDB): domain Bacteria; phylum Bacteroidota; class Bacteroidia; order Bacteroidales; family UBA1402; genus UBA1402. The sequence continues at coordinate 13,336 of CAZAUQ010000037.1, forward strand.
ATAAAATTGGAGCCCTGTACGGCAAAGTAGATTACCTGGTAAACAACGCCGGTATCAGTAGTTTCGAACCTTTCGAAAACCTGAGCATAGAAACATGGAACCGTATTCTGGCGGTGAATCTGAGTAGTGTATTTTATCTGAGTAAAGCCTGTTTGCCCCTTTTCACCGAACATTCCGCCATCCTGAACATAGCCTCCACCAGAGCCCTGATGTCAGAACCCGGCAGTGAAGCCTACGGTGCCAGCAAGGGTGGTATAGTAGCCCTGACCCACGCTCTGGCTATGAGCCTCGGTCCCAAAACCCGGGTAAATTGCATCAGCCCTGGCTGGATCAAAACCAAAGCCTACGAAAGCTTGTCACAAACCGACCACAAGCAACACCCTGTCGGAAGGGTGGGTAAAGTAGAAGACATAGCCGAAGCCGCCTATTTCCTCCTGAGCGGTAAATCGGGCTTCACAACGGGGCAAAACTTAGTGATAGACGGGGGGATGACGAAAAAAATGATGTATGAGTAAGGCTATTTCAACTTATCAAAAATAACTTTGGATGGATCCTGATATAGCAACTCTTCTGCACTGATTTCCTGGTAACCTGACATATCTATACCCTCTCCAAAAATAATTTCTCTATTAACGCGTGTACCTGTGTTTTGTAAATAGAGGAAACCATATCCTGCACCGCTCATGTTTGGTAATGCCCCCTCTTTGGGATAGGTGCCGTTGATGGGCGTTACTTTTATGTTGTATATCAGCCCGTCAGCAGATGTCAGTGAGCTGTCAAAAACGATGCTGTTGCTATCAGTCAAGGCGCTTTTTGAATACATCAGCCAACCTCCTTCTAAAGCCCAGGCATGGCAATAATCCAGCAGGTAAAAATCCGCATTACTTCCTGTCCAGGAGATCGTAAAAGTGGAATTAAGGGGGATGGTATCAGTAGCATTGACGCTTACGTCTTGAATAGTATCCGGGACATTGATACTCCCTGTAAGATTTCCCGTGTTTGATTTAATACTGATGCTCAAGGGGCTGAATTTAGGTTCCGAAATGCTGTCCAGAAATATCTGAATATCTGAAGAAAAATTCACATTAGGAAAATCCTGAGTAAAATATATGGGATCACTAAACACCTTGTCAGCTACCTGCACATATTCCACTATCGGTACCGGGCTTCCGGTAATTTGAGCCGAAACATAAACACTGGGCGCATACACCCGCTCGTAGGAAGGTGGCAGGCGGGCCATATTATAATGGTTCACCCAAACCATGGCAAACTGTGTGGGCTGATCTTGTTTCTCTTCGTTGTCGCAGCTGCAAGCAGCCACAGCAAGCAAACATAATAAAACATACAAAAGCTGAGAATGTGTTTTCATGATACTTCCCTCCATAATCCCAGCTTGCGATCGCGCGCTTTGCGCTGGAGTTTAAGAAAATGCTCGGCGTATTTTACGTTGGGCGGAAAAGTGGCCACCTGTGCGTAGCCTTTGCGTACAAGTTCGGCGTTTACAAAAAGTCCGTTTTCCAGGTACACATAGGCCAACAGACGGCCGTAGCGATCGAGGCTGTCCACGTCGAATTCCAGTCTGACCTTTTTACCCGAGAGCAGGGATTTGGCAAATTCGGAGGCTTCACGGCCATAGGACTCCCGGCCTTTTGTCGGATGTACTGTTTCGGGCGTATCTACACCAATTAATCGTACTTTTTTGCCTTTTTCGCTGCCGTCGTCTACCCAAAAAGTGTCGCCGTCCACCACTTTGGTAACAGCCATCAACGACGTCAGCTTCTTTTTTTCTGCCCGGGTGTCGCAGGAAAGAAACAAGAGCACAATCAGCAGTCCCGCCAGAAGGAATGTTTTGTTTTTCATAATCTATCTCAAAACAACATGTCAATTGATACCTGCGGGGAATTTACCAGGTCAAAAAAGAAGAAATTTTACTTTACAACTTAAATACGGGCAAATTCTTGCTTAGGCAATTCCTCTTCTGAATAGGTTTTACTCAAAATCCGCTTGTATATTTTACATAATGCCCAGGGGTAATACAGGCCTGCCGTAATTATAGTCAACAGGATTTGACCCCAGAGATACAAAAAGTCTCTGCCATGATCAATATCGTAAGCGAATTTTAATTCTCTGTTTTCGCCTTTGATTCTTGTCTTTTCTGCAAAATATTTGTACAAACGAACTATGGCCAGGGGGTAATATATTCCTGCAGTAATAAGGCTGAGCAATATTTCTAAAGCGATTTTTCCGCAAGAAGGCCAGAACTCTGTTTCCCAACTAATTTTCATATCCTTATAGTCAATATTTATCAGCCATTTATAGAACAAATAGGAATAAGGAATCATGATTAATAATACCACGATTTGATTTATTAAAACTTGACCAGTGATAAGTTGACCAGTGATATTTCCTGATGCAAAGTCCGGGAAAACAAAATACATTAGTACGGAAAGAATCAACATTGGTATAAAAACCAGCAACAATATAAGGAGGAAAAGCTTAGCACCCTTAGCGTTAAATTGCAGATTTTGTCCATCATATGATGTATTGTTGATAAAATACTTATAAATATTTTTGATAAACCAGGCCATATAGATGCCCAGCGTAATTATACTCAGGAAATAACCCAGTAGAATTACCCCTAAATATTTACCAAAACTACCGCTAAAAACGAGGGTTTTGTCTTTGTATTGCAAACCTTCAATCATTAATTTTGTAATATAAAAAACAAAGACAAAAGAAATCAGTATCAACAAAAGGAAGGCAAGTAATATCATTATGGAAGAACCCACTTCCGGGCTTAGGTCTTTCATGTTTAGTGTAATAAGCACATACGGCAGTACAAAAAAGGCCAGGAACAACAACCAAATGAGAAAAAGTCTTTTCCCCTCGAGTAAAAAATTGAAATAGTTTTTCATGGTATTATGATTAATAAGTTTGGCAAATGTAAACAAAATTTATTATTTACAAATAATTTATTTGCCATTTTAACAAGCTATTTGCTTGAGCAATTTCAACCGGAATAATAATCCGGATTAATTGGTATTTTAGTTATAGTTGATGCTGCTTTGTGTAAATTCATCAAGACCAGGAAACTGCTTGTTTTATACTCACTAAGCCAGGCTGGTTATTATAATTTATAACAGAATTCATCACTCCCAATAATTCATTTACTTTCTCAAAATTCGATCCCATCGGAATTTTTATTATGGATACCTGGGGATCTTTGACTTTTATGATTAGGTTGTAATTGTGAGTGATTATTTCCTTATCGGAAATTACGCTGCTTTCGAAGCATGATGTATGATATGTATCGTATTCAAAGCCTCTTAACGAATCCGTTTCAGCTGTATTCGATTTACTCACAAAAGCCGCCTCTCCTTTAAGAATTCTTTGGTTGTCGGTATACGTACAAGACGATAACTCTGAGTAGAAGTAAATCTTTCCCTGTAGCATGACCCGTCTTGATCTGCTAAAGACCATTATTTCTTCGTTCAGATTGTATTCTTTAAGTGACAGTGTATAGGTAGGATTTCCATACTTTAAAGTGATTACCCGTTTTTGTTTGCGGTATCTCTGTTGCAAAACAATCCTTTCTTTTTCCCATTCTTCCTTTTGTTGTATTTTTTTCAGCTTTTTTTCTCCTGAGAGCGCAAACAAACCAGAGATGGAAGAAATAACAAAAGAGAACATACTGCTTAATTTCATTGTGCCAAATTTTTACTGCCTATACTATTATTTAATCACTCTTTGCCCCGATACCTCATGACTGAATTCATAATGACAGATTTCTGAGGAATCAAATACTGATACAAAAGTGCATACAGAATATGTTAATTTTTTATAACCACCAAAAAGTTTCGCTATTCCGCACTGTCCTTCAGCTAGTTAATACTAAAAAGTTTCGCGATATTCCGATGGTTATTGTATATCACTCTTGAGGCCAAAAATCAAAATGCTCGATTTCATCGATATTTCTTATTTTTTTGAAATTCGTTGTGATTATTCGTTTTTGGGGAGAAAAGGGCTGAAATAATTAATAAAAGCCCGGAGATTCAATCCTGGGTGCCTGACACAATTAAAGATACCTGTAAGAAAGTAAGTAAGAAAAAAATGAAAGCTGCTTCAACTCAATGGTCAAAACAGCTTTCATCTAATTTCAAGGTAGTCCCGCCGAGAATCGAACTCGAATCTAAAGTTTAGGAAACTTCCATTCTATCCATTGAACTACAGGACCGGTATACAAAATAATTCAGGCGCAAAAATAAGGCTAATTTTCGGATTGGACAAGCATGATCTTCCTCAGGTTCTACGCTTATCTACGTATCTTGGTTCATAAAAAGTTCCTGCAAAACATCCAGCGACTTTATCCTGGGGAAATCGATCAAATGCAAGCGGTAATAATCCAGTGTCTGGCGCAATATTCGCTGACGCTGAAGACGGTCGTAACGAAAGGCCGGCATATTTTCGAAAGTAATGCGCAACAATACAGCAAAGCCCTGAGCATCTTCGGGCGACAACCAGTCCTTGTGCGAAGGTCTGAGCGAACAAAAAGTACCGGCCTGTAAATCGAAGTATTTATTCGGAGCCTTGTCATCCAAATTGGGATAAAAGCCCAAATAACGCGTCAGCTTAATTAAAAAAACCAAATGAAAATTGGCTGTACCCTGCCGGCAAAGATCGAGAATCTCTACCGATTGCACCAAAAAGTCGAACAAGGCCGGATTGGATTCCCTTTCCTCCAGAGCCCGGTACAACACTTCTGCCAAAAACAAAGCAATGGCGTTTTTAGCGGGATCCACCGGTATTCCCGTAAATGCATACAAGCTGCGAGCCTCTTTGATGCGTTGCAATTCCCGGCTACCCTTGTGGTCTGCCTCGTATTCAATAATAGACAAGGGTTGAAACAGCGATTGCCTCAGCCTGCTGTTTTTGTGATTTCTTGCCAGCAGGTAAGGCTGCCGCCCGAACTCCCTGGTATAGAGATGCACCACAGAGAAAGCATCGCTATAGGGAATCTGGTGCAAAACAAGAGCCTGGCTTCGAACCAACATATCAGTTTAGAAAGAATAGGAAGCCCCTGCTACAGCCGTAAAGCCCTGAGAGGGATAAGCATTCCATACCTCATAGAATTGATTCAGGACATTGTTCAGATGCAAAAAGACACCCAGTCGGCGGGTAATCTCGTAAGATCCTCCCAATGACAGGTAATGAATATCGGGCAAACGACGATACGCATTAAAATAATCGGGAGCAAAGCGAGTCCCTTCCCAATGGTAGGAAACAAAAAAAGCAGTTTGATCTGTAGGCGTCAGATTGAGCAAGGCCTCAGCTTCGAAAGCGGGTTTGTGCCAAGGTCTGCGCGCATTGCTGCTTAACAGTAAATCCGTCTTGACATTGTCTGAAGAAACTATATAGTGGTTATAGCTGAATTTACCGCTCAGGTTCAGGGTCTTTTTATAGGCATAATTAAAGCCCAGGCCCAGGTACAGCTTATTCATTTTTACGTAATTGGCCATAAACAGCCTGCTGTAACTCAAGTGATTCAAACCACCGCTGTCCACAGGCAGGGCATTGTAAAACATCGCTACATCTCTGGTAAAAGAATAACCGGTGAATGCGGTCATATTAAGGCCCGAAAGCGGTTTAATCTGCAAAGCTCCCCTCAGGGCCACCGGGCTGTACTCGGGCAACAGCCGAATAGAAGGATCCAGATAAGAATTGAGTTCCAGTCCTTCGCGATAAGAATAGAACCTCTGTCCTCCTTCGATTTCAAAATTAAATTTCGCCCAGTTGCCCAAAGGTCTGTTTACCGAAGCGGTAGGAGCAATCAATAACTTTTGTCCGCCTAAATAGGACAAGCGAAATCCCAGCCCAAAATCCCATAGTCCCAGGGTGTACGTCGCGTGAGGATTTATTTCTAGCCAAAAGGCATTGGCCGGTACATCGTTAAAAGCCGGAAAAGCAGGATCGTACTGCATGTGATCGGCCAGGCTGAATCTTTGCGAAGAGGCCTCGCGCTGATAAAACAGTGCCCTGACTCTGCTTTCTAAACCGATACCCAGTTTATCGTTGATTTGATAGTTAAGAACAAGGTTGGCATCCAATTCCGTTTCGGCAGGGCCTGCTCCTGCCAGACTGTCTTTGGCCAGGGCTTTGCCCAGACGAAAATAATGTGCATCCACATTCAAAGCGTAATCAAAAGCTTTATCCCAGGGCTTTGACTCAATTCCCAGGCTGAGCTTCGTGTCCGAAAACCACTGCATATCAGGCACCACCAAACTGTCCCTGTTTTGCAAAGGTAAATTACTCCAGGAACGGCCGTAATAATTCCAGGCATAAAATCGTTCGGACAGACCTGCCTTGAACTCAGCCGAATTCAAATGCCACTGGTAATTGAGTCCCAAACGACTGTCCACATGCTTAGCTCTGGCTGCCAGATCGGGCTGAAGAGTGACTTTCCCAAAAGAAGAACGATGCCAGGCAGTCAAATCGAGCAAATGCCTGGGTCCTTTCAAAATAGTCCATTGGGCATCGCCCAGGGTAGCCCAGTGATAACCGGCTCCCAACCTGACGTATGCTTTTTGCTCGCGGGCCGGAAAGTAGCTGCGGGCCTCGGCGGCTCGCAAAGGGACGTATTCTCCGGGTGTCAGTGTCGGCGCCTCAGACAAAGAGAAACGAACTTCGGTCTCCTTGGTTCTGAGATCTTCGGTTTCTGGCACACGGTAGATTTTACCGGCCGTTTCGAGCATAGGATTGTATTCTTTTTCGATCATGAGATCTCTTCTGATCAGGCTGTCCTGGGCTGCCTGAGCCGACAAAGACAGTGCGAGAAGGCTAAAAATGCCTGCTAAGAAGTATCGGGTATTCTTTTTCATAGCTATTCTTTACTGCGTTGGGCGATATCGTCCAAACGTGTTTGAATCATACCGGCAATTTCGTCGTCGGCCTTGTAATTTTCCTTCAGACTCATCAGGTATTGCCTGGCCTGGAAATAATCTTTACGTTGAATATAAATATCGGACAAAAGCACAAAACAACGGGCCAGCCAATAGGATTGCGAGGTGCCGTCGCGCAGGAATGACTGGGCAATTTCTTCGGCCTTTTTCAGATCGTTTTTGTTGAACCAATATTCGGCCAGGAGGAAACGGGCTTCCGCCCCGAAAGCGGTCTGCGATTCTTCGGCCAGGCGTTGCAAATCGGAGAGTGCTTCGTCAGCTCTGTTCAGCTCCATCAAGGCGATAGTTTTACGGAATAAAGCTTCACGTTGCAAACTGGGTGACAAATTTTCTTCTGACAGCAATTGATCGGCGGCTGCCGGTATGCTTTCGTTACGCCTGAGCGCATACAGACAACGCAAGATGCCGCTCCTGGTACCAATACGGGTAACACGGTCTTCGGCCAGCATATCCAGTCTTTGATAATAATCCAGTGCTTTGGCGTATTCTTTTTGTTTATACTCATGCTCGGCCAACACCACCAGCGCCTCGGGCACAAAACGATGGCCGGTTTGTTTAATCACTTCCTGGAAATAAGGCAGAGCCTGGGTTGTTTTATTGTCGAGCAAGAGCAAATTGCCAGCGTGGAAGTAAGCCTCGGTGCGAAACATCCCCTGAGGATAAGCATTAATATAGTCCTGGAAACCTTTTATGGCTTCCTGATTTTTGGAGTCAAGCATCAAACGTTCGGCAGCCAGATAAGACAACGAGTCTTTTTCGCTGCGTTCTATCCGCACCCCGCTGCCCAGATTGTCTATATAACTAAGGTATTCGGGCACCCGGTTGACGGCCACAAAGATCATCTTCAGGTCGTTGATGGCAGTTTGAGCTTCCTGGCTGCCCGGATATTGGCTGATTACCTTTTTATAGGCAGCAATGGCAGCCTCCGTATTGTTGCGGTTATATTCCAGCAAACCTATCTGAATACCGGCTTTACGGGCCAGGATGTTGTTGGGGAATTTTTGCATCAGTTTTTCAAAAACAGGCATGGCCTCGGCAGGACGATGCAGGGCAATATAAGCCCGGCCTTGTTCATAGAGTGCGTCATCCAGGTAATCCGACAGGGGAAAACGTTCTTCAAAAGTGCCAAAGAGACGTGCTTTTTCTTCGTGACGCTTCTGCAGGCCCATACTAAATCCGCGTTGAAATACTGCGTAGTCGTTGCCGGTTTCAGAAAGCTTGTCGCTCATATTGTAGTATTCTTCGGCCTGACTATAACTGCGGGCATGGAAATAACAATCGCCGATGCGGTTCAAAGCATCAGAATAAGTGTTATCGTTGCGAATTTCCTTAAACTGGCTGTATTTAAGAAACCAATTCAGTGCTTCCGAATATTGTTTCAGGTTATAATAGGAATAACCCAAATTGTAATGAGCCAGTTGCCAGGCTTTATATGACGTAGCATTGGGGGAGTTAAGGAAACGCAGATAATCGTTGGAAGCAGCCTTAAGGTTTTCGAGACGATAATGGCTTTCTCCTCTCCAGAAGTAGGTTTCGGGAGCCTCCAACTTGAGCTGACCGGCTAGCTGAATCGAAGAATTAAAATAAGTCAGGGCTTCTTTATAGGCTGCGTTGTTGAATTTGTCCATACCCATCAAAAAGAGCAGTTTGCTTTTGGTTTCCAGCAAATCCTTGCTTGGATTGACAATTTTGTTCAACACATCCAAAGAAGCCTGGTAATTTTTGGTACTCAAAAAAGCATCGGCCAAATGCCCGTATACACGATTGGCATAACGGGAATTGGGGAATTCTGTCAGGATGCGCTCGAAAGCCCTTACCTGTTCATTAAAAGGCGAAAAGGATGTTTGGTAGCATAGGAGAGCATAATTGTACAGGGCACTTTCTTTGACTTCTAAATCCCGGTCATTGAGCGAGGCCTGTTCAAAACTCATGCGGGCCTGGTCAAATTTTTGCTGTTGCAGGTAGCATAAGCCAAGGTGATATTCGGCATTCTGTGCCAGCGCATCGCCCCCCTGGCTTACTTGCAGGAAATAACTCACTGCTTGTTCGTATTCTTTGGCAATATAATGGTTGATGGCAATACGATAAGCGTCCGAACGCAAAAGTTCCGGATTGTATCTGAGGTATTTGGTATAGTATTCCTGCGAAAGGACATAGTCCTTTAGTTCATAATAACCGGCTGCCGACAGACGATAAAGCTCAATGCGTTCAGATTCGTTGGGATCTTCCTGCAGGAGTTTCTCGGCAATCTCGAGCATTTCCTTGTTTTTGCCCTGATCAAAATAAAGCTGCATTATGTAATAAGGCACGATGCGTTCATATTCGGGATGGGCGGAAATGTTGCCGAATCCTTCGAGGGCTTCTTCTGTGCGGCCCTGACGATAATCTATAAAAGCCAGGTAATAGGTTGAAGCCGATACATAGCGTTTATCAACCTGCAACAAGTTCTTGAACAAAGTCCGGGCTTTGTCTAACTCATCGAGCTGCAAATATGTAAAGGCCAAATGAAAATTATAATCGGCCTCTTCTTTTTTTGAAAAATCCTTGATGCGGCAAGAGAGGAAAAAAGCCAAAGCATCCTGATACTGACGGGCGTTCATGGCATTCGTCCCCAACATGTAATAGGCTCTGGAAGCCTGAACGGACAAAGGGAATTCCCTGATAAATTCCTTGAGCAACAAACTGCTTTCCATGCGATTCAGTTCGTAAGAGCTGGCAGCATACATGAATCGGGCATTTTCCCTGAGATTTTCCGGCAAGGTCTGCACTTGTTCAAACCAGGTATCGAGAGTCCGGAAGCAATAAGCATACTCCCCGGCATTGAATTGTTCACTTGCCAGGCGGTATAACCAGGTGGGGCCTTTTTTTTGACTATTCTCCTGCGCAGAGGCAAAATGGCCGGCAGAAAAAATCATTATCATCAAAAAAATCAGGCTAATCCGTTTTATGTAACTAAACATATTATCGAATTTGTGGGGTTTCATTTAAAAATGCAATAATACCTTTTTTAATTGAATCCAGCCCGAAATCAGCCGGATAAATTTTGTTAAGCGGGCAGAAGAAGGCCTCTTTCACATCGTCATTGGCCTGTATGGAACCGAATTCTTTGATGCGGCAAAGAAAGAAAAAATCCAGGGTGTGGATCTCCAGGCCGGAGTACTTATAGACATTGGGCAACGAAAAAAGGTATTGCATACTGTCTACTTTGAGCGATAATTCTTCGTGAAATTCACGCCTTAGTGCTTCTTCGATGTTTTCGCCCATATCTGCGAAGCCTCCCGGCAAATCGAGGCTGCCGGCAGCCGGTTGCTTAGCTCTGCGACAAAGCAACAATTCTCCTGCGGGATTTAGAATAAAAGCAGCCGCGGAGGCTGCCACATTGAAATAATACACAAAGCCGCAATCGATGCAACGTTTTGATTTAAAATCATTTTCGACAAATCGCCGGGAACCGCAAGCGGGACAAAACAAAAAAGGATGGAGAGGATGTTTTTTCATAGCTGCTGGCTGCTTAGAAAAAAAGTCCGAATCGTTTTTACCGTTCGGACTTTCTGGCTCTTCAGGTAGGACTTGAACCTACGACCCTCTGATTAACAGTCAGATGCTCTAACCGACTGAGCTACTGAAGAATGTTTGGTTTGCCTTTAAAAAAGCGCGACAAAAATACAGCATATTGTCGAATAATGCAATATCTTTGTCAAAAAAAATTACAGAATGAAGAATTTATTAGCCCTCGGCAACGCTCTGGTTGATGTATTGATCCGCCTGGATTCAGAAGAAATCCTTACAGAACTCGGTATAGCCAAAGGCAGCATGCAATTAATCGACAAAGAACGTTTTGATCTTATTCAACAATCACTCAACTCATATAAAAAACAATACGCTTCGGGAGGATCGGCAGCAAACACCATCATCGGCGCTGCTACTTTGGGCTTGCCTGCCGCCTTCATAGGCAAGATTGCCGACGACAGCAACGGAGCTTATTTCGAGAAGGACATGAAGCAGGCAGGCGTAGAAACCCGCCTGCTCAAAGGAAAATCCGCTT
>CAZAUQ010000038.1:0-23033 GCA_964488495.1 uncultured Bacteroidales bacterium
TTGTACCCAGCGCAATGGTATCTCCTTTCAGCGCTTGTATAAAATGAAAGGCTGTCGTTGTATCCCGAAGGTCGATGAATTCCAGGTCGCCCCGGCCGAAGGAATATTTAGCCAGCCTCCCGTCGTTGGATGCCAGCCAGATGTTTGAATCCATTTCGAGAAAATGCTGAAATTCCACATCGCAGGCCAGTGTTTTTTTGCCAAGAATGCAAATTCCCCTATTTGTTAAAATCCATTCGTCTCCTTCTTTGTCCTGGGCAATCCAATGGATATTTTCTCCTTTAATGCCCTTGTCCGGCCCGTAAAATACAATCCCTTTTCCGCTTTTGCAGTTGACGTCTTCTGCTCTGAAAGCATAACGATCGCGGCAAACGATCCAGGTGATGCCTTTTTCCAGTACGAAAAATTTGGAAACGATGTTGGGATGGCTTATTTCAGGCTGGATGTTCTTGAAAACATCCATGAATTTCCGACCTGAAACATCGAACAAATAAGGTCTGCCATCCTGGCTCAGACACCAGATGTCTCCCGAAGTATTTTCCCTGATCAGGTTAATCCGGCTGTTATCCATGGCACAACCGTCGCCGGGATAGGACTTGTAATTTCTGAAACTATAGCCGTCAAACTGAGAGAGGCCATTTCTGGTGCTAATCCAGATCAAGCCGTTTTTTGCCTGCAGAATATCAATGGCAGAGCCGTTTTTGAAACCGTCAGCTCCTGTGTAAAATTTAAGATCGCAGGAGGGCTTGGCAAACAAGACTGCGGCTGAAAGCAAAAAGAAGTTCAGGATGCTCAGGTAAAGTTTCATTAAGGTCTTCTATTTAGGCTCACAAATGTAGTAATTTTTTTTTACCGCGTTTTTTTTTATAAAGCGGCAGTCGAGTATTAATATAACATTAAATAAATATATATTTGCGGAAAACAATATTATGTATGTAAAATTGATTTCTGCAGCCATACAAGGAATTGGTGCGATTCCAGTGTATGTGGAGGTGCATGTTTCCAGAGGGATACGTTTCAGTCTGGTCGGCTTGCCCGACAACGCCGTCCGCGAAAGCCATGAGCGCATAGCTTCTGCCCTGCAGTATTGCGGGATGGAAATACCCCGCAAACAGGTTGTCATTAATATGGCTCCCGGCGATTTGCGCAAAGAAGGCTCCGGTTACGACCTGCCCCTGAGTGTAGGCTTGATGGCAGCGGGAGAATATGTTCCGACCGGGTTGCTAAAAGACAGCCTTTTTATTGGAGAGCTCTCGCTGGATGCCTGCCTGCAGGCGGTGAGGGGAGCTCTGCCCATTGCATTGGCTGCCAGGGAGATGGGTCTTAAGCGTATCATTTTACCCCAAAAAAATGCAGCCGAAGCAGCTGTAGTGGAAGGATTGGAGGTTTATGGCATGCGGCACCTCGGAGAAGTGGCCGCTTTTCTAAAAGGGGAAAGCTGCCCCGAACCCTGCTGTATTCGTCGGAATTTTTCCAAAGAGTTGCAGACGGTTCCCGAAGTGGATTTTGCCGAAGTCAGAGGTCAGGAGCAGGCCAAAAGAGCCATTGAAGTGGCTTGCGCCGGAGGACATAATCTGGTGATGATAGGGCCTCCGGGTTCAGGCAAGACCATGATGGCCAAAGCCATCCCGGGCATTTTGCCGCCCATGAGCCTGGACGAAGCCCTGGAAACCACCAAGATTCATTCGGTGGCCGGCAAAATGGATCCCAGGCATTCGTTGTTGACAGCCCGCCCTTTTCGTTCACCGCATCACAGTATAAGCTCAGTGGCGATGATAGGAGGTGGGAGCAATCCTCAACCCGGTGAGATATCGCTGGCTCACAATGGAGTCTTGTTTTTGGATGAATTGCCCGAATTTCAGAGCTCCGTACTCGAGGTCTTGCGACAACCACTGGAAGATCGCAGTATCAGTATTGCCCGTTCCCGCTACGCCATCCGTTATCCGGCGGGCTTTATGCTGGTGGCTTCGATGAATCCCTGCCCCTGTGGTTATTACAATCATCCCTCAAAAGAATGCGTTTGCACTGCCGCCCAGGTGCATAAATATATGCATCGTATTTCGGGTCCTTTGATGGATCGCATAGACATCCAGATGGAAATTGTTCCTTTGGGTTATGAACACCTGAGCAGCCTCCGGAAACAGGAAAGCAGCCTCAGTATCAGAGAAAGAGTAATAAAAGCCAGGCAGTTGCAGAGCGATCGGTTCAAAGCAGAGCCGGGGTTGTTTTGCAATGCACAGATGACAACTAAACAGGTACAATGTTACGCACAAGCAGAGCCCAATGCCTGCTTGTTGCTCAAAAATGCCATGGAAAAACTGGATCTTTCTGCCAGAGCCTACAGCCGTATCCTCAAAGTAGCCCGTACCATTGCCGATCTGGATGCTTCGGAGCGTTTGCGTACCCAGGACATTGCCGAGGCTATACAATACCGCAGCCTAGATCGTGGACGTTGGGGCTTGTAGATAAATTTGTCTGAAAAGCGTCAGAGACTCTTCCTTGTTGAGCCCTCCGGTAGACAGGATGTATTTGGCCTGCCTGTAAAAGGCTTCTCTTTGGCCGAGCATTTCTCTGATTTTAGCGAGTAAATCGTCGGCACTGGTGGTGCTGAGCAGAGGTCTGCTTTGTTTTTTATGATGCAGTCTTTTGAACAACTCTTCGGCGCTGAGCTGAAGATAGACCGTGTCGCCGACAGCGTTCATAAAATCCATGTTGTTTTCGAAACAAGCGGTACCTCCCCCGGTGGCTATCAGTACATTTTCGAATTGGGCCACTTCTTGCAGGCAGCTTTGTTCGATTTTGCGAAAACCTTCCTCACCGAATTCGGCAAAAAGTGTCGGGATAGGCTTAAAGCGTCTTTCTTCGATGTATTGATCCAAATCGACAAAAGAAAGTCGCAGTTCTTTTGCAATAGCTTGTCCCAGCTTGGTTTTGCCGGCACCCATGTAGCCGATCAGGAATAAACGGGTCATTTTACCATTTGGTGTTGCGCATGTCGCCCGAGTCGAGAAACTCCTGATGCATATTGAAACAATTGCCCAAATTATGGGGAGTACATCCACCTTTGGTCTGTTTAAGATAGTCCGTCAGCAATTGTTTGTAATCGGGATGAACACAATTCTCGATAATGGTCTGCGCTTTTTGTACGGGAGATTTGCCTCTCAGATCGGCTACTCCCTGCTCGGTTATTAAAACTTTTACAGAATGTTCGCTGTGGTCGGTATGCGAAGCCATAGGAACAAGGGCGCTGATTTTGCCGCCTTTGGCGGTAGAGGGACAAGTAAAGATGGAAAGATAGGAATTGCGGGTAAAATCGCCCGAACCGCCAATACCGTTCATCATTTTGGTGCCCAGCACGTGAGTGCTGTTTACATTGCCGAAAATGTCGGCTTCCAGAGCTGTGTTTATGGTGATCAGCCCCATGCGTCGTGCCAGTTCGGGAGAATTGGAAATTTCCTGAGGTCTGAGCACCAGTTTGTTCTTAAAGAAATCCCAGTTCTTGTAAATGGAATCAAGAGCCGAAGATGTAATGGTAAGCGAGCAGCCGCTGGCAAATTTCACATTGCCGTTTTGCATCATGTCGATGACCGAATCCTGTATAACTTCGGTAAACATCTCAAAAGCGGGAATTTCGGGGCTGGCACCCAGGGAACCCAATACTGCATTGGCAATATTGCCTACGCCCGATTGCAAAGGAAGAAAAGAAGCCGGAATGCGTCCTGCTCTCATTTCACTGACCAAAAAACCGGCCACACGGTCTCCGATGCATTTGGTTGTTTCGTCCGGTTCGGCGAAAGCCTTTACTTCGTCGGCCATGTGGGTTTTGACCACGCCGACTATTTTGGAGGGATCAACTTTTAGCAGGGTTTGTCCTATACGGTCGCTGGGCTTGTAAACCGGGATTTCACGACGATATGGAGGATCGGCCGGTTCATAAAGGTCGTGCAAGCCATTTATGTAGGCCGGATGTTGACTGTTGAGCTCAATAATTATTTTGTCGGCCATGCGGGCTATGGTGGGAGTGATGCCCACTCCGGTGGTCAGCAAAATTTCGCCTTTTTCGTTGACGTCTGCGGCTTCGATTATAGCTACGTTTACTTTGCCGTAATATCCGTAACGTAGTTCCTGAGCCAGTTGTGAGAGGTGAAGATCAAAATAGGGAATGCTCCTCATGTTGATACAGCTCCGCAAATCCGAATTGGATTGATAGGGTGTGCGAAATTTTACAGCATCTGCTCTGGCAAGGACACCATCGAGTGAATCACCGGTTGAAGCGCCTGTAAATACCCCGATTTTAAATTCCCTGCCGGCTTGTTGTTCGGCTTTGGATTTTTCGGCTATGGCTTGTGCAAGAACTTTGGGCGCACCGGCAGGAGTGAAGCCGCTGAATCCCAGATTGTCGTTATGATTGATAAAAGAAGCTGCTTCCTGTGCTGTAATAAAATTTAGAGACATGATACTATCTTGAAAAAAACGGTGCAAAGGTACAAAATTTAGCAAAATCGACCAAGCAGGGTACAAATAAATTTTTTTGTAATTCTTCGGAAAAATACTACTTTTGGACAACTAATTTATGGCACAATGGACAATTCCTTATTTGACGTGTTGGTGATTGTCGGAGCAGTAGTGATTTCGGTGATCAGTGCTATATCCAAGGCCCGCAAAAAGACAGCAGAAAGAGAAGCTGCAGCCAGGGCTGATGCTGAATTTCAAAGCAAACCCGATGCGGAAATTCAAAACAGGCCGGATGCAGAAACCCAGGGCCGGCCATACATCAGCGGGATTCCCATCCCCAATCCCTGGCAGGAATTATTGAATCTTCCCGAAGAGGAGGACGATTTTATCCCCAAAAATCCCGAAACTGCTCCACTTGCTCCAAGCCCAACGCCCACTAAAAAAGAAAGAGAGCCCCTGATCAGTCGCAATATTGAGTATGAACAGCGCAATTATATAGAAGAAATGGCCAAAGCAAAGGCCAGAGAGCGAGAAAAAAAATACAGCCATTCAGGCTTAAAAAACAATCTTGGTGCCCATGAACTCAAAGTAGTTCATCTCGACGAAGAAGAGAAGGAATACATTCCCGAAATTGATTTGGGTCTCGACGAAGAGGATGCCTGGAAAAAGGCAGTTATTTACCACGACCTGCTGGAGCCAAAGTTTTAGAATGCATGTAACGGCACTAGTCTGGTTTTTTAAATGACAAAATTAACTTTGAAAAAATTTTATATCGAAACCTACGGCTGTCAGATGAATGTGGCAGACAGCGAGGTAGTG
Source organism: uncultured Bacteroidales bacterium (assembly GCA_964488495.1). GTDB lineage: Bacteria > Bacteroidota > Bacteroidia > Bacteroidales > UBA1402 > UBA1402. The sequence continues at coordinate 5,275 of CAZAUQ010000038.1, forward strand.
GCCTCCATTCTGGGAATGGACGCCTATGAAAGTTCAGCAAAACCCGAAGATGCCGATCTGATTTTGCTCAACACCTGCTCTATACGCGATAATGCGGAGCAAAAAATTGTTTCCCGCCTGCAAGCCCTGCAACAATACAGACGAAAAAATCCCCGGCTTGTCATAGGGGTTCTGGGTTGTATGGCCGAGAGGGTAAAAGAACAACTCACCCTTGAGCATGGAGTCGATCTGGTGGCCGGCCCCGATGCCTACCTGGACCTGCCCAATTTAATCGGTGCGGCCGAGTTGGGCCAAAAAGCGGTAAATGTGGAACTTTCGACCACAGAAACGTATCGGGAGGTATTACCCCGAAGGCTTGGAAATTACCGAGTTTCGGGTTTTATTTCCATCATGCGGGGCTGTAACAATTTTTGCAGCTATTGCGTAGTGCCTTATACCCGCGGACGTGAACGCAGCCGTGATCCGCAAAGTATTCTGACAGAACTTGCCGACTTACGCTCCAAAGGCTATAAGGAAGTTACCTTATTGGGACAAAATGTGAATTCCTATGCTTACGAGGGACTTGATTTTGCTGCTTTGCTGCTGATGGTGGCCGATGCTGCTCCTGATATGTGGATTCGCTTCACTACTTCGCATCCCAAGGATATGAGCGATAAACTCCTCGAAGCAGTGGCCTCTCGTCCCAATTGTTGCAAACACATACATTTACCTGTGCAATCGGGCAGTTCGCGCATTCTCAATCTCATGAACCGTCGTTACACCCGCGAGGATTACCTGGCACGGGTAGCCTCCATTCGCTCTATACTCCCCACAGCCTCCATCAGCACTGATTTGTTTTGCGGCTTTCACTCTGAGAGCCCCGAAGACCATCAAACGACCTTGTCACTGATGCGCGAAGTGGGTTTTGATTCGGCTTTCATGTTTAAATATTCCGAACGCCCGGGTACTTATGCCGCCAAACACCTGCCCGACGATATTCCCGAAAAAGTCAAACTGGCCCGTTTAGCCGAAATGATCGCCTTACAAAATGAACTCTCAGCCCTGAGCAATCAACGCGAAATTGGGAAAACACATACAGTGCTGGCAGATTCTTATTCCAAACGCTCCCGTGAACGTCTCTCCGGCCGAACAGAACAAAACAAGACGGTGGTTTTTGATAAAGGGACTGCCAAAATAGGAGATTTTGTACAGGTCAGGATCGTGGACAGTACCTCTGCCACCTTGCTGGGAGAACTTGCTGAATAAAAACACCGACAGCTGTTCTTTTCCTCAGGAATATTATGTACTTTTGCGGCAATTTGGGGAAAAATTGTCTTTTTGCCTTTTGTGGGCAAATCAAACAGGATGAGTAAACAGAAAAAAAGGATAGGAAGCCGTGTCTTTGGTTCCAAATTAACAGCCATACTGAGCATCAGTCTGGTATTGGTGCTTTTCGGTATAATGATTATTATTGGTTTGTTTGCCAAAGACCTTTCAGATACGGCCAAAGAGCATATTCGCCTTACATTGGTACTGGACGATGACATTAAGGATTCCGAACGCCAGTCGCTGGAACAAAACCTGAAAAAGGCTCCCTGGACGAAAAAAATTGATTATGTGAGCAAAGAAGATGCCTTGGCCGAATTGGCAGAGGAGTTAGGACAGAATCCCATTGATTTACTCGGTTACAATCCTCTGCCTGCCAGCTATGAAATTTATCTTAATCCGGAATATGCCCGTACAGACAGCATAAAAGGCATAGAAGAGACATTAAAAAAGAAAAACTATATTCAGGAAGTCGTTTATCGCGAGGAGCTTATTAATTTAGTGAACAGCAATATACTTTCCATCGGACGGCTTTTGCTGGGAATAGCCCTGATTCTTACGTTGATCTCTTATATGCTGATACGTAACACTGTACGCCTTATGATCTATTCCAAGCGCTTTTTGATTCATACCATGTGTCTGGTAGGAGCAAGACAAAGTTTTATCCGCAGGCCTTTTATCTGGGAAAATGCCCGCGGAGGCATCTGGGGAGCCCTCCTTGCTTTGGGCTTGCTGTATTTGGCCCTGTCGTATCTTGACAGTATTTTTCCCGGCATTATGAATATGATCACCACAGCTGATTATGTGTTGATTTTTGTTGTAATGGCCATCCTGGGCATAGTAATTACTTCTTTGGCAACCATTTTCTCGGTGAATCGTTACCTGAGAATGCGTTCCGATGATTTGTATTATATTTAATCAAAATTATGAGTAAAGATTTTGCATTAAGCGGAAAGAACCTTTTGTGGATAGGCATAGGCTTTCTGATTGTCGTTATTGGCTTTGTGCTGATGATGGGTGCTCCTTCGACCGAAGAAGCCTACAATTCTGATATTTTCAGTACGCGTCGTATAGTGATTGCTCCTACGGTAGCATTTATTGGCTTCGTTGTAGTGATGGTCGGCATTTTGTTGAGAAAGCCCTCGCAGGCCAAAACAGAACAGGACAATTCGAAGGCATGAACGAATGGGAAGCCTTCTTTTTGGGCTTGGTTCAAGGTTTGACCGAATATTTGCCGGTCAGTAGCAGCGGCCATCTCGAAATAGGCAATTATTTACTGGGCACCAGCGGAGAAGAGAATCTCACTTTTACCGTAGCCGTACATTTTGCCACGGTTATGAGTACAGTGGTGGTGCTCTGGCCCGAAATCTGGTCTTTGATCAAGGGTTTTTTAAAATTTAAATACAACGAAGAAACCCAATATGTTCTTAAAATCTTTCTATCCATGATCCCTGTCGTGTTGGTGGGTTTCTTTTTGAAAGATAAGGTAGAAGCTCTGTTTGGCAATGGTTTGCTTATTGTAGGCATTATGTTGTTGCTTACAGCCTTCCTGCTTGCTTTCTCGTATTTTGCCAAGCCCAGGATCAAAGAAAAAATTTCCTGGAAAGATGCCTTTATTGTCGGCGTTGCTCAGGCATGTGCCGTGTTGCCCGGCTTGTCTCGTTCCGGTTCGACTATTGCAACCGGACTCTTATTGGGCAATAAAAAAGAAAGCATAGCTCAGTTTTCCTTTATAATGGTCATTATCCCAATATTAGGAGAATCGTTTTTGCAGTTGATCTCGGGAGAACTTGTTGCCGTCACTGGCAGTGGTTTACCTTTGAGTTCTCTTTTGATAGGCGTAGTGACAGCCTTTGTTACGGGTTACATTGCCTGTAAATGGATGCTTAAGCTGGTAAAGAAGGGCAAACTCATCTGGTTTGCTTTATATTGCGCCATCGTAGGCCTGTTGACCCTTTTCTTACCATTGGTATAACTATGAATTTTCAGGAGGGAGAAATCCTTTATTTTAATAAGCCACTGTACTGGACCTCGTTTAAATTAGTTAACGATGTACGCTTTGCCTTGTGCAAAGCCTTGAAAATAAAGAAGCTCAAAGTCGGCCATGCCGGCACCCTCGATCCTTTGGCCACCGGAGTTATGATCATTTGTACCGGCAAAGCTACCAAACGTATAGAGGAATTTCAATACCAAAGCAAGGAATACATTGCCACCTTGCAACTGGGATCCACCACTCCTTCGTTTGACCTTGAAACCGAGATTGATGAGCGCTTTGCGCATACCCATATCACCGAAGAGCTGGTACAAAAAACCTTGCAGCAATTTATCGGAGAAATCCGTCAGGTACCTCCCATGTTTTCGGCCTGCAAGGTTCAGGGTAAAAGGGCTTACGAGATGGCCCGCAAAGGGGAACACCTTGAATTGGAATCCAAGCTGTTGGTAATTGATGAATTGGAAATGCTGGAGCACAACCTGGATAAAGAAAGAAATGATACGCACGAAGGTCCCTTTATTAAAATCCGGGTGGTTTGCAGCAAAGGCACCTATATCAGGGCTTTGGCCAGAGACATTGGCCGGGCTTTGGGCAGCGGAGCTCACCTGACCGCTTTGGTCCGAACCCGTGTGGGAGAGGTTGGTTTGGACGATTGCCGTCTTATCGGAGAGTTTAAAAAAGAACTGGAAGAACAATTAATACAAAGCATATGAAACTGTCAAAATTCAAATTTAATTTGCCGGATAACCTGATTGCTCAATATCCGGCTCCCCACAGAGACGAGTCACGCCTGATGGTATTGGATCGCAAAAGCGGCAAAATTGAACACAAGGTTTTTAAAGAAATCCTGGAATATTTTGATGAAGAAGATGTGTTCATATTCAACGATGCCAAGGTGTTTCCCGCTCGTTTGTACGGAAATAAAGAAAAAACCGGAGCACAGATCGAAGTGTTTCTGCTCAGGGAATTGAATCCCGAATTGCGCCTATGGGACGTGCTGGTGGATCCGGCCCGCAAAATTCGCATTGGCAACAAACTTTATTTTGGCGAAGACGAATCCATGGTGGCCGAAGTTATTGACAACACTACCTCCAGAGGGCGGACCTTGCGTTTCTTATTCGACGGCGATCACGAAGTCTTTAAACAGACATTGTATTCTTTGGGCGAAACCCCGTTACCCAAATATATACAACGTCCTGTTGAACCCGATGATGCCGAACGTTTTCAAACCATTTTTGCCAAAAACGAAGGGGCGGTGGTTGCTCCCGCAGCCAACCTGCATTTCAGCCGTGAACTGATGAAGCGAATGGAAATTAAAGGGATAAATTTCTCCTTTATTACGCTTTACGTCGGACTGGGGGGCTTCAGGGAAATCGATGTCGAAGACCTGACCAAGCATAAAATGGATTCAGAACGTATGCTGGTCGAAGAAGAAGCCGCCAATACCGTAAATACAGCCAAAGACAAAGGGAAAAAAGTCTGTGCCGTGGGGACTTCGGTTATGCGTGCGATAGAAAGCTCAGTCGGGGCTGCCGGACATCTCAAACCCTATGACGGCTGGACCAATCGCTTTATTTTTCCTCCCTACGACTTCAGCGTGGCCAATAGTATGCTGGCCAATTTCCATATGCCCTATTCTACCCTGTTGATGATGGCTTCTGCTTTTGGAGGTTATGAACTCATCAAGGAAGCCTACGATGTGGCTATCAAGGAAAAATACCGTTTCGGTTGCTACGGAGATGCCTTGCTGATTCTTTAAAATGTTATGGCCAAGCTTTATTTAGGCCTGGGATCCAACCTCGGTGATCGTGCGTTTTATCTGGATAAGGCCATAGCCGAAATTCAAGTGTGCATCGGACCGGTAATAAACCGTTCTGAGTATTATGCTACCGAGCCCTGGGGTTTCGAATCTGCGAATACTTTTCTGAACGCCTGTATTTCTGTGGAAACAACTCTCCATTGGCGAAAATGCCTGGAATTGACACAAGAGATAGAACAAAAACTGGGCAGAACAGTCAAAAATGCTGCCAATTATCAGGACCGCGAAATTGACATTGACCTCTTGCTGTACGATCAGCTCGTTTTGAATGAACCGGAGCTGGTACTGCCACATCCTCTCATGCATATACGAAAATTTGTTTTGCTGCCGCTCAGCCAGATAGCTCCGGAGCTGCAACACCCGGTTCTCAAAAAAAGCATACAAGAATTGTTACTGGCGCTGAATTAATAGTTTATCTTTGATCAAAATCTTTGGTAAATGAAAAGGATAAAGAAGCGCTATTTGATTCCGGGTATAGTCTTGTTGCTGATTGCCGGAGTCTTGTTTTTTTTATCGGATATCGTACACCAGGCGACAGAACGTAAAGCCCCTGATTTGTTGGGACGCAGGGTCAGTATCGGGGCTATACATATAAATTACGCCAAAGTGTCTCTTCGTATCAAAGACTTTGTATTGTACGAAGCAGACAAAAAAACTCCCTTTGTCGCTTTTGACGAATTGTATGTAGATGTGGAGCCCTGGGCCTTACTCAGAAAAGAGTATGCCCTTGATGCACTCCGCCTGATCAATCCGGAAGTAATGATTTGTCAGAACGGTAACAGGTTCAATTTTGATGATCTGATCCCTCCGGCCGACAGTCTTGCTGTTGATACTCTTGAACAGCTGCAGGCAAAAGACAGCAGTCAGATTCGTATCAACCTGCGCAATGTGCACATTGAGGGAGGCAAAATAGTCTACGAAGATCAACAGCTTAACAGTAGTATAGAAATCAATAAATTGGGTTTGGATGTCCCGCTTTTTTCCTGGGATAACCGGCATTCCGACATAGGCCTGGAATTTGGCCTGGGCACCGAAGGTATGGTGAATATCCGCCTGGAAATGGACAATTTAGCCAAGGAATTCGACATCAATTTAAAAACCACGTCCATCGAGCTTGACATTGCTCAGGCATACTTACAGGATATCTTGCATTTTGGAGAACTGGAGGGAAAACTCTTTACGGATATCAACCTGCATGGCAGCCTGGAACATTTGACCGACATCAGGCTGGACGGCAGGCTTAGTCTGGATTCATTCCTGTTGACCGATCCGGATCAGAACAAAGTAATGGCCGTTCAAAACATTCAAGTCGGTATAAAGCAAATTGATCTCGATAAACAAAATTTTCAGCTGTCAAGTCTGATCATTACCAAACCTCAAATCTGGGCAAGCCTGGACGAGGAGGGGATTAATATTCTTAAACTAATAAATACTCCTGAAAAAGATACACTGATTGTATCAACAGAACCAGACAAAGAGGCGGGGAAACAGACAGATATTCAGGAGAACGATTCATTGCAGCAACAGGTAAATCAGCCCGGGCAGACTACAGCTACAACATCAACGGCTTCAGGTCCTTCTTCTGCTCCCGCCGGGTTAGCTGCTGACACTGAAGTTTCCCCGGCCGTTGCAGTTTTCAATTACAGACTGGACAGCCTTCGCTTGCTGGATGCCGAAATACAATTTACGGACTATACCCTTGATCGTCCTTTTCATTATATGCTGACCGATTTTGATCTTTCAGCAAATAATGTGCATCCGCAGGCCCTTGACATGCCTGTACATTTCAACCTGAACACCAGCAACGACGGTAAGATAGAAGGAGAACTGACTTTACATACGACAAGGCTCCAAAACCTTGAACTGGATTTGAAAATAGAGCGTCTTGGGCTCATAAACCTGTCACCCTACAGTGAAACCTATGTCGCACGGCCTATTTTAAAAGGCTGGCTGAATTATGCGATGCAACTGCAGTTGAAAGAGGGCAAATTGAGCAATCAAAACAAAGTGCTGATCGAAAGCCTCGAAATGGGAGATAAGGTGGAAGCTCTACAGGCCATAAATGTGCCGGTAAAGCTGGGGCTTTACCTGCTCAAAGACAACAAGGGCAACATCAACATAGAATTGCCCGTCGATGGTGACATCAACAATCCCCAATTCAGTTACGGCAAAGTGTTGTGGAATACGTTCACGGCTTTGATGGTCAAAGTGGCAGCCAGTCCCTTTAATGCAATGGCTGAAATACTAGGTATTGATCAGCAAGAGGTAAGCGAACTGGCTTTTCAGTATTCTCAGAATACCTTGATAGAAAGACAAATGGCGCAACTAGACAAAATTGGAGAATTGATCCGTACTAAACCCGGTTTGATGTTTCGCATTGTACAGCTCACCGATCGCGACAAAGAGTTGGAACAACTCGCCCTGAACCGGGCCCGCGAAGTCTACGTACAGGCAGCCTCCGATTCCGCTGCCCGTATGGAAGCAGACAGCATCAGGGGACAAAGCCTGCAGTTGTCCGATAGTGCTTTTATGGCCTTTGTGCGTCGTCGTGTTCCCGAAGTCGATTCCATAGGCCTGCCTGCTGCCAGTGTCCTTCTTTGCGATGCCGGCGAATTGTCTGCTCGTTTGGACTCCGTTTTACAAATACGCAACAAGCAGGTAAAAACCTATTTATTAGGAATTGAAGGTTTGAAAGAGGACCGTTTTGAGGTTCAGACTGCCGATTTGATCAATCTGCCTCTCGAATTAAGGTATCCTCATTTCAAGGTGGATGTGTTTGTGCGTTAGAGCTCTTTTATCCCGGGATGAGCCTCAATGTAGGCCATTCCGTCTTTATAGCCCTGGTTGTAGATTTTCTTATAGGCATCAAAGCGAAATTCATGGTATTTTTTTATGGCCATGGGTTCTATCAGATGGTCGCAAAGAGCTCGTCCTTCGAGAGAATTGCGGTGCTCTGCTCCCCTCAGGGTGCAGGTAATCGCGTCGATGGGATGCTTCATTTTACAGGGAGCTTCAAAAGGAATCACATCCACTCCGATAATAGCCCGGCATATCTCTTTGAGCGGCTGGGCAGGCATATTGTTGAGTACCCCTCCGTCCAGGTAATAGATCCCGTTTTTGACTAAAGCTTCGAAAACCCCGGGAATACTGGCTGAGGCCGATACCCAGGAAGCCAGATTTTTACCCTTGGATTTGATTTCCCATTCCATGGTATTCATGTTGGTCACACAAATAAAGAGCGTTTTGGCTAAAAGTTCGAAACTGTTGTGCGGAATACATTCCCCGATGAGTTTTTCGACAGTGCCGTGGGTAGAAAAGCCCGATTTCCAGAATTTCGGTTTAAAAGTCATGAGTTTAGATACCAGGTAAAGCCGGTCTTCTTTGATCATCTGCATCATTTCTTTGGGTGTGTAACCGGCGGCATAAAGGGCACCCACAATGGCGCCCATACTGGAACCGGCAACGGCCTGGGCTTCGATGCCCGAATCGGCTAAAGCCTGTAAAACACCTATATGCGCAAAACCTATGGCTCCTCCTCCGCTCAGACAGAGTCCCAATGGTTTCTTATTGTTTTGCAGTTGTAAGGATTGGTTGTTTTCCATAAAATGAGGGATAATTCGGACAAATATAGATTAAAATGATGTAGAAAATCATTAAATTGCGCGGCAAAACAACCTTAAAACTATGAAAAAACTCAGTATTCTCTCTTTGAGCCTGTTTTGTATTATATCTGTGCAGGCTCAAAACAATACTCCTGTCAGTATTCAGGTAAATGCCGGTAAACAAATAGCCTCCGTAAGCCCTTTATTCAACGGGACCAACATCGAAGACCTTAACCACCAGACCAATGGTGGTATATTCAGTCAACTGCTCCATGGCGAAGCTTTCGAAGAAAGCGTGGATGTGGACTTTATGAATCTGGACTTGTTGGATTACGTACGGGTTTTTGTTTTTACAGACGAAATGGGACGCCCTAACCTCATCAATCAGGGCGACGCTTACAACAGGGTGAGCTGGAACCATTTGTCGGAATGGTACGATACCAATACCCGAAGCATTTATTCAGCCCGTCAAAACCGACGTCCTTTCATGGTAGGACCTCTGGCTTTCAATTCCCGCTTTATACCTTACGACAGTATTCCTGCCGCCTGGAGGGAGGAGCTGGACAAGCGTTTAAACGGTAATGAACAAATCAGCCGACATTGGTCCAAATTGACTAAAGGCGATGTGGAAGGCCGCTATCTTTTAAAAAGAGGCAACGCCTATATGGGACGTCAAAATCAGGTAATTTGCTTCGACAAGGGTGAGGGCGAATGGGGACTGAGCAACGCCGGGCTAAATAAACAGGGCATTTACCTGCAGGCAGGCAAACCCTACGAAGGAGTACTGCGCGTAAAGACCAAGCGCCCTGTCCGCATTTTCCTTTCCTTGCTGGACGAATCCGACCGGGTGCTGGCCGAACAGGTTTACAACCTCAAAGGCGACGGCTCGTACGAAAAAGTCAGTATCATTCTGACTCCTTCGGAAACTACTGCCAAAGGAAAATTTGCCGTCAGCCTGAAACAACCCGGAAGCATTCAATTGGGCTTCGCTTTTTTGCAACCCGGCGAATGGGGCAGGGTCAAAGGTTATCCTCTGCGCAGGGAATTTGTCGAAGCCTTGCAAAAGCAAGGCATAAAGACTATTCGCTACAACGGATCCATGGTAGACGTGGGTGCCGATACATATTTGTATCGCTGGAAAAACATGATCGGTCCGGTAGACGAACGTCGGGTTTGTTTTCGCAGCGGCTTTAATCCCTATGCCACCCATAGTTTTGGGATAATAGAAATGTGCCAGGTAGCCGAGGTGCTCGATGCCGTTTGTATGATAGGCATGAGCATGGACGAAAATTATCAGGATATCCGTGATTTTGTTGAATATGTAAACGGACCGGCCGACTCTCGCTGGGGCAGCCTCAGGGCTAAACACGGCCACCCCGGACCGTATAATCTCAAGTACATCGAAGTGGACAACGAACGCCCCATCAACCGCGCCTACGTGGAATGCATGAAAAAATTTGCCCTGGCGTCCTGGGAAGTCGATCCCGAAATGCATATCACGGCTTCGCTCAACATCGGCACCAATCCCCAAAGTTATGAGCGCGGAGGCGAACAGTTCGCATTGGCTTCGGAGCTTTTTGGCTGGTTTGTGGCTCAGGGCAAAAGCGACAAAATGGTATGGGATCCGCATTACGCCGGCTGGATAGGTTTTGCCGATCATCCCGAATTCCTGCGCGAAATGGGAGTCACCCTGCAAAGAGAACTGGCCAAAGATTACCCGGGACATACACTCACTTTATGCCCCATGGAAGAAAACGGCAGCCGCTGCGACTGGGACCGCGGACTGGCTCATGCCCACAACTGGAACACCCTGCAACGCTACGGCGATTGCTTTACGGCTCTGGGCACTGCCAATACTTTTCAACCTCATGGTCAGCATTATATGTGGGATCAGGGCCGTGTTCACTATACCAGCAATGAACTTTGGTTTCAACCCTCGGCCTATATAGACGAAAAAATGTCCAAAGACTGGCAACCCATAGTGGTAGAAGCCATCAGTAGCGAAGACAGCACCCTGGATGTAACGGCTAAGCTGAGCGAAGACAAAAAGATCTTGTCCATTTACGTGGTAAACCTAAGCGACAAACCAAGAGAAGCTCTCCTCAATGTCGAAGGCTTTAATTACGGCCGCAAGGCTGCCGTATGGACCATAGGCGATTGCGAGCTGAACACCCTCAATACGGTGGACAATAAACTGGCCGTGGCTCCTCGTCAGGACGGTATTAACTTTGCCAAAAAGAACACCAAATACAGTTTCCCGAAGTATTCGTATACAATAATAACTTTACAATAAAAATTTTCACTATGAGAACATGCTTTCTTCTGGTTTTAACCGTTTTTTTAGGGGCCACTGCCCTCAACGCCAAAGAATTTCAACTGCAATCGCCCGACGGGAATCTGCAAATTGTGGTCAGTGTGGATAAGGAAATTTCCTGGTCGGCACAACTTAAGGGCAAGCCCGTAGTGGAGAAAGCGGTTATAGCCATGGAGGTTTCAGACAGGGTTTTAGGTCAGGAAGCTAAGCTGAGCAAACAGTCAGCCAAAGAGATTAAGCAAGAGATTCAGGTGGCCGTACCACATAAAGATGCGCTGATAGAGGATCATTGCAACGAACTGAATCTGCAATTCAGAGAAAAGTTCAGCCTGAGCTTCAGGGCTTATAACGATGGTGTTACCTACCGTTTCTCGGAACATTCCCGTAAGCCTTACGAGGTGCTGAACGAAAAAATGGATTTGTTTTTTCCCGCTGGTTCAGCCTGCTATTTTTCGGAAGAGCAGACCACTTATTCCCACAACGAAAGCTGGTATCCCTATGTTCAGCTGAGCGATATCGCGGCAGAACGTTTTTGCAGTATGCCTCTGCTGATCGACTTGCCCGGGCAGGCCAAGGTATTGGTAACAGAAACGGCTCTGCACAATTACCCGGGCATGTTCCTCAGGAGCAATGGTCAGAATGGTTTTGTGAGCAAATTTCCTCCTTATGTGCTGGAAACCCAGGCGCCACGCCGCGGGGCAGACCGTAACGAAATCATCAGCAAAGAAGCCGGTTATATTGCCAAAGTGGCCACCGGCAGGGATTTTCCCTGGCGGGTGTTTATCATCAGCGACAAGGATGCCGATCTGGTGGAAAGCAACCTCACTTACCAGCTGGCCGAACCCTGTGCGCTCGAAAACACAGATTGGATTAAACCAGGCAAAGTAGCCTGGGACTGGTACAATGCCAATAATATTTTCGGAGTGGATTTTAAATCGGGCCTCAATACCACCACCTATAAGTACTACATCGATTTTGCTTCGGACAACAAGATTGAATACGTCATTTTGGACGAGGGCTGGACTAAGTCGACTACCGAAATCCTGGCCTGCAATCCCGCTATTGATGTGAAAGAATTGATTGAATACGGCCGGCAAAAGAATGTAGGAATCATCCTATGGGTATTGTGGAAGCCCCTAAACGCCAACATGAAGGAAATTCTGGAAACCTACAGCGCCTGGGGGGCCAAGGGCATAAAGGTCGATTTTATGCAGCGTAACGACCAGTATATGGTGGAATCGTACGAGAAAATTGCTGCCGAATCGGCTCGCCTGGGTCTGCTGGTCGATTACCACGGTGCCTTTAAGCCTGTTGGTTTGCGACGCAAATACCCCAATGTACTCAGCCACGAGGGGGTCAAGGGTAACGAAAACAACAAGTGGAGCGCCGACATTACGCCTGAACACAATCTTACGCTGCCTTTTACCCGCATGGTGGCCGGACCTATGGATTATACTCCGGGAGCGATGCTGAACGCTCATCCCGTCAACCATAAAATCAGTTACGAACGCCCGATGGGCCTGGGTACCCGTTGCCACGAAGTAGCTAAGTACATAGTGTACGAATCGCCTCTGCAAATGATGTGCGAATCGCCTTCCATATACAAAAAGGAACAGGAAAGCGTAGATTTTATTACCAGTATTCCCGTCGTTTGGGACGAAACCAGGGTATTGGAGGCCAGAGTCGCCGATTATATAGTGGTGGCACGTCGCCAGGGCAAAACCTGGTATGTGGGCGCTATGACGGATGCCAGCCCCCGTGAACTGGAAATTCCGCTCTCCTTCCTGGACGAAGGCAATTACAACATGAGCCTGATGAAAGACGGCATCAACGCCGACCGCTACGCCCAGGATTATAAACTGGAAAAACGCAGCGTGAACCAGGCAGAGGTCCTGAAAATCAAGATGGTTTCCGGCGGAGGCTGGGCAGCGATACTGGAACCCTGATTCTAAGCTCTATTCCGGCACAGCATCGTTGGCCGTAGTGGCGTAGAGACCCAGCAGACAGCCGGTAAATCCGCCTGCCACATCGGTAGAGAGGATGTCACCCGATACGCTTTCTGTCAGGTTCACAAAATCCACACCATTAAGTGAGTAACTGAATTCGTAGTTATCACCTTGGGCTGCTATTTTTAGACGGATGGGGGCTTTAAGGTCAATATTAGTACTAGCCAGGATGGTGGAGCTGGTTTCGCGGCTCCTTGGTTTACGTTCATTTCGTTCCAGCAAGAGGTAATAGTCCTTGCCTTTTTTAGTGAGGCCAAAGACGTAATTACAACTTTCGCTTTGCAAGGCCACCAAACCGGCCAGGTCTTTTTCGGACGAGGGCCGGTAATTCATGCTCACCGTAAAGGAGAAGCTGTTGTGCATTTGCCGCAAAAAGAGAGTGGAAGTAGGTTTGACTTCCTTGATGTTTACAGGAAACGGAGTGATTTTAAGGCCTTGTTTGCTAAGCTCGCAAAAATCTTCACGTGGCCCCCTGAGTCCTATCCAAAGGTAATCCAACTTGTCGGCGCTGAATTTGTCGCTAAAACTAAAGTTGCCGTTGGGGAAAAAACCTTCCTTGCCGGTTTTGTTTTCGGTACCTGCCTGAGGCATCCTGAGTTTGGGTTCCATGGGGAGCAGGCCGTTGATAAAGACAGGGAATTCGCCCGACCAGTCGACGGGCAGGATAAAGGTTTCGCGGCCGGTGTTCACCCGGTTCTTTTCGTTGGGACGGACGGCCAAAAAGACTCCGTAATATGTTTTATTGTCAGGACCGGGAACCAAATCGGCATGCCCCGCCCAATCTACCTTGTTGGCCCTGTCTCTGGCAAAGTGACGTTGCGTCAGGATGGGATTGCCGGGCGCAGGAGTATAGGGGCCTTTGGGATGATCGCTCACAAAAATTACTTCGCTGTGCCAGCCGCCGGTTCCGCCTTCGGCACACATCAGGTAATACTTGTTGTTTTTCTTGTAAATATGCGGAGCTTCTATCCAGATAGGTTTCTTTGACAGGTCTACGCCTCCGTCCACAATGATCTTGTCGCTGCCGGGAATGATTTTATCGTTCTCTGTGTCGTATTCCCAGATCTTGATTACCCTGTGTCCGTTGTAGAGCTCTTTGCCCCGGTCGGGGCCGTCGTTGTGAACCACGTAAGCTTTGCCGTTGTCGTCGAAAAACAGCGAGGGGTCAATGCCGTTGAAATTCAGCTTAATCACCTCGCTCCAACCCTGAAAAGGATCCCTGGTTTTTACGACCATATTGCCAATGCCTCCGGCAATTTGAGTAGTAATCATGTAAAAATAATCGTTGCAGGGATTGTAGATGATCTGGGGAGCATAAATGCCGGCACTGATACCGCAGTCGTGGATTATCAGCTGGGACTTCCGGTCGAGTACGTGACCAATTTGTGTCCAGTTGACCAGGTCGCGGGAATGAAAAATGGGTACGCCGGGGAACATGGCAAAAGAGGAGCAAACCAAAAAATAATCACCTCCTTTGCGGGTTATGCTCGGGTCGGGGTAACAGCCCTGAAGAATGGGATTGTAAAACTCGTCCGGTTTCAGAGGATAGTCCTCGTAAATCTTGTCGTTGCCCTGATACTCAAAGTCGGTGAAGAGGGGAATATCGGAAGCTCTGCCTGCTTTTTGACCGAAGCCTGAAGGAGCAATAGCAGTCAGGAATAAAAGCAGTGTTAGTAGTTTAAAAAGGCCGGTGTTTAGTTGCGAAAGTTTCATATATAGAAATATGCTTGTTGTTCTCAATAGGATTTGAACCAGAGTCAGATTACTTAAACACCAGTTGGGCAAATTCATTCAGAGCTCTGCGCCAGCTAAGCCATTCGTGAGCTGTTCCATGGGATTCTGAATAGACAATGTTGTCGATGCCTTTGGCTTTGAGGGCTTCTACCTGAGCTTTGGGAGTATTTTCTTCGGTACCGGTGCTGATGTAGAGCAGCCTGATTTGTTGTCTGAATTCCGAAGGCTCTTTAAACAAGCCGTTAAAAGCCGTCTCCAGGCTGTTGTCTCCTCTTACGAAAAAGCCGCTGAAGGTTCCCATCCAGGCAAATTTATCCAGATTGGCAGAGACCGTCAGGCAGGTTTGGAAACCTCCTCTGGACAGGCCGGCCATGGCACGGTTTTGTTTGTCTGTTTTGGTTCGAAAGTGTTGGTCGATAAAAGGCAGCAAATCCTGAACAAAAATCTGACTTATGTCTCCCCGGGCCTGACGAACTTCGGGATTGGTCTGAATATCACCGCTGGGCATAACCACTATCATGGGTACAGCCTTGCCGGAAGCTATTAGTCCGTCCATAATGTTGGCCATGTGTCCCTGGTTGGCCCAGCCGTTTTCGTCTTCGCCCCAGCCATGCACCAGATAAAGCACAGGATAAGTCTTGTCGGGATGTTGCTCATATTCGGCGGGGACGTAGACATTGATGTGACGTTCCATTCCGTTGAGTTCAGACCAGTAGTAGATGGAACGAACCTGGCCGTGAGGAATATTTTTGTTGAAGCGGTAGTAGTCGCCTTCGGGCCCTTCGGGAATTTCGATGCCCGACGACATCCAGTTGCTTCCGAAAAAGGCCTTGGTATTGCGGTCCATCACTGCCACGCCGTCAATGAGAACAGCGTAGTAATGGAAACCGACAACCTGCGGATCGGATAAACAGGTCCAAACACCTTTGTCGTCTTTGGTCATATCGTATTTCTTATTGCATAAATCCACCTGAACCGTGTTGGCCGTGGGAGCTACCACCTTGAAAAGTGCCTGGCGGGTTTGAGGATTGACTGCCGGATACAAAGCAAGGAAGGTGTTGGTCGATGAAGCCAGGAAGCCCTCGGGCAGGGCTTCTGACTGTTGTCCGCGCATCATGCCGGCAAACTGGGCAAAGCAGAAATAGCTAATCAGCAAAAAGGCTAAAGTAAATGAAATTTTTTTCATGATTTATAGTTCTAAGGTTAGTAAATCAATTAGATATAAAATTCCGGTTTTAGGGCTTCAGCCGAAGCCAGTCCATCTCCACTTCGGTTTCCGAACGAAGCAGTACAATTAAGTTGGCTATGCCGGGTTTGATTTTTTTAATTTTGAGGCTGTAGTTTTCCCATTCGATGCCGGCCGGGAGTGTAAGACTGGCCAAAAGCGGCCCGTCGGGATTGTTTAACCGGAGTTCCAGCTTGCCTCCTTGTTGGGCTTGCGCGCGGATTTCCACCCTATTCTTCTTTTTATTGCCAAAGTCGATGGCATTATACTGAACCCAGGCTCCCGGTTTGCTTAATGTTGTTTTCCATCCTTCAAAAGGCCTGCTTTTGTCGATAAAGCTGATTTGGGCACCCTCCGGGCTGAGGGCAGAATAACGGTCAAGTTGTACAGCTGTATTCGCCCTGGTTAGTCCTACTCCCCGCAGGCTGGGACTTACTTTTTGTATGCTTCCGTCTGCGTTAAAGAAAAGACTGTCTATCCGCATAGAGCGGTTCTTGTCAAAATCAGGGGAATAGTCGTTGTGATGGTAAAACAGGTACCACTGGCCCCGGTATTCCAAAATGGAATGATGGTTTGTCCAGCAAGCCGTGGGCGATTCGTCCATGATGACTCCCGTCATGGTAAAAGGGCCCATGGGATGCTTGCCTATTGCGTATTCAAGTCGTTCTGTTTTATTCTCAACATGAGGAAAAGTAAGGTAATAAAGCCCTTCTCTTTCAAAAACCCAGGGCCCTTCTTTGAGCCCTTTTTCCGGCAAGTTGGCGATGATCATCGGATCAGAATCCAGCTCGAGCATATTCTCCTTCAATCTGGCGACAAAAAGGTGTTGTTGTGACCAATAGAGATAAGCCTGGCCGTCTTTGTCGATGAAAACGTTCGGATCTATTCCGTGTACTCCTTTAATGGCTTCGGGTTGAGGCAGGTAGGGGCCTTCGGGCCGGTCAGCCACAGCCACTCCAATGCCTAAATTTCTGCGGCCGTTTTGATCCGGCCTGGAGTTGGCCGGGAAATAGAAGTAGTATTTTCCCTCGCGTTCTATGCAATCGGGTGCCCACATACTGTACGAAGCGGAATCAACCCAGGCAGGATCGTACTGGCTAAGGATAACACCATGGTCTGTCCAGTCGCTGAGGTTTTCCGACGAAAAAAGGTGGTAATCTTCCATGCAGAACCAATCTTTTCGCAGGTTCCTGCCCTGGGGCGCTCTGATGTCGTGCGAAGGGAAGACATACACTTTGTTGTTGAATACCCGGGCCGAAGGATCAGCCGTGAACTGATCGCGGATTAGGGGATTTTGGGCCAGCACCGGAGTAAACAGCCCGCCCGGAACTAATGCTGTAAGGCTTAAGCAGACAATAGAGGTTCTGAAATGTAAGACAGTAAGTTTTAGCGAAGTCCTAAAAGAGTTAAACGGAGCCCTAAGCAGTTTGAGGTCCAAGAGTTCAAGCTTCAATACTTCAGGCTTTCGCTTATTATAAGTAGTACAGTCTTTATTTTTCATTATTTTCGATGATTTGGTCACTGATGCGGAAATAATCAAAATCGGCCCAACCGCCGCTTTGTTTGGTGGCGTAATTGAAAAGTCCGAAACGATAGCCCATGAAATGCTCCACCAGAGTATATTCCATTTTGAGAGGGGCACCTATTTCTTTCCAGGTTTTGCCGTTCAGGCTGTAATAGAAGCGAGCCAGGTCGGTCATTTCTCTAAAATCGCAATCAATTCTCAGGTAAACCTTTTTCTTTTTCAGCGGCAGTCTTTCG
>CAZAUQ010000039.1:0-1179 GCA_964488495.1 uncultured Bacteroidales bacterium
TCCCTCACTTTCCGCACAGAGGAAAGGCGAGCGCAGCTCGCCAGGCCAAAAAAATCCCCACCCCCGCAAGCTTGCTTGCGAGGGTGGAATTTTTTTAGCCAGCCCGATGCCCCCGGCATCGGCTTTCCTCTGTGCAAGGATCCCCCGAATGGGCATCACGGCGGTACGCCGTAATCCCTCAAGCAATCACAGCAGCAATGCTAAAGTCACAGCCCCGCAAGCTTGCTTGCAGGGTTGGAATTTTTTTTGCCCAGCCCGATGCCCCCGGCATCGGCTTTCCTCTGTGCAGGGATCCCCCGAATGGGCATCACGGCGGTACGCCGTAATCCCTTAAGCCATCCGAATCCCCACCCCAATCAGCCTCTGAATATCCCTCAACTGAGTAAGTTCCTCGGAGCTGCAAAACGAAATAGCAATTCCCTTTTTGCCGGCTCTGCCGGTACGCCCAATGCGATGCACATAAGTTTCGGGGACTTCGGGCAAGTCGTGATTGATTACGTGGCTCAATTCCACCACATCTATGCCCCGGGCAGCAATATCGGTGGCTACCAATGCTTTGATTTTATGTTCCTTGAATTTGCTCAAGGCCAGTTGACGTGCATTCTGCGATTTTTCACCATGAATGGCATCGGCCGAAATGCCGGCCTGGCTCAGGTAACGGGCAATTTTATTCGCACCGTGCTTGGTACGGGAAAACACCAGAGCAGAACTTATTTCAGGGCTTTTTAGCAAGTTGATCAGTAATTCTTTTTTGTCAGCCTTTTCTACTCTATAGAGCGATTGTTCGATCATTTCTACCGTGGTAGATGGGGGAGTGACAGCTACTTTTTGAGGCTTGTACAAAATGGTAGCAGCCAGTTGTGCAATTTGCGGGGGCATGGTAGCCGAGAAAAACAGCGTTTGGCGTTTTTTGGGCAGTAGCGGCAATATCCTTTTGATATCGTGAATAAAGCCCATGTCCAGCATACGATCGGCTTCGTCGAGCACAAAATAATCTAGCTGATCCAGTCTGATATAGCCTTGGCCAATCAGGTCGAGTAATCGGCCCGGTGTCGCCACCAGTACATTTACTCCTCGTTTTAAAGCTTCGGTTTGAGCTTTTTGCGAAACACCTCCGTAAACCACAGTATGTCTGAGGCTGGTGTATTTTCCATATTCGGCAAAACTTTCGTCAATTTG
>CAZAUQ010000039.1:1279-3584 GCA_964488495.1 uncultured Bacteroidales bacterium
CTTGGTTCCAATATGGTATTACAGCAGGGAAAAGCTGTCAATATCTGGGGAAAAGCCGATCCAGGCGCCCGCTTGAAAGTCAGTTTTGCCGGACAGGAAAAAGAAACCCTGGTCAGGGCCGACAGTAGCTGGATCTTGAGTCTGGATCCTATGCAAGCTTCGTTTGAACCTGCGATTTTAAAGTTGCAGTTGTTGAAAAATTCCGCCGAGACCGAAGAGATTCAATTGAATAACATTCTGATAGGCGAGGTCTGGATTTGCGGAGGTCAATCCAATATGGAGTATCCCATGGACATAAGTAGAAAACACTATGCCGCTCCGGCCAGAGGGGCTGATTTGGCGGAGCAGGAATGGCGTTCCGGAGGTAGCAAACAGATAAGAATTATATTGGTCGAAAGGGTATTGAGCCTTCCTGATTGTACTACCAAAGGCTGGCAGGAATGTGCCGATACCAGTTTGGCTCCATTCTCGGCAGCTGCTTATTATTTCGGAAAAAACATTCAGGAAAACCTGAATGTCCCGGTAGGTCTGATCGCTTCCTCCTGGGGAGGCAGCCGCATCGAAGCCTGGATTCCTGAAGCAACCTACAAAGAGGCCGCTTTTTATGAGAAAGAATGCAGGCAACATCCCGCTGTCAATCGCAAAATCGGTCATTTTTACAGGAGTATGATTGATCCGCTGGCTCCCTACACCCTGCGAGGCGCCATTTGGTATCAGGGAGAGTCGGATGCCATGTTGCACGATTCGCTGTATGTCGAAAAGTTCCAATTGATGACCGATGTTTGGAGACAAGCTTTTGTAAACCCGGAAATGCCCTTTTATTACGTACAGATAGCTCCTTATCTCTACACCAACCGTAAAAGAGATCCTTACCAGCATACGCCTCAAACCATGGCTGAGTTTTGCGCTTTGCAGACTAAGTGCCTGGAACTCCCCTATACCGGACAGGCTATTGTGACAGATCTGGTGGATAATTTGAGCGATATTCATCCTTCCTACAAGTGGGAAGTGGGACGGAGATTGGCTCTGTGGGCTTTGGCCAAAGATTACAGCTTCAAGGATCTGGTTTATTCCGGCCCGGTATTGAAATCAGCCAAACTGTGCAGGAAAAAGATAGTGTTGCGTTTCGACCACGCCGGCAGCGGACTGACGGCCGGCGAACGAGATGCTCAGGATCAATTTGGAACGTTGAAACGTAAAACAAACTTAAGCTGGTTTGAACTGGAATGCAAAGACGGCAGCGTCCTGAGCGCTGAAGCCTGGGTGGCCCGTTCGTGGTGGTTCTTTGGTAAAAGCCGCTGCAAAGTACATGTGATTCTGCCTCCGGATGCTGAAGTCAAGTCTCTGCGTTTCGCCTGGGACGAAAAAGCCAGGCCCAACTTTTATAATAAAGAGGGATTACCGACCGTTCCTTTCAGACACACATTCCGTAATTAGCTTTTTTGACGGACTTTTGTGCAATAATGTCAGTTGTTGGACTTCCTTAAAAACAAAATGCTGAACTTTTGTCACACGATTTCTTTTGGCATAGAATTCGCAGTATTACTTGCGTTCTTATATAATTATTTCTCATTTAAGATATACGATAACTATAAATTTTAATTGACATGACACTAAAACCATTATCAGATCGCGTGCTGGTAAAACCCGCACCCGCAGAACAGAAGACCGCCGGTGGAATCATTATTCCCGATTCGGCAAAAGAAAAACCCCTCAAAGGTGAAGTAGTTGCTGTTGGACCCGGAACCAAAGACGAAACCATGCAAGTGGCAGTTGGTGATTTTGTACTGTATGGTAAATACTCAGGCACAGAAATTGAACTTGACGGACAAAAGTATTTGATTATGCGTCAATCGGATATTCTGGCAAAATTTTAATAACGCTGTTGCGATTCCTGTCAAAAAAAACATTCAAATTAATATTATACTATTATGGCAAAAGAAATTAAATTCGATATCGAAGCCCGCGATTTACTCAAAAGCGGTGTTGACCAGCTGGCAGATGCTGTCAAAATTACTCTTGGCCCCAAAGGCCGCAATGTGATTCTGGAAAAGAAATTTGGTGCTCCCCAAATCACCAAAGACGGTGTTACCGTGGCTAAAGAAATTGATCTGGCCGATGCATATGAGAATATGGGTGCCCAACTGGTTAAGAACGTTGCTTCCAAAACCGGTGATGATGCCGGTGATGGTACCACTACTGCTACCGTTCTGGCTCAGGCTATTATCCGTGAAGGTTTGAAGAATGTAACCGGCGGAGTCAATCCCATGGAGCTCAAACGCGGTATTGATAAGGCTGTAGCCGG
>CAZAUQ010000039.1:3684-22758 GCA_964488495.1 uncultured Bacteroidales bacterium
CGTCCTCTCCTGATCATTGCCGAAGACATCGACGGCGAAGCGCTGACCACCCTGGTGGTGAACCGTCTGCGTGCCGGTCTCAAGATTTGTGCTGTAAAAGCTCCGGGCTTTGGTGACCGCCGCAAAGAAATGTTGCAGGATATAGCCGTTTTGACCGGTGGGATAGTTATTACCGAAGAACAAGGCATACAGCTGGAATCTACAACGCTCGAAATGCTGGGCAGAGCCGAAAAAGTAACCATCAACAAAGACAACACAACTATTGTGAATGGATCCGGTGACAAAGAAGCCATTGCCGACAGAGTAAACCAAATCAAAGCCCAGATTGCCGTAACTACTTCCGATTACGATCGCGAAAAGCTGCAGGAACGTCTGGCTAAATTGTCGGGTGGTGTGGCTGTACTTTATGTAGGTGCTCCCTCCGAAGTGGAAATGAAAGAAAAGAAAGACCGCGTTGACGATGCATTGAGCGCCACCCGTGCTGCCATCGAAGAAGGTATCGTTCCCGGTGGGGGTGTGGCTTACATCCGTGCTTTGGATGCCATTGCTTCCCTGAAGGGCGAAAACGAAGAAGAAGATTTGGGTATCAAGATCATTCGTCGTTCCATCGAAGAGCCCATGCGTCAGATCGTAACCAACGCCGGTAAAGAAGGAGCCGTTATTGTTCAGAAAGTCAAAGAAGGCAAGAACGATTTTGGCTACAATGCCCGCACCGATGTATACGAAAATCTTTTCGCCACCGGAGTAGTTGATCCTGCCAAAGTAACCAGGGTAGCACTGGAAAATGCAGCCTCTATCGCCGGCATGTTCCTGACTACAGAATGCGTGATTGTCGAGAAAAAAGAAGAAAATCCTGCTCCTGCCATGAATCCGGGTATGGGCGGTATGGGCGGCATGATGTAATAGCTGTTTGCTCAGATAATACTTATTTATATAAAGAGCGTTTCAATTCATGAAACGCTCTTTATTTTTTTTAGCCTAGATCTCAGTCTTAGTCCGTATTCCTCACGCTGAAACAAGTAATGTTTGATAAGGATATAAAACCAGGTGTTGAATAAAGCATGGAAACTATTCTTCCACCACTTCACCATTGACATGCAAATTCTCGAAAGCCACATCTCTGGCTCCGGCGATGCTGTTGCCGCGTTCCACTCCATTGAAGTGACAGTTTTTCAGGCGGATGTGATAAACATTCTCATCTCCGGGTAAACCGGCAATCAAAACGCCGTAACGGCTTTTTTCGCAAGTGATGTTTTCGAGTTGGACATTGCGTACGGTAGGCGGAAAATCGCGTTGACAGTTTTCGCGCGATTCATACAGCAGATTGATTTTCAACACGGCTTCGCGGCACTGGCCCACCTTTATATTACGGACAAAAATATTTTCGATCAGGCCTCCCCGGCAAGTGTTGGTTTTAATACGAATCACCCGGTCAAGGTTGGGGCTGTCCATTTCGCAGTCTTCTACAAAGAGATTGCGGTAACCACCCGAAATTTCGCTGCCTATCACTACGCCACCGTGACCGTTTTTCATTTTGCAGTTGCGGACAATGATGTTTTCGGAGGGGACTGCCCATTTACGACCATCGTTGTTTCTGCCCGATTTGATGGCAATACAGTCGTCGCCTGTATCAAAAAAGCAATCTTCGATGAGCACGTTTTTGCAGGATTCCGGGTCGCAGCCGTCGCCGTTGGGTCCGCGATTATAAATATGTACACCCCTTACGGTCAGATCTTCACAGAGCAGGGGATGCAAGACCCAAAAAGGAGAATTCAGCAGGTTGATCCCTTCGATGAGGACTTGTTTGCAACGATAAAAGTTGACCATTTGGGGACGCAGGGCATCCTGCGGGGTCATAATACGTTGGCTGATGTCTAGCTTTTCTTCGGCTGAACGCAGCAAACGGTTGCGACCGCCCTGGTTTTGTCCGGGCAATCCTTCGGTCCAGCCAAAATTTCTGGAACCGCACATACTCCACCAACCCTTTTGTCCCTGAGCATCCAACACGCCTTCGCCTGTCAGGGCAATATTGGTTTCACCGTAGGCATAGATCAGGGGATGATAATTGTAGCAATCCACTCCTTCCCAGCGGGTTAGAACTTGAGGAAGATACAAGCTGGTGTCGGTCGAGAATTTTAGTACGGCATCCCTTTCCAACTGCAGGTTTACGTTGCTTTTTAGCCGGATGGGGCCGGTATAAAATTCTCCGGCAGGAATCGACACCACGCCTCCTCCGCTGAGGCTGCATTCCAGGATGGCTTTGTTGATGGCTTCGTGGTTCAGGAAGCAACTGTCTCCGGCCCGGGCTCCGAAATCCAGGATAGACAAACGACGATCGGGGAAAGAGGTTTGCTTTATGCTTTTTTCGATTAGGGCTGCCTGTTTAAAAGCCAGGTCCATTTCACCTGATTTACTGTTGCAGGCAAACAAGGCAGGCAAGCATAAAAACATCAGTAAATAAAAAGATTTGTGTTTCATAGCTGGTAGATTTAATAGGTTAATCTGAATGAATCTGTCCGTTATCAGTTGCGCCAGAATGTTCGGGAGAATAAGAGGAAAACGGTGTAAATTTCAAGACGGCCAACCAACATCAGAAAACCCGAATACCATTTGGCAATATCGGGTAAGTCAAAAAAGTTACTGAAGTGATTGCCCAGTCCCGGGCCGATATTACCGAAACTGGTCAGGAATACGCCCAGAGAATCTTCCATGTCGAGGCCCATAGCAAAAAAGATACCCACACTGAGTATCATCAGCAGAATATAAAAGAACAAAAAGCCGAACAATCCGTAAATCAAAGTGGCCGGCATGGTTTTTCCATTAAAGAGTACCGGTAGCACAGCGTTGGGATGTACATCGCGCTTTAGTTCGTTGTACGATATCTTGGCGTACAGAATAATGCGGCCGATTTTTATATTTCCCGAAGTGGAACCCGACATGGCTCCAAAAAGCATGGTGACTATGAGTAAAAAGCGTATGCCGGGTACCCAAATGCTAAAATCAGCCGTTGTAAAACCGGTAGTGGTTATTATGGATACCACCTGAAAAAATCCTGTACGAAGAGCTTTAACCAGAGGCAGATCGGCAAAGAAAAATAAGGAAGTACTCAAAACCAGACCTGAAATCAAGACGGTATAAAAATAAGCCTTGAATTCTTCGTTTTGTCTGATTTTGTAAAAATTCCCGCTGAGTACTCTAAACAAAAATACAAAGCTGGTGCCGGCCAGGAACATAAACAGCATGGTGACACCTTCTATATAGGCTGAGTCCCAATGAGCAATACTGGCATTTTTTGTAGAAAAACCACCTGTGGCCATTGTCGTCAAAGAGTGGCAGACTGAATCAAAAAACGTCATTCCTCCGAATCGCAGCAAAACGGCCAGAATAATGGTAAGCCCTAAGTAAAGAAACCATAAACGACGGGCAGCAACCGTGATTCTGGGGTGAATTTTATCGTAGACCGGACCGGGAACTTCGGCTGTAAGTAATTGATAGTTGCCCATTTTGAGCAAAGGCATTACAGCCAGCGAAAGCAATATAATACCCATACCACCCAGCCATTGTATCAGGCTGCGCCAAAAAAGCAGACCTTTCGAGAGTGCTTCTACATCGACCAGAACAGAGGAGCCTGTTGTGGTGAAACCGGACATGCTTTCGAAAAAGGCATCTGTAAAGCTGTTGAAATGGCCGCTCAGGTAGAAGGGTATTGCACCGAACAAAGAAAACAGTACCCACACCAGGGTAACCATTACAAAACTTTCGTGTTTACCAATATCTCGTCTGGCGTGAATTCCAATCAGTGCTAAAAACAATCCTGTTCCAAAAGTTATGCCGGCTGATTTTAAAAACACGAGCTGGGTATGATCGTAAAAGAAATAATCTGTTCCGCTGCATGCAAGCATTAATAATGCTTCCAGTATCAGCAGATAGCCCAGAAACTTAAAAATAATACGAATGTTGAACAGCGATTTTAACATCGATGCAATTTATTTGAAATATTTCTCCACTTTATGCAGATAGGCACTCGGACAAAATAAAACCACTCTGTCGCCCGGCAGTATCTGAGTGTTTCCGTAAACAATGATTCCTTTATCGTCCCGGGTAAGTCCGCCGATACTGACGTTTTCAGGCAAATGAAGATCCATTACTTTGGATTTGGTTATTTTGGCACCTTCCCTGACGATAAATTCTGCCACTTCTGCATCAGCAAAAGTGAGACTTTTCATATTTGAGACATCTGCATCCAGCATCATTTGGTAAATATGTCCGGCGGCAATCAATTTTTTGTTTATCACTATTCCAATATCCAGGCCTTCTGCCAGGGGAATGTAGTCGTTGTTTTCGACTTCGGCCACAGTCCGTTGTACCTGAAAACGTTTGGCCGCCAGGCAGGAAAGAATATTGGTTTCGGAGTTGCCGGTCAGGGCAATATAAGCTTCCACTTGTTCAATACCTTCGTCGTGAAGTAAGTCGATGTCCCGTCCGTCACCCAGAATCACCATGGCTTTTGATCTGAGCCTCTCTTTGACCATTTCGGAACGCTCCTTGTTTACTTCCAGTATTTTCACATCGAATTTCTCGGCAATTTTTTCGGCTGTAAGCATGGCAATGCGGCTGCCACCCATAATCATGACTTTGTGTACTTCGGTATGAGGTTTGCCTGCCATTTTCCGTACAGTATCTACGTAGTCTTTGGTGGTGACAAAATAGACCATATCATCGGTTTGAATAATGTCGCGTCCACCTGGAATAATGGTGTCTTTGCCTCTTTTTATGGCGGCAATACGGCAGGATTCGTGGTGAGTGAAAAGACTCATCAGCTCTTTTCCAATAATGTTGGCTCCTTCTCTTACTTTGACACCGATCAGGATCAGCGTACCGTTATTAAATTCATGCCATTGACGCACCCAGGGGCGGACCAGACTGTCTGCAATCTCCTTGGCTGCTAAAATTTCGGGACAAATAAGGGAGTCTATGCCCAATTGTTCAAAAAAGGCCTTTTGGTCGGGATGCAGGTATTCAGGATTTTCAATTCTGGCAACGGTTTTTTTAACTCCCAGTTTTGCGGCAAGCATACAGGCTGTCAGGTTGCGGCTTTCTTCGGGAGTAACTGCAATAAACAGGTCGGTCGAAGAACTGCAACCTGCGTCTTTGAGAGCAGAAAGTGAGGTGGGAGATCCTAAAACTGTCATCAGGTCGTAATTGGAATTCAGGTTCTCCAATACGTCCTCTTTTTGATCAACTACAACTATGTTGTGGTTTTCTTTGGACAACATTTTGGCCAGATGTACTCCGACTTCGCCTGCTCCTGCTACAATAATGTTCATAACAGAGGATATTAATTCTGATGGTAGTGGCTGATAATGGCCAGCCTGATGTTTTTTTCGTCCAGCTCACAGAGTCGATGTTGCTCTTCGACTGTACCATGGGGGATAAAGCGGTCGGGCAAACCCTTACGAATCACTTCTGTGTGGTAATTGTTTTCTGAGAACGCTTCCATAACAGCGCTGCCAAAACCTCCTTTTATGACGCTGTTTTCGAGAGTAATCACTTTTTTAAAGCGGGAACCAATTTCATGTATCAGTTCCTGATCCATGGGTTTAACAAAACGGAAGTCGTAAAGGGCAAGCGAATAGCCTTCGGTATTGAGCTGCTCTATGACTTTTTTTGCGGTCAGGCCTATGGGGCCTATGCTCAGTATGGCCAGTTTATCGCCTTTAATCAGGCAACGGCCTTTGCCTACGGGAATCTCTTCCATCTTGTTTTTCCAGTCGGTAAGATAACCTTTCCCTCTGGGATAACGAATTATGAAAGGTCTGTCACCCAGCAGCTGAGCTGTATACATCATATTACGAAATTCGTGTTCGTTCAAGGGTGAAGCAATCGTCAAATTTGGAATACAACGCAAAGAAGCCAGGTCAAAAGCTCCCTGATGAGTGGATCCGTCTTCTCCTACCAGGCCTGCCCGGTCAAGGCAAAGCACAACAGGCAGTTTTAGTATGGCTACATCGTGAATGATGTTGTCGTAAGCTCTTTGGGCAAAACTGGAATATATATTACAGAATGGAATCATGCCCTCTTTGGCTAAACCTGCCGAAAAAGTGACGGCATGTCCTTCGGCAATACCAACGTCAAAAACCCTGTCGGGAAAACGGCGACTCATTTCAGTCAATCCGCATCCGGTCGGCATGGCCGGTGTGACTGCCACAATTCTGTCGTTTTGTTCGGCCAGTTCAATCAGGGTATAACCAAAAACATCCTGAAACCTCAGCGGCTGGTTTTCCAATTTGACTGAAGGCTCACATTCCCCGGTTTGTTTATTGAATTTACCGGGCGCATGGAATTTGGTGACGTCCTGTTCGGCTGCGGGAAAACCTTTACCTTTGGTGGTGCAAACATGTAAAATCTTTGGCCCTTTCATGTCTTTGATGGTGCGTAACACCCTGACCAGGTTGCTGACATTGTGTCCGTCCACAGGCCCGAAATAGCGGATGTCCATCCCCTCGAAAAAGTTGCGCTGGTGGCTGAACAAGCCCTTGATGGTGTTGCTGAAACGCAAAATTTTGTTTTTGCGGGCATCGTTCATCAGGCCTATTTTTTTGAGTAAGAGATAAAGTTGCCAACGCAGAATATTGTAGTGTTTGGACGTGCTTATTTTGGAAAGATAACGACTTACGCCTCCTATATTTTTGTCGATAGCGTACTGGTTATCGTTTAGTATGATCAGCAGGTTGTTTGGGTAGACAGATGCGTTGTTAAGGCCTTCATAGGCCAAACCGCCCGTCATGGCGCCATCTCCTATAACGGCCACTATCACTCTTTTTTCTTTTTTGAAAGCAGCAGCCATATCCATACCCAAAGCAGCCGAGATGGAATTGGAGGCGTGTCCGGCAATAAAATTGTCGTATTCGTTCTCCATAGGATTGGGAAAACCACTGATTCCGTTGAGTTTACGGTTGGTATGGAAGAGCTTTTTACGGCCTGTCAGGATCTTATGTCCGTACGCTTGATGCCCCACATCCCAAACAATCCGATCGTTGGGGGTATTCAGTACATAATGTAAAGCCACGGTCAGTTCTACGGTACCCAGGCTGGCACCCAGATGTCCGGGATTTTCGGAGAGTACATCAATAATAAATTCTCTCAGTTCGTCGCAAACTTGAGCTAATTGAGAGACCGAGCACTTTTTAAGATCCTCCGGGTACTGTATTTCGTCCAACAAATAAGTTTTCTTTTCCATAATAGCGACAGCAAAAGTAAGACTTTTTCCATAAAAAATGAATTAGGAAAATTTATTCTGTAATCAAGGCAAAATATATGTATTTTTGTCTTCAATTATGGATTTCAAGACCACTTTAACACTGCCAAAAAGCAGTTTTCGACTAAACCATACAGACAGCATACTCTGCCTGGGTTCCTGTTTTGCGGAATCCGTAGGAAAGCAATTGCAAATAAGCGGTTTCAACTGCCTGAGCAATCCTTTTGGTGTGCTTTATAATCCCTTGTCTGTGATAAATGCTCTCAGAGCGATGCAACAAAATAAATCTTACAGTAAAGAGGATCTGTTTAAATACGAAGGCCACTACGGCAGTTTTGATTTTCATTCCACCTTTTCGGGTAAAGAAGCCGACGAGGTACTGAAGGGTATTCAAACAGCTTGTTCAACTTCGTCGGCTGCATTAAAGTCTTCTACCTGTCTGATTCTCAGTTTTGGAACAGCCTGGGTTTATGCTCTGGCTTCGAACGGACTTGTGGTTTCGAATTGTCATAAATTGCCGGCTTCCTTTTTTGTTCGCAGACGTTTGTCTGTTGAGGAGATGTTGGAGCAAACAATCGTTTTTTTTGAGGACTTGTTTCAGTCAAGGCCTGACTTAAAGGTGGTTTTAACAGTGAGCCCCATTCGTCACTTCAAGGATGGTGCACACGAAAACACTCTGAGTAAGGCCAGTTTGCATCTGTTGACCGACGAGTTATGCTCTCGCTTCAGACAAATGGTCTATTTCCCTGCTTACGAATTGCTGATGGATGATCTGAGAGATTACCGGTTCTACGAACAGGATATGTTGCATCCTTCGGCAACAGCTTTTCAGTATATCTGGGAGCGTTTTGGTGAATTTGCCTTCGAAAAATACACCCTCGAAATAATCCGCCAACTGGAACAAATTCATAAAGCCATGGAACACAAACCTTTTCGTCCTGACGAAGAGGAGTATCTTCGTTTTGTAAAGAAGAATATTGCAGCCCTGCATTTGTTGGGCAAACGTTTTCCCGAACTCAATCTGGGTAGGGAAATAGATTTTTTTGAATCAGTATTAAGTCCCCATGCATCTAAGTGTTAAAGAAATAGCCCGGGTCATCGGTGTTCAAAAAGCAAGAATTGTACAAGACGCAGTCATAAAACGCCTGCTCATCGACAGCAGAGCTTTGTTGGTGTCGGAGGACTGTTTGTTTTTTGCCATAAAAACCGAAAGCAACAACGGTCATAAATACCTGGCCGATTTATACAAAAGGGGGGTGAGAAATTTTGTGCTTAGTGAAAAACAAGCTGAATCACTCTTTGATCAGGCTAATTTTCTCTATGTGGAAGATGCAACCGAAGCCTTGCAATTGTTGGGCCAATACTGCCGGGAAATTTTTAAAGGGAAAGTACTGGGCATAACCGGCAGCAACGGTAAAACCATAGTAAAAGAATGGATTTGGCAGCTATTACGCGATAATCTCAGCATCAGCCGTTCACCGGGCAGCTATAATTCCCGTTTGGGAGTACCTTTGTCGTTGTCCATGTTGAGTGAAGACAGTCATTTAGGCCTTATTGAAGCCGGGATTTCTCAACAGGGCGAAATGCAAAGATTGCAAAACATGATTCAGCCCGATTGGGGTTTATTGACACATATTGGCCAGGCCCATCAGGAAAATTTTAGTTCTGTAGAAAGCCTGATACATGAAAAATTGCTCCTGTTCAAAGACTGTGAACGGGTAATTTACTGTCAGGACGAAGAACCGGCTGCCGGCATACTTGCCGGCATGCTGGAGCCCGAACGCCTGTTGGCCTGGTCTTGCAACGACTTGAGCGCAAAATTGTTTTTTCGTAAAGACAAGCAAAAAGACTATACCCTTATTCATACTTTGTGGCACAGGGAAGAAGTCAGTTTCGTTTTACCTTTTGTGGATGAGCCTTCTGTTAAAAATGCCCTGCATTGCATTGCTTTTATTTTTATGCTCGAACAAGAAACGGGCTTTGTAATGGATGCTTCGGTACTAGCCCGGCGTTTGAAGCAACTCGAGCCGGTGGCCATGCGTATGGAGGTCAAAGAGGGCAGAAAAGGTTGCGTTTTGATAGACGATGCCTACAACTCAGACTTGCAGGCACTAGAGCTGGCTCTGGATTTTCAGTCGAGACGGGCCTTAGCCGGGAATATGTCGTCTTGTTTAATTTTGTCCGATATCTTCCAAAGCGGTAAATCCCTGGATGATTTATACCGCACGGTAGCCGAATTGGTTAAACGTAAACAGATTGACCGTTTTATTGGTATAGGCTACGGCTTGGTAACCCATGCCGGCTTTTTCCCTTCCTCTGCCCGGTTTTTTTTGACCACAGACGATTTTTTACTTTCGGATTTACCTGATCAATTCCAGGATGAACTAATTCTGATAAAAGGATCCCGGCAATTCGAATTTGAACGCATCAGCGAACGCCTCGAATTGAAAGCACACAACACAGTCATGGAGGTTGACCTGAATGCACTGGTGCATAACCTGAATTATTTCAGAACTCTGATCAAACCTGCAACCAAGGTGATAGCCATGGTCAAGGCTGAGGCTTACGGACACGGAGCACTTGAAGTCAGCAGGACTTTACAGGCACAGGGCTGTGACGCTTTGGCCGTAGCACTGGTTGATGAGGGAGTAAAGTTGAGACGTGGCGGCATTCATATCCCTATTTTGGTGATGAATCCCGATCCCGGTATTTTCCCCCTCTGTTACGAATACAAGCTGGAGCCCGAGATTTACAGTTTTACCTTGCTGGATGCTTTCAGGACAGCCGCCGAGCGTCTGGCAGTCCGGGATTTTCCCGTGCACATCAAACTCGATACAGGAATGCATCGCCTTGGTTTTGCCGAAAAAGACCTGCCGGAATTGCTGTTAAAACTAAACAGTCAGAAAATGCTGAGGCTTAGCTCTGTTTTTTCCCATCTGGCCGGCAGTGACGAAAATGCCTTTGATCAGTATACACAAACTCAATGGGAACTTTTTGAACGAATGACGCAACAATTGAGCCGGGCCTTACCCTATCGTTTTGAACGACACATTTTGAATTCCGCCGGCATAGAACGCTTTCCTCAATGGCAATGCGACAGAGTGCGTCTGGGTATAGGGCTTTACGGTATTTCGGTTTGTCGTCCCGAAGCCTTACAGCCGGTTGCATCACTCAAAACCAAGATATTGCAGATTCATGAATTTAAAAAAGGCGAAAGTATAGGATACAGCCGAACCGTCTTACTCGACAGAGATTCACGCATAGCTACTTTACCGATAGGCTACGGTGACGGTTTTAACCGGCACCACACCGGAGGAGACGTGTTGGTTAACGGGCAGAGGGCAAAAATTCTGGGCAGTATTTGCATGGATTTGTGCATGGTGGATGTGACAGATATTGCTGCCCGCGAAGGCGACACGGTGGTGTTGTTTGGCAAAGGCCTGCCTTTGACAGAGCTGGCAGAACGCTTGTCTACCATTTCGTACGAAGTACTGACCTCTGTTTCGGAGAGGGTAAAAAGGGTGTATTTCAAAGATTAGTCTTAACAGAGTATCGCCCCATTGAAACAAGCATGCTGAGATAATAATGAATAAACAAAGAAAGTGACAGTACATGTTTAAAAAGAGGATAAAGAATTCACCTTGGCTTTTGGTTTTACTGGCTGTGCTGTTCAGTTCCTGTGAAGGGGAGAATTGGTTTAGCCGCAACGGAGATGAAGAAACCGACAGCCTAAGCATAAACAATAAGTATGTCAATAAGTGGATTTACGACCGCATGTCCTTAGTCTATTATTGGAACGATAAAATGACTGAGCCCGACGATTACACCCAGTCGCCGGCCTCCTTTTATGATGCACTGCTCTATCATTATCATCCCTCTACTGCTCCCGACGGAGACCGCTTCTCTTTTATTCAAAGCGATTACGTCAATTTGCTTAATACCTTTAGCGGCCTTCGTTCACGGGAAATTGGCTTTGATTTTCAATTGTATTTGAGATCGACGATCGACAATACCATAGTGGGGCAGGTAACTTATGTTAAACCCAACACGCCTGCCCTGCAAGCGGGTATACAAAGAGGTTGGTGGTTTGATCAGGTACAAGGAAATACGCTGAATACAGATAATTACCAGGATTTACTAAACAATTTGCCCGCCGAAATCAGCCTGCGTTTTTTAAGCCGCCCTGCACAACAAATCCCGGAAAGTTTTGAGGCATACCTCGATGCAATGCATAAAGACACCCTGACTTTTTCAGTCCTCGAAAATTATGCAGAAAATCCCAATTACCTGGATACTGTCTATCAAATAGGGGACAAAAAGATAGGCTATTTTTTGTGTAATTTCTTTGCCTTTGACAGTGGTGACAACAGCGATAGGTTTTTAGTTGAGATGAACGAAAGCTTTGGCCGCTTTAAGGCACAGGGAGTCAACGAGCTGGTGCTGGACTTGAGATACAACAGCGGAGGTTACGTCTTGATGTCTGCCTACCTGTCCAGTATGATTCTGCCTGCTCTGAGCCGGGATAAAGTGTTCTGTTATTTTAGGTACAATGAATATCTACAGGCAGTTTACGACAGACAATACGGTGAGGACTATCTGTTGATGCATTTTGAGGAAGAGTTTATGCCTGCAGGCTCCGACCGGGCCGTTGCACTCAATAATCTAAATCTTGATCGCCTGATAGTGCTGACAGGGGAATATACCGCTTCGGCCAGCGAACAACTGATCAACGGACTGAGAGCCTATATGCCTGTGATTCTGATTGGTAGGACTACTTATGGTAAGAATGTGTCTTCGTTGAGCATATACGAAGAAAACGATCCCAACAATCGCTGGGGTATACAACCCATAGTTGCCAAAGTATTCAACAGCCGGGGAGAATCGGATTATACAGCCGGCTTTGAACCCGATATAGAATTGACGGAACTGAGTGTTTACGATCAATCAGCCTTGGGAGATACCTCGGAATTATTGTTGAATGCATCCATCTCTTTGATTTTGAACAGAAATGAAGCTTCTTTGCGATCGGCTCAGAAAGAAGTCCAAATACCAATATTTTTCCCGGATGAGACCAAAATCAGGGGCTCAATATTGCCAGCAGAGCCAGAGATAAACAAAAGACAATAATACAAAAATTATGTTGTAGAACATATTTTGATCGAGGTTGATACTGAAAATATGGAGTAATTTTGTAGGATTTCTGTTTTAATACGATTTAGGTACGATATTACAGTAAACAATTAAATATTTAAATTCATAACAACATATTATGAGTAAACATCCCAAAGTAGGAATACGTCCTATAATTGACGGAAGAGAACGAGGCGTACGAGAGAGTCTCGAAGTCCAGACCATGAATATGGCAAAACGAGTGGCCGAATTGATTTCATCCACACTTAAGTACGGTGACGGGACCGCCGTAGAAAGTGTCATAGCAGACAGTACCATTGGCCGCGTAGCCGAAGCGGCAGCCTGTGCCGAAAAATTTGAACGTGCAGGTGTAGGACTCACTATCAGTGTAACGCCCTGCTGGTGTTACGGTAGTGAAACCATCGATATGAATCCTTATTACCCCAAAGCCATTTGGGGCTTTAACGGAACGGAACGCCCCGGCGCTGTTTATCTGGCAGCTGCCATGGCTGCTCATAATCAAAAAGGCTTACCCACTTTTGGTATTTACGGCCGCGACGTTCAGGATTCCGATGACAACACCATTCCTGAGGACGTAAAAGAAAAATTGCTGCGTTTTACCAGAGCAGGCATTGCAGTAGCCGAAATGAGGGGCAAATCCTATCTTTCCATAGGCGGCGTTTGTATGGGTATAGCCGGCTCCATGGTAAATCCTGATTTCTTTCAGGAATATCTGGGCATGCGCAACGAATACATAG
Source organism: uncultured Bacteroidales bacterium (assembly GCA_964488495.1). GTDB lineage: Bacteria > Bacteroidota > Bacteroidia > Bacteroidales > UBA1402 > UBA1402. Next base: position 16,831 of record CAZAUQ010000039.1, read on the forward strand.
ACATGGTCGAAGTGAGCCGTCGCATCGAAAAAGGCATTTACGATCACGAAGAGTATAAAAAAGCCTGGGAATGGACGCTTAAAAATTGCAAATGCAATGAGGGAGAAGACTTTAACGATCCTCAATGGCGCAAAACCCGTGCCGAAAAAGACGCCGACTGGGAATACGTCGTTAAGATGTACCTGGTCATCCGCGATTTGATGGCCGGAAATCCCAAATTGGCCAAAATGGGCTTTAAAGAAGAATCTTTGGGACATAATGCCATTGTAGCCGGTTTCCAGGGACAACGTCAATGGACAGATTACATGCCCAATTGTGATTTTCCCGAGGCTCTGCTCAACAGCTCCTTCGATTGGAACGGATTGCGCAGACCTTATATTCTGGCCACCGAAAACGATTCACTGAACGGCCTTTCAATGTTGATGGGTCATTTGTTGACCAATACGGCTTCCATATTCTCGGATGTACGCACATTCTGGAGCCCCGAAGCGGTAAAAAGAGTTACGGGTTATACCCTCGAAGGCCGCGCAGCATCGGGCATTATCCATCTGATCAATTCCGGGGCAACAACTCTGGATGCTACCGGCCGGCAAAGCAACGAGCAGGGCGAACCTGCAATGAAACCTTTCTGGGAAATCAGCGAGGACGAAGTAAATAAATGCCTCAAAGCCACCACTTGGTCTCCCGCCAATTGCGGTTATTTCAGAGGTGGAGGCTATTCTTCGAATTTCCTGAGCATGGGAGGCATGCCCGTTACCATGTTCCGCATCAATTTAATTAAAGGACAGGGGCCGGTAATGCAAATTGCCGAAGGATGGACCGTAGATATTCAACCCGAAGCTCACGAGATCATCAACAACCGTACCGACAAAACCTGGCCAACCACCTGGTTTGCTCCCCGTTTATGCAATAAGTTGCAATTCAAGGATGTCTACAGCGTCATGAACAATTGGGGGGCTAATCACGGAGCCATCAATTACGGACACATCGGAGCCGATCTCATTACCCTGGCTTCTTTGCTCAGGATACCGGTCTGCATGCATAATGTGGAAGATGATAAAATTTTCCGCCCTGCAGCCTGGAATGCTTTCGGTATGGATCTGGAATCGTCCGATTATCGTGCATGCAAAAATTTTGGTCCAATCTATAAATAATCTTATCCGGGGGAAAGCAAAATGCTTTCCCCTTACTTTTACTTCTCTTACTATTATGACAAAAACACAGGTAAAAGTGGTAACAAGACAGTTCTTGTTACCTTTTATTTTGGTGACATCCTTGTTTGCGCTATGGGGATTTGCCAACGATATTACCAATCCCATGGTACGCGTCTTTTCAAAAGTGCTGTTGATGAGCAATTTTGAAGGTTCATTGGTGCAATTTGCCTTTTATGGAGGTTATTTTGCCATGGCTTTTGTGGCTGCCTATTTTATAAAAAAGTTTAGTTACAAAAGTGGTATTATTATGGGTTTATCGCTCTATGCCACCGGTGCTTTTCTTTTTTATCCCTCCAGTCTTGGAGAAGCTTTCTGGCCCTTTTTGGTCTCCTATTTTATATTAACTTGTGGTTTGTCGTTTTTGGAAACCAGCGCCAATCCCTATATATTGTCGATGGGCGATCCCCGTACGGCTACCCGGCGATTGAATCTGGCTCAGTCTTTCAATCCTATGGGCTCACTGCTGGGTATGTTCACCGCTCAGCAACTTATTTTAGCCCGGATAAACCAGGCCACTTACGAAGAAAGAGCAACGCTTGCAATTTCTGACCCTCAGGCCTTTGAAGCAATGCGTACCGCAGATTTGACTATTGTTCGTAATCCTTATGTGGCCATAGGGACTATTGTGTTTGTGGTGTTGCTGGTTTTTGTTTTTACCCGAATTCCCAAAAGTCAGATCGAAGACAAAGAGTTTAATATCAAAGATACGTTCCGCCGGTTGTTATCCAACAAACGCTATTACGGAGGAGTAATAGCTCAATTCTTTTACGTTGGTGTTCAAATTATGTGTTGGACATTCATCATTCATTATGCCGAAATGGAACTGGGTATAGACAATGCTACCGCACAATTATATAATATTGCTGCCATGAGTATTTTCTGTTTAAGCCGTTTTATCTGCACCTATTTACTAAAATTTATCCAGCCGGGTAAACTATTGATGTATCTGGCTTTTGGAGGCTTATTGCTTGTGCTGGGAGTTATTTTTGTCCGGGGCATGTTTGGACTTTATGCTTTGGTGGGAGTATCGGCCTGCATGTCGTTGATGTTTCCTACCATTTACGGTATTGCTCTGGAAGGCATAGGGAAAGATGCGGAATTCGGAGCAGCCGGCTTGATTATGGCTATTTTGGGAGGATCTGTAATGCCTCCTGTTCAGGCTCTTATGATCGATCAGGATACTATCCTTGGTTTGTCGGGTGTACGTTTTTCCTTCTTTTTGCCTTTCCTTTGTTTTGTTGTTATTGCCATATATGGTTACAAAAACAGAATTATTGAAAAAAACCTGGTGTCATGAAAAAAGAAACGAATGCTGTAGATCCCTGTTTGGTGCCAATGCGCACTTTATCCTCGGGTGATAAAATTCCGGTGATAGGAATGGGTACTTTTGGTTCGGATAATTATAAGCCGACGGAAATTGCCGAAGCGGTCAGAGCTGCTGTAAAAATGGGCTACAGACATATAGACTGTGCAGCAGTCTACGGAAATGAAAAAGAAATTGGCGATGTGCTTCGAGAATTATTTCAAGAGGGAGTCGTCAAACGCGAAGAACTCTGGATTACTTCCAAAGTCTGGAACGATAAGCACCACGATGTCAGAGGAGCCTGTGAGGAATCCTTAAATAAACTGGGCTTAGATTACCTGGATCTTTACCTGGTTCACTGGCCTTTTCCTAATCATCATCCTCCCATGGTTGATGTGGCATCGCGCGATCCCCATGCCCGTCCTTATATTCACGAAGAATATATGGCTGTATGGCGGGTTATGGAACAACTTGCAGCTGATGGCCTGGTTCGTAATATCGGTACTTCCAATATGACCCGCGCCAAAATGGAATTGTTGTTGCGTGATTGCCGGATAAAACCCGTTTGCAACGAAATGGAACTACATCCCCATTTTCAGCAACCTGAATTGAAAAAATATTTTGAAGATCAGGGTATAGCCGTGATCGGTTTTTCGCCGATTGGCTCTCCCAATCGCCCGGAACGTGACAAAACGCCCGAAGATACTGTGCCCATCGAAGATCCTGTAATTGTGGATATTGCCGGCAAACACGGAGTCCATCCGGCTGTAATCTGTATTAAATGGGGAGCTCAGAACGGACAGATTCCCATTCCCTTTTCGGTGAAACCGACAAAATTGCTCAGCAATTTACTGGCGGTGGTACAAGATCCCTTAAGCGCCGAAGAAATGGAAAAAATCCGCAAACAAGATAAAAATTGCCGTTTTATAAAAGGTCAGGTCTTTCTTTGGCCGGGAGCTCGCTCCTGGGAAGATCTCTGGGATCTGGACGGCATTATATGTCAATAATTTTAAACTTATGAAAACAATGAAAGCAGCCTATCTGCCCGGCAACAGTACCGTAGTACTGAAAGAGGTAGAAGTCCCCGTTCCCGGACACGGCGAAGTCCTGATCAAAATGAAATCATCCACCATTTGTGGCAGCGATATCCGTGCAATATACAGAGAACATTTGGGCAAAGGCCCCGAAGGCTATCAAGACAAAATATGCGGACACGAACCCTCGGGACAAATTGTGAAATGCGGTCCGGGTTTACGTCGTTTCAAGGAAGGCGACAGGGTGGTTATCTATCATATTTCGGGTTGCGGCCTGTGCAACGATTGCCGCAGAGGTTATATGATAAGTTGTACCAGCCCCTATCGCAGGGCCTATGGATGGCAACGTGACGGCGGAATGGCCGAATACCTGCTCGCCGAAGAAAAAGACCTGGTATTGTTGCCCGATTCACTTACTTATACCGACGGGGCTCAGATTGCCTGTGGTTTTGGTACGGTATACGAAGGTTTGGAGAAAATCGGCATTTCAGGAAACGATGCCGTTTTAGTTGTAGGACTAGGTCCTGTAGGCCTGGCTTCCCTTATGTTAGCCAAGGCTATGGGCGCCAATAAACTGATAGGTGTAGATACCGTTCAGGAACGTCTGGATATCGCTAAAGAAAAAGGCTTGGCCGACGCTGTATTTTTGTCGGATGCCACCGCTTACAAGAAAATTCTGGATCTTACGGGTGGCAACGGCGTAGAACGTGCCATCGATTGTTCCGGCAATACCTATGGCCGTCAGTTAGCCGTTCGTGCTACCCGCAAATGGGGCAAAATCGTGTTAATAGGCGAAGGCGGCACCATGGAGCTCAATCCCAGCCCTGACCTTATTCACGAGCAAAAAACCGTTTATGGTTCCTGGGTTACCAACATCTGGCGTATGGAAGAGCTGGTAGAACGTATTGTTCGCTGGAATATTCATCCCGAAGACCTGGTGACGCATCGCTTCAAACTGGATCAGGCACCGGAAGCTTTTGCTTTGATGGCCGAAGGCAAATGCGGCAAAGTGGCCGTGGTTTTTGACGAAGAAATCCGCTAAAGTTATTTTTTTTCGAGTACGAAGAACATATAACGTTTTTGAGTAATAAAGAGTGCAGGATCAACACTTCTGCGCTCTTTTTCTATCTTGGAGTCTATGTGTTTACGAATACGTTCGCTCAGGTAGAACAGCCAGGCTTGTTTGTAGCGGAGTTTTTCGTAAGCATAATGCCTGAGAGGCAACAAAAACCGCTCTATATATAAATTGACATAGGCTATTGTCGGCAATACATTGGCGGTGATATCCTTTTCGAGCACAATATTCCAGTTGTGCTCGCTGATTTTTTGTTTAAAATCGCTGAGTAAATGCGAGCCTTTGTTGTCTGTGTTATCTTCGGTTCTGAAATAATCCGTAATGATCCAGCGGGCTTTTGGCCTGATTATGTTGTCCGCTTTTTGAAAGGCTGTGTCCAACTTAATGTATTGGAGTGATTCAGAATTGATGATAGTACCATACAGCTTTGCGGCTTCAAAATCTTCGAACTTGCAGCGATGAGCTTTTAGTTGGGGGTGTTTCCCTGATATAAAACTGATCTGGTTTTTATTGGGCGTAAGTACCTCCACAGGAATGTCATTATCCATAAGCATTTCTGCCAGACCTCCCATACCGCAACCCACATCGAGTACCGAGGCCTTTTTGTCGGCGATTTGCTCCAGCAAATTCCTGGCATAGAGTTGTTGAGCTGCCTGGAATTGATTCAGTGAGATATCGCCGGGATCAATCTGGGTATTTTCAAAGTATCCCCAGTGTAACATATTGTTGTTGAGAATCTTAGAATATAAATGCAGCTCAAGGTCGTATGTCGATTTCTCGAATGCAGCGTTCTTTCTGTGAAAACGCCAGGCCTTGTACCAGGCAACGGGATTGAAAAAAGGGCTTAGTTTGCTCATAATGCGCTTTGGATCATTAAGCGCCAAAAGTACACAAATTATATACACCTAAGTGTGTGGGCTGAAAAATAAAAAGCGATTTGAAGACTGTTGAATAACAAATTGAGTCCCGGCCTGGTAAAATCTACATATATATTCTATGGCTCATTCAGACTATACAGGTATAGAAAGGAGCAGATATTTCTTTTCAGGCTCTGTGATTTTTTCTAGACTCTCAGAATAGAAAAAAATTAATTATCGCAATATCAACAGATTGCTGCGGAGAGAAAAAAACTTTGAATTTTTCTTCAAAAATATTTGGAGAGTATGATGAAAACAACATATCTTTGCAGCCCTTTTCGATCACAAAGTAGTCCGTCGGGATAGCTGGAGCGAAAAGAAAAATGTAGAAATACAAACGTTCTTTGAATAACTGAAAAAATAGTAGTACAAGAGAGAGCGGGCA
>CAZAUQ010000040.1:0-16324 GCA_964488495.1 uncultured Bacteroidales bacterium
ACTTTCTCCCTGTCGGCTACGACAAAATGGATCAGATTGGCCGAATCACCCAAAGCGCAGGAGTTTTCGCCGATAACAAATTTAGAGGCCTTTACATATAAGGTGTCTTGACGTAAATGGGCCCACTGATTGCTTTTGTTTGAGGAACATCCTGTCGTGCAAATAAGTATGACGGATATAATTCCCATGGATTGTAAGAGAAATTTCATAGAGTATGGAATTATTAGTAGTTAGGATTTGGATTAGGATTTAGATTTGGGCTTGGATTAAGGGTGTTGCCTGTTTCGGACAAACACAAAGATAAACAGTTTTCTTTACTCTTCATAAACCGCTCCGGCAAAATTCGCATTTCCTTTTGCCGGATTACTCTTTTCGCGGCTCATCGACAGCTAATAGTCTTTACAGCCTTCTGCAGGCACTTACACATGACCTCATTTCTGTGTAAAGTCAATTATTATAAATTATAAGACAGATTTTATAAGTCGCTTTTGTTGATAAGCCATTCTTTTGCGCTTGTATTTACCGGTTAATCTACTGTAAGATGAAAAACAAGTATTATTTTCTAATGCTAATTCCCACTTTCGTTTCTGCCCGTTTCCATTTCTATAAACTTAAATTGTTTTTCTTTATTTCAGGACTGCTATTGGTTCTTGCATTCTCTTCGTGTCGTAACGAGTTTGAGATGGAAGGAACAAGTCCTGAATGGCTGGGCGAAAGCATTTACGACTACTTAAAAACTCAAGGCAATTTTACTTGTTTCACCAGGATTATAGACAGCCTTGGCTATACCGAAGTCTTATCAAAAACAGGAAGCAAGACTCTGTTTGTGGCTGACGACGAAGCCTTTGAAAGGTTCTTCTCAAACCCGGACAATCCTTATGGAGCAAGCAGATTCGAAGACTTGAGTAAAGCCCAAATGGGGATCATTTTGTTTTCTTCCATGATCAACAACGCTCAGCTCATAGAGCTTTTGTCCAATATGGAAGGTCCCAGCAAAGGGCGTTGCCTGAGGAGAAATACCGGATTCTCGGTAATCGACACCATACCCTTTGTTGCAGGTAACAACCTGCCTGGAAATAGGTATTGGGACAGATTCAGAAACAAAGGTCTGCTCCTGGCTGTTGACGACAGCAACACCCCCATGGTGCATTTGTTACCGGAATATATGAAATATCAAAAGATAAGTGAGGATGATTTTTGTTATTTGACCAACAGAGATTCTCTGGTAGAAAACGGAGCCTACGTCAATGGCCGCCTGGTAATAAAAAGAGATATTACCTGCAAAAACGGCTACATTCACCAATTGGAAGAGGTAGCCCTGCCCCTTCAAAACATGGCCGAGCTGATTAGACAGGAATCGGAAACGAGCCTTTTCAGCGAATTTATCGAGCGCTTTTCAGCCCCTTATTATTCTCCTTCACTGTCAGCCGATTATAGCCGCATTTACGGCAAAAACGATTCGATCTTTGTCAAAAGATACTTTTCGGAATATTCCAAAGCCGGAAATTTATTGACAGATCCCGAGGGCAAGGTTGTAAGCGGTTATTTGAGTTTCGATCCCGGCTGGAACGGATATGCCCCGTCGGGGAAACTTTATCAGGAAGATATGGGGGTAATTTTTGCTCCGACTAATGAAGCTGTGTTGGATTATTTTAATACCGGCGGAAAGTTTCTTATAGAACGCTACGGCAGTATAGAGGCTATCCCTGACAAACTCATTGACAACCTGGTCAACAACCATATGAAACCCTCTTTTATCAATTCTGTTCCGGGTCGTTTTTACGCGGTGACTAACGATGCACAAATAGAGATGGGGGTTCTTCCGGAGGATATAAGGAAAGTTCATTTTGGAAGCAATGGAGTTGTTTATGTAATGAACAATATTTATCCGCCGGTTTCTTTTGTGGCCGTGTCAGCTCCGGCCCTGGTCAACGAAAATATGAAGGTTATCAACTGGGCCATCGAAGAATTACAGTTTTACGCCTATTTACTTTCGATGGATTCGTATTTCAGTTTTGTTATTCCCTCCGACGACGCATTAAAGAAATACATCGATCCGGTCTCCTATGGCAAGAATGTACGACATTGTTTTGAATTCAAGTTTAACGATCAAATGCAAACAGTCGAGGCTGTTGTTCGCCAATACGACGACCTGACAGGCTTGGTTGGAGATTCTCTGAGAGCGGCTACTCCTAAAGAGATTTTAAACAGACTGGAAAATATCTTGGATTATCATGTGGTGGTTGGAAATATTGAAGATGGAAAAGAATATTATCTGACAAAAGGCGGAGGAAGCATAAAAATTACCGGGAGCGGTACCAACATAAAAGTACAAGGGGGATACCAAATCGAGCAAAATACATCTTCGGAAGTAACCAGGGTTTTCGATCAAACAAAACAGGGGAACGGAAAAGCCTATTTGGTTGAAGACATGCCCCTGCTCGGATCTATCAAATCCATTTATTCGATTTTGAAAGACAATACAGATTTCCGGGCTTTTTATAATCTCTTAGCCCCGGACGATAGTTCAGGTTACATTGCTAGCAGAAACATAAATATCTTCGAAACCAAGTTGTCGAACATAGGCCTGGATTTGAATGTTAAGTTTTTCAACACCTATCACTATACTGTGTACGTTCCCACCAATCAAGCCATACAGAATGCAATTGACAGTGGTTTACCCACCTGGGAACTCATCTTCAGTGAAGCCGATATGGAAGTAAAAGATTCATTGGCCAACGTGCTTACAAAATTCCTACGCTATCATTTTCAAGATAATTCTGTTTACGTGGACAATGTCCCCGTACAAGTAAAAAAGTTCGAAACGGCAGCAGTCAATGATTCAACAAACCGATTCTTCAAGTTGAATGCCAACCTGAGTCCCGGAGCTTTATCCCTGACAGACAATCTGGGAAGAGAAGTGTCGGTGCTTACCTCCAACCCGGACAACTACAATATAATGGCACGCGACTATCTGTTTAACGGAAAAGACAGAGAGCTGGTTTCGGAAATAGAAACTTCCTCCTGGGCTGTCATTCACCAAATTGACGATGTTTTGTATTACGATAAAATTATTCCGGGTTTAAATCCTTCTTCCGGTGAATAATTAATGAACCAGCGAGGCTGTGGAGATTTTTCAGCAGTAAGTTTAAATCCTTCTTCCGGTGAATAATTAATCCGTCAGACTTAATTTGAAAATACAGATAATAAAGAGTCTTATGAAATTGACAAAAATAATGTTTACTGTTTGCCTCTTGTTTCACGCATCAGTCCTCTTGTCTCAGGAATCTGTCGTTGTTACCGGCAAGGTTTACGACGATATGGGACCTCTCTTGATGGCTAATGTGTTGGAAATTGATATCAACGACAGAATTGTTTCTCAGGCAGTAACCGATATAAATGGAGAATTCTCATTAAGCGTAAAAAACAAAAAAAACAGGATAAAAATCTCCTACGTAGGCTGTAAGATACTAATCAGCGAGATAGGAGAACAAAAAGTTTTTAGCCTGAAGATGGAAAGCGACAACACTCTCGCTGAAGCTGTTGTAACCGCCAAAAAAATGCATACTTCGGGAGGTCTGACCATTCCCGAAAGAGAAGTGTCTTCAGCTGTTCAGACCATAGAGGCAAAAGAATTTGAAGGATTGGCCATCTCCTCCATCGACGAAGCTTTACAGGGAAGAATTGCAGGATTGGATATTGTTTATAATTCGGGGGACTTGGGCGCGGGCACCTCAATGCGATTGAGGGGAGTGTCATCGATCAGCTCAAGCAGTGAACCTTTGATCGTTGTTGACGGAGAAGTATGGAACTCAAAAGAAGACTACGATGTGAGCAATGCCACCAGTGAACAATTTGCAGATCTTTTGGCCATCAACCCCGAAGATATCGAAAGTATTACTGTATTAAAAGACGCCGCATCAACAGCCATCTGGGGTTCGCAGGGAGCAAACGGCGTCATTATGATCAAAACCAAGCGAGGAGAAAGAGGCCCGATAAAATTGTCGTATTCCTACAGAGTGAACGGGAGCATTCAACCCGAGGGCTACAATATGCTGGACGGAGATAATTATACCATGTTCCTGAAAGAAAGTCACTACAATCCTACTCAAAGCGACAGGGTCTCGGAAATTACCGAGCTGAACTACGACAGAAATTTTTCAGAGTACGAGCAATACAACAACAACACCGACTGGATAGAGGCGGTAAAACAACTCGGGGCAAAACAACAACATTTTCTTTCGATTTCGGGCGGAGGCGAGAAAGCCACTATGAGAATGTCTTTGGGCTACGACAACGAAACAGGCAGCATCATCGGCCAACGACTGGACAGGCTTACGTTTAGAATGAACCTGGATTATTTCGTATCCAAAAGAATAAAATTTTCTTCCAACCTGTCTTTTTCGTTGAACGATAACGATAAAAATTCGGACGCTTTGCTGAGCATTGCTTACAAAAAAATGCCCAACCTGGCCATATACAAGCAGGACAGCTATGGAAACGACACCGATGAATTCTATCATGTGCTCGAAAGTATCTCTCCCGAGCTGAAAGACCAAAAATTGGTTAATCCCATTGCCAGTGCTTATTACGCAAAAAACAATCAGAAATCTTACAGTATTTCACCACAATTCAATATTCGTTACAACTTTCTGGGAACGGAATCCTATGAAACCAAGCTGGAATACCAGGGATCGGTTTCTTTAGGCATTTCGTACAGCGACAGCGAAAAGTTTTATCCCTCTATACTCACTACTTCGCTTTGGAGCAGCAGCGGCATCAATTCCACTTCGCTGTCGCAAGACAAGAGCATAGGCTTTAATACCAGGCATCAGTTGATTTTTGTTCCGGCTTTCAACAACGAAGATCACTCTCTGTCTTCCTTATTCAGGATTGAAGCTTCAAATTCCACAAGTAATTCGCAATCATCCTCTTCGTATGGCCATCCGAACGGCAGCATCACCAGCCCTACCGTTCAGGGCTATGTTTCCGGAATGTCTACCGGCAGCGGACAAGGCAGGAGCGTCTATCTGGCCTTCTCCACACACTACTCCTATAAATCTAAATATTCCGTCGATTTAAGTGTACGAAGAGATGCTTCCACCAAATTCGGAGGCTCTCATCGTTGGGGCACTTTTCCGGCAATATCCTTCAGGTGGAACATCATTGACGAAGGATTTATGGAAAACACAAAAGACTGGTTGAGCATGTTGTCAATAAGACCGGGTTGGGGTCAGGCCGGCAAATCGCCCGGCGGCGAATACCTGCACTATTCGGTCTATGTTTCCGACGGCTCCTATACCGACATGCAAGGGATGAGACCCGAAAACATTCGCTTAAGCGACCTGAGGTGGGAAACCACCTCTACCTACAACCTTGGAACAGATGTGGGCTTTCTTAACGACAAAATCTCCGCCAATATCGATTTATACTCCCAAATCAAATCTGACCTTTTAATGTCGTCTTATCGAATTCCCAGTTCCTCGGGTTTCAGCACATTGAAATGGAAAAACAACGGAAAAATGAGAAACCAGGGTTGGGATGTAAATATCAATGCCAGAGATGTTATTAAGAAAGGTGATTTTTCGATGCACTTTAATATGGTGCTTGGAAACAACTACAACACCGTTTTGGAAATGGACGAAAATATCCTCAGGACACACAACAAAGAATTCAGTTACAAAAACGGTGAATACTTAACCAGGGTGCAGTGCTACAATGCCTTTGGATCGATTTACGGTTTCAGGTACAAAGGCGTCTATTCTTACAGCAACTACATTGAAGGTGTTCAGGAAAATGCCCCGGTTGCCCGGGATGCCAACGGCGATGTAATACTTGACAGCAAAGGCAACACTTTACCTATGTATTTTGCCTACGGCACCTCAGCGAGTTATACTTTCAAAGGGGGTGATGCCATCTACGAAGATGTGAACCACGACGGCAACATCAACGAACTCGACATAGTGTATCTGGGAAACTCCAATCCGATACTAACAGGCGGCTTTGGATTTAAATTCAATTACAAACAATTCTCGTTGAATTCACAATTCAATTATCGATTTGGCAATAAAATAGTGAACAAAGCCAGGATGAATGCGGAAAATATGTATTCTCACAACAATCAGACATATACCATCAATTGGAGATGGCGCAAAGAAGGCGATGGTGCCAACGGCGAGCCTGTTATTCCCAGAGCCCTCTATCAAACGGGTTACAACTGGCTGGCCTCAGACCGCTACGTAGAAGACGGAGCATTCATTCGTTTGAACTATTTGCAACTGGCCTACAATTTACCCCGTAACAGCCTGAAGAAATTAGGATTGAGCAGAGTTAACATCTCAGCCACCATCAACAACCTGTTTTGCCTGACCGGTTATTCCGGACTGGATCCCGAAGTCGGTTACGGCTCCTGGAATGTCAGCGAAGACAGCAACCAGACCCCAAGGCCAAAATCTTATACCCTTAACCTCAACATCGGATTCTAACTATTGATGCTATGAAACTGAAAAAATATATATCTATCCTACTCTGTGCCTTCGTTTTTTCATGCAACAATTATTTAACCCTGGAGCCTTTGAATGAAGTTGTTCTGGAAAATTTCTGGCAGGAAAAATCGGATGTCGAGAGTGTGGTGGCTTCCTGTTATTACAATTTGTGCTCCGACAATGTATTGTTGAGAGCTTTTGTGTGGGGCGAACTCCGATCGGACAATATTGTATATGGCATGAGTATAGGGGAGAGCGAAAGTGATATTCTGGAAGCCAACATACTGCCCGAAAACAAGTACGCTGATTGGAGTTCTTTTTACAATGTAATTAACCTCTGCAATACAGTTTTGTACTATGCTCCTGAAGTGCAGAAAAAAGACCAAAGCCTGACAGACAGCAACCTGAAGGCTTATCTGGCAGAAATGTTAACGCTTCGGTCTCTTTGCTACTTCTATTTAATAAGAACTTTTTATGAGATACCTCTGGTGCTGGATGCAACCATTGGAGACGACGTAGATTTAGAAGTGCCGGCTTCCTCTGCCGATGTGGTTTTGGACCAGTTGGTGGTCGATTTACTTAAAGCAGAAGAATATGCCCGGACAATTTACAGCAAAGAATATTACAACAAAGGCCGGATAAGCAAAATCGCCGTTCAGGCTCTTTTGGCCGATGTCTATTTATGGAAAGGCGACTACGACAAGTGCATTCAGTATTGTCAAAAAGTGATAGATGCCAAAACACAAGAAGCGCTGAATATGTTTTATACCGGCTCCATAGAAACGATCAAAGAAATACCGCTTATAATTTCGTCCGATCTTGCCATCGAGACTTACGCTTACAGCCTGATCTTCGGCGTGGGAAATTCTTTTGAAAGCCTTTTTGAATTGCAATTTCTCGAGACCGAAGGCCCTAAAAATCCTGTTCCTTCTACTTTTTTTGGAACTTCGGGGGATATGTTCGGCCCCATCTCTGCCAATCCTAAACTTGGCACGTACATCGAAAGCGGTGGCGTTTTCAAAAAGACCGACAATCGACGCAAAGAATTTGTGAGAGAATTGAGTCAGGGCATCTATCCTATTTGTAAATACGCCTCCACAGGGTATTATACAAACGCTATGGGTACAACCTATAACTACAGATCAAAAAACGATGCTAACTGGATTATTTACAGGCTGACCGATGTCGTGTTAATGCAGGCAGAGGCTATGGCACTCAAAACGAATTCTACCGACGAAGACCTCAGAGCTGCATTCAATCTGGTGATGAGTGTAAACTTACGATCCAACCCCGGAGCCGGCAGCGATACCTTGATTTACAGCGACTACAATACTCCCCAAAAGATGGAAGAACTTGTTTTTGCCGAAAGACAAAGAGAATTGATGTTTGAGGGTAAAAGGTGGTTTGATCTGGTGAGAATGTGCAGAAGGGACGGCAACAACAGCAGAATGCTCGATTTGGTAATACCCAAATACTCCGAAAACCAAACGGCCATCAAAAGCAAAATGACCTCTCCACTTTCTTTATACTTTCCCATTTCGGCCGAAGAGTTAAAAGTAAATCGGAAGATTAGGCAAAACCCGTTTTATGACCACAGTGGCACTATAGAAAGGAATTAAAACCAGTGTTTATGAAAAGAATACATATGAAAATAAGAACAGCATACTATTTGTTATGCACAACGGCTTTTCTTTATTCCTGCTCACAAAGCATAAGAGAGCACTACGATTACAATTACGATATTGTGGTGACCGAAAGCCTATGGGAACAAATTCAGGCAAACGACAGTCTTACAAATTTTGCTGCCTTACTCGAACAAGCCGGCTACGATAAGTTATTGAATTCTTCACAGATGTATACCGTCTGGGCTCCATTAGACAACAGCTACAGTCTTGACTCCATGCATCAGTCTGCCATGGTCAGGGAATTTCTTAACAACCATGTTTCGCGGGCGGCCTTGTCTGTTCCTTCCTCGTCGGACAGCTCCTTCAAGTTGGAAGTAAAAGTTTTAAACGGGAAAGTCATCTCCTTCTTTCACGACAATACAAGAAGCGTCGTTTTCGGCAACAGGCCTCTTGTAAGAAGTAATATTAAAGCTAAAAACGGCGTGTTGCATCTTATCGAAAACAAAGCCAACTTTTTCGACAACATTTGGGAGTATCTTGACAAAGACACAACACTAAGCCTGTTGGCAGACTACTACCATTCGTTCGACACCACTGTTTTTGATGCAGAAGCCAGCATAGAAGGAGGTGTGGTCAATGGCCAAATCTATTACATGGATTCTGTCATTTATAACAGGAACATTCTATTCTCGTACTTTGGTGAAATAAATAACGAAAACAAACAATTTCTCTTTTTAGCCCCAACCAACGAAGCCTGGAACGAAGCCTACGATAGAATTAAAGAGTATTACAACTACGGATTGATAGAAAATGCCGATCAAATACAAGATGCTCAGACCAAATTGTCGCTTGTTATGAATAGCGTGTTCGATCTGAACCTAAACCAAAGTCTTTCAGATTCTGTAATATCCACCATCGGAACCGTCTTTCGGCAACCAGACAGCCTGTTTATGGAATCAGAAAAGCTGACTATGAGTAACGGATTGATCTACAAAACAAACAAATTGCAAATCAAACCCACTGAATCATGGTTCAAAACAATTGTCGTCGAAGCCGAAAACACTTTTGGTCGCGAAGGATTGTATTGCAGCATCGAGAACAGAGTTGCCTCTAATTCAACAGAACAGGTTTCCAATGGACGCTTTGTTGAAATAACTCCGCTAAGTACCACCAATCCGACCATGATTCTTACCATTCCCGGCACACTATCGGCAACCTACGATGTTTATTGCGTATTTGTTCCCGAAAAAGTGCTAAATCCAAATGTAAAAATGGCTTTACCTACGAAAGCCCGTTTTCAGTTATCCTATGTAAATGCCAAGGGTATTTCAACCTCGTTAAACCTGGCTGGTGTTACCACCGATCCAACAAAGCTCGACACCATATTGCTCAGAAAGAATTTTAGTTTCCCCGTGGCAAATTTTGCTCAGGACCCGAATGTACAGCTGAAGATTATCAACAACGTCAGCAACAAAGAAACAGCACTCTACACAAGAAGGATGTTGGTCGATTGTGTCTTTTTTAAACCTGTAGAATAAATCCGTATAAAACTATGAAAATAGGGAAAACCACCATAAGAGCAATTGCAAGTTTAACCGTATTTTTTGGTTTGAGCTCAACACTCTTTGCTCAGGACCAAGTAAAGAATTTAACCAGGATTGATTCTTTAAACGACATAAATAAGGAGATCAAGGGATACGTCATTAATTCCGCGAACAAGAAACCAATTCAGGGAGCAAGGATAAGTGCTTACGGTAAAGATTGGTTAACGGCTTTATCCAACGAAGAAGGTCAGTTCTCCATAAAACTTCCTGTGCAGGAAACTATGCTTATCGTTTCTGCCCAGGGATACAACCGGCAGCTTATTTCGACCGGAGGTGCCACAGAGGGACTTACCGTGTCTATGCATTCCGACAAATTCTCCCCGGAATACAGCAGCATCCTTAATGCTACCAACCACGCTAAACAAGAATTAAAAGGGTACTCAAATGTCTTAAGCGTTGACGACGAATTGTCTTTGAAAATGAACGCTGAACTTAGAACGATCAGGCGCTCCGGTACACCAGGAGTTGGAAATGAGCTTTTTACAGGCGGATTCAACTCACTTAATATATCGTCCCAGCCTCTTATCGTTCTTGATGGAATCGTAATGGAAACCCGACAGGACAAACTGCCCATTCACGATGGTTATTTCAATAATATTTTGTCGGCCATCGATGTTGAAGACATAGAATCCATCGAGCTCCTAAAAAACGGAACCTCGTTGTACGGCGCCAAAGGCAGCAGAGGTGTGCTGATTATCAACACCAAACGCTCCGAAAGCATGGTTACAAAAATCGATGTGAGTGCATCGGGAGCGGTAGAGCTTAAACCCGATCAAATTCAGATGATGAACTCCGATTATTTCAGATTGTATGCCAGCGATATCCTGGGAAGAATAGATAACGGACAAAGCAGTTACCTCTTTTTGAACGACGATCCGGGTAAGTTTTATTATTCCAAATACCACAACAATACAAATTGGTCTGACTATACCTACCGAAATGCCCTCTCACAAAAATACCACGTTACGGTAAGAGGAGGAGATCAGGTAGCCATGTATAATCTTTCACTGGGCTTTAGCAATGCTCAGAGCACTTTGAACAACAACGATTTTCAACGTTTAAATCTACGTTTTAATACCGATTTATCCATCATTGATAACCTCGATGCCCGTTTTGACGTATCGTACAGCAATACCCGAAGACATTTGTTCGACGACGGAGCACCCGCTGATTATGTTTCTGCTCCTGTGGTGGCGCCCGGTTTTCTTTCTTTGATAAAAGCACCTATTCTGAGCCCTTACAAATACGATAATTTTGGTAACTTAACCTCGATTCTCGAAGGGGCTGATGATTACATTCTTTCGTTGGGCAACAATTATTCTTACGCAAATCCTCTTTCTATAACACAATTCGGATCGGCCAATAATAAGAATTATCAACAATACGATCTTTTTACTTTTATTCTGACACCTAAATACAAATTCTCCAAAAATCTGGTGCTTTCGTCCGATATTTCTGTTTCGTTTACAGATGAAACAGAAAAATATTTTATGCCGATGACTGGGGTGCCCCCATTTACCATCCAAGGGAAAGGAGAAGTTTATAATTATGCCCGATCGCAATACATCAGAGAGAACAACCTGTATGCCGATACCAGATTGAGCTGGAATAAAAGACTTAAAGAAGCAGAGTTTCATTTATTTTCGGGCATTCGCGTACAAAACAGTACTTACAAATCGAATTTATTATCGGGCTACAATACCGGTAGCGACAAAATGCCCAATATTACCGGCTCATTACAATATAAAGAAGTAGACGGCAGCGACGATACCTGGCGAAATTTAGTCTATTATGCGAATTCCGGCCTTAATCTGAAAAACAAATACCTGCTTGAAGGCACCCTGTCGTTGGA
Organism: uncultured Bacteroidales bacterium; assembly: GCA_964488495.1. Taxonomy (GTDB): domain Bacteria; phylum Bacteroidota; class Bacteroidia; order Bacteroidales; family UBA1402; genus UBA1402. The sequence continues at coordinate 11,567 of CAZAUQ010000040.1, forward strand.
GGGTTCCTCTCGTTTTGGAAAGAATACCGACAAAGGGATAAAACTATTTGGGTATTCCTGGGGCTTATTCCCTTCCATTCAGGCTGCCTGGGTGGTATCTGCCGAAGAATTCATGAAAAACCTGCCTTTTATCAACTTCCTGAAAATCAATGCAGGTTTTGATATATCGGGTAACGATAACATCGACAATTACGCCTCCAGAGCTTATTTTCAAGCTTTCACTTTTCTGGGTACAGCCACCGGATTGCAACTGGCTAACATAGGTAATTCTTCAGTGGCCTGGGAATCAACATCAAAATTCAGTACCGGAATAGATTTGAACGTCTTCAACAATTATATTAATGTCAGAGCTAATCTGCTCCACAGCACTACAGATAATCTTATTACCCAAAAATCACTCAGAGCTGTATCTGGTCTTGAGTATTATTGGAGCAACGAGGGTGCATTACAAAACCAAGGCTTTGATTTGTCCGTCAACGCCAAACTCATAAATAAATCCAAGTTTAAATGGTCTGTAGGTGCCAGTGTAGGACATTACAAAAATGAAATAACTCAATTGCCCGACGACAAGAGTTTTATTACAACGGCTTACGGTGCCGAAATCATTACTCAAAAAGGCAGCCCTGCCGGTTTGTTTTGGGGATATAAAACCAATGGTGTCTTCCCTACTTCTACTGCCGCCGCTGAATCCGGCTTGTATATAATCACATCCACAGGCTCCAGGAAATATTTTGAAGCCGGAGATATGATTTTTGTAGATAACGGCGATAAAGTGATAGACGAAAATGATAAAACAATCATAGGAGACCCCAACCCCGACATCTTCGGAAACATCAACACCATGATCAGCTACGGCAAGTGGAGTCTGCACTTGATGTTTAAATATTCCTACGGCAATGAAGTCTACAATTATTTAAGATCACAGCTCGAGTCGGGTTCCATGGTATTTAATCAGTCAACGGCTCTAAATAATCGTTGGAAATACGAAGGTCAGGAAAGTTCTATTCCGAAAGCTGTTTTTGGCGATCCAATGGGGAACAGCCGCTTTAGTGACCGCTGGATCGAAGACGGTTCCTATCTTAAACTCAGCAGACTTTGTCTGTCTTACTCTCTCCCGGTTAATAGCCAGTGGTTACAAGGTCTGAGCGTGTATGCCAGCTGTGAAAATCTTTTCACTTTATCAAAATACCTGGGAACCGATCCTGAAACCTCTTATAGCAGTTCTGTCTTATTGCAAGGCATTGACAGAGGATTACTTACATCCGGAAAAACTATGATTGTAGGATTGAAAATCAGCTTATAAAAACAAACAACATGAAACCATCATCGCTTTTACTATTTGTTGCCTTATTCGGGCTGTTTGCCTCTTGCGATAATTTTTTTGACACTTCTTCCAACAGATTGATGTATGAAGACGATCACAAATTAGTTTCTCCCAGGGACTCCGTTTACTCTGTTTTGGGTATTTTGACCAAAGTGCAAGAACTGGGCGATCGTTACGTGCTGCTTGGAGAGTTGAGGGGAGACTTAGTCCAAAGCAATCTTTTAACCGATAGGGAACTAAGGGAACTGGCGGATTTCAACCTCGGCAACTCCAACAAATACAACAACATTAAAGATTATTACGAGGTGATTAATAATTGCAATTACTTTATCAACTATGCCGATACCACAAAACAGAGCCTGCTGAGAGATTATGTAGCTGTAAAGTCCCTTAGAGCATGGACATATCTGCAATTGGTCCTGAATTACGGCGAAGTTGAATTTTATACCCAGCCCTTAACCGAAGTGGCAGACACTTACCAAGATTTCCCAAAATATGGAATCGACCAGATATGTCAGTATTTTATCGACGATCTGGAACCTCTAAAAGAATACGATCTGCCCGATTACGGTACCATATTTGGTATGCCATCTTCTTACTTTTTTTATCCCATTAATGTGTTGTTGGGAGATTTGCATTTGTGGCTCGGCAATTACGAAGAATCCGCCAAAGCCTATTATGATTATATCTATAAGTCAAAACTCCGTATAACAAACTATAAACTGAATTATACCGACGCTTTTTTCAGAGCTTATATTAACGCCTGGAGCGGGCTGTTTCAGGACATCGTACCCGGTGAAGTCATAACAGTTGTTCCCATGGCAAAAGATCGGGCAAACGGCAAGACCAGCCAGCTTGCAGACTTGTTTTATTCTATCGATAACTCCGAACAGCTCTCTGTATCGGAATCTTTCATCAAGTTGGCAGAGAATCAATCTTATTATTATTCAGAGTCAGGTGTTTACACAACAGGTGATTTGCGATTGCCGGGAAGCTTAAGTGGTATATGGTATTCCGGAATGTTACTGGATACCGGCTCCATCAGAAAGCATTACAAACTAAGCACCACCTATACTACCATCCATTTATGCAGAGCACCACATGTCTATCTTCGCTTTGCAGAAGCGTGCAATAGAGCCGGCTATCCCTCTTTCGCCTTTGCTGTTTTAAAATACGGACTAAACTTTAACAACATCACCAATCACGTCAGTCAGGCAGAAATTGCTCAAAATCCTCCTTTCTTTAATTTCAGTGCGCAGGAGTTTGACAATAACATAGCTTTGCATGCACGCGGCAGTGGCGACGCAAGCGAAAACGACAAATACAATCTGGTCTTTTTAGACTCTTTACAAACGGCAGATCCCATTCAAAGGGCAGTCGATTCGCTGGCAATTATCGACTCCGTGGAAATGCTTATTTGCGATGAATATGCCTTGGAAACGGCTTTCGAAGGGAACAGATTTCACGACTTGATGCGATTATCACGACATAGAAACGATCCCACTTTTTTAGCTAAAAAAGTAGCCATGCGCAGTGCGACGTTTAATGCCGAATTATACGCAAAATTGCAGTTTGAGAATAACTGGTATTTACCGTATTGATTCCATCACTCCCTTTCCCGGGCAATCTGTTCCAGAGACTTTCCCGAAGTATCCGGCATAAAGAAGAAGCCGACTGCACCGCTGATCAAAAGGAATATCGTCAATAAACCTGCTACCGGCCCTATTCCTGTCTTTGCCAACACCGGAACAAAGAAACTCCAGACTCCGAGTATCGTCCGGCTGATGCCAAAGGTTATACCCTGAGCCGTGCCTCTGAGCATCGTCGGAAAAAGCTCCTGGCTAAATACCTTATAAAAGGCTTCGCCGGCCAGTGCCGCACCTGATGAAAACATCAGGATATTGATGATTATTACCGGTATAGTAAAGTCCATAAAAAGGAATAAACTATAAGCTACCACTTGCATTACGGCTCCAATACCCCATAGCCATTTTCTGGTTTTAAAACTGCGGTCGGAATAACGCATGAAGACCAAATAGGTCATTACTATGGAAATTAGAAATCCGGCACTCGAAAGACCGACACTAAGAGCCTGCGAGGAGTCCGCATTGAGTGTTTTAATAATATAGGGATTAAAAATACCGGCTGTACCTGCTGCCAGGTTCCAGAAGAGATATATGACAGCTGTATAAACCATTCCCTTAAAATTGGAACCTTTCAAAAGTAAACGAAGCTGGCTGCCTTTGGTCTTGACAGCTTTAGTCCAACGAGCCGATTCGGCCAGACTGCGTCTCAAATACCAGGTAACCATTGCTACCACAAATAAATGCATAAAAACAATACGAATGCCCAAAATGCCCAGGTCTGCCAAAAACATAGCCGACCAAAGCACCACTACGGGGCCAAAAGACCAGGCCACCTGAGTAAAACCGAGCAGTTTACCACGGGCCTTGTCGGGAGCCGCTTCGCCAACAAAGGCCAATGAAGTGGGCACATCGGCGCCTACAGCAACTCCAATGATAAAGGTACCGATGAACAACATGGATGCATTAAAGGAAAAAACAATCAACAATACTCCCAGGGCATACACCAGCAAGTCGAATTGGTAGATACGTTTACGGCCCAATTTATCGCCCAACCTTCCGCCAATTATGGAACCTATGGCACAACCAACAGCGTTAGGCCCAATGGCGGCCAATAAACCGACTGCGGTGTTTGATAAATTCAGATAGGATTGAAACAAGGCTAACCCTGCTCCCAGCGCCACGATTGAACCGGCATCCAGGTAAGAAGCCATTCCCGCCAGGGCTGAGGCTTTCCATTGTTCTTTACTTATTTTTTCCGGATGGGAGTGATTCTCTTTCAACTCAGCAAGATCCCTGTTACTTGTTTCTGACATAGCCTTCTTTTGATTAAACTGTTAGTATGATTTTGTATTAAATTGCCTTGTGCGCTGTAAATTCCCAGCTTCCGGAACCCAGTTCGATCGTGAACTGATTATCGCCTGTTTGTTTAATGACGGACAAATCCGGGGCTTTTTGAGAATTACTTAATTTTTCTGCTTTCAAATAAATGGTAGCTGTGGTATTGGATGGTATTCTGAACTTATATATTACCTCCTCCCCTTTCAGCTCCCAGGAAGAGAACAAAAGTCCGTACATGGTCTGAAGACTGGCTCTGGCGAAATTTAACAGTTTGGTGGGACAAGGCCTGATAATGCTGTGTTTGTAGCCCGGCTGCGAAGGATCAATGTTCAGACCCGCCACCGTACTGTAGAGCCATTGGCCTACCGCACCGTAAGCGTAATGATTAAAAGAGTTCATGCCGACTGTTTGAAAACTACCGTCGGGCCTGATGCCATCCCAACGTTCCCAGATAGTGGTAGCTCCCATGGTAACGGGATAGAGCCAGGAGGGATAACGTTTGTTGAACAA
>CAZAUQ010000040.1:16424-17772 GCA_964488495.1 uncultured Bacteroidales bacterium
GTGCCTCCGTAACCGTCGGACCAGCCGGTGCCTCCTCCGTCTTTGAGCACGTTGGGAACCACCCAGGGCACGTTGCCGTCCTCTTTTTGGTCGAGCTGTAAGTCTTTCATCCATTTGGTAAAAAAAGCTCCTGCGTTCCTGTTGAAACAGGCTGTGGGAGCAAAGGCCTGGGCGTCGCCCGTCCAGCCCAGACGTTCATCGCGTTGCGGACAATCGGTGGGAACATCCAGGAAGTTGCCCCTCAGACCCCATTGAATATTTTGTTGTAAGCGATTGATCAAGGGATCGGAACATTCAAACTCTCCGATTTTTTCCATATCGCTGTGCACCACGCGTCCTTCGATATCGTCCGGATTGATATCTCCCGGATATTCGCTGACACGCAGGTATCTGAAACCGTGAAAAGTGAAACGAGGTTCATATTCTTCTACACCTTCTCCTTTGAAAATATAGCAATCTTCGGCCTTGGCTGTTCTAAGGTTGTCGGTGTAGAAGTTGCCTTCCTGATCCAGGACCTCTGCATGGTGCAAAACAATGCGTTGTCCCTGTTTTCCTTTTAAGCGAAAACGCACCCAACCCACCAGGTTCTGTCCGAAATCGAATACCAACTCTCCACGGGGAGTCACAAATTTCTTAACGGCTTTGATGGTTTCGGTAATTCGGACGGGCTCTCCTTCTGTCGGAACCAACACTTCGTTTGACTGGATCAAAGTATTTACTTTCTCCCAGCTGGAATCATCAAATCCAGGATCTGCCCAACCGACGATTTCAAGCCTTGCATCGTAAAGTTCGCCATGGTAGATCTCGGATTTTAGGAGGGGGCCCTTGTTGCTTTTCCAGGATGGATCGCTCAGAATCCATTCTTTGGAGCCGTCTTCGTAAGTAATCTCCATTTGAGCAATCAAGCCGGCCCTATCGCCGTAAAGATTACGCTCGCCCTGCCACACAAAAAAACCGCGATACCAGCCGTCACCAACAATTGCTCCAAGGGCATTACGCCCCTTTTTCAACAAAGCAGTAAGGTCGTACACCTGGTACTGAATGCGCTTATTGTAAGTAGTCCAGCCCGGATTAAAATAATCCTTACCAAGCCTCTCCCCGTTTAGATAAAGCTCGTATAGACCCAGGGCCGAGGCATAAATTCTGGCCTTGATCACTTGTTTTTTTACATCAAACTCTTTTCTGAAATAGGGGCAGGGATTGGACTGCGACTTATCTTCGTCCCAGCCGGGGCTTATCCAGGCAGCCTTCCATTCGTTGGTAGTTAAAAGTCCCGTTTCCCAACAGGCCGTCTCACCGGATGTGGCCTGGTTGCCTTGATTGTCCCATACGGTGACTTGCCAGTAAA
>CAZAUQ010000040.1:17872-19573 GCA_964488495.1 uncultured Bacteroidales bacterium
ATTTTAGAATTCATCTTGACTAAATAAAGAGTATTGGGCAACAAACCTTCCACCATATTCAGACCTTCATTTAGTTTGCGGGTTTTTATTTTTTGACCAAGCAAGTCATAAATTTCGACCAATGAAGACTCTTCTGCATTAATATATAAAAGGCCGTCACGGGTATAAATGTTGGCATTACCGGCAGGTATGCGATTGCTTTTTATACCGTCGGGATTATTAAATGCTTCCTGCGACAACAAATACTCGACAGCATTCAACAACAGTTGATATCCTGTCTGGCTAATAGCGTTATAATTCTTTGATTTAAGTCCGACAAACAAGTACTTGGCTTCCGGAACGGCATTTATTTCATGAATGGCCGTGGCTTCGGGAGTCCCCACTTGTGTGGCCACAAACGAAGACTTTTGTCCTGTATAGCCCGAAGTTACAAAACCCTGAACTCCTATGTAGGAATAAACGGTATCGATGTCAAGTGAGAAAGTGTCTTTACCTCCTTCGACAAACCAAACTGTATCGGTTGTGATGGTGGTTATAGGCAATAAAGAATCAAACAGCCCGACACATTCTTCTACAGGTTCAATACCCGTGAAAAGAGGATGGTTTGCGTATCCACTGTTTATTCGTACTTTGGTTTCGGTTTGCTCCGAAATAACGCCATCGCTGGGTGAAGCCCAATTCCATGCATTTTCTCCGTAAGCATTGGACTTCAGATTCAACACAGCTTTGTTCCCTATCAGGTATTTCAACGAGTTGTTCATTTTTTCACTGTCTGAACAAGCATCGCTGTACACTACGACATCGTAGTTTTTGTATATTTCATTAACGGTAACACTGTCGGCAATGATGCTGTCCTGAGCCCAAACCAAGCTGTCGATACTATAAGAGGGTTTTACAATCGAAACCTGATAGTCTTTGAGTGCATTAGAAATTTTATCGGCTTTTCCCGATGAAGTCACATAGGCAAGCTTTTCTGCCACATCCCCTGTAAAGCTTATGTTTCCAAGTACAAATTCTCCGTTTTCCCCATATTCTCCGTTGTTAAGCAGCAATCTGATAACTACGTCCTGTTGGTTATTGATCTCCGGAAAGGGCAGACTGACTTGACTTAAACCGTCAAATTGATCGGTAGTGGCAAATTTTCCGGCCAACTGGTAGGTTTTTTTATCGGTTGAATACACTACAACGCAACTATCGGCAGCATCTCTTATATTAAAAGAGAAATCCATTTGAATATTGTTATATCCTTTGGTTGATAAATCTATCTGATAATACTTGCTGTAAGTGGCAGGATTCAGGAAATCGGCTGTATCGTTTATGCCGGCAGAAGAAAATTTAATGTTTTGTGTTTCTCCACATTCTTTGCCTAATTGCATGTATTCTACAGCTGAGGGCACAGACAAAACGCCCCTTACAACACCTGTTTCCGAAGCATATTTTTTGAATTCGCCCTCCCAGGTTCCATCGGAAGGAGCCATTTCGTCGGCATTGGGAGTACCTGTGCTTAAATTAGGTTTATACAGAAAATCCCAGCCGGCAATTGTTCCTTCAAAAGGAGGAATAACAGCAGGTTCTATTTTACCGAAGATTTTTATACGGTTGATGGTGTTTTTACCGTATTTACCGTATCTTTCTCCTTTTTCGTATTCGAAGTTATTATAGACTGTCCCATAATCAGAACCTCCGCCAACTTCGTCCGAA
>CAZAUQ010000040.1:19673-22154 GCA_964488495.1 uncultured Bacteroidales bacterium
TGGGTCATATCCGATGTCCCCCACATTTCAAAAAAAGCGTCCACTTTTCTTGTCATATTTTTGCCGGTGTTTCCCCAGACCACTTTTTCTGTTTTATCCATCCAGTCAGGAAACTCAAAAATATTGGTCGAGTCGGCCAATATTCCTGTATCATACCAAAGATAATCATCGGGGACAGTAATGATGGCCTTGGCTATTGGAGCCATCAAAAACACCGACATACAAACTAAAACGCAAGTAAAAATTCTTTTTCTCATAATAATACAATTTAGGGTAATTTAAAATATAAGGTGGTATTAATTAATCTACATCTTCTCCCTCCTCACTATCGTAGACACTTTTGGGACATAATTCAAAATAATCAAACATAAAGCCCAGATTGTCGTTGTTGAGCACCGATCTGGCTCTGAAATAATGAGATTCATCTTCTGTTAAATATTTTGTAGTCACAATACGCCTCAAAGCGGCAGCTCTATATCTGAGAATATCTCCCGAAGGCCATATTCTGGTGCTGTTGGGGCCTTTCATATAGCCCCTGTTTCTCATCATTTTGTCGTTTTCGTAGCCATAGGGATCACTGGGATTGGTACCGGGTCGCTCCCAGCCGATTTTGGGTACATTTTCACCATACAGGCTCAAGTCAAGAGGAATTCCGCAAGGCTCTCCATCTACATAAAATTGCGCAATACCTCTGGTATTTTTGCCAAAATAGCCGAAACGAACTTCATACATACCTTCCGGGACCGGAGGCAATTTTATAGTCACATCGTATGCGCCCTCTATTATGAATTCATCGCCCTGATAGCAGGTATTTCCCGAAGTAGGATCCTGATAAAATATTCTTGACTCTTCGGACACTTTTAACCAATCAAAGTATTCATCATTAAACACATATACTTTTTTGCTCTGCCTTAAACCGTTGTTCATCATTTCGGGAAGCATACTGCTCGCATCTACTCTGATTCTTTCGTTCAGGACTTTTTCTCTCACTTCTGTGCCGTACACCAGAATATCGTCTATGTAATGATAAATGCCGTTTATTGCATTTTGATCGATTTCTTTATTGGGAATCTGCAAAACCTTAATCCCTTGTATATTGTTTTTCTTGCTGCGATTCAAACGAATACCGTCGTCGCTGTCCGAAGTTTTTATTATGGTAAAAGGGCAGAGAGTTTCGTAGTAGTCGTAATAATCAAAACCTTCCATGGTGCCATAGGTATAATAAAAGGTATTGTAATAGATGGTTCTGTTGATTAAGTGATAGGCCACAAAGCGATTCAGAGGATTCTTTCTGTGTGTATAAAGGGTATCGTACAAGTCTTTATCTTGTGGATAGGCTTTATCGTAAACCGATTTTGCGTAAGCAATCAGATCTTCTATCGTATTTATACCATGTGAACTGTAGAGTTCATCTGTCTCTACCAACGCGGTGAAACCGTATTTCTTTTTGTCGGGAGGAAGCCTGACGGAACTAATAATGGATCCCGATGTGGCTTTGGGAATAAAAGCTAATTGATTCCAGTCGTAATCTACATATAACCTCATCGAATCTGCCAATCCGGTCATAAAAAGAGCTTCATTAAACAAACTTATCTCAGGATTCTCGGTCATTAAATCCGGCAACAAAGAATTTGAAGGACTCAATACCCTGCTAATGGTTTGTACTACTCCGTTTACGACTTCCTGATCTTTAATAATTATCGGACTTACTTTATTTACCATTATGGCCAACGCAGAATCTCTTGCTTCGAAAGAAACGGTCAAATAACGATCGTTCATATTGGGAACAGGAATGGCTCCTTCGTCCAGATCGGTAGTGAGATAAGCTTGAAGTATAATATGTCCGTAAGCTATTTCCCTTATTTCCTCCTGCGACAAGGAGTCAACACTGCTGACCCCTTTTTCTGTAAGATAGTTATTCACTGCTTCGTTAGTGGGCACAAAACAGGTATAGGAACCTCTGGTTGCCAACAAGCTAAACATTTTGGACTTTTTCATTATATTGGTAAAGTCGCTGTAGAGCTCAGGCCTGTTTTCCATATAATCAGCAATGGTTTCGCCGGTAAAGGTGTACAGGTTCTCATCGTCCAATTTCTCCAGACAACCGCTCAGAATTGAACTAAGCACCACAATCAATACCAAATAACTCTTTCTCCTGTTATAATTGAATACAGTCATATTTATATTGGGATTTGCATAAAATTTTACAAGGACAAAAGAATTGGTATTAAACCGCTTGTGCTTATAAATTTTGTCTTATAATTTATAATAATTGACTTTAGTGCTTTCCGCTCAAAAAAACCGGATTAATCCAATAAATCCTTAAAAAAGCCTTCCATATCAAAAAGTCGCAATCTTTTATCAATTTTTACCAATGGAAAATCATAAAAAACCACTAATATTGCCCACATTTGTACCTAACTCTTAATTTATCAACTCGTTTAACTATTTAATTCTATTTTCTATGAAAAAAATCCTGAC
>CAZAUQ010000041.1:0-20490 GCA_964488495.1 uncultured Bacteroidales bacterium
CATCATTTGCAAACCAAAGCATGGAGCGATTTATCCAAATTAATGATTATAGAACTTAAACAAGACGGAAATTGTCGCTCACACGCCAAGGAAATATTGTCTTCCCTGCGTATTCATCCCAACAACATCAGCAAGTATTGCATAGGATCAGTACTGACCAATCCGGAATTAAAAAACAACAGATTCAAATCAAAACTCACCCTCATAAACAAAATCATCAACAACTAATATGGAAGAATTTGCAGAAATGTTACAAGCGGAAGAATTGCTGGAGACACAAGCTCTGGCTACACCCATTTTTAATGCTCACGATTTGTGGGAATTACTGTTCCGCTTCTTTTTCAACTTTGTAGTAATAGGAATTCTTATTCATTTTTTCTACTACAAAAAAAGCCGGAGGGTAGATTATTACTTTACCTTTATTATCATCAGTGTCAGCATGTTCTTCCTGATTTACCTCCTAGGCAGTGTCAAGCTGAAGATCGGATTTGCCTTGGGTATTTTTGCCATTTTCGGTATTATACGCTATCGCACCGAGCAGGTACCTATCCGGGAAATGACCTATTTGTTTACCATCACTGCCATATCGGTAATTAATGCTCTCTCTGTACAAATGAGCTATACTCAAATGGTGGCCACCAATGTTATCATTATTTTAGTTATTTGGGGGCTGGAAACCTCGCGCTGGCTCAAACACACCAACAGTAAGATGGTGCTCTACGACAAAATTCAGCTGATTTTGCCGGAGAAGGAAAAAGAACTGGTTGATGATCTTAAAAAGCGCACAGGGCTTGATATTATAAGAGTTGAGGTGGGGCATATTGATTTTTCACGCGACATTGCTTATATAAAAGTATACTACGAATCAAAGCGCGTAGAAATTAATGCAACCGATCAGATTACCCGTTTCCCGAAATGGTCTAACGAATAAATGCATTTTGATGAGAATTAAAAGAATCTTCGCGGCACTTATTGCCTTTAGCTGCCTGCTTCCCCTCCACTCTCAAAGCAATACAGACGATTGGGGCAGCCAGTTGTCGGTGGAAATTTCGAAAAAGATAATAAGCAAAGTAAGCTTAAGCTTCGAAGAGGAATTCCGGCTGCACAAGAATTTTAGCCGGGCCGAACGCTTTTCACACGGCCTTGGCCTTACTTACAAACCCTTTAAATTTTTAAAAGGAGGAGTCAGTTATAATTTATTGAACTATTATGATTTGCAGGACGGCTGGGATTACAGGCACCGTTATAATGTTTACGTTACAGGCGACAAATCATTTGGTCGTTTCAATGTATCTCTGCGCGAACGTTTGCAAGGCACTTACCGGCCACAGATTACCTCCGACCACAACCCCAAATGGTATCTACGTAGCCGGCTCGAAGTAGAATACGACATTAAAGGCTCTCATTTTGAGCCCTTTGCTTCTGCAGAAATGTACTACAGCCTGAACGACCCCGATCCGGCCAACAGAAACATCAACCGCTGGCGCTTTGTTGCAGGAAGCACATACAACATTAACAAAAAGAACGCGTTGCAACTGTATTACCGCTACACCAATTACGCAGACGACAGCGACGATAACGGGCATATGATCTGCATTGGGTATTCCGTTGATTTATAAACAGAAAGTGATGAAAAAAACCTCAACTTTTGGCTTGCTGATTTTATTGATTTTTTGGATGGCCTGTTGTAAACCCGACGGACCCGATATTCCTGATATTCCTGACAATCCCGATACTCCTGACATTCCAATCGACACAGTGGATACAGACACTATAGTGATAGATTCCACGGCTGTGTTAATTCTTTATACCGATACAGCCGTACTCATCACCAATCCTCTGGAGAACGAAATACAAATTCAACAAAACAGCGGACATGTAAGCGTACAATCGCAGGCCGCCGGTATGAAATTTGTACTTTCGGGAGCCCGCCAGGACGCTTCTTTCAGCATTGCCAGCGACAGCAGCTTCAGCCTGATTCTCGACAGTCTGAACCTGGCTTCTTCGATTGGCCCGGCCATTTATATTCAAAGCACAGAAAGAACTCTGGTTTATCTTAACGACAGCACAGAGAATTTCCTGACCGATGCTCAACTTTATTCTACTGAACTGAATACAACACGATCCTGTTTCTACGCCAAAGGAGGCCTCATTTTTGCCGGTAAGGGGAAACTGACTCTCCAAAGCAAAAGCCAGCATGCCCTCTGTTCCGATAAATTTATCCGCTTTCAGGATGGAGAATTGTTTGTTGAAACAGCTGCCCGAGACGGGATTCACGCCAGCGAATATTTTGTCATGGATCAGGGCTTGCTGCAAATTAACGGCCTGAGCGACGGCATAGAATGCGATTCCGGTTTTATCCTTATCAACGGAGGTGAACTATTAATCAACTCCGGAGACGAGGGCATCGTAACTTCCTACCTGGGACAAGATACGGCTGTAAACGCCAGTATTCTGATCGGACAGGGCCAAATAACAATAAACACCACAGGCGAAAAGAGTATGGGTATCGATGCTGCCCGCGATCTGGTTGTTAACGGAGGGGTTGTTAAAATAAACCTCGAAGGCAATGCTTCCAAAGCATTAAGAAGTAAAGAAAATATGTTCCTTAGCGGAGGTAATCTTGAATTGATAGTCCTGGGAAACGCCGCCTGGGACGACGAAGATGCCGACTTATCTTCGGCAGCCGGTATCAAATGCGACGGCATCCTGCAGATTTCGGGAGCCGAAACCAACCTAAATATACTCTGCTCCGGCAAAGGAGGCAAAGGAATCAACGTGGCAGGACAAGTTATTATTGAAGATGGTATAGTTCAGGTCAAAACGACCGGCAGTCAACACTTGTATGGTACGTATATTTCTAACGCCAAGGGCATCAAAAACGACGCGGATATGACCATCAACGGAGGTACCATAAAAGTAGAAGCCACCGGAGGTACCGGCAGCGACGGCATTGACTCCGACGGCAGCCTTAGTATCAACGGGGGCGAAATTGATGTACTTTCTTACGACGACTGCATCAAGTCACTCCGCAACATGACCCTGAATAACGGCGAAATTTATTGCTACAGCACGCACAACGACGCGCTGGATACCAAGGCATCCCTGACAATAAACGGAGGCTTTATTATAGCTTCGGGCGCCCAAGGCAGCAAGAACGGAGTGAACTGCGACGGCATTTTCAAAATCAACGGGGGCAGCCTGCTGGCTACCGGTGGCAAAAACACCAATCCCAGCAGCACTTCTGCACAAAACACCATTATTTACAACGGCCTGGTCAATTCCGAAGAATACATTCATCTGCAGACTGCCGAAGGCAATCAGGTGATGACCTATAAATTTCCACGCAGCTATTTGGTGCTGAAACTGATGTACAGCGCTTCGGATCTGATCAAAGGAAACAGCTACTCCATCTACAAGGGTGGAGAAGTCAGCGGAGGCGAAAATGTACACGGTTTTATACTGGGCGGCACGTATACTCCGGGAACCTTGTTGAAGAATTTCACCATTAATTATACCGTAACCAACGTCAACTGATGCTTATTGCTTGATCAGCGAAGCTGCCACCCCTGCGGCTACTTTTGCGGCCTCCCGTCATCTGATGCTTATTGCTTGATCAGCCTGAAGACTTGTCCGTTGATTTTTAGAATATAAAGTCCGGACTGCAAGCCTGAGATGTCTATTTGTTCAAGCTCATCAACACAGAGTCCGGCATTGACCAGCCGGCCTCCGGTGTCGAAAAGGCGAAGCTGCAAACCCTGGGCATTCCTGACGCTGAAACTGCTTTTCACCAGACTGGGATAAACCTCAATTTCCCCGGTCAGTAAGTTATCCTCCAATTTCGACAAGAGGTTGGAAGCTGCAAAACTGGGCTCTTGTGTTTTCCATACACTGCCGGCATCGGGAATGCGGGAATAACTCATGTTGCGGTCCATAACCGGGTATGTGACGGAATCGATCATCATCAGGCGGCCAAATTCAACCTTTTTAGATAAGACCAGACTTTCGCCCAGAGCATCAAGTTTGAAATTCAGGTGCAAAGGACCTTGCTCCGGTTCTCCGTCGGCCCAGAGGCAAAGCCATGATTTGGCCGGCAACAGAGTTTGGCTCGAATCTGTGGCAGCAATTCTGCCCAAAGCCGGGTAGATGGGAATGTCGCTCAAATACCAGTCGGCCAGGTTCAACTCTTCCTCACCGTAATTGTAAAGTTCAATGTAGTCATCAGTTTCGCCGTATTCATCGGAAATCTGATTGTTACTGGCCACAATCTCGTTGATAACCACCTTGGGACGAAGATCCTGAGCACTTGGGTCTTCTTCGTAAAAAGCTCTGAGCGTTAACTCTGAATCGAAGAGTCCGGTGTATACTTCGTTGGCCAAAATTTGTACTTCGCTGTTTTTTTCTATGTAAGTCATCTCCAGGTCAAAAATCAGATCGGAGCTGTTGGCAGTAGCCTGATGGACCTCGACAGCAATCAGATTGCTGCCCTCCCTGAGCATACTAAACGGTATTTCATATTCGGCGTTCAGGCCATTGTTGGCCGAAGAAGCATAGGTATTGTAGCTGATGGTTCCTGCCGGCATATTGAGCCTGGCCAACTCCCGGCCGTTGACGTAAACAACAGCTCCGTCGTCGGCAAAAATACCGAGTCGAAAACTGCTTTTCTTATCAAGATCACTGAGTTGAATGTCTTTTCTGAAGTAAGCGGTGGGGTATTTGTTGTTGCTGTTGCTTCCATAATTCAGTACCGTAACCTCACCTTTACCTCCATAACCCAATTGGGCATTACCATGAGCCCAGGTCTGATCGTTATACGTCAAAGTGTTCCAATTTTCGTGTGCCGAACTACTGCTATAAAAATAGTTCCAGCCGGCACCCTTTGCAATCAATTGATTGACGGTACCTCCTTTGTTAACTTCCCAATGTGAGAATTTCATACCGGGCACACGGGCTGCTCTGATGTTGATCTCTTGTTGCAGAAAATACCTCAAATCAATTTCGGCGTCCTGTATATAAGCCCGGTTTAAATAAAAACTGGCCGAAGGATGGTTGGCGCTTAATTTTATCAGTCCGTTTGAAACCCCTCCCAAATACCGGCTGCTTAGCTGACTAAGTATATTGTTGGGTCGTTGTCGGGCAAAAGAACGTATAGATTCCAGGTCGCTGTTGAAATCGGCCGAAGAACCCCATCGTTGTTTGTGATAGACAATTTCATTTGAAATTTTGGCCGCCATACTATCCAGGATGGAAATGACACGCTCAGGTTCAAAGCTCTTGGACAGTTCCACACACATATTGTCAATAAAACGCCGGCGGAATTCGGTGTTTAACATCAAGCGCCTAAACATCATAGTCGACCATTGTCCCCAGGAATTGCCTTCGCCCAGGGCATAGGCCAAGGTATTGTGCGAAGGCCCGTTTGCACCGTTAAAACCAAAATCCAGATCATACACTATCCAACGCCATTTGCCGTCCACTTTGCGTTTCCACAACTTGAAGTTGTTATGCGGCCAGTCAGTATTGGCTACATATATTTGGAACAACTGATAATGGATGTAATTTTCCATATCGATACGTCGGCACACTGCTTGAAATGCCGTATCGGAAGCCATATTCAATTCTTCGATGAATTGGTGCAATTCTTTGTATTCCGGCGTTACAGGGAAAAGGTCCACATCCGGCACTCCATCTAGAATTATATCTTCTTCTTGCAGGCCGTAATTACTATAAATCAGGTCTTTGTTGCTTCTTTCCCTCAAATTTTCAATGCCGTAATACTTGCCGTTGATAAATAATACGGCCGGTTCATAAGCCAGGTAATCAATGTCTATCCGGTTTCGGAGTATGGACTGAATGAAACCGTCACGCATTTGAGTGCGGCCGTTGTCGTTACCTGAATTTCTCAACATAATGTCCTTGTACAAATGACCGGGTTTACTGACAGGGAAAAAGTCGTAATCCAGGTGATTATTCCCGAATTTTGATCTGGGTTGAATCTTCAGCGATTTGAGCCCGCTGGCCCGGGTCCAGCCGCCGGCAATGGATATATCGAGCTCCTGATTGATTTGC
The DNA here is from genome assembly GCA_964488495.1 of uncultured Bacteroidales bacterium. GTDB lineage: Bacteria > Bacteroidota > Bacteroidia > Bacteroidales > UBA1402 > UBA1402. Next base: position 6,070 of record CAZAUQ010000041.1, read on the forward strand.
AACACTCCGCTGGTATCGATCAATTCAAAATTGGCCGGTCTCGACCAATCCTGGTTGTAGTTTTTTGGCTGACTTTGTCCGTTACCGGGAATGCCATTGATGCCGTCCACATAGATGCCATACATATTATCCCAAAGATGCAGGGGATCGGCCACCAGCGACACCACCGGCAAATCAAAGTTTCTTTCGCCAATAAAGTAGGTGGCCGTCAGCAAATCACTGGGCAGACAATCATCTGCCATACATATCGCTCTCAGAACTGTAGTTTTTGAAATATACACCGAAGCGCCTGATTGATATTTGGTTGAATTCATATCGGGCTCGGAGCCATCCAATGTGTAATAAATAGTGCCCCTGGAGGGTGTTATGAATCCAAAGTATCTTGGGCCTGAATAAAATCCGCTGCTGAGTTTAAATTCTGGATTGGGGCAACGAGCTATTGCAGCAATTCCTTCGGAATTGGAGGCTCCGGGAGAGGCAGCGACAAAATAGTCCCAATTGTTTTCTCCATCGCCGGTACGTCCGTACGACACATTGCGATATTGCGGGGGGTAATACACTTCGTCCACTAACAGGCCGCTGCGATTAAATAAATAAAGTTCACCGCCCTCGGTTTCCAGTTTAAAATTGGCGTGTCCGCTGCGGTCTTCTCTTTCGAACCATAGCAATGCAAATCCCCGGGCAGATATTGTCTGAGCATCGGGATTCCATTTGCCGGGCGACTTCGGATTATCGCTGAAAAAATAATCGGCCAGATTTATCTCTCTGTCTGAAGCATTATACACTTCAACCCACATACTGTAATTGGTATAAGCATCTCTGACAGCCGAAATATTCTTAGGCATCAGCTCGTTGATTTTTAGCTGCGCAAGCAGGGAAAAAGAAAAAAGCAGGTATAAAAAAAATAGGAAGTTTTTTTTCATGAACTACAAGCTTTTGTGAACTATGGCGATATATCTCTTTTTTATACAAAAGCAACAAAGATACTTATTTTTCGCATAAGTCTTTATGCTTTATTATCATAAATCAAGTATTCCTTAGGACTGCTTGCCTGCAATTCCGACACTTAGAAATCAGGAACATTTACTTTATAGAGTATTGAGGTTTTTGCAGATTCCGAGAAAATAAGTAACATATTTCTTGTATTTCTATATTATTTGTATATTTAGCCGATTTATGTTACCTATATGACTAAAAAAGAACAATTAGATCAGGCTGCCTGGAATTTGTTTTGGAAATACGGATTTCAAAAAGTAAGTATTACTGAAATTTGTCAAAAGGCCGGCTTAAGTCGCAAGACTTTTTATGCTTACTATAAAGACAAAACTACTCTGATTATTCATTTACTGGAAGATTGGAATGAAACCTTAATACAATCTTACCGCAGCATCATTGAGAGTGAACAGCCTTTTGCTGCCAGGATGCAGGAATTGCTCGCTCTTAAATACGAAATGAGCAGGAACTTTTCGATGGAATTTGTAGCTGATTTTTTCAATCCTCAGGCAAGCGGTATTTTGGAGCAATTCAGCAAAATGACGGCAAATTCTCTGGAAACGACCAGAAATTTTTTCATAAAGGCTCAGGAAAAGGGCGAGATGAATCCCAATCTTCAATTGGATTTTGTTATGTGGCTGTTACAAAAACAACTGGAATTGTTCCGCAGTGATGATATTCTGCATTTATTTCCCAATGCCGAAAGCCTGGCCAGGCAATTTTCAGAATCGTTAATATACGGCATTATGCCCCATAATAATGAAAACCAGGAAAAATAGCCTAGTATTGGTTTTATTGCTTTTTTGCACTAGTCCGCGAGCAGCTGACGGTTGGCGTGCGAATCTCAGTCTTGAGGGACAGATGACAGCATGGACTCTGGCCGGTTTTGAGCAAACACGCATATTACAAAGCGGAGGCCGTTTTGTACCCACTCTGAAAGGCAACTTAAGTTTTAAACCCCAAAGCGCTTTTCAGCTGGAAGCTTCCCTGCATATGTATGGGAATCTGGATTTCAGCAACGGCAGCTATCAGGGAGCTTACGGCAAATTCAAAGCCTACAGGCTCTGGGCCGGCTACCACGAAGAACGATTTGAGATAAGGGCCGGCTTGCAAAAAATCAATTTCGGACAAGCCAAAATGTTCCGCCCACTGATGTGGTTTGATGCCATGGACATAAGGGATCCCCTGCAATTGACTGATGGCGTTTTTGGACTACTGGGGAAATATTATTTTGAAAACAACAGTAATGTGTGGCTCTGGTGTCTCTTGGGTAACAACCAAAACAAAGGCTGGGAAATCACAGGGTCTGAAACCTGGATTCCGGAAATGGGAGGCCGTTTTGAAATGCCGGCAGGCAAGGGAGAAATTGCCCTGAGTACTCATTTCAGATCACTTCGCAAAGAAAGCAGCCTAAGCGGAACTGACTATCCCGGCGAATTTCGCTGGGGACTAGACGGTAAATGGGATTTTGGTATCGGCCTCTGGTTCGAAGCCAGTTCCTGCATCAGTTCTAACAAAGCCCTGTTGATTCCCCGTTTTCAGGATATGCTAAACCTAGGCATAGACTATACTTTTGGCCTGGGAAACGGCTTAGGTTTAACGCTGGAATATTTGTATTACCACAGCGGAAGCAAGTTTCTGCTGGCTGATAACAGGCTGCATTTGCTGGGAAGTATGTTGAATTATTCTCCTACCATTCTGGATAATCTGAGCGCCCTGGTTTTTTATATGCCCGCCGCTGATAAGTTGTTTAATTACCTAAGTTGGGGCAGAGTGTACGATGATTGGAGTTTTTACTTAATCGCATATCTAAATCCCACCGATATACAGATGCCCGGACCGGGAAGAAACTCAGACAATTCAGTACTCTATTCGGGCAAAGGCTTTCAGGTAATGGCCAGTTATTATTTTTAATTTGATTTTTCTTTTATTCTAATGCCATATGATAGTAGAAGTTAAACATCTGACCAAAACCTTTCCAGTAGGTAAAGCTTATTTTACAGCCTTGAAAGACCTGAACCTTCGCTTTTACGAAGCTGAATTCGCCGGCTTAGTAGGCCCCAGCGGTTCGGGCAAAACCACTTTGCTCAACATTATCGGTTCGCTGGATGTTCCCAGCGAAGGAGAAGTGATAGTACTGGGCAAATCAGTAGGTCGTCTCAGTCCCCCCGAAGCCGCCCTGCTGCGTAAACAGGAACTGGGTTTTATATTTCAAAATTACAATCTGCTTCCTGTTTACACAGTGTTCGAAAACGTGGAATTTCCTCTTTTGTTATTGGATATGCCGGCCAGAGAGCGCAAGGAAAGAGTAATTGAAAGCTTAAGCTGGCTAGGGTTGAGCGATAAAATAAATTCACGTCCCGCCCAGCTTTCGGGAGGAGAATGCCAAAGAGTAGCCATAGCCAGAGCGATGGTTAAACGCCCACAGCTGGTACTGGCCGATGAACCAACCGCCAACCTTGACTCGGCTAACTCACATAATATACTTAGGGCTATGTTAAAGCTCAACAAAGAGTTGAAGACCAGTTTCATCTTTGCTACTCACGATGAAAAAGTGATTGGCTACCTGAAAAGAATCATACAACTCGAAGACGGAAAAGTTACGGCAGATCGTTGGGTCTGAGTCCCTAAATAGTGCTTCTTACATCAATCATACTACTATGAAATTGTTTAAGACTGCTTTAAAAAGCCTGCTTGGAAATGGACTTAAAACCTGGCTGACGGTGTTTGTGCTGTCTGTTTCCTTTGTGCTTATCATTTTTATGCAAGGTTTGCTTGAAGGCTGGAGTCGTCAGGCGGTGAGCGATGCTATTGCCTGGGAAATAGCCGGAGGCCAGTACTGGAGTGCCAACTACGATCCTTACGATCCATTCTCGCTCGATTCCTGCGCCCGGGACATTCCGGATCAGATGAAACCAGCTATGGAATCGGGCCTGTTACAGGCCGTATTAATCAGCCAGGGCACTATTTATCCCCATGGACGCATGCAGGGAGTCATACTCAAAGGCATCGATCCGGAACAAAACTTAATTAAACTTCCTACTCAGCTCCTGTCAGACGAAGGCCCCGAAATCCCCGTAATTATAGGAGCTCATATGGCCAAACAGACTCACCTGAAAGAGGATGATCTGGTGACCTTACGATGGAGAGACGCCAACGGCACATTTGAAGCAGCCGACCTGAGGATAGCGGGCGTTTTCGTTACCACTGTCCCAACTATAGACAACGGACAAATATGGCTTGCACTCGATAAACTACAAAACATGATGCTCCGGGAAAATCAAGCCAGTTTACTACTGGCTTCGGCCGATTATAAAGCCCAACAGCAGGAAGGCTGGTTTTTTAAGGACGTTGAGGAATTGAGCAGCAACACCATTGCCATGGTTAAAGCCAAATCAGTTGGTATGGCCATCTTTTACCTTATCTTTTTGCTTCTTGCCCTCCTGGCTATTTTCGACACCCAAACTCTGGCCATTTTCAAGCGTCAACGTGAGATAGGAACTTTGGTGGCCTTGGGAATGACTCGCAAACAGGTGCAACGACTATTCACGCTCGAAGGCAGTCTGAATGCCCTGCTAGCTATAGCTTTGGGCTGCCTCTACGGTATACCCGTATTTATTTACCTAAGCATAAACGGGCTTAGCTTTCCTGTCGATGTCAGCGAATTTGGCCTGCCTGTATCGGACGTAATGTACCCTTATTACAGTCTAAAACTCATACTGAGTACTGTCGTGTTTATCTTACTGAGCACTGCTTTGGTGAGTTGTCTCCCCGCCAGACAGATAGCCCGGATGAATCCCACCGAAGCCATACGGGGGAAAATGCATTGATTAATACAATTATTACCATGATCAGATTTTTATTAAAAGGCATATTAAGAGATCGCAGCCGCAGTTTGCTACCTATTATCGTGGTAAGCCTTGGAGTTATGATAACAGTATTTCTTCAGGCCTACATGGACGGAGTTCTCGGAGACAGTATTGAATGGACTGCGCAATTTACTACCGGACATGTAAAAGTAATGACCAGAGGTTATCAGGAAAATATGTCCCAAACGCCCAATGACTATGCCCTGACAGACATAAACACATTACAGCAGCAACTCGAAAAGGATTACCCCGGTTTAAGCTGGACTCCCCGCATTCAGTTTGGAGGCCTATTGGATGTTCCCGATGAAAACGGACAGACCAGAGCCCAGGGAAATGTAAAAGGCATGGGCCTGAATTTATTGAATTCATCAGAGGAAATTGAACGTATGCATTTACGCGATTACCTGAGTAGCGGCGGCTTCCCTCAACAAGCGGGAGAAGTAATGCTTAGCCATGAATTGTTCCTACAGATGGGGCTGAAACTTGGAGACGAAGTCACCTTGATTTCGAGCGGCATGTGGGGCGAAATGGCCATGTTCAACTTCAAAGTCTGCGGTACCCTGCAATTCGGCATAAGCAGCCTGGATCGTGGTTTTATGATTGCAGACCTCGAAGATCTGCAACTGGCCCTGAATATGGAAAACGCCTCAAGCGAGCTGCTTGGCTTTTTAAAGGAAGGCTATTACATACACAAAGTAGCTCAAAACCTATCTGAGAACTTTAATCAAAAACAGTCCGGTGCTCAAGATGAATTTTCACTTTTGATGCTGCCTTTGAGCGATATGAACGGCATGCAGTTTTTTGTAGCCTATGCCCAGCAAATGCAATACCTGATTGTTTTGGTTTTTATGCTGGCCATGTCACTGGTCTTGTGGAATGCGGGATTGCTTGGGGGCCTCAGGCGCTACGGAGAATTTGGCCTGCGCCTGGCTATAGGCGAAAACAAGCACGAGCTCTATCGTTCGCTGATGGCCGAAGCGGTAATGATCGGGATATTGGGATCGATTATCGGAGTGGTATTCGGACTATTGTTTTCCTGGCTTATGCAAAAATACGGCCTGGACGTAGGCGATATGTTGAAAGATTCCACCATTATGATGCCCACGGTTATGCGGGCCCGGATTACCAGCAGCACATACTACATAGGCTTTTTGCCCGGCATTTTGTCCACTCTGATCGGAGCTATGTTGTCCGGGATAGGTATTTACAAAAGACAAACGGCCAGCTTATTCAAGGAACTCGAAAATTAAAATCAATTGTTAATTCAGCTTTACTATGAATACTTATATAACAACAGCGTTTATCCTGCCCTTAAGTCTTATTCTCTCTGCGCAGAATTATCCTTCCGGAAAAAGTATTCTCGAAAGAGTAGGTCAAAATATGAACGCCAACAGCCGTATCATCCATTCAACAATGGAAATTCAGGGCAACAGAGGCAGCCGAACCCTGGAAGTAAAAACCTGGAGCGAAGGCGATAATAACGCTTTCAGTGAGTACCTGGCTCCGGCCAGGGAGAAAGGCACCAAGATGCTGAAACTCGAAGATCAATTGTGGATTTACTCGCCCTCGACCGATCGCATCATACAGATTTCGGGACATATGCTGCGCCAGTCGGTTATGGGCAGTGACTTGTCTTACGAAGACATGATGGAAGATGAAACTCTGCTGGAGCGTTATCTGGCAGAGGTGACAGGAGAAGAAGTAATCCGGGGACGAACCTGCTGGATACTCGAATTGACAGCCATTGTTGCTGAAGTGGATTATCACAAACAAGTCCTCAGTATAGACCAGGAACACTTTATTCCACTCAAAGCCGATTATTATTCAAAAAGCGGCAAACTGCTTAAACGCATCAGTTTTGATAATGTTGAACAAATCCAGGGGCGTTGGTATCCCAAAAGCATGCTTTACAAAGATATGCTTAAAGAAGGCAAAGGCACCTTGATGAATATTGTGTCTATGGAACTAGATGTGAACATTCCATCCACAATCTTCAACAAAGGAAATTTAAGATAAATTAGGTTACAGAAAATGAGATGATTATAAGACTTAATTTAGTATAAAATATGTATCAGGCACTCAATGGATGCTTCGAATTGAGTAAATTCGCATATTATAAAATCTTATGCTCTCATGACCAGGACAATCAAGAGTATCAGCCTTATACTCATAGCCTTGCTTGTTATCGGATTGATTTTTCTGCCCGGTATTAAGCGATTAACAGGGCTTGGTTCAGATAAATCTCAGGCCGAAGTACCAACCAGAGCCTTACCGGGACAGAGGCAACTCAATGTCAACGCTGAGCTCGTACAAGCTCATACTATGACAGATAAAACCATTACTACCGGGAATATTATTCCATCGGAAGAAGTTGATTTATCGTTTGAAACCTCGGGAAAAGTGGTGGCTATTTACTTCAGGGAAGGAGAATTTGTGCGCAAGGGAACTCTGTTGGCTAAAATAAACGACAAACCTCTGCAGGCTCAGCTCAAAAAGCTCGAAACTCAGGTTCCGTTGGCCAAAGACAGGGTTTACCGCCAGGAGACTCTGCTCAAAAAGAATGCCGTCAGCCAGGAAGCCTATGAGTCCGTAGTGACTGAATACGACAAACTGATGGCCGATATTGAACTGATCAAAGCCAATATAGCCCAGACAGAGCTTTTTGCTCCCTTTGACGGCATAGTAGGTTTGCGCGAGCTGAGCGAGGGAGCCTTTGTTTCCCCTTCTACCAAAATAGCCAAACTCACTCAGGTGAATCCTCTTAAAATTGATTTTTCCATACCCGAAAGTTATGCCTCCGAAGTGAGGGACGGCACCAACATCAAATTCAGCCTCGAAGACAATGAAGGCATTATGCGTCAATACCAAGCCAGGGTTTATGCCATTGAATCCATTATTGATATCAATACTCGTACACTCAAGGTCAGGGCGCTTTACGACAATCCCAACAGGTCCTTGATGCCCGGGCGTTTTGCATCGGTCGAAATTACCCGCCGCGAAATCATCAATGCTTTATCGGTGCCCGCAGAAGCCATTATTCCCGAAATGGGACGCAATCTGGTCTATCTTTACCGCAACGGACAGGCACAACCTGTGGAAATTATCAGCGGCATTCGTACCGAAGCCAGAGTCCAGGCCCTTAGCGGCATTCAGGCGGGCGACACTCTTATTGTTTCGGGGGTAATGCAGCTACGTACCGGTACTAAGGTGAAAATTGATCAATTAAGGTAGGCACCATGAACATTTCCGAACTTAGTATACGACGTCCTGTTTTGGCTTCCGTAGGAATGCTGATTATCCTGATTTTCGGCTTTATAAGTTATACTTTTTTGGGCGTCAGGGAATACCCCAGTGTCGACAATCCTATTATCACGGTTAGTGTCAGTTATCCCGGAGCCAATGCAGATGTCATTCTGAACCAGATTACCGAACCACTGGAACAAAACATCAACGGCATTCCGGGCATACGTTCCTTATCGAGCACCAGCAGTCAGGGTTCCAGTCGTATTACTGTAGAATTCGAATTGAGCGTCGACCTTGAAACGGCCGCCAACGACGTCCGCGACAAAGTGTCAAGAGCTCAGCGTTTCCTGCCCAGAGACTGTGACCCGCCCACTGTTTCCAAAGCCGATGCCGACGCTTCACCCATTATGAATATCAGCATACAGAGCGAAAAGCGTTCTCTGATGGAATTGAGCGAAATTGCAGAACTAACTGTCAAGGAACGACTGCAGACCATTCCCGACGTGAGCGGTGTAAACATCTGGGGAGAAAAACGCTACTCCATGCGTATGTGGCTGGATCCTGTCCGGATGGCCGGTTACGGAGTTACTCCCATGGACGTCAAAAATGCACTGGACAAAGAAAATGTGGAGCTTCCATCAGGCAGCATCGAAGGCAATACCATCGACCTCTCACTGAGGACACTGGGCCTAATGCAGACAGCCAGGGAATTCAACGATGTCATCATTAAAAGGTCGGGCGACAAAATCGTGCGCTTCAGCGACGTAGGTTATGCCGAGCTGGCTCCCGAAGACATGCGAAGTGCCATGCGTAAAAACAGGATCCCCACCGTAATGACGGTTCTTATTCCTCAGCCCGGAGCCAATCATATTGAAATTGCCGACGAAGCTTACAAGCGAGTAGCTCAACTGAAAAAAGACCTGCCCGAAGACGTAAACATAGACATCACCTTCGATAATACCCGCTTTATACGTGCCTCAATCAACGAGGTACGTGATACTATTTTTATTGCCTTTGCCCTGGTGGTGTTTATTATCTTCTTTTTCCTTCGTGACTGGAGGGTAACACTGGTACCTGTGGTGGTGATTCCCATTTCGCTGATAGGCGCTTTTTTTATTATGTTCCTGGCCGGATTTTCCATCAATGTGCTCACCATGCTGGCCATAGTGCTTTCCGTCGGATTGGTGGTTGACGATGCTATTGTGGTGACCGAAAACATTTATGTGCGCATTGAACGAGGTATGGAACCCCGTAAGGCCGGTATCGAAGGATCAAAGGAAATCTTTTTTGCCGTTGTTTCCACAACCATTACCCTGATAGCTGTTTTTCTGCCTATCGTGTTTATGGAAGGTATTACCGGCCGTTTGTTTAAAGAATTCAGCATCGTGATTGCCGGTTCGGTGGCCATTTCATCGCTGGCAGCTTTATCTTTTGCTCCCATGCTGGCCACCAAGATGCTCAAACGCAGGGAACGCAAAAACTGGTTGTACACCAAAACCGAGCCTATGTTTGAAAAGCTCAATTCGGCCTATTCCAATGGATTGAGGGCTTTCTTAGATCACAAGTGGATAGCTTTTCCCATCATTGCCCTGTTTTTAGCTTCCATTTTTTACTTCTGGAATAAAATCCCTTCTGAATTATCTCCGCTCGAAGACCGCTCTATGATTTCTGTGCGTATCAACGGACAGGAAGGCAGCACCTTTGAATATATTCGTGATTTTGCCGATCATATAGCCGACATCACAGACTCTGTAACTCCCGAAAGACAAGCCACACTGGCCCGTTCCTGGAGCGGAGGCGGCTTTATTAACCTGATTCTGCCAGACATCAGCGACCGCGAACGCAGCCAGATGGAAATTGCCGAAGAATTGACCAAAGCCGTCAGCAACGAAACCCTGGCCAGGGTATTCGTTCAGCAGCAATCCACCTTTGGCGGGCGCAGGGGAGGTATGCCCATAAATTATGTCCTGCAGGCTCCTACACTGGAAAAACTCAAGGAATACATTCCTCTGTTTATGGAAGAAGTAGACGCCAGCCCGGTGTTTCGTATGGCCGATGTTGACCTGAAATTTACCAAGCCGGAAATTCGCATTGAGATCAACCGTGATAAAGCCAACCTGTTGGGAGTCAACACAATTAATATTGCCCAGACTCTGCAATATGCTTTGAGCGGCCAGCGTATGGGCTATTTTTACATGAACGGCAAACAATATCAGATACTGGGAGAAATCAATCGCCAGCAACGCAACGAACCTTTGGATCTGAAATCCATCTACGTAAGAAACAACGACGGACACATGATTCCTCTGGACAACCTGGTAAGTTTCCACGAAAGTGTTGCCCCGCCACAGATTTATCGCTACAATCGCTTTGTTTCTGCCACGGTCTCTTCGGGTCTGGAAAAGGGCTATACCATTGGCGACGGCCTGGATGAGATGGACCGCATTGCCGCCAAAGTACTGGACGACAGTTTTCGTACAGCACTCAGTGGTGAATCAAAAGAATTCAGAGAAAGTTCCTCCAGCCTGATGTTTGCCCTGATCCTGGCTCTGATTATGATTTTTCTGGTATTGGCCGCTCAATTCGAAAGTTTCAAGGATCCTTTAGTTATTATGATCACAGTGCCTTTAGCCCTGGCAGGCGCCCTGGTGTTTATGCATTTCGGGGGAGTCTCAATGAACATTTTCAGCCAGATTGGTATGATTATGCTTATTGGTCTGGTAGCCAAGAACGGCATTCTGATTGTTGAATTCGCCAATCAGCGGCAGGCCGGAGGCATGAACAGACACGAAGCCATCCATTCGGCTTCGGTACAACGCCTGCGTCCGATTCTGATGACCAGCATCTCGACCATACTGGGTTTACTTCCCTTGGTGTTTGCAGGAGGAGAAGGTGCCAACGGTCGTATTGCCATGGGTGTGGCTGTTGTGGGAGGAATGTTGATTTCCACTCTGATGACTTTGTTTGTGGTACCTGCCGTTTACGATATTATTTCAACCGATATGAGCAAGAAAAAGATATTACCTGTTTTAGTGGCTTTCTTCCTGATTACTCCGTCCATTTCTCAGGCCCAGGATACGCTGAACCTGGAGCGTTGCCTGCAAATTGGGCTGGAATCCAATTACGATCTGCAACTGGTGAGCAACCAGGCCGAAATATTGGCCAACAACGCCAGCCGGGGCAATGCCGGCCAGCTGCCCGACCTCAGCCTGGGTGCAGCCTACAGCGGCAGCATCAACGACATCCAAACCCAAGACAGCGACGGCAGCAGCAACTTGCAAAATAATTACGGAAACAGCAATATCAATTTGGGACTGAACCTGAACTGGAGCATCTTTGAAGGATTCAACATCAGGACCACCTATGCCAGACTACAGGAACTGAAAGCCATGGGCGAACTTAATGTCAGGCTCAGCCTGGAAGATTTTACTGCCAATCTTAGTGCGGAATATCAAAACCTGATTCGTCAAAAAATAAAACTGGCCAACCTGAAAACCTCGCTTGATCTGTCGCGTGACCGTCTCAATATTGTCGAAGCAAGTTATGGGATCGGCGCTGCTTCAGGACTGGATTATCAACAGGCACAGGTAGACTACAACGCCGACAACTCAGCATATATTTCCCAACAGGAAGTTGTGGAAAGGACCCGGCTCAACCTGAACCGCCTGATGGCTCTGGAAGATGTAGAACACTATTACGACATTGCCGACAGCCTCATTGTTTTCGACACCGGACTGGACAAAGCCCGGCTCTGGGAAGACGCCATGAACCACAATACACAATTGATGCTGGCTCTGAAAAACAAAACGATCTCAGAACTGGACTACCGTAAAGCCAAAAGCCGCAATTATCCCTACCTGAGATTGAACGCCGGATACGGCTACCGCTACAACTGGTACGACAACAGCAGTACCCTGAGCCAAAGCCAGCTGGGGCCCAATATCGGACTCAGCGCAGGCATCACCTTGTTTGACGGCATGAACCGCCGACGGGAACAACGGAACGCCCTGATCGAAATAGAAAACAGCGATTTAATGCTGGAACAATTCAAAACCTCTCTCAAAGCCGACCTGGCCAACCTCTGGACAGCCTATACCAACAACATCAAATTGTGGGAAATCGAAAAGAACAATGAGGTGGTGGCTCAAAGTAATTTTGAAATCGCCATGGAACGTTACCGGCTAAGGGAATTATCGGGCATAGAATTGCGCGAAGCCCAGGTGAGTCTGCTCACAGCCGAAGAACGTCTGCTCACAACCGAATACAACATCAAACTTTGCGAGATTTCACTCTTGCAGTTGAGCGGCAGGTTGCTGGAATATTATCTGCCTGAATAGGCCATTAAAAACTTAAGGGAATTTGGCTTGTTTTATTAATACAGTATCGTTCAAAAATCCTTCAGCACTTAATATAACTTCCTGTACTCGGTAGGCAGCAGTATCTGCGTTACTGAACACCGAAGTAGTACTGAACGTAAAACTGCATTCCTGCACAGAGGCTACATCTTCTATTGTAGCTGTGCTTTGATCAATGGTCAAAAAAGCAGCTCGAGGTTCCTGATAATTCTCATTGTTCCATATTAAGGCCGCTTTTCCCAGGCTGGCGGAAATCTCCAGGGGATAATGCTTGATAGTGTCCGGCACTACAATCAGACTGACACTACTCCCGGCCTGCCAGCCTATGATTAGCTGTTCAGGAAGATTAAACAGACTGTACCGGCTTTGATTGAGTTCTATTTGGCGACATAAATTACCTGCCTGAACTCGAATTCGGCCCCGGCGATTCAAAGATTGTTGATAGGCATTGATCAATACCCAAAGTTCTCCCTCGGACGAAGGCTGAAGTGTATCGCCTGGGTTGTAGGGTATATTGTTATTGTTTAGCAATAAATTGTTTTCGTTGAGTTCAACTACACAAAAGACTTCATCCATAGCAGGCATCTGGATTCCGGTTCCTTGCCCGACCTCGGTCAGATAAATGTCGGCGATTTTAGTAAAGGTGTTGGACGAGGGTTCTTCGTACAAATTGACAGTATTACCTGAAAGACCCAGTTTATATTGCCCGTTAGTAATTTCGTCATGAATATCGGTAGTGCTGCTCAGCGTTTCCACAACAATGTTGTTCGAAGGGGGGCTGGCCAGCGCCTGGCTAAGTGTTGCATAACCCCTGCTTTCTATCTGTTTGAACGATAATAAATAATGGGTATTACGCATTATGTCCAAAGGCTTGAATCTAGATTCAGGATCGCTCTCTGATTCATCGTATTCGGCCGGTAATATTTTGTAATAAGAATATTTATCGAGGGAATCCTCTCCGTACCAAGCTTTTATAATAATAAAAAAATCATCTTCCGCACCTCCGCTTTCTACCCTGCGTTCGTAGGTATATAATTGCGTTGAATAGTGATTGAGCGATTCAACATTGAGGGTGTCGAGCAGCCTGATTCCTGGTTCGCTGGCTCTGATCCAGTCGGCAGGATTAGGAGAAAATGAGGCGGGAGCCAGCAAGCCTGTCGACATTACATTGAAAAGAAATACTCTATCCAACTTCAGTTGATTACGGAGCTCCGGTGGAATCTCAAAACTCAGGCTGGCTGAAGTGCGTATCACCGAAACTGACGGAATTTCTGTATCAGTCTGAATAGAGGGCAGGCTACAAATTCCCCACATGCTCATGTAATGATCTCCACCCTCGTTGTATTGCCTTTGGTCTACTATGTATGAAAACACTTCACTCATGTGCATACCCGCAAAATCCGAAGCAGTAAAAGAATAGTTTTCGAAAGGAAAATTCAGCAGAAAATGCAGAACTCGTTTTCGATTGGTTGCGGTTAATACAGCTTTGTATTCACAAGCACCCATCCCCGATGAAACAATGTTGGCCTGATGCCACTCCACAAAAGTACTGTCTTCGTCAAACAACATTATGTCAAGCCTCTGAATATCTGATTCGTAGACTGCACGAGTCCTTGTATTCTGACCGGTGTACGATAGCTTGCCCGACAACAAGACTTTCCCTTCGTCCTGTGAATGCTTAGACTCCGGAAACGATTCTGTCTGACAGGCATGCAAAAAAAGCACGACAAACAAATATAGGATATAAATTACTATCTTTCTCATTTGCTTTCGTTATTGAAAAGTCCTGACACAACGCACATAGGCTGAATCTCCCAATGTGATGGAAATCTCGTTGCCTTCGGGCACAGGTAATACATAATAATCCCAGGCAGTTCCTACCGGCTTGGCAGTCCAATAATTGCCCACAGGAAAATGTTCAGGATTGAAAAATTCATTCTGATTTGGAGGAGTTCCAAATT